>MDVS01000110.1 GCA_001940645.1 Candidatus Heimdallarchaeota archaeon LC_3
TACCGAATAGTAGAAATCTTTGGTGAGAAATCTATTGTACGACTTGCAGAAAGACTAGAGCATTTCGATCAAGATCAATTTGATTTATTAAAAGAAAAAGTACAAAAACAACTTGAAAACGAAAAATAGACTGGAAACAAAGTTTCAATGATTCTAAGTATTTATTTATTTTGGATTTTTTTATTCCTGTTTCCTACCTTTGTTGTTATTTTAATTTTTCTTTATAAAAGCGTTGAAATCAAAAGAAGTTTAAAAATAGGAATAGGATTAACTCTTTTTAGTAGTTATGGTCTTATTATGTCAATTTTAGCTTCTTCTGCTGATATTATTATACGAGTTATACCGAATTTTCCTCCACGATTTGAAATTACAAAATTTGATATTTATTGTGAAAAAGGTATATCAAATTGCTTTGAAATTACAAATTCGTTTGCTGTTGACCTTTCAACCGTATACGTTATAATTCTGGGAATTGGTGTTGTAATTTCATCATTTATTTTGCTTCAAATTATATTAGTGTCATTATTGACTCATAAAATTGAAAAAAGTCGTAATCCAATACTCAGCAATTATTGGAGCAACCAATTTTCAAGAAAAACAGGGTTACCAATTAATAATATTCAAATTGAGATAATCAATTCTGTAAAATTAGAAGCTTTTTCTTTTTCATTGTTTCATTTAAAGAAATCATCAATTAAAAGGCATTATATTGTCATTTCTAACAATTTATTGAAAATTCTTTCAGAAAAGGAAACCTTAAATGTTATAGCTCATGAATATGGGCATATTTACCTCCAAGATACTATTTGGGTTCCCTTACTTAAATTATTAGGTTTCTCGAAAATTTTTCCGTTTAATAAAATTCAAAAAAGACTTACTAAGTCAATAGAATTACGTGCAGATAAATTATCAGCACAATGGACTAGAACTCCAAATCATCTTGCTTCAGCTTTGCTTAAAATGTACGAGCAATCTTTTAAAAGCGATTTTTTTAATGATACTAACAAATTAACTTCTAGTGTTTATTCTAAGGAGAATCATCTCTTATTTGAAAGAATAGAAAAACTTCTAGAAATGAATATTGACATTTTACCTTTTACATGGCCTAAATGGTAACTATTCACATTTTTATAAATTTTCCTAATTCATTCAGAGCTTGAGCTCTATGAGATATCATATTTTTCTTTTGAAAATCCATTTCAGAAAAGGTTAAGAGATTTGAGTTTATTTCATAATCTGGAATAAAAATTGGGTCGTAACCAAAAACATCTTCAGGTTTCAGATTACCTGTGCGAATTTTCCAAGCTATTGTTCCATAAGCTTTTCCTTTGAATAAATGAATTTTATTATTATTATCTCTGTAAGCAATAACAGATTTAAAAAATGCTTTTCTATCAGAAACATTTTTCATTAGTTTTAGTATTCCCTCATTGAAAATAGTTTTTGATACATACGCTGCATAAGGCCCTGGAAAACCATTCAATGATGAAATAAATAATCCGGTATCTTCAACAAAATAATTTAACTTATCAGGTAATTGTAAAAGTGAAGTTTTAGCAATAATTTCTAAATTATTGTCTTGTATTTCGAATAAATCCACGTGATCTTGTTTAACCTTGAAACCGTAATCTTCTAATATAGCGGTTGCTTCTTTGGTCTTATGAATATTACTAGTGCCAAAAGTTATCTCTTTTATTTCGTTCACAAAACCACAATTAATATTTATCTAACTAAATAATATTTCTTCCATTTTTTTATCATTATTAGTTCATTATAGCTTGAGTTGATCCCCGTAGTTCGTAACCTCTTGGGATAATTAAATTCATCTGCTGAGACCAGCTTTTTTTAATTTTCTTAAACCTTGGTAGAATTTAATAGAAGTTATACAATGTCTAATACTTGTGAATTTTATAGCGGTTTTTGTGCCCGGATTACACGATCATCATTAAGTAGGAAATTTCTTTCAATTTGTGCAAACCCAGCTTTTAGTAACCATTCCCGATGCTCTTTTTCGGTATAGGGCGCTGGAACATCATAATAATTGATACTACCAAGCTTATGCCAGACTTCTTCAGGTGGGGAGATATGGGAGTCATCTAAAATGTGTCCTAGTATGTATAACATCCCTCCTGGCTTTATAATGGTGTAGATATTACTGAGTAATTGTGGTATATCGAGGGGAGAAATTACTTGAATGAAAGCCCTTAAGACTACAACATCATATTGACCTGTTATAGGACCGGTAACTGCATTAGCGGTAACAATTTGAATTCTATCACTCATTCCTGCTTGTTCTATAAACCATAGCGTGACCGGAGTAACTGACGCGATATCTATCACTGTTACTTTTATATGGGGACATAATTCAGTGATAGCGATGGATAGTCCCCCAGGGCCACCTCCAACATCTACTAATGTCTGATAGGAGGAAAAGTCAAATTTGGTTACTAGTTCCCTCCCCGCTCGCATAGCAATAGGTTGAGTATGTTGAAAGTCCTGTTTTAATTCCTCTTCCGATTTGGTTGCAAAATCATATTTTAAAGCGGGGATTCCAGTTCGAATTGTGTCTGCAATTTTTAGAGCTCCATAAAAATCCCACGACATTATGAGCGGATTGAGAAATGGATGATTCCCAATATATGATGAGGTATTAGGTACCAAGAACTGACTAGCTTCCCTTCCATTAGAAAAGAGGTTATCCTCTAATCTTAATAATTTTGCAGTTACAAGAGCATAAAGCAAGGGTTCTAACTTGTCTTGTCTTACACAAAGAGTACCAGCAATTTCCTGAGCATCCATAGGGTTATCATTTAATAAAGAAAAAACCTTAAGATTAATACCTGCTAACATTGCCAATGCGGGATGTACTGCAAAGGCAATTTTTTTGATGTAATTTGGAGAGGATATATCTCTAGTCACAATTTTGACCTCTGATAGAATGTCTATTACGAGAACTGTTATTAATTCGACTGTTATTCTTTTACTAACAGAATAATTATTTATCGGTGGTTCTTGAAAAACTTCATCTTTTCTTTTTATAAACATTTATCATTTGATGAAATTGGACTGAAAATTAAAGAGGATCCCAATTATTACCAGGAACAAGTACGAACTGGGTAATACAACAAACAGTAAAGATCTTTTATCTTAAATGGATTGAATAATGGTGAAACCTCAATTAGAATATTCCTCTACATTTTTCGGAAAGCTTCTCTAACATTCCAGTCAAAACATTGGTTCCAAAGATATTGGGTGCTTTAAATTGCTCAGAAAAGTCAATAAATGAAAAATTCTGTAAGCTCTCTCCACTTATATCATCTGGTACCCAGCTCCAAATAACAATGTTTGTACAGTCTTCATATTTAGTTGAATTCTCTGGATAACAATCAATTAAATATCTGAATAGATAATGTCAGTAGTGTAGCTTTGAGGTGTTGTAGGTTATTCTTGTGATCACGAAACTTATCAGAAACATGTACATCATCTAATGAAATATTTTACTGAAGAATTCTATTGTATTTGTAGCAAAAAGATTATTTTGAATAGAGATTTCATTCCGATATAAGATGTTAATATTCCTCAGATTAAAGAGACTATTGAAGAACACTATTCATTTTTTGATAAGATATATGAAAGAGCTTTTGTATTATTTTTGATTTTTAACAAAGGAATTATTTTTAGAAATTAAAGGATAAAAAGTCTTTGGGTTCGGTATCCAGTTTGAGCTTATAGACCACTTCTGTTTTAGAAATTCGCTTAAATAGAAGCTAGTTATGAAATACTTTTATCAAAAGGAATAGCCTTATCTATAATCTTGTTCATCAAACCTCATCTACATAAGCTAAAATATTTCAATTAATAATAAAATACAAAATTATATTTTAATTATCTTTTCAGAAGTAAACAATAGTTTATTAGGGATTATTTTCATATTCTTACATCAAAGGAAGCTTTTTTTGGGTTACAATATTAAAAAATTTGTCTTTTCTAATTTACCCGATTTGCGACGAATCCGCATCAAAAGCTATGGAGAATTTGATGTCTTGAGATTCGCCAAATATTGTAAAAAAAGAAAGGATCTGGTTTGGGTTTTAAAAGATGTTACAGATAGTAATAAACTTGTTGGGTACATCATATTGTATGAAAGAGCATTAGAAGATGCTTGGATTTATCAAATTGGGTGTATGGATGATGTCACTGAAGAAGGTATTCTCTTACTTATAAATAAAGCTGAAGAAATATTACGAAAAAAGAAACATGAAAATATTAGAGTTCTTATTCGCGATAATGATAACATTAGAATAAAAAATTCCTTGATTCAAAAGGGATGGAAAAAAATTGATTCCATTTGGATTATGAAAAGGGTTTTGTCCCATAAATCAGAAAATATCTTTAATTCAAATTTACCTGTAAATGTAAAAGTAGTAGAAGCAGATGTTAGTCAACACTTAGAAGGTGTAGTTCATGTAGACAGAGCAGCTTTTATATTTGGACATCGTGTTCCCAAGGAAAGTTTAGCTGACCATTTAGGAGAAAGTGGTGCTTATGTTGCAATTGATAGTAATAATAATTCAGTTGTTGGCTATAATTATAATACTATAGATTATAATGAAGTCGGACATTTTATTCGCTTAGCTACCCTCCCTGATTATAGAAGAAAAGGTATAGCTTCACAATTAATTTTGCAAGCCCTTGATTGGTTTAAAAATGTAGAAATAAAAAGTATTTATCTTCGAACAATCCCGGAAAGTGCAGGATCTCAGTTATATAAAAAATACAAGTTTTTTCACAGCCAAAACGAAAGTACATACGAAATATCTTTTAAAAAGTGACTAACATGAAAGTATCTTTAAGTCTTAAAAATAACATAATTACACCATTAATAGCTGACATGATTCTATTTTTCTTTTTATTTATGTTGCAAACTATTCTATTTTTAGAATATTTTTTTAGTACTCAATTAATTACAATAATATCATTTTTTATTCTTTATATTGCTTTAATTATTATAAGCTACCTTCTTCCACCAGAACAAGAGTAAATTTCAACAATTTCTATATGGCCCTAAATAAGGATGGAGTTAAAGAATGAAATCAGAAAAAATTTTTGTTTACGATAAATCAACAGCTAATTCTATATCTTTACTTTTATTAACCTTCTTTTTATTTGCTTTTGCTGCATTAGCATATTATTTTACTGCTATTGGAGATACAAATTTTGGAGATATAATAGCAATCATTTGTATTATATTAGGTTTAGTTTCAGGATATTTTGGGGTAAAATATTTTTTTAAAGAAACACAAATATGGGTAGAAGGCAGTTTTTTGGTCATAAAGGATAGATTTGGTAATTCTGCTGAAGATAGATATCCTGAAGAGGCTATTGAATCATTAAACTTAAGAAAAGAAATTCAAGAAATGGTGAATAGCTACCTTTTAATTTCATTTACTACAAAAATTAAACCTTGGTCACTTTCTCTTAAACCTAAGGATACAGCCTTTGGACAACGGATATTATTATATCGAGGACATAAAGATAAAGTCAAAGAACTTACAGAAAGTATTCTTTCTCATTTCAAATGGCCTTTAGTAGAAGATACTTCCGAACCCTCAATTGAATAAAAAGAACAATAAAAAATTTTGACAGATTTTATTTTTTCTTCTGATATTCAAAGTGAAAGGGGTTTTCTATTCCAAATTCTTTCATTTGAAAGTAATCCGATTCAATCTCTTTAGCTAAAGTTGGATCTGCTGTCTTTGCCAAAAATCTAAAAACAGATAATGTCTTTTTTAATGAAAATTCAGGTTTTTGTTTTGCTGTTTTTAAAAAAACAACATAAAGATCTCGCAATCGATCAGCATTTATCTTTTTCTGTTCAGGAGTTGAAGTATAAGGATTAGTTCTAAGTAAACTTAACCTTGCAATTTCAACAGATGAAACTCTTTGTAAATCATCAATTTCTTTTGCCATATTAAAATTCACACCCAGTTTTTAGAATGAGAATTTATTAGAATAAAAGAAATCATATCTTTTTAGTGAGATTTGGATAATGGTCTAAATATTACAAAGAAAATTGCAACAATGAATAATGTAATCTAATTAAAATTTATATTTTTTTTCTAATAAAAAAGGAATTTATAAGATCAGCAGATTTCAACAAGAATTTTCAAGTTTATAATTCCTCAAATTGCCGTTACCGTACCTATTTATATACCTTTGACCATTAATAATAACAATTAGGTATCGTTCACATAAAATTATACTTATAAAAAATTAACAATTGTGAAAATTGTAAGGTGTTAAACAAATGGCTTATGCAAACTCCAACAAATTACCAAGAGCAACAAATTTAATATTGAAAGCACTTCAAGGTTCGCCTACTGGAGTTCAAACTTCAGATATATGCGAAACTACTTCCCTGAGCAAAAGACAAGTTAGATATGCCCTTGATTCATTACTAAAAAGAGGATTAATAGTAAGGACGCCAAATCTCTACGATTTAAGAGTCAATTTATACTCAATTCCAGATGAAGATCAAGAAGAATAGGATTCATATTCAGATCGGGCTAATTTTTTGCTTTTAGATTCCAAAACAAAATATCAGTAATCATCGCATCTGTTTCTATTTTCGTAGGAGTCATCATACAAAAATAATAATCTTGATTTAAAGAACCAAAATGTGCTAATTCAATTATAGCTTTTTGTTTACTAAAATTTTCTTTTTCTTGATTTTCTTTAAAAAGAAAAAAATCTTTATGGCTCATTAGTTTGGTATCAGATTCAGCATCAGCGGAAGGTAAATCAAGAATTAAGACTTTTATATCTGGATATTTTTCAGTTAGAGATTTTGATACTTTTTGTCCTAATGAAATAAAATTTTTTCCAGAAAAATTATAATGTTCTGGAAGCTGTGAAGATTTAGTTTTTAGAGCAAGAATATCTGGAATAATCTCTAAATTGTCTAATTTCTTTCTGATGAACTCCCAATTTAAAACTTTGTTATTAACAGCAGATTCACTTATACAGTCGAGAAGAAATACCAATCCATTTATTAATTTTGGTTCTAAATCCTTAACAGTGATTTTAATTTTTTGATCATTCGTTATATGAGAAGATGTTTCAATATGAGTTAAAGAATGAGGGCAAAAAGATAATACATTGACATTACAAGGCCCTCCTTTATTTATATCCCCAATAAATCCTGAATTAGTTTTCAAAGGAGTTGATTGCACTATAGGTAAATAAAATGCCTCAGAAGACTTAAAACCTTCTCTGTATAATATATTACGACTTACAGAGGTGGGATTAGTTAGAACAAAAGATTTAGATTGATTTTTTCTATCATTAACATTGATTTCTAAAGAATAAGTCATATGAATTCTAATCACCACAATATTTTAATTCAATATGAATTTATCTTTCTATTTAATTAATATGAGTTTTATTCGATAATTGAGGAAAAACCTTGAGTAAAAAAGATTTGACATATTGGGATTATCTGAAGTTAGATACAATCCTTAATTTACAAACTGGTTTCAATAAAGAAGAAGGATTTATTAATACTGACGAATTGCATTTCATAATAGTCCATCAAACATTAGAACTTTGGTTTAAACTATTTATTAGAGATATGAAAGATATTGTAGATATTTTAAATGTCGAACTAGTCCCAGAAACCTCTATACCATTAATTGTAGAAAAATTGAAAAGATCCTCTCAAATAGTCAGACTAGCTACTAATCATTTTGACGTTTTGGAAACTTTACTTCCACAAAATTTTTTAGAATTCCGTAATAAATTGGGAACAGCTAGTGGCTTCCAATCTGTTCAAATGAGAGAAATGGAAATTCTTATGGGTTTAGACGATAAACAAAGATTTTCATTAGGAGGAAGTAATGCTATCGAACACATTAAAAGTGCTGCCATTCTTTCAGAGGCTGGTAAGAGAGCATGGGAAAGAATAGAAAAAATTAAAAAAGATACAAATCTGAAAGTTGTACTTAATGAATGGTTATATCGAACCCCAATAAATGGTTCATCTCCTGAACTCACATCTGATGTTAAAGTTGTAGAAGATTTTATTGAAAGTTATCTTCAAGGATATGAACTATTATTACAAGAACAAAAACAAAAACTACAAGAAACAGGTATTACTGATGTTCAATCGTTAAATAATAGAATGAAACTTTCACTTAATCAAGTTAAAGAGTTTTTAGAAGCAGCTGACATCCCTGAATCAGAAAAATATAAACAAAAACGTATCAGGGCAGGAATATTATTTATTGAATCGTATAGGAATTTACCATTACTAGCTTGGCCAAGATTATTGTTAGATTCCATCGTTGAATTAGAAGAACAATTTATTTTATTTAGAACAAGACATGCCAGAATGGTTGAAAGAATGATTGGAAGGAGAATAGGTACAGGAGGGTCATCAGGGGTAGATTATTTAGATGCTACCACTAAATATAGAATATTCACTGATTTATGGGCTGTTCGTACTGCAATATTACCAAAATATTGTTTACCTGAATTGAATAATAAAGAATTTTACGATTTTGCTACTTGAGCATTTAATCAAAAAGAACACCTGGATTTAATATTCCATTTGGATCGAATATTTTCTTCATTTTTTTAATCTTTTCAATTTCCTCTTCATTATATTGAAAATAGAGAGCATTTTTATTCAAAAATTTTTTCTTTCCTAATCCATGTTCTGCACTGATGCTTCCTCCCATTTTAACAATTTCATACATCATTTCAACCATCAAACTTTTAGCGAAAAGAGATTCTTCTTTATTTTTAGGTAAGAAATTTAAATGTACATGATTATCACCTGCATGTGACCATAAAACATGAGAAGGCAATTCAAAATTCCCATTGTTATCCCTGTACATTTGAAATTTTTTCCCAATTTCTTGACACAATTTATATAATTCTTTAGTCAAATGATCTGGAACTGAATAATCCGTTCCTAATTTAGCTTGGCCATGCCTTTTCACCATTGAATTAACGATTTCAGGTAAAGAATGACGAAATTCCTTATGTTTTTCAATACCAACAAATGAATCCTCTACCCAAGAATCCTGAATACCAAACCCATCAAAAGTTTTTATCCAAAACTCTAAATCATCAATTTTTTTCTCTACATCATAAGTATCTTGCTCTAAATAAATAATTGTATGGGTTTCTTTAGGTATTTGGGAATTAACTGGTTTTAAAAGCTCTACTGCATTATGATCAATTAATTCAACTGATAAAGGAATTGGATATATGTTATGTGATCTTTTTTTTTGAGAAAAATTGATTATCTTTAATGCTTGATCAAATGATTCACAAAACAATATCATACTCATGATTTGAACGGGAGGTCGGATTAATTTGATTGTGACTTCAGTTATTACGCCAAAAATTCCATCAGAACCGATAAATAAATCTATAGGTTGATCATCATCTTTAATAACTGGGCCTGCAACATTTTTTCTTACCTTAGGAAGAGAATAATCGGGTCTTGGAATAAGTAAGTCTTTTTCATTTGTTACTATGACTATATTTGTCTTCTTTCCTAATTTTTCTTGTTTATTTCTGTCTTGAATAGTAATCGACTCATTAGGCAATATAACTCTTAGTTTTTGGACCCATGTACGTGTCACTCCATATTTAAAACTTCTAACTCCAGATGCATTTGTTACAATAGTTCCTCCAATAAAAGCACCTCTTTCTGTTGGATCTGGAGGATAAAACCATCCAAGTTCTTTGACAAGATTTTGAATTGATTTGATTGTAATAGACACAGGTATTGTTAAATAAGCTAATTCATCACTTATTTTTTCTATATGATATTCCAATGACTTATTTAGTTCTTTATCTTTAAAAATTTTCTTAGATTTAGAATAAGAAACAATTTGTGTCATTTCATCAGTAGCAATGATCCAACCACCTAATGGTGCGCGTCCTCCAGTTAAACCTGTTCCTCCTCCTGATATAGTGATTGAAATATTTTCTTGGTTAGCTTTTACAACTATTTTTTGGAGTTCTTCTTCAGTAAATGGAAAAAAAATCTTATCTGCGTGTCCATGAACTAATGCAGATTCATCAGTTAAATATGAAGTATAATTTGGTTCAACATCTTTGGAATCAGGAAATTTATCTGTCATTTTTTTGAAAATACTCCAGGTTGATTAGAATTATAAAACTTTCAATTCTTTTCCTACTTTGTCAAAAGCGCTCAAAGATTGGTTTAACTGAATTTTAGATAATGTTGCATTCATCATTACGCGAATCCGTGCTGTTCCTTTTGGTACCATTGGAAAAACTATAGGTAAAGCAAAGATTCCGTTATTAAATAGACGATTTGAGAATTCTCGGGCAACTTCGTTTTCTCCTAATATCACTGGCAAAATGGCAGTTTTGCTATTCTGAGTTATTTCATGATCAAATCCTAAATTTATGATTTCTTTTTTAAAATAATCTATATTGTCCCAGAGTTTAGAAACCAAGGGTTCTTCTTGTACCACCTCGAGAGCAGCAATTGATGCTGCAACTACAGGAGGAGGATGGCTACCACTTAGTAAATAAGTCCTTGTTTTATTACGGGCCCAAGAAACTAAAGACTTACTCCCAGTGATCGCTCCACCTACAGTACCAGCACCTTTAGAAAAGGTATTCATTTCCACATGAATTTTATTTTGCAATTTGAAATGATCGACTATTCCTTTTCCTGATTTGTTAGAACCTAGAACAAAATCACCATGAGCGTCATCCACCCAAATTATGACTCCATATGGCTCAACAATTTTCTGTAATTCATCTAATTTGGTGTAATCGCCATCCATACTGAATACACCATCTGTTACTAATAAAATGCGTCTTGGTTTTAATTTATCAATTTCTCGTATCTTTTCTTCTAATGAATTCATGTCATTATGCTTGTAAACACCTTTCTTCGCTTTTGATAATCTGACTCCATCAATAATAGATCCGTGATTTAATTCATCACTTAATATATAGTCTTCTTTTGCGGGTGCAAGTTGGGGAATAACCCCAGCATTAGCAGCATAACCTGATTGAGTGATCATCACTCCTTCTTGTTCTTTGAAATCAGCAAATTTTTTCTCTAAGATTTCATGAAGATCCATATTGCCAGCTATTGCTCTAACAGACCCTGATCCTGCTCCGTGTGTATCAAGTGATTTTTTAGCTGCTTCTATGAGTTTTGGATGATATGAAAGTCCCAAGTAATTGTTTGAACAAAGCATTAATACCTTTTTTCCTTCAACAACACATTCTGCTGTTGACGGACCTTGTAAAATTTTATGTTGCCAATCTAATTGTTTTTCTACAAGATCTTGATACTCTTGTACCATAAATGCGGTAGGATCATTACTCATTATTAGAATACTCCATAATATATATTATTTAGACGATTTTTATAAATTTTTTGTGTCCTATCCTAAGAAAAAACATAGTTATTTCTAATAAAAATACTATTATGATTAAATTTGGAACTACAAGATTATTCATTTTTTAATAATTGTTGTCAGATTGATATCTCAGTTAAGAAATTAATTGACTTTTTTGAAAGTATTGCTAATGGATGCTGAAGTAAAATCAGAACAAAAATGAATAAATTCGCTCAAAATTCAATTAAATATTAACTTTTTGAATAAAAAACTAGTTTTAAATGATAGGATAACCTTATTGAAAATAACCATTAAAAATAGTTGAATAATCGTGAGCGAACAAGACCTAAACAACGCAATTAGTTTTACTCCAAGTGCACTTAATCGTGTTATTAATATACTAAAAAACAAAAATGATGCTAATTTAATGTTCAGAATTGATGTAATTCCTAGTGGTTGCAGTGGATTGACTTATGATTTTAAATTAGATTCTGAAATTCAAGATAATGATCAAATCCTAAATTTTGATGATATTAAAGTAATTGCGTCTAAAGATGTTCTTTATGATATGACCGGTTCGACTATTGATTTTGAAGAGACCCTATTATCTTCCCAATTCGTTGTAAACAACCCTTTAGCCACAAAAACTTGTAGTTGTGGGATAAGCTTTCAAACAGAATCAAATAAGGGCAGAATAGAAAAGTGCTAATATATTTAAAATAAAAAGTACATGAATCTTTGTGCTTAGGTTTGCATAATGCGTTCATTAGTTTCAATGGTGTTCATTTGATTAATTAAATCATCTAAACGAAAGAATTATGTAACAAACAGGATGGAACCCACGAAAATTTTAAAGTTTTCGAATATCCACTACTCCCTCAACGTTTAATCAGTGGTCAAAAGCGTATAGGACTACTTGTAATTGTAGATTTTTGCTGTCCACGTTCCGTAGATACGTCTTCTACCCTATACTAACTTTGGAAGAAAAAATGATTTCACCGCTTCGAAGAACTTACTCTTCGGCTTTTACATTTTTTTATTTCCAGAGTAATCGTTAGGAGGTTGAGAACTTCTAGTGCTTCTGGTAATAAGCTTTCGAATCATGAAAGTCCTTAAGAGAAACACATTTATCATCGTATTGCTCTTCTTTAATAATATTTTTGATACATAATTCAAAGATATTTTTATTATATGTGAACATTTTGAACAATTCAAATGAACTACTTTGATGTATCGGACGATATTTCACAATGATATGTTCCTCTTGTTACCAATATGTTTCTGAAAAGACTTGTCCTAATTGTGGTGCACTTGGTTCTAATCTAACAAATACACTTACTCCTAAACGTATTGATCTAAAATCTCTCTCGATAAATTTAACTGATCTAGAGATTGAAGAAAATTCCCCATTTTCTGTAAAAAGAAACGTATCTGTAATAGCATTAAACAGAAATAAAAAAATAACATTCCTTAATCTTCCTTGGATACATTCTAATGGTTCTAATACTCATCAATGGCTAGAATTCACTCGTACAAATACAGAGAATGATACTCAATTAAAATTTAGGCTTAATATTAGTTTTTTTTCACCCTCACAAGGCTCCGATCAAGTAATTTTTACTCGTCCAGTACAAGAGATTAAATTTCAATTAAGTGATGCTTTTATCCTTTTATATCCTGATCCAGCAACAGCTATTCACATATTTGAACAACTATCAGAAATGAACCTAGTAAATAGGCCCATTTACTTATTTGGAGATTATAATATACCTGCTGATGAATCCGTTCCTTATAATATGTTTTTATGGCGTAGTTCCGAAATTGCATTAAATTCACTTGCAAAAGCAATAGTTTACTATGAGAGAAATATTGATATTAATTTTATAATTAATACTTCACCACGAAGAGGTCATATTGTTATTTCTGATGTGATAGAGGGATGGGATGGTACTCCGACCATAAAATTATTAGATATAAATTCTGAAATATATAAAGAGAATAACAAAATTCTTGACAAAATAAAATCCGAAACAAAGATTTTATATCAAAATGAAAAATTTGGTACCAAATGTCTTGGTCACGGACAAAAATTACCTGAAGGAGAAAGATTTGCTTTCTGTGAAGAGTGTAAAGGACCTATTTGTAAAAATTGCTATCTTTCCTTTGAAACAATATGCCCCGGATCGCTTTTTACTAATAATCATTATTTACCACCGTTGAAAGAATGAAGCAAATACCTTTAAAGAATATCTTAAAAATATGATAAGTATGAGAGCTACTGCATTTTATCAGCATGGTGGCCCAGAACAGCTTAAATATGGAGAAGATTTTCCTGTTCCTTCTATAAATTTTGATGAAGTGTTAATAAAGGTTCATTCCTGTTCTTTAAATCATTTAGATTTGTTTGTAAGACAGGGATTACCCGGATTACAATTAAAACTTCCGCATATTCTTGGTTCTGATGTTTCTGGTACGGTTGAACAAATCGGTGAAAACATATCTAATGTTTCTGTTGGAGATAGAGTTGTTGTAAATCCTGGTCTATGGGATGGTACCTGTGAATTTTGTTTGAAAGGAGAACATTCTTTATGTGAAAGTTTTCAAATCCTTGGTGAGCATGTTCCGGGTGGATATGCTGGATTTATTAAAATCCCTTCTAGAAATTGTTTAATCCTCCCTCAAGATTTTCCTTTTAACAAAGCGGCTGCCGGAGCATTAGTCTATTTAACTGCTTGGAGGATGTTAACAACCCAGACCCAACTAAAAGAGGGAGAGGATATTTTAATCATAGGTGCAGGAGGAGGAGTAGCCACTGCTGCTATTCAAATTGCTAAATATTTAGGCGCTAATGTGATTGCTACTACTTCTTCAGAATTAAAAATGAAAGAAGCAAGTAAGATCGGTGCTGATAAAGTTTTTAATTATAAAACAGATCCTGATTGGGCTAAAAATATTTACAAATTTACTGATAAGAAAGGTGTGGATGTAGTTTTAGATAGTGTTGGGACTTCAACATGGGAATCTTCTCTAAGATCTTTGAAAAGTGGAGGTAGATTAGTGACTTGTGGAGCAACAACTGGATTTATAGGCAATACTAATATAAGATTAGTATTTTGGCGTCAGTTGAAAATTATGGGATCAACAATGGCTACAAATCCAGAATTCAATGAAGTTATGAAGCTTATATTTCAAGGAAAACTAGATCCAGTAATTTCAAAAGAATTTTCTTTGCAGGAAGCTTCTAAAGCACATGAATATTTAGAAAACATGGAACAGTTCGGGAAAGTATTACTAAAAGTGAATTAATAAGAAATTTATTGCTTAAATTTGATTTAACGAAAAAAGAAAATAAACATTAAATAAATCCATAACAAAAAACTTGCTGTAAATGCGATAATATTTGAAAAAATTGCAATATAAACAATAGATTTTTCAATTTGGGGTTCTAATACTGCATTAGAGGGATTTTCGGGTTCATAATATACGTTAACATTGTCACCTAATAGATATTCGTCAATATCAAGATTAACATGCGATTCGATGCTTTTGTATAAATTTTTTTTATTGGATTGGTATTCTATATCGTTTACCTTATATGAATATAAAAATGATATTTTTCCTGATGAATCTATCTTATAACTCACTTCTCCAACAGTTTTATTCCATGATCTTGCGTTTTCACCCGCTTTTAATGTTTTTAAACCCTGTTTTATTGCACTACTAACTCCAATTAGAAAAATAATTGGGAATAAAAAAATCCCCACTATTAATTTTATAAAATTTAAAATAATTTTTTTAACGGAGAAGTTCATATTTAATTCATTTTTTAACTATCTCGCAAGAAGCCCCTTTCTTTCAGGTGAGGGATGAATTGCGGCCTTGAATTTGATGGTAAGAAAATTAAGAAACTTTTTTTCTTTTATTATGGACCGAGTTATTTCTTATGCACTAACGGACAAGTGACAATAGACCAATTAAAACTCTTTATTGAAAGAGTCTAATAAGGCTAACAGTTTTTTTCTGTGGTATTTGTCCAAATAATATTATTGAATAGAGGAAATGGTAATTCATACATATAACACGTTTGATTTCATCAGTTTCAAAATAATCCGAGTTAGTCAGTTTTCCTTGAAATGTTAACCATTCAATAAAATTATTTTCAATTGCTTTAATTATTTCTGCTTTAGTTTGAAAGGCTTGTTGATTCATGTAGTTATGATGTTAAGCATCATTTAAAAATCCTGACTTTTCTAACTACTATGTATATGATTTAACAAAACTTCTAATTGTTTAACTACATGAGTTGCAGTTCCATCAGTTAATATTCTTCTACTCTTTTCTCTTCCTAATGCGAATATTATTTCCCTTGTCATTCGACTTGTTGTTACACGGTAAGGTGCTTCTGACGTTCGTTCAACAATAATATCATCTCTCAATTTTTCGATTTGGTATATAGCATCTTTCGGGTTAATATTTCCTTGATTAAAATAATTGATCATTACGTTTATTTTATCAATATCGTTATCACGGTCCTGATTCCCAAAGGTGGTTATATTTGATGATGGAGTTGAATATGAAGCAGGAGTCCTTTCAACTTGAGCAGGCTGTGATGGGGCAGGCTGTGATGGAGCGGATTGTGATGACGAAGGTTCCTTATAAACAGGTTTTTGTTGAATTGGCTCCTTTCTTATGACTTCCTCTCTTTGTGCAACATTAAGTGGTTCTTCCCTTTGAACAATTCCAGTTTTACTATTTTTAATTTCAGCAAGTATATTTTTATTATCAGCTACTGATTTTTTGAAAAATCTTGCTAATATTTTATCAATATTCTGAAATTCACCTAAAATAGTGGAATTGATTGAATCCAACTCTTCATGGATAATGCTTCTTATTTTTTCTTCATCAATTTTAGCAGTTGGTGAAGCACTTGAGGCAAAATTTTCTTCAGTTACAGCTTCTGGGAGAGGTAATCCGAATTTTTGGGAAACATCATTCAATTGATTTCTTAACATTTGAGTTTGTAGCTTTAAGGAAATAATTTCTGTCATTAATGGATCCTCGTCCCCTAATCCGGCACTAGTTTGTAATGTCTTCATGTTTTTTGCAATTTCAAGCAATAATGGACCGAAAGTCTCTTCTAGAGTGCTTACTAATTCTTTCTTTACTATTTGAGCTATATCTTCTTTACTACTCATAATTCAGTCACTTTTTCATATCATTTTTAAACATCAATCAATTGGGTAAATATAGCTTTCACTATATCGCTAAATACTTCTTTAACATTAGTTCCATCTTTGGAAGAGGTGAGAAAATAGTTATTGTTCCTGATTTTTCTTTTTTTAATGAAATCATCAATTTCTTCTGTATCAACTTTAGAATTCAGATCACTTTTTGTTTGAATAAGAATTTTTGGGATTGGATCGGTTATTAGGGAGGATAATACTTCATCCCATTCGATCAATTTTTTTAAAGTTTCTGGTCGAGTGGTATCAAAACAAAGCAATACTCCTTGTGTTCCGGCAGAGTATAAAGGTAAGACTTCTCTAAATTTTTCTTCACCACTGGCATCCCAAATTTGTAATACGAGTGTTTCATCCTCTTTTAATATTTTAGGTATAGCATTTTCAGACCCAAAAATCTTTTTAGTAAAGAAGTCTATACCAATAGTTGACTTTGTTCCAACTAAAAATCTATTAGACAAGTACCGTTGAATTAAAGTGGTTTTACCAACCGCAGATTCACCTGCTACGAGAATTTTTATGAGATAAGAGGCTCCACTATTCATCTTGATCAGTATCTATTTTTTAATGCTATTTTGAATTGAATGATTTTTTCTATTAGAACCACTTTTTCTTTCCTGATTCTTTATTTAATTTTTCTAAATATTTTGGCAAGGAGTCGTAAGTAGATATCAATTTTTTCATTGACCAATTATTTAACTCTTCTTTTATCATTTCTGACAATTTCTCGGCAAGGAATTCAGATAATGACATACTTAGTTGTTTAAGAATTTTGTCATCTAATTTATTTAATTCATTAAGGAATTTTTTGTCTTTAAATAATGTATCCCATCTAGTTAAAGAAAGAAAAACATCCTCACCTTTTATTACCTCTAAGGGAAATAACGTATCTCCACCAAATACTAATGATTTTGGGCTAGATTCAAATAATTCTTTACAAAACATATATAAGACGGACAAATAACCTGCTAATGATGTTGCATTTGTCACATTTCCATACTTCAAATGTATTGGTCCGGATTCATCAGCAATAATTGCCCAAGCATCTGTTTCTGGATGTTTTTCAGCAAATATTTTTCTTAGTTGAAAATGAAAAAGCAACATTTCTACTAACGAAAATTCGCTGAAAGAGCATCTACCCTTTTCTACAACGTTTTTAATGTCCTTATCGTAGCCTATTTCATTTAAAGCTGTCCAAAATAAGTCATCTACCTTTGCACCATTTTCTGAGGACGTATAAAGATTAGCATATAAATTTGTTGCTTGACCTATTAAAACACTCCGCATTTGGTCTTCTAAGATATTCGGAAGATCCTCGTGGTATATTAATCGCATAGTGATTAATGGATCAGATGCTATAAAGAAGAAAGTGCTATGTAAAGAAACAACAAAAATTTCAGATGCAGAAACAGCTTTATTTGACTTCTGGTCTAATGTGATACTCGCTACCCCCGTGCCACTACCAAAAAGTTCTTTTCCCATAGAATCAAGCCCATTTAGGAAATTCACCGTATTATCCATAAACTCGGGTGTAAGTTCTCCAAAGTGCCACATAATCTCAGTTTCTTTTGCAAATATTGCCCAATTAGATGTTGTTGTCATAAATTACTGCCAATTGAAACTTGTGTTAATATTTCTAATTATTTCTTCGTTTTCTAATTAAAAAGATCCACTTTCAAGTAGATTTTTATTATTTTTACCCAATATAATTAATTACCTTCTTTAATTAAAAACTATCTAAACTTATGTTTTAATTTATAATTTTTTTTGTGAAAATTTTTAGAGAAAACTCAAGCAGTTAAATATCTACACGTTTTTTTCCACAATTAATGCAAAAATTTGAGCTTCCTAGTAACTTTGAACCACAGTACACGCAAAATTTTTGAATTTCCACTTCATTGGACTTCGATTTTGTTTCATCTAGATGTGTTTCATTAATTAATTTATCTAAATCAATTTTAGGGTTTTTAATTGAAGTTAAATGATTAATAGTAGATCTAAACAAATATAGAATTATAATAAACAGAAAAATAAAAACAAGATCACTTAAAATGACAAAAATGAAAGCATCATTACTATTCAATTTAAAAATATCTTCATAAATGAATTTTCTTAAAAAAACACTCCAAATAACCGTAAAAAATATAAAAATTAATAAAACAAACAATCCAATTAATATTTTATTTCTTAATGAATTACTAACCGACGAAGGAATTTGCTCTATAAAAAGATTAATCTTTTTTTTTCTCTCCCCATTAAATAATACTTTTCCAATAATAACAAGTCCAACAATCGTTTGTACTATTAGTAACAGACTTAATATAGAAAGGATAGCATAATCATTTAAACGGTTTGGATCAACTTCGGCACTGATATCAATATCCAAATACGCTAATAATAATTGTGTAATAAAGGGAAGAAAATTGTTAAATCCATGAAAAAGAATTGGATAAATAATATTTCTCGTTAATATATAGACGAAACCTAACCCTAACCCTAAAATTATCGCGTTTACTCCATGTATAAAGGCAAATACAGCATTACCATTAACTAAATCATTATCCGTATGAATTAGTCCAAAGCATAATGATGAAATTATCAATGCTCCATAAGTTCCATGACCTCCTTCAAGTAATGGGATTAATATTCTTCTAAATACAAATTCTTCAAATATTGGGGCTAAAATAATTATAAGAATGAATAATAAAAGTACATTAAATATGGTTAAATTTTCAGAAACCAATGTTATACTTTCATAAGAAGATTCTGGAATATTATTAATGATTGCACTTAATGTTGTTATAATGAATCCAAATACAAAAACCAAGCTAAAGGCACTCAAATAAATATAAAAAGTTTCTTTTATTCCGAAATTTCTGTTTGCAGTTTGAGGATTTAGGTTTAAAATTGATAATTTAATCAAAATCAAAATTATTACCAACATTAAGATTACTATAACAACGTTTAGAAGTAAATTAAGTAATAAATCAAATTTTGGGTCATTTCCAGGATTCGTTAAATCTGTTATTATTCTAGAAACAATTAATCCAAGAAAATCTCGTAAAAAAAGTAGCATTAATATTAAAATTATAGGGAGAACAAATTTCTTTAAATTAAAATCAGATTGGGAATGGATACTAGATGGAATATTAGTCAAACCATTTACCTAGAATAACTTTATTTTTCTTTAATAAATTATAAAAACGACATTTAATGTTTTTAAACTTGCTAAATTCTTCTAAATCTTTATAATCTTATTAACTTATGTTTTCAAATAATTGAAACAACATTTCTTGATCACGAATATAAAAAATTTAAGAAATTTGAATCTGATTTTTATTTAAAGAGGTAATTTTATGGTAATTAAAATAATCAAAGCACGAGAAATATTTGATAGCAGAGGCAATCCTACAATAGAAGTGGATATTTATTCTGATAAGAATTCTTTATTTGCACGAAGTATGGTTCCATCAGGGGCATCAACTGGAGTCCATGAGGCACTAGAATTAAGAGATGGTGATAAAAATAGATTATTGGGTAAGGGTGTTCTTAAAGCTGTAAAAAATGTGAACAATATCATAGCTCCAAAAATTTTAGGAATGGATCCATCAGAACAAACCAATATAGACAATTTAATGTTTGAATTAGACGGAACTGAAATGAAAAGCAGGTTAGGGGCTAATGCTATATTATCGGTATCTATGGCTGTTTCTAAACTTGCAGCACTAGAAAATGATTTACAATTGTTTCAATATATTGCTTCTCTGGCTAAAGTTAATGATTTCGTTTTACCTGTACCCTCTTTAAACGTTATTAATGGTGGAAGCCACGCGGGTAACAAATTAGATATTCAAGAATTCATGATTCTTCCTGTGGGAGCATCGAGCTTCAAAGAAGCAATGGTCATGGGAGCAGAAGTTTATCAGAATTTAAAAATTTTGATTAAGAAGAAATATGGAAGAGATGCTATTAATGTTGGAGATGAAGGTGGGTTCGCTCCTCCGTTTGATAAAACAGATGAAGCTATTAAAGTTCTTTTAGAAGCAATAGATGTTGCAGGTCATAATGAAAAAATCAAGATCGGATTTGATGCAGCTGCTTCTGAATATTACTTAAAAGATGAATCCCTATATAGTTACGAAGGAAAAAAGACCACTTCCGATGATTTATTAGATATTTATTTAGGAATCATAAAAGACAATCCTGTTATATCATTTGAAGATCCATTTGATGAAGAAGATTTTGATTCATTCAAAAAAATGACTTCTAAGGTTGGTAAAGACATCCAAATAGTTGGAGATGATTTACTGGTCACAAATGTTAAACGTATTCAAAAAGCAATAGATATGAATGCTTGTAATGCTTTGCTTTTAAAAGTCAATCAAATTGGATCAATTACTGAAAGTATTCAGGCATCAGATTTATCAAAAGCAAATGGGTGGGGTATTATGATGAGTCATAGATCTGGAGAAACAGAAGATAGTTTCATCGCTGATTTAGTGGTAGGATTAAAATCTGGTGAGATTAAAACAGGGGCTCCCGCTCGATCAGAAAGATTAGCTAAATATAATCAATTAATAAGAATTGAAGAGTATCTGGTGGAAAGCAATATTAATTATCGATATGCAGGTAATTCATTTAGAAATCCTTAAAAAAATTTGATTTTTTTATATTTTCAATTTTAACCAATAGATTAATTGATTAAAAATTTAATATTCTTTTTCAACTTTTTTTTAATAGTATTTACTTTTGGAATTATTAAATTGACTAACAAGAGAAAATGGTTGGCAGTTGTTAATCCAACGTCTGCAGGTGCACGTACTAATATAAGATGGAACATTTCCAAACAATATTTAGACAAATTAGATATTAAATATGATGAAGCTCAAAGTGAGTATCATACACATGCCATACATATTGTTGAGAAAGAATTGCTGAATTACGACGGAATAATTGCTGTAGGAGGCGATGGAACAGTAAATGAAGTAATTAATGGAATCTTACATACGTCTAAAGATAAACTACTTGCTATTATTCCTACTGGAACTGGGAATGACTTGGCAAATACCTTTCAATTGCATCTTGATATAAGAAAAGCTTGTAAAACCCTTGCAATAGGTAAACCAAGACAGATAGATGTTGGCCTTTTGGTAAGTAAGGATTTCAATAATAAGCCAGTTAATAGATATTTTGGAGGTGCAGCATCTTTTGGTTTTGATGCAAAGATAAATTTAGATACTAACAATAGTACAAAACGATTACCTGGAACATGGAATTATATTCGATCTCTTCTAAAAAACTTAATTACATTAAGGTCTGACAAATATATTATTTCTTATAATAATCTAGTAGATAATAAATTAGAGCTTGTAGAAAAGGATTTAGTAATCTGTGTTGTAGGGAATGGAAAATTTTATGGTAGTGGAATAATGGTATGTCCAGGTGCTTCTGTAACGGATTCTAAATTCCATATTACTGTAGTTAGTTCAATAGGGAGGATTGAAATAATGAAGACATTTCCTAAAATGTACACTGGAGATCACATTAAACATCCTGCTGTGTCTGTAATAGAAACTAATGAGATAGAAATAAAAAATACTACTAAATCTCTCTATCAGGTTGATGGTGAAGTGTTAGGTTACACTCCTGTTAAAATTAAAACTATTCCGAAGATTTTAAATATAATGTCACCGAAAAAACTTCCAGATTTCCAAATAAAAAGATAATTTATCTAACTAGCCTCAATTTTTGCAATATTTTCGTATTTAGAAAAAACGTATGGGACCACAAGAGTAGCTACTAAACCTACTACAAAAAAAACCATATAATCAGTCATCACTATCAAATTTCCTGTTACTGTAGAAGTAAAGGCCTTTCCTAAAATATATGTGGCTAAAATCAATGAAAAACCTAGAAAAATTCTAACGAATTTAGTCCAGTTATCAATGTTTTCGGTCTTAAAACCAATCTTTTTTCTCTCAAGTACAAACCCAATTACACCTCCTGCTAATATTCCTGGCAAGTTTCCATTTGGTGCAGCTTCAATAATATTTCCAAACAATTCAGTAGTAATTGTTGATAATAACATTAAAATAAAGGAAACTAGTAAAACAAACGTTATTATGGAAAAATCATTTTGTTTAGAAAAGAAAGTCTCAAACCAAGGCAACGTTTTTAGGACTATAATTGAAAAAGTTAATCCTAATACGATTCCTACTAAAACATCTGATAAATAGTGTACTCCTAAATATATTCTAGATAGTGATACTAAAATTATGATTATTCCCGAAAAAAGAATTATTTTAATATTATCTTTATTTCTTAAACTGAAAAATCCAAAAAAAGCGGAACTACTCATAGCATGTCCTGAAGGAAAAGAATAACCCGATACAGAGGATATTTCCTTAATTTCAGACGGATATGTCAAGTATGGTCTATCTACTCCGAAAATTCCTTTTAAAAACGTGTTTGATATCCCAGAAATAGTCATAAAGGAAAATAAAATAATACCTAATTTTTTTGAAAAACTCCAATAAATTGACCCTATTACAGTTATATAGAAAATTACATCACCTAAAAGTGTTATAATTAAGAAGGGAATATCAAGTAAGGGAGAAAGTGATTGGATGAAAATTAAAATATCTTTACCTAATTCTCCTAATAGTATATCGCTCATAAGTATCATTTTTCACTTACATTAATGTTTTTTTAATAAAAAAGCAATTGGAAATTTCTTATTTGTCTTTTTTTAAACCGCAATGAAAAAAATAATTAAAAGTAATATTATAAAATTTTAAATAAAGATATTTTTATAAAATTACTTGGAAAGAAAATTATACATATTTTGTATATTATTGGAATATTTAGACGAAAAATAAAATCGAACATTATTGATTATATTAAATAAGAAATAAGATTTTAATCAATTAAATCAAAATAATTTATTTGAAGTTTAAATATGAAAGAAGAATTAGGTAGTTAAATGAACTTGTCTTATAACGAAGCTTTGAAAAGCAATCTAAAGGGTTTAGAAGACGATCAACGACGATTAATACATCAACGTAATTCTTTTCAAAAACAATTAGAAAAAGCTAAGGGAGAAATTGCTCGGTTGACTAGAGAACCTTTGCTTATTGGGGTATTAGTTGAAACATTAGAAAATATGGAGCAAGCTATTGTTAAGAGCTCTAATGGTCCTACTTTTGTAGTAAATATTTCTCCAGATATTGAAGTTGAGGATTTAGTTCCTGGAAATCGAGTTGTTTTAAATCAACGGACGTTTACTGTAATTAAATTAATTTCCTCTCCAATAGATCCTTTCGTTAGAGGAATGGAAGTCGATGAAAAACCAACAACTTCTTATTCAGATATTGGTGGACTTGATAAACAAATAGAAGAAGTTCGAGAATCTATAGAGTTGTCCTTAAAAAATCCGGAATTATTCGAAAAAGTTGGGATTGAATCTCCTAAGGGTGTTTTGCTATATGGTCCACCTGGTTCAGGAAAAACACTAATTGCTAAAGCTGTAGCTCATGAAACTAATGCTACTTTTATTTCTATAAATGGCTCTGAATTTGTCCAAAAATATATTGGAGAAGGAGCCCGTCTGGTAAGGGAGTTATTTCAATTTGCTCATAAGAATGCTCCAGCAATTATTTTTATTGATGAAATTGATGCTATTGGTAGTCATAGATTAGATATTGCTACTGGTGGTGATAGAGAAGTAGCTCGAACTTTTATGCAACTTTTAGCAGAAATGGATGGATTTAAAAGCAGAGGAAATGTTAAAATCATTGGAGCTACTAATCGCATAGATATATTGGACGATGCTTTAACCAGAGCAGGACGGTTTGATCGACATATTTTCATAGATAGTCCAAATGTTGTAGGTCGTCTTCAGATTTTTAAAATTCATACTGAAAAGATGGCTATTAAAGAAATAGACTTTAATGCTCTGTCAAAGATAACCGATGGCCTTAATGGAGCAGAAATAAGAAACATTTGCCAGGAGGCTGGAATGAGGGCAATAAGAAACAATTCTGATAATGTTGTTTTTGAAGATTTTATTTTTTCTGTTAATAAAATCAAAGAAAAGAAAAAACGCGGAGAGCCAACTATATCTGGATTTTATTATTAAACACAAATTTTTTTTTATCTTATTTTAAACAAATTTCTTAAATTCTTCAGAATCACCCAAGCGTCGGACTAATTTTTTAACGTTTTGAACCTCATTTTTATGACAAATCATAAGGGCATCTCTAGTGTTGATAATAATAAGATCTTTAACACCAATTGTGCACACTAACTTATCTGTTCCATTAAAAATAACACAATTTTCTGTTTTTAATCCATTAAATAAACCAGATATCGTATTATGGTAATCATCCTTCTCGGAAATGCGTGCATAAGCTTCCCAATCCCCCATATCGTCCCATCGGAAGATACTTTTAATCATTGTTATTTTAGGAGTTTTTTCCATTACAGCAAAATCAATAGAAATTTTTTCTAAATTCTGGAATTCATCAAGGACAAAATCTTCATCAAATCCTGAGTTTTTCATTCTTATAAAAGCAGAATGATGTTCTGGTAAAAATTTTTCAATCTCTTCTATCATAACACCATTTTTTGTAACAAACATACCAGAATTCCAATAATATTCTCCCATTTCAGTGTAACTTATTGCAGTTTCTTTATTTGGTTTTTCTCGAAAACTCTTCACCTTACTAGCTTTGATTCCTGGTAAAGGGTCAGGTAACTTTTCTCCTTCCTGAATATATCCATATCCTGTTGCATCTGGTCTTGTTGGTTTAATTCCTAGTGTAACTATCACATTTTCTTGATCTGCTAGTTTAAATGCAGCTTCTAAATGTCTTTGAAATAATTCTTTCTCAGGAATAAGGTAATCACTTCCAATGAAAGCAATTAAATGATCTGTTCCGAATTTCTTATCCAGAATATGACAACAATAGCCAATGGCTGCTGCTGTGTCACGACCTAAAGGTTCGATCAAATATTCAACCTTATAATCTTTTAAAAGCTCTCTAAATGGATTTTCCAAAAATTTTCCAGTGGAAATAAATATTTTATTACTAATCTGAGAAACTCTTTCAATTGTTTCAATTAATAAAGGTTTTTCTGAACCAATTGCTAAAGTTTGTTTAGGTTGGACAATCCGAGAACGAGGCCAAAACCTTTCTCCTTTTCCTCCAGCCATTATAACGATAATTACTTTATTGTCATTTTTCACAGTAATTTCTACCTTTTTTATAATTTTAGAGAATCTTTTTGTAAAATTTTCTTAAATATAATATTATTCACACTTTAAAATAATGTAATTATTCTTTATTCCTGTTTTTGGGAGGAAAAAAAAATAAAATATATCTTTTTTTCAGTAAACCAAAAAATAAGTCGATATTAGGTTACTAAAATTCTTCATCCTCTTTCTTAGTAAGAGATTGTGTTGATTGTAATAAACTAGAATTTTCCTCGAGCCATCGGTGAGCTTCTTTTAGAATTTTTTGAGAAGATTTGTGTCTAATAATGTCAATTGCCTCCTCATAACTCGTCCATGCATAATCAATATGTTCAGAGCTTAACTTAACTTGAACATCATTAGAAACTCTAACTAGAAATAACCTAACTTCCTTAGGGAGCAGAGATTTTCCTCTGTGAACGGTAAATCTAATGACATTTTGTAGACGTTTTAAAAATCGAAATGTATTAGGTGAATATCCTGTTTCCTCCCAAATCTCTCTTTTCGCAGTTTGCATATCGTTCTCTCCTTTTTCTCTACGTCCTTTAGGAAAATCCCAATGTTTTCCTCTCTTATGTTGCAAGAGAAGAAATTCCCATTTTTCCCCTTTCTTACTCCTTGCTTCACGGAATAGAACACCGCCTACACTATGAATTACATAATCTTGACGGGTTCTGTGTGATCTCATGGTTTAACCCCTGAAAAAGTAAATCTCAAATTAACAAATTATTTGTCGGAATGGTTATTAGTAAATTTACTTTGAACGATTTATAAATATTCTCTCTATAGCATATAATCATTCCATATGAATATTTGTAAGTAGTGAGAATTTTAAAACTGATTAACTTCCTAAACAATATCGTGTCTGATTGAATGAACAAAACCAATATTGTAAATGAGAAAAAAATTCTAAAAGAAGTTCAGAAATCTTATTGTGTTTTACACACAAAAAGAAGAGCTTACAGACTTTGTGACAATTGTTATCTTCCCTATTGCAAGGAGGATATCGTAGAATCTTGGAGTCATAACTTTCTTAGTTATGCTTATTTAGGATCCAAAAAAGAGTTTAAAAAACAATCCCTATGCAAATCATGTGAAAGACGGAAAAGAAGAAATTCCGTTGGATTCGCTGTCTTTTTGTTAATTGTATTTGGAATATTTATACTGGGTTTTGCATTTAATCCATAATTGTTAAAAACGTGACTTCCATGGTAGAATCGTATTCCAATGAAGATGATATTAAAACCAAAGATCAATTAGATCTTGAATACCTTAATCAAGATATAATTGGTAATAGTTTATGCTATAGATTATCCTGTTTTGATAAAGCAGAGAAATACTGTGAAAAATGTAACGAAGTTTTTTGTTCTAGCCATCTTAATGTCTATTGGTCACAAAACTTTCTTCAACATGCATTTGTTGGACAAAAAAGACAGTTTATTAGTGAAACTTTGTGTCACAAGTGTGAACGGAGTAATAGATTTTTAGGAGTATTCTTAGCATTTTTTTTACTGTTTCCATTCCTTTTTACTCCTTTATTGATCTTATTTGGCTAGTTTAAAACTAATTCAGTCAAAAAATTTTATAAAAATATTTCTTCACGTTTTAATGTAAAAATCATCAGCTTTTTAAATGAAAATTAACAATAGTTAATTAATGGACGATAATTAAACCATTATTTTTCGAGGAAAATATTATGTCTCAGATCATTAATCTTGATGAAGTGACCACAAATATAGTATCAGTAACAGAAAGCGCCGCTACTAGAATTAAAAACGTTATAGAAAAGAAATCGCTGGAAAAAAATCTAACTGGGCTTAAACTCAGATTTTGGTGTAAATCACTCGGTGGTCAGCCAGAATATGGTATGGCTTTAGATAATTATGTTAATGAAAAAGAAGATACTGTTATTCCACTAGATAATGGTGTAGATATTGTATTAGACAAACGATCCATTCCTTTGTTACAAGGAGCAATTATTGATGTTGTTAAGATAGGATTAAATGAACAATTTAAGATAGAAAATCCTAATTTTAGCTTGGGTGGATGTCCAGGATGTTCCACTGGTGGTGGATGTTCTGGTTGTGGGTGAAAGTAAAACTATCAAAAATAGTAGTAATTCATCCCCTGCTTGAATTCTCTTTTTCCACAACTCATATTTTGTAATTTGTTATTATCAATTCAATAGCTAATTCTCAAATTAGTAGTTGAATATGAGATTGAATAAAAAATCCGTGACAGATAAAATTCTTATAGGCAAAACTACTAAAGAATTTATTGACATTGCAGTTGATACCATATTAAAGGAATTGGTATCTTCAGGTTCTACTAGTATTGTTTTAGCCGTATCTGGTGGATCTACACCAATACCTATTTACGAAAAAATGAGTAATTTACTTGTGAATTCTGAAATTGATCCAAAAAATATTTTTCTCATATGGATTGATGAGCGGTGGGTCCCACATGATTCAGAGGGAAGCAATTACAAACTTATTAAAGATACCTTATTAAAATCAAGAGTGATACCAGAAGAGAATATTTATCCTATACCGACTATGTTAAAAAATCCTCGAGAAGCAATTATTATATATGAAAAAACTCTTAATGATCTTTTCAACAGGTTGGGAAAGAAATCAAATCTTATTGATCTATCAATAATGGGAGTAGGCTCTGATGGACACACTGCATCAATTTTTCCTGGTATTGATGAATTGAAAAATATTAAAAATCAAAACTGGGTAATTGTTCCCTATGTGAAAAAATTAGATGCTTATCGTGTCTCATTAACTCCAAAACTAATTAATTCTTCAAAAACAATCATATATTTAGTAAAAGGAAAAGAAAAAGCTTCAATTTTCAATTTTTTGATGAAAACAAAAAATATCATTCATTACCCAGTTCAGTTAATAAAACCAAAAAATGGAAAAATTATTTGGGTTTTGGACGTAGATGCGTTTAGTGAAGTTGGAGAAGTAATAAAAGACGATTAAAAAATATAGGATTTATTTTACCTCCCAAGTTTCACCTTGTTCCATAATATCTTGGAAAGTCATTGTATTTTTTTCTTTAGCGTCTTGAACTTGTTGGTTAAACATTTCATCATATGTAGGTCTTTCAATTGCTCTGAAAACACCAATTGGTTCAGGAAATTCTGGATAAGTAAATCTTGAGAGAAAATAAGCAAGTGTTGGTTCTGGTGCAATCTCATCATGAACTAAAAGATCTTCCTCCTCTATTCCATTACCCAATTCAACAACTTCGGGATATAAAGTTGCAGGATTAACACGAATACCCTTATCGCGATCTTGACCAAAAATCATTGGTTTTCCGTGTTCGAGAATAAGAATGTTGTTTGCTTTGGTATTCTTATCAGTTCCGTAACTAAATGTCCCATTATTGAAAATCACGCAATTCTGATAAACCTCAACAAAACTTGTTCCTTTGTGACGTGCAGCTCTTTCAAGAGTACTAGCCAGATGTTTACCATTTACATCGATTGATCTTGCTACAAAGGATGCTTCTGCTCCGATTGCTACGGATAGAGGTCTAAGAGGATAATCAAGACTACCCATAGGAGAGGATTTAGTAATCTTTCCTACTCTAGATGTGGGAGAATATTGTCCCTTTGTTAATCCATAAATTCTGTTATTGAATAGAATAATATTGATATCAACATTTCTGCGAATAGCATGGAGTAAATGATTTCCACCAATTGATAATCCATCACCATCACCAGTAATAACAAAAATTTGAAGTTCTGGTCTGGTAGCTTTTAATCCTGTAGCGATAGTTGGGGCCCTTCCATGTATGGAGTGAATTCCAAAAGTATTTAAATAATAGGGGAATCTACTACTGCATCCGATCCCTGAAATGAAAACTACATTTTCTTGTGGTATTTCAAGTCGTGGAAGCATCCGTTTCATCTGAGCAAGGATAGAATAATCACCACATCCCGGACACCATCTAACATCAGATTCACTAGCAAAATCCTTGTCTGTAAGAACTTTTTCTTCTAATTTTACTTCTACCATTTAGTTTTTTTTCCTATCTGTGTTAATTAAAATCTTTTATAATTTGTATGATCTTTTCTTCTATCTCACTTACTAAAAACGGTTTTCCTTGAACCTTGTTTAATCCTATAGCATCAATTAAGAACTTCGATCGAATTAACATTTTGAGTTGTCCCATATTTAGTTCAGGAATAAGAATTTTCTTGAATTTATTAAATATGTCACCTAATTCTGGCCGTATTGGGTTTAAAAATCTGAGATGGATATGTGATACTAAATATCCTTCTTTTTGTAAAGAATTTACTGCTGTAAATATTGCCCCATAAGTAGATCCCCAACCTAATACTAAAACATCTCCTGAATCTTTTCCGTATATTTCTAAAGAAGGTATTTCTTTTAAAATTCTCTGTATTTTCTCTTCTCTTAAATGTGTCATATGTTCATGATTTAATGGATCGTATGACACGTCTCCTGTTATATCTTGTTTTTCCAACCCACCTATTCTATGTTCGAGACCCTTCGTTCCTGGAATGGCCCATGGACGTGCTAGTCTATCATCTCGTAAATAAGGTTCAAATTTTCCATCAAAATCTTCTGCTGTAGGATGTTTAACACTGATTGGTTTGTAGTCTTTCAAGTTTGGAATAGGCCATGGTTCTGCAGTGTTTGCTAGATAACCATCAGAAAGAAAAATTACAGGAGTCATATGATTAATAGCTATCCTAACTGTTTCAATCATTGTGTTAAAACAATCACCTGCTGATCTCGGAGCTAAGACAGGCATGGGTGATTCACCATTTCTCCCATATAATACTTGTAATAAATCGGATTGTTCCACTTTAGTGGGAAGTCCTGTCGAAGGTCCTCCTCTTTGAACATTAATAATAATAAGCGGAAGTTCTAACATAACAGCTAATCCTGCTGCTTCCGTTTTGAGTGCCAATCCTGGTCCACTCGTACCAGTGACACCTAAGCTACCCCCAAAAGCTGCACCAATTATTGATCCTATCGCTGAAATTTCATCTTCTGCTTGAAAGGTTTTTATTCCAAATCCTTTTAATCTTGATAATTCATGAAGAATATCGGATGCAGGTGTAATAGGATATGATCCATAAAATACTTCTTTGTTGCTTAATTGGCTAGCAGCTAGTAATCCTAATGCTATGGCTTCATTACCAGATATTTTTCGATATTTACCCGGTTCTAATTTCGCACTAGGCACTCTATATTGGACTGGAAAAATATCCATAGTTTCGCCATAAAAATATCCACTTTTTAGTGTTTTTTCATTTGCTTTAGCGATGTTTTCTCTTCGCTTAAATTTATCTCTTATCCACTGTACAGTAGGATCAATCGGTCTATCATATAACCATGAAATTAATCCTAATGCAAAGAAATTCTTTGTTAGATTAACTTCTTTTGTTGTCAGATTGTATTCTTTTACTGCTTCAGCATTTAAGGTTGCGATCTTTACTTTGAATACTTCAAAATTTTTTAATGAGTTATCATCGAGAGGATTTGATGAATAACCTACTTTCTTTAGATTATTTTGTGTAAAAGCATCTTCATTAGCAATTAAAATTCCACCGGATTTTAAATCTTTGATATTAACTTTTAATGCTGCGGGATTCATTATTACGAGACAATCAGGAACATCTCCAGGCTCATAAATCTCAGAACTAGCAAAATGAACTTGATATCCTGACACTCCTGCTAAAGTACCAGCAGGTGCTCTTATTTCAGCTGGATAATCTGGGAACGTTGCTACATCATTACCCAAAATTGTGCTAGCTGTCGTAAACTTCATTCCAGTAAGCTGCATACCGTCTCCAGAATCACCTGCAAAGCGGATAATAACGTTTTGCAATGTCTCTATTTTTTTGTTTCTATTAGTGCCTTCAGACTTGCTTATTGAATCTTCAAACTGTGCCATCCAAGAATCTCCAGATGTGTTCTAAGCGATGTAATTCTAATTTAAATATTTATTGTAGTAGGTAAACCTAAATCGATATGAGACTTATTTGATATTTATTGTAGTGAATCCTTGTTTGTTCATCTAAAATGTTTAGATTAACATGGTTAATAATATTTATTTTTTCTTTAGGAAATACTTGGTGTGATAACAAGGTAAAACTAACCATTACATTTCTTGTAAATATCAATTTGATTTTCTTTATTCTTAAAACTTAAAAATTATTATTCTGCTTACGATTGTATATTTAATGATTTATATTTGTTAGTGAATTGATAATTTTTAACAATTTCTTACAATCCAAATTTATTTAAACTTCAAATTTCTAAAATTTCAGCATTATGGATTTAATTTTCGTTAAAGAACCATTTTAAATGTTAAATTGATTATTTTAATTAAAAAAACCAAAACAAATATCTAAATTAATTGTTCTGTTATTGGCATTTTTTTCAATAACTAGTAATCACGCTCTAAACATTTTAATAAGAAACTTAAGATTTGCTTTTCTAATTTTTCTGTTATCTAATTAAAAATAAGCTAAACAAAATTGCTATAATAGCAACTAAATCACCTGTAGTTGAAGAAAAAGGTACAATGACATTATCAGCATCAATCCCTTTTCTAAATACAAAATTTCCTACAAAAAGTGAACTAATTATAGAGTAAGTGGTTGTGATTATACCTGTAATCCAACAAATGATCAAATAAGATAATAAATCGGGTTTAGGAAGATCTAAATGAAAAAAACTTGCTATTGAATATGCTATTACTCCCAATAAAGTACTCAAACCAAACCCAATTAATGTAATAATGATTGGATCAGTAATGTAAACACTTTTCTTACCTGAACTAGTTTGTAAAGAACCAAGAAAATAAGCTGTGGTATATCTAGATCCTATAATTGATGCTGTGGCACCTGTATATGCCATAAACACAGGTACTATCATTATAATTCCAGCATAAGATAAATTTTCATTGAAAATGATTCCTGAAAAAGAAGCAATTATTGTTACAACAAAAAGAACTGGAATTATTTCATACAATAAATTGAAGACTTTAAATTGGTCTCTCGTTTTACTTCTCCCAAAAGTATAAACTAAAAATGCTAATAAAAAGAGAACTGCTATAATTTCAAAAAATATACCAAAATCTTTTAATAATACATCCTTCAATAATAAATTGACTAAAAATCCTACAATAATCCCTATAACTGTAATTATATCTGCTATGTTGGATAAAAGTGGATATCCAAGGGTATCAGGGTCAATTCCTCTCTTAAATATATTAAAAGAAATAACCAATGTTATTGGAATGGATAATGTTAAGGAAAATATACTTGCAGTTATTGCTATAATAAGAAAATTACTTAAAGGAGTTGCAGTTCCCGGTGTTAAAGAACTCAAAAACCATATTACTAGTGACATCCAGATAGGCGTAATTAAAGATGCAATTATAACGCTAGCAATTGTTTTATTAAGGTCATTCGTTCGCTCAGAGAATTTTGGCTTAATTAATCCAAGATTCAGTCCTGTTCCTAATCTTGAGGAAAAAATTCCTGACAGATTTCCTCTCATGTTTGCAATGACTGGTAATAAAGCTAAAATTCCTGCAATTCCTGCTAATACTGGTGTTAATAATACCCATAACGATCCAGTTATCAAGCTTCCGAGTAATACAATTCCAAGAGCTAGTGAACCTTCTTTTAATAACTTTATTTCATGTCTTTGGACGTTTTTTGATACATTAATCCCTCCTAATCTTACTTATCTATAGTAATATCTTCTCCTTCTTCATATAGTTTTAATCTTCTTTTAGTTCTTCCATATGCCTTAAAAATTAACGTATCATTTGAGATAATTTTAAATCCTTCTGGAGGGTCAATAATATATCCTTTATCGGGTCTATGTATTGCAACAATCCACATCCCATGAACTTGATTCTCAAATTCAATTACTGTACTTCCTATCGCTTCAGAATCCTCAACTACTTCATGAATAGAAATTTTTTCCTCAGTTTCTTGAACTATATCTTTTAATATTCTGGGAATACCTGTGTCAGATCTAATGGGGGAAACTATCAGAGCTGCGGCATCAGATATTTCTTCTAAAGCCTTAGATAGCTTAATTATATTTAAAATTGTATCCTGTTCTTCTAATGTTTTTGGATAAATTTTCAGAGCGATATAACCCAAATTTCTTTCTAAGTGATCAAGTTCAGTTTCTAATCTAATAACCTCATCTGCTAATCTAGAATCATTAAGCAAAAGTGACGAGAAGGCTAAATCTACTGCCAATTCAGATTTTTTCTTTAAAAAGGATAGTGATCTGACTAAATTTTGTTCTTGTGCACTGATTTCTACAGCAGTTGGCAAGGAATCATTGTTCGATGACTCCAATGCGTCTACAATTTGGTTTTGAGAAACTAATTCCCCTTTAGATGCTAGAAAAAAAACATTAAGAGAATTTTTGGGTCCACGACAAATAACTGTATCATTTAAATTAAATTTATTTTTACTCGGATTAATGTTGAATAAATATTTATTGTCACGGTATATAACCATGACATCTACTCCAAATAATTCTTCAAGATCTTGAATAACATGTTCTTCAAAACCTTTCCAACTAGAATCCTTTATTTTTACTCTATAGATATTTTCGTCACTTAAATTCATTATAGCTTTGAAAATCTTAGGGACAGGTTGTCCTTCGACTGAAATATGTAAATCAGCAATATCTGCTGAAGCATTAGCTATCATACGAAGAGCAGACCCTATTTTTAAAAATGAAGCATATTCAATAGCATCATCCAGATCTCTTGTTGCTAACATTGTTTGAATTTCTAATTTTGTGGCTAATCTATCAATCTCTTCTTCTAATCTTAAAACTTCTTTTCTTAATTTATGTGATTCATAAATCACAGATGCATATGCTAAATCAAGTACTAATGATGTTATATTTTGCATTCTATTAAGCAAAGTAGCTACAGGCACTGGTTCATATCTTTCTGTCAAGTTTTATTCAACCACACTCTGGTATTAAACATATAAATATTGTATTCTAAATTTTATTTATAAGAAAGTTAATGTATTTAAAAAAAAGATAGAAAGAGTATATTATATGAAAAACCTCAATTAATGTAACAATAAATACTTTTGGGGATAATTATTTACTTTGGTGAATATTCATGAAAAAATTGACAGAATTTAATGAAATTTTAGATAAAAAATCCTTTTTACATTTAGCATTTGTTAAAAAAGATGGATCTCCACATTCTACTCCAATTTGGATGGATGACGATAGAGAAAATAACATTATTTATATTAATACTGCTACTGGAAGAGTTAAAACTCATTTAAATGTAGGATCCAAAGTTGCTGGCTCAATAATAGATCCTGATAATCCATATAACTTTTTAGGTTTTGAAGGAGCTATTATACATAAAACAGTAGGTGATTCTTCGGCAGATGATCACATAGATGCATTAGCTAAGAAATATTTAGGTCAAGATAAGTATCCTTATCGTTCCGATACAGAAACTAGAATTAAACTCACTATAAAAGTAGATAAGGTATTTGGAACGTAAATATTTACTTTTCTAACTATGAATTTGTTTAAACTTAGATTTTTTTTTTATTTCAAATTTCTAGATCATAACTGTTTTGGAAAGTCTTTTAATCTTTAATTTTATTATAACGATACATTCAACAAATCTTTTGAGTAGGTTTACCTAATTAAAACAATCATAATCGAATTTTTCACTGACTTTTCAAGGTGCTTTAGTGCGATCAATCAAATTTAATCAATCCATTTTGCCTGTTGAATTCAAATATCATTTTACTCGACTTAAACCTGAAACAATACAATTGTGGATAGATTTTAAAGAAAAAAGTCCTCATATTTCTAGTTTTCAAACATTTCATGAGTTAACTAATACATTACTAGATGTTGTTGAAACTGAATATATTAAGGACCCTGAATTCATTTGGATTGCTACAAAAGCTGGTGTTTATTCGGGACAATTGAATAGAATATTAGAAAATATAACGTGGAAATATCAGGAACCTTATATTCGAGGTCAAGCTGCTTTTGCTTTGACATTTAAAGGGAAAACAACTGAAGCACTTGAAATATTAAAAGCAGCTGAAACAGAAGCAGAAAAGAGCGAAGACCTAGAAATTATACTTGAATTGTTAGGGATTAAAACATTTGCACTAACAGTTGAGAATAAGTATCAGGAAGCAATTGGTGTATTCATAAAAGCTTTACAATTTGCTAAGGAAGATAAACATCTTAATCATTGGTTACAACTCTCTCGTATCCGCTATGCGTATTCTTTATTAAAATTAGGATATTACGAGGAGGCTACAAGAGAAAACAACAAAGTTTTATCTATTGCAAACAACCTAGGCGATAGGATTTTCAAGGTGTTCGCACTTACTGGGTTAGGCCACTGTCTAGATAGAGTTAAGAAATCAGATGATGCCTTAAAGTTATATAATAAAGCCTTAGATATATCTAGTAAGATTAATAGTCTTAATTTATCTTCAATTATTTTGAACAGAATTGGAACGTCTATAGCATGGAGGAAAAGAAATCTTGATGGTGCAGCTGATTATTTTAAAAGATCAATAGCCACAGCACAAGAAGGTGATGCAGATTGGTTAATGTTTGGTCCAATGGCCAATCTAGCTTTAATTAAAAAAATGTCTGGGAATTATTTTGAAGCACAAGAGTTATTTGAGGGAGTAAGGGATCGTGCAGAATCTTGTGGTATTATTAGAGATCAAATATTTGCCTACATAAATCTTTCTGATATCTACAAAGAATTGGGAGATAAAACTAAATCTATTGATTATAAAAATATAGCTCAAGAATTAGCTAAAACTTTGCAATCAGAATTTAGTGCAAATAAAGATTTCATAGCATAAGATTAGCTTTATATAATAATAATGATTAAAATAATTTTATTTTTTAATTTATAGAAAAAATCTTAATATCGAATAAGAAATAGTCCTAATTATCGGTTCTTATAATTCTTTCTAATAACTAATGTGTATTTCTTATGAGATAATCTTTAATTTCACAATAATCATATTAGCAAATAAATTAGGAATTATTGAATAAATACTAATATTTTACATTTTAATTACTATTGGATAGGCGTTACCTTGGTTTGGAAAATAGGGTCAGTAGGACCACAAGGAAGTGGTAAAACACGTACAATAATGGAAGTGTGTAACCAACTTATTGAAAATAAATATTTATGGGAGGAAGAAGAAAATTTAGCTGGTACAACTATTGTAAAACCTTTTACTATACTTATTGATAATAAAAAACTAATTATCGCTGATAATCCAGGTCAAAATTCTTTAGAAATGGTAAGGAAAAGTGTTGCTCAATCAGGAGCAGATTACACAGGAATACTAATATTTGTTGATTCTCTTCAATTTAATTTTAGAGAAATTGGATTGTTTCATGCTATGAGCATTGCAAACTATGTTAAGCAAGAAGGGCTACCTGTAGCCTTAATCACCACTAAAGCTGATTTGATTCAACGGTTTTTCCAATCTGATTTATTGACAAGAATCTGTTATATACTAGAATCAGGTGTTCAAAACATTTTTGATGGACAAAATATTCCCTATTTTGACAGAACAAGAAAGCTGCACAGTGAATTTATTTTACACATAAATGATGGATGGATTCCTTTTCTTGAATTAGAACAAGTTTTAATAAATGCTTTGGAGTATAATATAAATCCCTTAAATGTACCTGGATTTACAATGATGAATGTTCGTCTATTTGCTAGATCAATACTGTTAGGATATTGTCAATTTTATAAAGAGAAACATCCAGACTTTATCCAACAATATCCTATTTTTAATGCACTGTATTCTGATTATGACTTTATTAATTCATTGAATTACAACAGACCATCAGCTATGGAGACAGGTACACCGTGGAGGTTCATAGCAGCACAATCAAAATCTAAATTCGTAGATAAAAATGAACCACCTTTTCAACAATCAGCATTTTATGCCAATAATATTGAATTTGTTTTAAAAAATTACTGCCTTGCAAGTCCAACAAGACACATGGTCTACGAAGGAGAATTGAGACAAAAAGTCTTCGATATGGGCTGGAAATTCATAGGATCAACCTTCACTGACTCAATAACTCCAGGTGGCATCCAGAATTCAATAAACATAATTTATAAGCTAGCAGAGGCAGCAGAAGAATACTCAAAATGAATATTTTAATAATTGAAATTGAAAAATAAAGAAAAAAAAATTAAAAAGAATATTACTAATTTTGTGTTTTTTTATAGTAATTTCTCATCATATAATTCTTTTATTCCTTTTTTAACATGTGTTTATAAAATAATATCCGGTATATCTTATTATATCGCGTTCAACAAGCTTTACGACCACTTTTCCTATTAATAACTCATTTATTGATTATTAAAAAGAATAGAAAATCATAAGACATCAGTACTTCCGCAAGTCTAGATCAACTCCGTTCATTTGGTCTCCAAAGTGCTTGAAGTAGACGTTTGAATCTTGAAACTGTCAAAATTAATGTACTTATTTTATAAATTTTAATAGGAAGCTCATAATTGCAAGTAACCTTTAAAACATGAGTTACTATATGCAAAAATGCATTAATACGGAGCCAAATAGCTTCAAGGATAAAACCAATTCCAATGAGAAGAAGTCGCAAAATAGAGTTTAGTGAGGTCGTTCGAGCTTGAAACTGATGTACAACGCGATATTGGGTTTCAATTCCCCAACGAGATCTATAAATTTTCTCAATGTAATCTGCTGAACCTCGAATATTGGTCGTGTACACATAGAAGTCAAGATAAACCCTTTCTGGCTTTCTGCCTTTTTTCACCTTAAGTAATTGTGCTTGTACAATGACGGGATACCGCCGATTGTGGCACGATGTAAGTTC
>MDVS01000111.1 GCA_001940645.1 Candidatus Heimdallarchaeota archaeon LC_3
ATATAATTCATTGATAAATCAAAATAAAAAAATGAAACTAAAGAATTTAAATGAAATGACCACAGAAATCAATAAATTCATAGATTTTTGTCACTTATACAATATTTATTCCATAGATGAAGAAAATACTCTAAGAAAACAAAAAATAAGAGATCATATAAAAATTTTAAGAAAATAATGTAAAGAATGCAATTTAATGGGTGGTTTCGATTTCTCGGAGTTCTAAAAAGAAGGATTTGCATAGGCGACCTTCAATTCAAAAGACTAGGATCATTAATAGATTTCAAAGATATGACGCCTTCTCAGCTCAGACAGGAAAGACTTTGAAACAAATTGATCTTACCGAAAAAAAATATCAATCTTTTATTGAAACCTTAATTTCTGAAGGTATTTTGAAAACGTCATCAGCTAGTGGCACTGCTAAATATTGGCTTAAAGCAGAAAAAGTTAATCCTAAAGAGAAAGACAATAAATTCTTAATTACTTCAGTAGTATTTGCTGTAACCTTTGTAATTATTATGTTTATTTTCTTTGCATTTTCATAAAATGTGTTTGTCCAGTATTTCGTTAAATAAAATTATCCCTTTTTTTATTTGTTACCATTAATAAAAAAAGGAGATAAATAGAAAGTTTTTAGTATAAAGAAATAATGATAATATTGAGTTATTTAATAGAGAATTAATTTAAAGAATTGTTAGTTCATTAATAAACAACAAAGAATAAATATAATAAACTAATTTATTTAATCACTAAAATAGACTTATCATTACTGAATATAAATTTACTACTGAAATAATATTTACAAGGGAAAAAGATGTTTAATCCAAAAGATTTTGAAAATGTATTAACAAAAGTATTAAAAGCAGATCAGGGAATTAAAAAAGCAATTCTGGTAGACAGAACTGGATTAACTGTTGCCCACGTATCCAGATTTTCATACTATGCATCTGATGCTGACTCTATTGGTGTTATTGCCTCAGCAGTATTTTGTGCTTCAGAAGAACAAGGTTCTTCTCTCAATATTGGTAGTTTGAATATCGTAACAAGTGAATTTGACACTGGGAAAATATTTGCAGTATCCACCGGGAGAGGAGTATTATGCGTTATAACTGATCCAAGCATCAATCTTGGAATAATTCGTCTTGTTATGAGACGTGCATCTAAAGATCTTGCTGAAAAATTAGATACGTTTTTAGCAAGCCAAGGATCGATGATCGGTTCATCAACCGATATTTCAATGGGTAATATCTCTGGAAGCCCAATTTCCAGTGGGAGTAGTTCTGGAGGTCCTTCAATATCTCCAATGAATAAAGATGAACTTGAAGCTGCTTTGAAAGAGTTAGAAAAGTTTTAAACTCTTTTTGCTTTAAATTTCTTCATTATGTGATATTTATCAGATTTTTCATCTTAAAAAGTTATTAATTCCTTATTTATTTTTGAAAAACAATCGACATAATTGTTTTAAATATTCATTTATTGTCTGATTACAAATTAAAATATAATTTGCTGAGGTATCCAAGCCTGGATAAATCTTGTTTGTCTGCATTATCATTTAAACATTCTTTAGGGCATTATGGAGATAGCCTGCTAAGTTATTGGTGTTTACACCGCCGGAGTTCAAATCTCCGCCTCGGCGTAATTATAGAATAGAGTTTATATCGGGTTACATTAATGGAACTACAAAAATTAAGATCAACTGGAGATATTTTAGAATTCAATATTGAAGGGGAAAACCATACTTTTCTTAATGTTTTAAGACAAATTTTGTCAGAAGAAATGTCAGAAGTGCAGTTTGCAGCATACAAGAGCTTACAATATGAAAACCCTAAATTCTACGTAAGAGTAGAACCCAAAGAAAATCCCATCGATGTGATTGGAAAAGCTTCAATTAGAATTTCAGAAATTTGCGACGATTTAATAGCACAAATAGGAAAATTAAAGTTCTAAGGTAAAATTATTGATTTCTACTAAAATCAAAGAAAAATTATTCAAATTTTATCCTTTAGATTTTCCAATACAGGTTAAAGATAAAGAAAATATGGAAAAGTTGAAGAGTTTTATTTTTGATATAAGGAATTCTTCTTTAGGTGATAGTTTAATTAATTTCGCTTATTCATGTGCTAAAACGCTTAATAATGGAAAACCGTCGAGTAACAAAGTTCCAGACTTATTTTTAATAGAAGGATATTATAATAGCAACATTAAAGAATATTTGAAATTAACAGGAGAAAAAAAAAAACTTGGTAATTATTTAGAAGCGTTAATATTTCTATCTTGGGTATATAATTTGCTTACGTTGGATGAGATAATTGAAAGATTGACTGAGGAAATGAATCCAGAAATGTTCATATCTTCAATAGACGAAAAAAGGTCAGCAGAAAAATCTTTTTCTCGATTATTTAATATCATTAATAATCTAATTTTTGAAAAATAAATATTTTCTTTGTTCAAATTCCGGAAAAAAATCAAAATGGAACCATACATACACTCTTCTGCATTTATAGAAGAAGGTTCAAGTATTGGTCATGGAAGCAAAATTTGGCATCATGTTCAAATCCGTTCAGGTGCCAAAATCGGTAATAAATGTATTATTGGTAAAGGAGTATTTATTGATGCTAATGTCGTTATTGGAAATAATGTTAAGATCCAAAATTATGTTTCGGTCTATCAAGGAGTAACAGTTGAGGATAATGTTTTTATTGGTCCACATGTCGTATTTACTAATGATTTACGACCAAGAGCAGAAGAAAATTGGGAAATTACAAAAACTACTGTTGAGAAAGGTGTTTCGATTGGAGCTAACTCCACTGTGATATGTGGAATCACAATAGGACAATATGCTATGGTAGGAGCGGGATCTGTTGTGACAAAGTCTATTCAAAAACATTGTCTTGTGTTTGGAAATCCCGCAAAGTTTTCGAGCTATATTTGCTTTTGTGGAAATAAATTAGATTCTGATTCTACGAAAAATCTTTTAACTTGTAAAAAATGTAAAAAAAAAGTTGATTTATCGATTTAATTGTAGACTAATGCCCTAAAACGATAATATACTCATTTCTATTTAAGACTCCAGATATTATAGTTGGTTTATTACGATTAGAAAGTAAGATAAATTTAGGTCCTGAAAATACATTCTTTAACTGCTCTCTAAGTAAATAGTGAGTCATTTTAAAATTAATATTTATTAAATCATCTAATTTCCCATAATATAACTTACTGTCCTTCAAATGAAATTCGTATTCAATTTCACGAATTAAGGTAGAAATTACCAAATTTTCATTCTTGAGATTAACCTCCGGGGTATTAGTTAACTTATTTAAAAATTCCTGAAACCAATCATTTATTATTTCATCCTCTTTCCCTTTTTGTGTACTCGCGCTTTCCAACATTTTTTCATTTTCTGAATAATTTAAATCAACTTCAACGGATGAAGAATTTATTTTTAATGATCTTAGTTGTTCCTCAGTAATGTTATCAGTTTTTTTATCGATTTGGTTTATGTTTTCTAAAGAGTTAACCGAATCAAGTAAATTTGATTCATTTACGTCAAGAATTTCTTTATTTTCAATTGTATCCTTTAATAGAATTTCTTCCTCCCTCTGTGAATAATTAATTGGAACAGGCTCTAATAAAGATTCATTAAAGAATTTGATAATTAATGCTAATAGATCAAAATAAGTTAATTTCAATGTCCTTAGAGCTATTTCTATTATCTCTTTTATAAAAATACCTTCATTCTGGGCTAATTTTCGATTGAAATCGTTGATAATATTATATAATCCTGCAAATTCTTCATCATTATCTTTTAAATTATCTATATGTGATTTAGTTAACTGCTGAGGGTATAATATGTCTAACCACAGATACCCTTCAAAAAATGCTGCTGAATCTGAGAAAGCGTTAGTATTACCAGCAAAGTTTAATATTTCATTTTTAAAAATTAAGGTGAAATTTGCAGTTGCTTCTTTTAATCTCGTTTTAAAGTGATTACTGCATGTTTTTGAGCAAAAACAAGCAATTATAATACCATTTTCGTCACTTGGGATACTTTGACAGTAGTAGACAATTAATCCCTGCTCTCCACCTGAAATTTCTTTAACTTCGATTCGATCTTCTTTTTTACTAAATTTTTGTGGACTTATTTCTTTTATCATAGTGATTATAGCTTGTAGTAGGCCGGATATCAATAAGTCTAGAATTTCAACTCTTCCGATATCGATAGAATACAAAGTTATTCCATAATTATTAAACACAATTAAGTATTCTAAATTAATTAAGTCATCTAGTAATTCTGGATATATCTCAAGATTCCGGTATTTTTTATTCATATATGGTTACCAAATAATTCAAATTTATTAAATTATTAATAATTTTAGGTTAAGGTATGAATCTTGAAAAATTTAATAAAAAAAGCGAATATGAATAATTAACTGATTTGAATTTTGTAAATTTTACTCAAATTTCCTTTTCCAAATAATTGACAGGACAGTCGCTAGCATAAAAGAAATTCCAAATAATTTATACTCTGCTGTTTCAATAGCAGTATTGTTATTGAAATTCACTTCTAAATAGGTTAATTTCAATCCATGGTAGTACTCCAGCTTGGAACCGTCCCAGAAAGATAAATTTGTCTTTAATAGATAATTGGTATTAAGAGAATTATACAAGTCGAAAGGTATTAAGAAATTATTAGCTGTAGAATAATTGTTTAATAGATCGTAATATAATTCAATGTATTTAGAATAAACAGACAATAATTTTTGATCTCTAAAAGTTGAATTATACAAATTCATCTGTGATTCAAATAACAAATTATCTTTTACTACTAAATTATAGTTTTCTCTATCATAATTAAGGATATCGTAATTTTGAATTGAATTCTTTACTCTATTTAATGTTTCAAGCTGATATTGTATTTTCTTATTGAATTCTCCCTGATTTGAATGGTTTATTGATTTTTTCTCATCAATTAGAACATTTAACTTAATCGAATTTTCTAGATTATTAAAATATGAAAAATCTCCTAAACTTTCACTTGCATATAGAAATAGCTCATTTCCTGGCAATTTAATCCGTTTTCCTACCTCTTCTTTAGAATATACTGACACCGCAGGAAAATTGATGTGCTGAGCTGGCCAACCGTCAAAATCAATCTCAATTTGGTTTGAATTAATCTGTTCAGAATGGTTCCAGGTAATGTCTAACGGTAATGTTTCATTAACAACTAGTTTATTCAATTCACCAATAGTTACTTTATTTTCAATACTGGTTATCCCCGATTCTTTATTTTTAATTATAACATATTCAAATGAAACTGAATCAAACAACGTTATGTACATTATATTTAATCCATAAGTTAATGGTAAAATTGTGGATTCTGGTAAAAATGGGTCTAATTCAATTTTTAAATCTGGAGGCAATTCTTGCCAAAAAAATATTACATTTTCATACGTTATTTGGAACTTTTCACTATTTATCTCATATGAAACCTTTGATTCTTGTAGTTCTGGGAAAAAAGTTTCTTTGAATTTGTTTTTAATTAATTCTGGAACGATTGTCAATCCATTATAAACCTTTAAATCCTTGTTTGAGTAGATACTAAATCCTGCATGTTGAAAAAGGAAAGCTACATTATATGAATTATTTAGAGCTATATTTGCAAATAAAAAAGGTGTTATCAATGATGAATTCATATCAAAAGCTTTGAATCCTGGAAAATTTTGTGAATAATTAGCATTAACATTAGAAGCGATTAAGATACTCAAATTTGGATTTACAAAATTTGTTGAGGAAAATACTGAATTGATATCTATATTTGGGTTATTATCTTTAAAATTTCCATTTAATGTCCAATTATTAGAAGAAAAACCAGAAGAAATTAGGTTAAAATTTTCACTTGGAGTATTTACATCAATTAATCCTGAAATAGGACTATTTGATAAGAAATTGTTAGGGCTATTATTTGAAAATAATTTCAGATTTGATGGAGCTATTGATGTATCATTGATTTGAGAACTTATATTTAAAGAATTCATCAATAATATTAAAGAAATCAAAGTACCAACAGAGACAATAAGAAATTTTTTCTTCATTTTGTAACATCAAACCTTTGCAGTTATCTTTCTTTCAACGTCTATGTTTCCATTTTTTTACTTATTATAGGAGGAATAAAATAAAAAATCTTCTTTTCTTTTATTTTGTTAACATAACCCGAATTCTCAAACTTTTTAAGATGATATCTTGCTGTTTCTACATGACAATCAGTTTTTTTGGCAATTGTAGCTAAATCTAATGGTTTTTTCTTTTTCTTTAAAAATTCCCAAATTTTTTTTGCCTGTTCACTTTGTATTGGTAAAATGGATTCACCATTTTCTCCAAGATCGCTATTTATAGGTAAAAATATCGTATAACGTCCTACCTTAGTACTTTCGATTAAATTGAAATCCGATAAAGTTTGTAAATGCCATAATAGGGTTGAAACACCACATCCTACATTTCTCTGGACCTCTCTTAAATGGATACCACGAGGATGATCTTCAATGAACATTAATATTCTTGATCGTGTGTCATTTTCAAGTAAATCGGTTCTACTTAATCTTCGCCTTGAAGGAATATAAGAAATATGTGCAATAATACCAATTATGAAAATCATTATAGTTAGAATGATTTCCTTCCACTTAGATAGTAAAAAAAACAAAAATGTGCCAATAACGCTAATGAGACCTAAAGTTAAAACAATTTCATTAACTTCTGGGGTAACTAAAGTACTAGAAGTTCCCTCCCTTCCAGAAGTTGAAAATTCTCCTAATAATGTAAATATATTAATAAGAGGATCTGATATTTGCATATTATTACTATGACCGTTAAGATTTGATCTAAACTCAAATTTGGTAGTTCTTTCATTATTAACTTTGGGAATATAATCGATACTAAAGGTCCCTATAATGATTTTTTCTTTTGTGTTTTTGGGTATAAAAATACCACTTCGAACTTTGTCAGATGAATTTCCTTGGATGGGTATGTTACCTGAAATAACAGAAGAATAGCTTTTGTCAATTGTAATCAAGCTAGATTTTGTTTTAACTTGAAGAGTAGTTTCATTATTAGGCCAATCGTCGATGAAATCATTAGGAAGTATTTCTAATTCCAAAATAGTTGATGAATTTTTTTGCAACGGATATATTAAGGGAGATATTCCTAAAATACCAAAATTATTAAGGTTAAAACTATGCTGAATAATATTAAAATACGCTGACATAATAAACAAACCTTTCCCTTTTTCTATCCAGTCAAATGTTATTTTCGGAAGAAATGGTTTATCTGTAGATGAGTAAAATATCCAAATTGACTTGAATTGATCAACAAAAGATGAATTTTTATAATCCCACTGTGTAGATGCATTAATAAGAGTGATATTAGCTTTTATACCTTGTCCTAATTCTTTAATTAATTCCATGTCTGAATTTGATCCATAAAGTGCTAAAATTATTGGATCCCTTGTATTTCCAGAAATAGGATAAGGTGAACTATTTATAAGAGATAGCAAGATCATTATCTGAAGTAAAAACAGTAAATAGGGTTTTATATGCATTCCATGTTATAGTATTTTTTGGCATCTATTAACATTTTCTGAACCTATTTTTTGGAGACAATTATTTGCAGAAAATAATAGATTAATAATCAAAAGAGTTTTATGAGGATTTAATAGATCTTTATTAAATTGTTATTTCATTATTACTCTATAACTTGATTTGTAATGATTTCTAAAAATCGTATGGATAAAATTGATAAAATTGCTAATTCATACACAAAATTATTTATAATTCAAAGAAAAAGTCCGATTAATTCAACTCTTATTTTAATTATATTCTGTCCATTAATTATAATTCAAACCTATTATTTCTTTAATGTGATTCGTTATACTCAAGATAATGTATTTGATGCAATCACGATAAATATTTTCTTATTTAGTGGAATAATTTTATTATATCATCCAAAAAAAATCTCTTCAATGGATTTGGTTTTATTTGGTATTACCATATTAATTACCAGATTTTTATTCTTACCTCTAATTCCCGAGATAAGTAGTGATCTAAATCGGAATTTAGTTTTTGGTTCGTTGTTTGCAAATGGGTATAATCCTTATCTTTGGACATTAGATCAAGTCCCAGTCTTATTTGACCAAATTGTTCTTAAAGTAAATTACATTGCTGAATGGGCTACCCATTCTTATGATTATCCAGCTTTTGCTACCTTTTTCTTTGGATTTATATCAATATTAAGTCCTGCAGATAACTTTTCTGCATTTTTATTAGCAAAATCAGTGTTAACTTTTGTTGAGTTTCTTAACGCTTATATCATCTATAAAATTATTTTACGATTTATTTCTAAAAATAGAAATGTAGCATTATTAACTTCGATAATATATCTTTTAAATCCAATTAGCATATATATGGTTACCTTAGAGGGTCAATTTGAACCTCTAGTGATTTTTTTTACATTATTATTTGTTTATTTCTTATTCCTAAGTCAATCAGAAAAATCAAATGAAGAAAACAGATATTTTTCACCTTATTTATCGGGATTTTTTCTTGGATGTGCTGTGTTATTGAAGTATTATCCACTAGTTTACATTCCTGCAACCTTAATTGTTTTAAGAAGTAGTAGGAATATTAAGAACTTTTTGGGATCGTTTTCAATGACATTATTAATTTTTTCATTACCATTTATAACAAACTCTTATTATATTACTAATTTTATTCGTTTTCAATTATTGAGAAAAGATAGAAATGTTTATAAATCAATTGGGTCTATTTTTGGCTTTAATGTTGATTTATTCACTATCTTATTGCTGTTGTTGATTTCATTAATAATTCTTGCGATATTTAAGAAAAATAAGATTGAATTTTTTATATATTTTTCAACAACAACAACTATTCTGTTTATTTTGTTAAATCCAAGCATTTTTGTATGGTATAGTCTTTGGCTTTTTCCTTTTATTTCCTTATCTCATATAAGTTATAAAAAAAATACCACAGAAAATCAGCACATCAATGTAAGAATTACTAATTTTTCTTGGATAATTATGCTTTCGATATTCTTAATGATTTATACTGATCCTAAATTATTCGGTTTGTTTATTGAATTTACGATTTTTAGTTATATAATTACACATCAAAAATTTCAATATTATTTATCTTTTGTATTAGGCATCAATCAAGATAAAGTCAACATATACGTTAATAAAAAAATAAATTCAAGCAATTCTGCTGAAGTAGCAGACAACAGACTTGCTCATAAACTTGATACAGAAAGAAAACGTGATCCCATGATCTACACAGTCAACGAAGGTCGCAAACCTAATGGTTTCTTTGATTATATTGAAAAATTAGCAAAAGAAGATCCAAAGAAATAAATAAAAGATAACCGAACCGACTCATGAACACGTGAAATACCCCAGGTAGCAGAAGATAACTTAGGAAAAGAGCGAATACTAAGTTCGTTAGTTAAAGGTAGAAAAGTTGACGTTAAAGAAGTTAAAAAAGATGACCCAAAGAAAAAAGGTTTTTTTCCGTGGATTGTTTAGAAGGTAAATATACAATTATCTTAATCAGATTAAAAATTAAAAGTGTTTAAATGTCTATTTTAAGGTTTTCTTTTACAGATTACAAAATAAAATTAAGAAAATGGTTAGAATCCAAAGATAATTTATTAATATATTTCATATTTTTTGGGATTGCTGGATTTCTAATTTCTTACACAAGTAATTCAGAATTATACCTAAGTTGGATTATAGAAATAAAAAAATTTAATTATTCAGGGTTTAAAATTATTGGAAATCCGATTTGGTTTTTTTATATTCTAGTAAGCATTTGGATTCAATTCTATTTAGAATCATTACTCCCGTTCGTATTTGGATCCAACAATGTTTTTCTTTTAAGGTTTTTGTTTAAAATCCCAATTTTCTTAACTTTTTTCATAAGTGTCTATTTATTAGTCAATTTTTTTAGGAAAAATCAAAAAATATATTCGAATAAAGTTTTCACATTAATTTTCTTATTAATTTTGTTTCCTTTATTTTACATTGCCTTTATTTGGGGTTCTCCAATAATTATTGGCCTATTTTTCTTTTTACTTTACATAAGCAGGAACAATGACAAAGAGACCAACAACTTTTTTCAAGGTTTACTCATAGGTTTCTCAATTTCCTTTACGATTTCTTTTTTGATATTATATATACCCTTTATGTTAGAAAAATTACGATTAAAACAAAAAAATGAATTGATGGACGAGATTTCAGGATTAATTGTCATTTGGATTTTAATTCTAATTCCATATGTAGTTTGGAATGGAATATATTTATTTAATCTTGGAAATATTAATACAGGAACATTAGTTTGGATTGAAATTTTCGATAAAATTTTGAGTTCCAATATTTCAATTCAGTTAGTTTTATTTGGATTAATGATTGTATGTACACTATTTTCACTAGGATTAATAATTTTTTCAAAGAAATTTCCTTTATCGAATAAAATAGCTTTCAACATAAATTCAAATTTATTTCTTTATATTTCTTTGATTTTTTTACCCATTTTTACAATAGAAAGTTCATTAGTTTTGATATTTTTTATTCTTGTAAATTTGTTAATGAAATTGCTAATTGATATAGATAATAATCTACAAGAAGGTAATATACCAACAACAAAATATAAAAAATCTTCTAAATTAATTATCAAGTCAAGTCTTTTTGTGATTGCTGTTTCACTAATAATATTAATGCTGTTTTTTAGCTTACCAATAAATTCAGTATTTCATATTGATATTATTAGAGTTTCTGCTTTTGCTACTTATCATCAGTCATTTTCAGAATTGAATAGGAAAATAATTACCTTATTTTTATATTATGGATCGATTATTGTACTAGAGGTATTAGATACATTATTCTTGTTCAGAAAATAACATTCTATTTGTACAAAATATAAAAAAAATGTTTAGATATTATTGTTTGAAGATTCTTTGAGTTTTCTTATGTAAGAGAGATATTTGGGATTTGCTTGCATTGAAAAACGAGGAGGGTGAGGGTAAACTAATTTAATTCCACATTTTTCACATAATTTGCTTTTTCCTATGTAATTTATAGCATAGTTAAAACAATTAGGACATTTCAGCAATTTTTTTGGCATTTATATCAAAATATTATTTTTAAATTCTTGAAAATTCTATAATAATGGGAGAATGTTTAGAGATTTTCTTTTCCATGTTACTCTGAAATGACTTCCAACTTTTTTCTGCTTTTTTCCAGTCATCTGCTTCGATTGTTATTCTGTAATCAGGAGCTGAAATGTTTTGCACATAAACATTTAATGCATCGTTTTCTTTAGCCTGTTTAATGGAATCATTAATAGCACTTTTAAAAATTTCAAGTCCATTTTTTACATAAAGAGAACATCTCAATTTTCCACCTAATTGAACAGAAGTGTTTTCTAATTCCTTTGTGGCTAAATCTGCTATAACTCTTGCAACTTTTTCTTCAATTCCAATATCTACAAGTATTTTATAATCATTATCACGGGTTTTCTCTAAAGCAGTTACCAATTGCCCAAAATGAGCGTAGAGTGTTTCTGTAATTGCATCCATTGACTCATCATTTAATTCCAGCTGATCCTTACTCATACCTAAGATTGATTTAGCACGTGATTCTTGTTTAAATATTTTTAACGTATTTCGTTTTTGAGCTTCAGTTGTTCTCCTGATTGATAAATCCACTTCTGCCCTTTGTGGATTTATTCTCAAAACTTTAGAAACTGATTTTTGTCCCTCTTTAATATGTTTTCTAATATTTCTAATCCAGGTTTTACTTAATTCCGATATATGAACGAAACCTGCTGTTTCTCCAAGCTTTTCATACCCCTCTATTAAAAAATAAGCACCATGGGGTGTTATCTTTGTACATTTGCCTATAATAAGTTCTCCTTTAGACGGGAAATCAGCTTCAGTAAATTGAACTGATTTTTTTTCTTTCTTCTCAACAGGTTGAGGTATAATCTCTTTTTTCACCTCTTCTGTTTTTTCCGTCTCATCAACGACTTCAGAAATTACTTTTTTAGAACTTTTCTTTTTTCTTCTGGGCATATTTAATGAAATACTCCTTTGTTAATTTTCTTGATAATTGGAAGGTAATGGAAGTATTATTAATTGTGGATTCACAAAGATAAAACAATAAATAAATTAGTCTAGCTTAAAGAATTCAATATTGAAGCATTTGTTAATTGAACTTTACCACCAGTAGGTTCAGCAATTATTTCAGCACAAATACTACATTTAATTATACTTTTTGCATGAGAAAATATTATTTGTTCATTTTCACATTTTTCGCATTTTATTTGAAGAAATCTAGATGGTTTTCTATTACGTTGCATTTATCGCACCTTTGAAAATTCAAAAATAAATTTATTGATCTTATTTGACTGTAAACAAGAATATATTCTAATTTACACTAATTTGATTAACGTTTTAAAGATGCGCTAGCTTTATTTCTCCAAAAAGACTAAAAGAAATTCATATCAAATTAAAAATACTGAATTATTACCTAAATCGTCTTAGTCAATTAAAAAATCAACTGACTTGAATGAATTTATCGATTTTTTATATGAAATAAATTATGCCAAAGAATTTTAATCTGTAAACCTTAAGTAATTAGCTAATAAATCATGTTCACTAATTAAAAATAAATTATTGAAAATGTCATTATTCTATAATTCTAACAACATTTTTTGGCAGTAAAATATCTTGAACAAGCTTTTTAGGAAGAATACTAATAGTATCTTTTTCAAATGGACCATAGGAATTTAAATCAGGCCCTAAAAATTGAGCTAGTTGTTTTAAAAATTTTACTTCCACTTTTTCATTAAACTGATTCGTAGAAATTATTCTTGATTTTTCCTTCCCAGAATCCAAATTGCTCTTCAAAGCTGTTGAGGTTAAGAATGGAATTTGTTCTATTTGATTAGGTAATTTTCGATACCAATCATTAAGCCCTTTCAAAATTTTTATTGCTTCTGTTTCTTGACTAGTTAATAAAGATGTTTCAAGATTTAAATCGCGAATAATATAATTATTAAGCTTTGTCCAACGTAAATTCTTCAAATTTTCGAATAAAAATGACACTCTACTGATTATAGTTCTTTCGATAACATCTTCATGTGAATTTTGAATAATACTATTCAATATATCCCATATTTGTGTATAAAAGTTATACTCAAGTGGTTGGATTACATCACTGGATCTTTCTCTTTTCCATTTGCTGTACAAATTTGAGTATACATCTGTGTAATTCCATTGTTTATTGGACATTTCCATCCCAAAAAGTATCTAGCTATTATAAATTAAATGATGTTTATATAATTCACCAACAATTATTGATTTAAAAATCTTCTTCCTCTTCAGTATCTAAAGGTGCTACCAAATAGACGAATTCAATATTATCATCAGCTAAACTAAAGGTAATTCTTAATGGATTATCTGAACTTAACTCCATAACAGACTTATCTGCCATCGCATCAATTTTAAACAATTTTTCTAAGTTTTCCATATCATAAAGACTTTCAACGCGTTCTGAATCAGATTTTATCTCATGTATGGGACTACCATCGCCTTTTTTTAACACAGATTTTGCATATATCCCGGTTGCATCTCCTTTCAGCTCAAAGACCAATTCGTTTCTATTTTCAATCTTAACTGCTAAATGTCTTAGATCTTTTTGGGCAACTATACCAACATCGGAAAGAATGTTTTTCAAATTTCCACCACCCTCAAAAGTGATTTCACTATCCAAGGGAATTGCTTTTACTTTAGATATTGTATCAGAGTTATCAACCTCTGGGACATGAACATTTAGCTTATATTCAACTTTAGACAATCCATCCTCAAAAGTGATTTCAAATTTGTTAGAATCTGAAGTATATTTCATATTAATTGTTGCGTTATCCTTAATACTTCTTGAAAATACTTTTTTAAGGTCATCCAAAGATAAACCCAAAGATGTTTCACTTTCAACATTATAACTACTGAAAAAAGGTTTATTTATTCTGAACATCACAAAAACAGCAGCAGATTCCTCCATAGAAGCCATAATTAATCCATTATCTGGATTGAAAGAGAATTTTCTTGGTCCTACTACAACACTCTGTAAAACGTCAATGATTGTTTTAAAATATTTAGCTTTTTCTCCACTTATTGATATGTCTATCATTTTTGGCACCAAATAACAAATATGATTTAAAAATAGAAAAGAATTACCTTTTAGATTCTTTTTGGTTTTAAAAAATTATTTTTCGATATTTTTTGTATTATTATCTTATCTTAAAGAGATTCTTGACTGCTTCGATAAAGATATATTTAGTCAAAATAACAATATATGCCTTTTAAACAAGACATTATTAACTTAAATTAATAAATGATAAAGGAAATTTATATTAACTAAAAAAATTATATTATTCATTAAAATAATGGGAAAAAAGAAGAATATGATAAATTACGTGAATTTTTTATTACTCAAATATTTGTTCTACCAATTGCCAATCCTCTACAAAGGTACTAGTATCCCCTAACCAATTTTCTAGATCCTCTACATGTTTTGCTTCAAATTCTTGCAAGAATTGGGCTAATTTACTTCTTAAATCAATGCTATTCCTATCCACAAATAATGCTGCATAAACAAATTGACCATATTCAATAATAAGTACTACATCACCATGATCAATTGTACGTAACAATTTTTCAGCTTTAACCGCTTCTTTCGCAAATGATGTTATTGCTGAAAACAAACCTGCAACTAACGCAGGTTCAACAGTTGATTCTTCTTGAAAAGAATGAGTAAACACAGAACGACCATCAGTCATCATTATATGAAGACTGTCCATCTTTGCTTCTTCATATTCATAACCATATTCTCTTCTTATGACAGTAAATGGATTTTCTCGGGCAAATTGTGTTTTATCTATAAATTCGAAGAAATTAATAATGTCTTCTAAGTTTGTTTGCATTGTTTCACTAAGCTCTGTAAAAGAAATCGGTGATTCCCCAGTAAATTCTAATATTATTTGTCCTAGCTTACCTTGTTCTCCCAATTCCATATTATATATAGCTGATTCCAATGGAGATAATTCTCGATCAATTGGTTGTCCATAGTCGTCAATTAATGGCTCAAGACCAAAGTTTCGAATAACAGCATACTGATTTGGATGCTTAGAAATAAGTTCTGGTGATGGAATTGCATCACTAACAGAAAAAACACTCTTCTCTAAAGTGGATCCTTTTTCATCTCTTTGGAATATTACTGTTAAAAATTCTTTTCCAATAAAGAAAAATAGCATTCCAAATAAGAATACATTTGAAAAATCACGCAAAATTGTAAAGGGAATGCTTGAAATACCCAATATGGGTGAAAATTCAACCGGAACCTCTACCAAAAATGGATTAAGGAATAATGAACCAGAGTCCAGTAAAATAGGTTGGAAAATAACTGTTACCCAGACTTCACTACCCGGCGCATTATATATCCAAGGAATCAGACCTTGAATTAGAGGATTGAATGTTGTGAATGGGATAGAATTTGCATTAGAAAGAAATGCTCCAAAAACCCCTGGGATCGTTGGAAAAACAGAAATGGATACACCAGATAATTGTAGTGCGAGATCATTCAAGTATGCTGGTTTTAGCATGAAGAGCCATACAAATCCAATCATAAACCCTGATGTTACTAATAATCCAACATTCGGAATTACTTCCCACTTAAATCGTCTAAGCAATAAAATGCTTAATCCAAGAATGAAGATGAAACCAATATATTGTAAAGAAAAATAAAATGTTTGATAAGCTATTTCAGAAAATTTAACATCTGTATTAACGGCAATTAAGAAATTTCTCAGCGCAAAATCAGTGAAAATAAGAAAAATGTGGACCAGAATTGATAATATTGCTGGAACAACTAATTTCCTTGAAACAAGGATGGTTGGAATCAATAAACTTGGTGAAAAAATTATGATTAGAACAACAAATAATAGGGTAAGTGAATATTGATTTCTAAGTAAGTTTTCAAAAATACTATGTAACCCATTATTTGAATTGATAGCATATATCACAATATTACTAGTTAATAAGAATATAAGAACTCCTAGAGCAACTACACTGAAATATTTTATAAAATCTCTTAGAAATACATTTTTCAAAGTTAGGACATTAATTCTTTCTTGTATTACTTTTTCTTCACGTAGTTCAGAACTAACCTCTTCCTTTTCTTCAACCTTTTGAGATTCGCTTGTATCTAATTCTTCTTGAGGTTCAGATGAAAGCTCATCTAAATTTACATCTGGAACGAATATCTCAAATTCTTTAGGAGAATCCTTTTCACGATTAGGTTCAGAATCCAATCCTGTTTGCGTTGTCGAAGGTTCATAATTTTTAAAAGTTTCTATGAATTTTATTAAAAGAAATATGGAGATTGGCTCAAAAATATCAAGAATAAGAATAAATATTAAAGTAACCATCACAAAGTAACCTATAAAATAAATTACAACAAAAATTTGTTTTTGGTAGTCAATAATAAAAAGAACAACGGCTAAAATAGAAATAAAAGCTCCTACAGTAGATAATGACTGAATCATAGCATCTCTAACACGTAAACCAATATAATCACCTTTAAAGGAGATTTTTCCTGAATAAAGTAGATGAACCCCAAACATAATCGTTGCCAAATAAACGAAAAATATTTCTAAAAACCATCCCAAAGATGTTCCAGAGAGAATGTTTGATTGTTCCTGAAACCCAGTCACTTTCATTAATGTCATTAGTAAATAGAGTGAAATGGGTAGCACTACTAGGAGAATTTTTAGAAGTTCTTTTTGTTGTGTCCAATCACGATTTACTAAACGTTCATTTATCATCTCAGTGGGACTCGCTTCTATTTCAAATTGTATCAATTTGAGTTTATCAGTAAAACTTTCGTTTCCTGACTTTTTTAATTGTCTCCATAAAATAAAGAATGATATTACAGGACCCAGAATAAAAATTATTGGAAAAAGAGTAAAGGGATAGAATAAATATAATACTACTGTATTAGCAAAAAATTGTATAAAGTACTTAATAAAATTAACTGGATCAGCAGACCACGCGCCAATTGTAAGTTGAGGATCTGAGAAATCCTTCAATATTGTCAGACTTTTCCATCCATCTTCAATAGGGTTTATTACATTGAGAAATGCAGGAAATAAAATGTAAAGTATCCAAAATATAACGTAACCGGCCATAACTCTTTCTAATAAGTACCAAAAAACCGTTTGCGACTTGAATTTGTTTATAAGAATTAACGCTGTTGTTAAAAGTAATGTTGGTCCCAAAACGAATGTTAACGATAGAAGTAAATCAATTTCTAGCATTTCAAATTCCCGTAGTTAAGTAATTAACTGGATTATTAAATTTGAATAGTATTTTCTATAAAAATACTTCTTTTTTTGAGTATACAAATATTTTTTGGATTTATTATAATATCAAATGATTTTATTAGGGAAATCCTTAAATAAAGTAAAATGTTTGTAAAAAGTTAAGAATATTCAAAAAATAATATCCACTCTTGAGAAAAGAAAAAATTTAAGAAATTTTAGAATTTGAGGTGAATTTAAGTTAATACTAGTACATCTAACTATATAATTATTATTAGAAAAAAAAATATTGAATATTTAGAAAAAAAAAGGTAGATGAAATAATATTTATTATTTTTTACCATTTATTTTCGTCTTTTTATGAAAACAAGGGGAATAATACCTAAAATGATTACAATTGCTTCAAAACCAGGAACTGGTGTTGTAGGAGATGTTGTTGAAGTATTAATTCCGGTGTCAGATGGGTCTGAAGATTCTGGAGCAGTTCCAACTAATGATACTGCAGAATAAGTCGGATCCTGTGTTACTTCTAATCCTGACCACCAGGGCATTTGAACAAAAGTTAAATAAGCAGTGGAATCAACATCCATATTTATGCTACTACTTGATGCTGATGCAACGACAACTGGACTTAGTTGAGACGCTGTGAACATCGTAAATGCAGTCGTTTGGAGCGATTGGGCTTTGAAATAAGCTTTTGCAATTGAACCGAATGAAAATGTGTTTTGGACTTCACTCATAGTTTTTGTAGTTACATATACCGGAAAAGTTTCAGTCGTTCTATTAGGAAATGTTCGATCATAAGTAGCTTTTCCAACAAAACTCGTTTCGAAGATATTATCTCCGCCAAAGTTAAGGGGAATTGTTACTTCTTGACCGTTAGTTGAGGCACCTGGTAATGTTAATTCAGCACTAGCTCGGTGTACATTTGTTGTAGTTACAACTGCAATTCCAAATCCATCTGCGTTTCCTTCAACAGCACTAGCGTCAATTCTTTTATTGACTGCTTCTCCAGTGTAGAATGAAAGACTTGGAATAGTAACACTGACATCAGGTAATAAAGTATTAATACTTTTCAAACCTAAATTTATCTGTGTTGCAGGAGTGTTAAAAGAATTTGAGCTGTTTATTTCTGTAATCGCAGTAGAAATGATATTATAAGCAGTTCCAGTATCTTTTGTAATTAACCATTTCATAGGACCTATATCATATTCTGTAACAACGTCTACTATTGTATGAGTTGCATTGGAAACTTTAGTTTCAATTGTATAAGTAAATGTTAAATAATCAAATAAAGAGGCTGCTACGATATCTCCTCCAGTAACAACTCCTTTAAATGAATCAGTATTAAATCCAGGTACTTCTAGTTTAGTTTCTGTATCTTGCCATACAACAAAGAAATTAGTGTAATTCATTCCAAATGATTTACTAGTCGCAGTTGATTCATAAAGTGGTTCATATCCGAATTCTGGGATAGGATCATAATTTCCGGGTGCGTTAGCAAGTGCTAAATTAAGGAGTGACAAAAACTTTTCTTCAACTAAAGTATATCCAACGTAAATATCATCACCAATATCAAGTGTTAAATCATCTGGAGTAGTAGAATAAGCCATGTATCCTCTAAAGGTATTGGCTACAAATACATCATCACCTTCGTATTGATAATATTGAAGAAGTGTTTGGAATGGAGAAGATCCATTAATGTGTCCTATTATAACCTCATTTCCAAGAATACTTATTTTTAAGTCTTGTTCAATCTTATTTAGTGCAAAATAAGAATTGTGAATACCAGATGTATTGAAGTGAGCTAAGAAATATTCCTGATCTGCATTAGGATTTTCATCAACGGGATTAACTTTATCATTTGAAGGATTGACTAAATCCCTTAAAACTTGGACAGCACCGGGAAAGGTATCAAAATTAGATCCGTCGACATTAAAATCTACTACAATTGCGAAATCTTCGCCAAAATCAACACCTAAGGTGTCTTTCATTCCAGTTTGTGCAGATGCGGGTAACAATCCTGCAAAAGACACAGCTATAAGCAATAAAAAACTGGATAATAATATTTTATTTAGTTTCATAAAATTCTACCTTTAATATTCTTTGATTTTCTATTTTATTTAATTAACAATCTTCTATTAAGGAAAAAGTTATATTATGTATTAACTGTAAATCAACCTATTTAAATTGTACTAAAACAAAATTCATGAGAACTATTTTTTCCTTATTACGAATATCTCTTACAAAAATATGTATAATATCTTAATAAACTTTTAACTAGTTCCCCAAAATTCGAAAAAAATTATTATAAAAATAAACAACGGATAGATTTAATAGATAAGAATATTGATAACTAATTTAGATATTGCCCTAAAACAAGTGAATATTAGTGAAATATGTTAGATATAGCATTATGAAAAAAAAATGTCCCAAAAGTAGAATTGGTATCAATGAAATCTTTATTTAGTAATAATAGTGTAATATTAAGAATTATATCTGCAAAAAAATATAAAAATGTTTTTTCACCGGCCCATATTCTATTATCACTTTACTTTTTTCATACCCATCTTCAAGGTGGAAGATACAGTTTATCAAAATTTATCCTTGTAAATGAATCCAAAGCAAGAACAATAATAGATTGTCTTACCAATAGTAATCTTTTAATCTCTTCTAAAGGCAGAGCTGGATCTACATTAACAAATTCCGGAAAACAATTATGTGAGAACATCTTCAATTACTATAAAGTTTTAAAATATGATCAAAATTGGAATTTAGGCATTTTATCTGTGGGAAATATTAATTCATTAGTAACAATACCAATTGACAAAAATTATGAAGATAAAATAAACGTTTTAGAGCTAAGAGATCAGATTATAAAAAGTGGAACAATAGGAGCAACTATTTTTCATTCTATTAAAAAACATGGTAAACTGGAATCCTTAACTTTTTATAAAAAACAGGAAGAGAATCTCGAATTAGACGAGAACTATAAATTAGCCTTTAAAAGTTTATTAGAGGAAATAAAGCCATTACTAGGCACGTTAGAACATAATAAATCGTGGATTATTGTTGCAGGAACCAATAACTACAACAAAAACAAATCATTTTCAAAAAAAGAAATGCTGAATTCAACTCTTTTAGCAACAATCCAGGGAATCTTACAGTACGGTTTCTAAACATACGAATAAATTAGTTTTTTCTTGTGTTTCGAATGAAATTTCAAAATTTTCTTAAATTAAGATCTAATTTTTTAATTTTTCTACTAATAAAATTAGATTTTCATTTTAAATATATTTTAAAAAAAATTTTAAAGAAATAAAAATAGGTTTATTTTCCTATTATTAAATGAGAAAATCAAACTAATTTATTGGATTATTTTAAAATTATAAATAATAATAGTAATTATATTTGAAAAATCACTTCAAAATTACTAATAAAAATAAGAAATTAAATTTATTGAAAATCCATGGAATAAATATGCACGAAACAAAAAAAAATACTGTCAAATCTATCGAAATTCCAGTTGTAAATGATAATTCATCAATTAAACAAGTTCCTAACTATATTTCTAGTGAAAAATTAAGAACAAAGCTAGTTAGTTCTTCAATAATAATAACCTATTCAGCTGCTGCTGTCGGATCTACAACTATTTTGCTCATTGTTCCAAATTTTGAAACAATTTCTTTGTTTATTTTTCTTGTGACACTAAGGTTTGGCTTGAAAATTGGTTTTCAAATGATGTTGACGACAGCAATTATTTTTGAGTTATTTGCTACCACAGTATATGGATTTGGAGGCTGGGTACTAATCTTTAAAATAATCGGTTATTTATTTTTTATATTAGTTGCTGGTGTAATGTATAAAAAAGAAATTTATAAAGAATTGATTAATGAAAACAATAGTATTAACCAAAAATATCTTTATTCCATTCTTTTTTTCTTTATTGGATATTCACTGACAATTGTTTATGATTTAATAACTACTCTATCTATTATTGTAATTTTTCCCTCATTATCATTAATTATGGTAAATCTAATTGCTGGAATTCCATTTTTTATTTTTCACGAAGTTACTAATGGTCTGTTATTCTCATTGATTCCAAGCATAATTGTATTAATAGACAAATCCTCAATATATGGTAATTATTAATTAAAAAATTGAAAAATTATTTATTTAATACAAGATGGTTTAATATGGCTGATGTTAATGATTTTTTTGCTAAAAATTGGAAAGCAATTTCATTCATTATCGGAATTTTATTTAGTTATTCTGTATTAATTTCCGTAGGAATAAGCTTTATTCAACTGAATCTAAACGAAAGTTCACCTTTTGATCAAAACAAAGTTATTGTGGTCATTATTTTTGAGTCAAAAGACATTACTAATCCAATAATTTGGGACCCAATTATTAAAGATATAAACCAAACTGTATCATTGTTTGATATTTTGAATTCGACATTATTTATAGAAATTATTGATTATGGTAGTTTGGGGTTCCTAATCACTGGTATTAGCGGAATTCATCAATATAACAATTATTATTGGCAAATATACAAACTAAATTCCCAAATGGATTGGGAATACTCATCATTAGGAGCTTCAGCAATATATATAAATTCTAATTCATATTATAGATTAATTTTTAGCGATTAGGTTGTAAGAAAGTCCTTATGGAAAATTTATATCATGCTATAGAATTTAAAAACATAAGTCTTACTTACCAAAAAAATTTTACCGTTTTTAAAGATGTTAGCTTTAAAATACCTCTTCCAAGCTGTTGCCTTTTATTAGGACAAACAGGTTCTGGAAAAACAACTCTCTTATCTTTAATGAAAGGAATCATACCATACATCAACCAACAAATAATAACCGGATCAATAAATGTTTTAGGAAAACAATTTGACGAAACGACATTTTTCGAGATTAGTAAAAAAATTGGTTTATTGACTCAAGATCCTGAAGTATTAACATTAGAATCGACTGTTGAATATGACATAGCATTTACACTAGAAAATATTGGTTATGACACTAAACATATAAAAAAAAATATTACTTTTTTAGAACATAAATATCCTTTAATTAAGAAATATTTAAATCAATCTCCAAATAAGTTAAGTGCTGGAGAGATCACTTTATTACAACTGATAATTAGTAACTTAACTAATCCGACAATAATTTTATATGATGAGCCTTTATCAGTCTTAGATCAAACTCAACGACTGATTTTTATTGAAACTGTGAGAGAAATCATTAAAAAAAGAACAATTATTATTGCTACACATGAATTGGATTTATTATTACCCATAGCAGATTATGTAATCGTTTTAGATAAATTTAGTAAATCTAAGATATTTGAGGGCAATAAAAACTTATTCTTAGACAATATGAAGAAATTTCCATGGTTAGAAATTCCTTTAGAATTCGCACTAAACATTTGAAAATCTGATAAGATATGATCCCTTCTTTTGCTATAAAAAATTTAACATTCTCCTTCAATAAAAAGGATAATCTATTTTCTAACTTAGACTTGACGTTTCCAAATGTTCCAATAATTGGAATTATTGGAAAAAATGGAATTGGTAAAACTGTTCTTGCAGAAATTCTTGTTGGTAAATATAAAATTGCTTCAGGAGAAATCTTACTTTTTGGTAAAGACATTTCAAACCTTCCTACTTCAAAAAGATCAAAAAAAATAAATTTATCTTTCCAGAAAAGTAGTTTTGCTTTTTTTAAAGAAACTATCATAGCTGAAGTATTATTAGTAATCAATAATAATTATAAAAGCATGAATAAGGAAGCGAAAATTAAAAAGGCAAAAAAATTATTAAATAGCATTAATCTAGGCGAAAAAGCCAATAATAATCCGTTAACACTTAGTGGTGGTGAAAAAAGATTACTTTCATTTCTCATCTTAGATATTATGAATCCCTATATTACAATTTATGATGAACCTACTATTGGACTTGATAAAATAGAAAAACAGGAATTAAAAAAAAGAATTTTTGAAAAAGTGCATCAAAATAAGCGCACAATAATTATCACCCATGATATTAAATTTCTCGCAAAAATTACAAATTACATGATATTGTTGAATGAAAATTCATTCACTAAAAAACCTGAAGTAGCCTTTATGGGAAAAATATTTGATTTTTATATCAGTGGATTAAATAAAAGCTACAAATTCTTGCCAGAACTTAGTATTTTCACTAAATTTATATCGATAGTTGAAAAAAATAAAAAAAAGGATCTCGATAACTTCTTAGCATTAACAAATGATTATGAAGTTTTTAACCACATAAAATAAAATAAACTAGGACAGACAATAGTTCAAATGACTTTGATTATGAAATTAAAATATGAAAATATTATAAATTCGAATCTTGATACTAGATTATCAATTATTCTAGTAACGTTCAATGCGGTTGGTATTATTTCGATATTTGATAATGAATTGCTTTTCTTACTTCTCATATTCCACTTAGTACTCTTCTTTTTTTTACCTCAAAAGTCAAGTAAGCAATTGTTGGTTCCTTTAATATTTATTAGTTTTTTCTTATTTCTTATGTATTTTATAGAAATTTTATCAATTGCTGAATTTACCATAGGAATTATGAAATTATATAATTTAAATATATTATTCACATGGTTTTATCTAGGAAATTCACCTCGGGAATTAGCTGAAGCAATGATTTGGTTTAGAGTTCCTTATTCTTGGGCTTGGACGATATCCTCATCTTTCAGATTTATTGATTTATTTATCAATGAAACAAAGGATATTTTTATTGTTCAATTACTAAGAGGAATTCCATTAGACGGAAATATTTTTCAACGTATGAAATTCATTCCTTCTATTATTTTACCTTTGTTTATAAGAGTACAAATAAGAAATCAACAATTAACTGAAGCGCTATTTATTAGAGGGTGGAATCCGTATCACAAAAAGAGTATGTATGTTAAAAAAAAATTTCTGATGAAAAATAATTTATTTTGGTCTTTTACTTATTTACTTGGGATAACACCACTAATTTTAATCCAAAATTTCTAATGAAAAATCGATATTTTTTATTGAATGGGTTATACTTCCCAAAGAAATAATATCAACACCAGTTTTACTATATTCTTCTAGATTTGATAAATTTATACCCCCACTTGCTTCAACTAAAATGGAATTATCAACTGTTTTAATTTTCTTGACAATTTCACCTATTTTATCAGCTGAAAAATTATCTAACATTATGATATCAGCTCCAGCTTTAGCTGCTTCAATTGCTTGGATTTTAGTTTCTGTTTCTACTTCAATTTTATGGGTAAATGATGAATACTTTTTAGTTCTTTTAATAGCATCTGTAATTGATTCAAAAAATTTCAGATGATTATTTTTTAGCATCACTTCATCTGAAAGACTCAATCTATGAGTATTCCCTCCACCAACTAATACAGCATATTTTTCAAAGAGCCGTAACCCTGGAGTGGTTTTCCGAGTTGCACTTATTATCGGGATGTTGGCATTATTGGCACTAATTGATTTTTTTACAATTGAATTTGCTTTTGATGTAGAAGAAGCAATTGATGAAAGTCTTCCTAATAAATTGAGAACAAGTCTCTCAGCTGATAAGATGTTTGTGTTTAATCCCTCTACTGTTAAAATTACCAACGGAGTACTTTCAATATTAATTCCATCTGAAAAATTAGTCGATATTTCACAATCTAATAAATTAAAAATAAATTTTGCAATGGGAAGACCTGCAATAATAGCTTTTTCTTTAAGTATGACATCAGCCTTTATTGATCTTTTAGGAACAGAAATTGAACTTATATCCCAAAATGGAATGTCTTCATTTAGAAAATTCTCGATTATCGGTTTAAGTTTCCAATTTGGTAAGAATGATTCGAAATCTACCATCTAAAATCGGTTTCCATCTTTTTTTGAAATCTAAGGGTCAAAATATTGTTAAAATTAATTATAATTAAAAACTACAGCAAATAAAAAAAAGGTAAATTCGTTATTTTATTCATATCGTCCATGAGTTATTATTTCATTGCCGTTTTCTGTCAAGAAAATTGTATCTTCCGATTGGGCTACTATACCCTTACTTTTTTCCATCAAAGGAGCATAAGATGCCCAGCCATCTATATCACAAACTCTTGAAATTTTTCTATATCTAGTTTGAGGTGTAATAGTTAAAAATCTAGCTGCATTACGTGCAGAAAATGGTAACTGTTTGTATTGTTTCCAAATTTCCTTCCCTAATGCTGTTTTAGGCCTTCTAGTAGAAGAAAAAATGAGGGGTGGATTTTTTGGAGCATCAATAACATACCCTGCTGATCCATCCGTAGCAAAGGGTTCAATTGCAATTAACATTCCTTCTTCAAGTTTTTTATTAGAAAACATGTTAAGGTTTCCGACATTGGGTATGGAAATTCCTGCATGTAGTATTCCTTTTTCTATCGAATGACCGGTTAAGTTTCGGATCGGTTTCAATCCATATTTTTCAATTGTTGACTGAATGGCTTTTCCAAGCTCAGAAATTTTTATTCCTGGTTTAGCGATATCAATTGCTGCTTCTAATGACTTCTTAGAAGCTTCGATAATTTTATCATTATATTCGCCGATTCCAAAACTCCTTGCACAGTCAGTAATATTAAAATTTATTGCTACTCCTAAATCAATTTTTAAAATGCCATTTTCTGGAACAATACGATCCTCTATAACTCTTGCTGTGTCATGAGCAGCAATTTCATTAGCGGAAACACAAGTAGGAAAAGCAGGCATTGCATTAGGTTGTGATCTAAAGGATTTTTCAATAATATCGACGATATCAGCAATTCTTTTCCCTGGAATTATCATAGGTTCAATTTTTTTGAGAACAGAAGAAATAATTTTTCCTCCATTTTTCAAATCCTCTAAATCTTTCTCAGAATACATTAATGTTAATCCTAAATTAGAAATAATTGTTATTTGATGAAATATTTTTAATTTTGACATAAATTATTTTTTATAAACAAAATTTATTAAACAACTCCACATACAAACAAATACATTTAGTACATTGAAATTTTAATTAACATCGGTCTTTTCAAATACTACTCCAAATAAAAGGTTAATATTGTTACTTAACAATAAAAAGAATGTTGTAAAAAAACTCATAAATCTTGACAAAAACCTAAATAATTGTTATAAACCCGAGAAATAGATGTTTTAGTCAATTTAAAGGACTCAAAAGAGTTAAAAACCTAAGAGCATTAATAATAAAATTTTAAGAATTAACATAACGGTTAGCACATGTCCTTTTTATCACGATTAGCCAGAGCCCGTCAAAAAAGAAAACAAACTGTAAAAGTAGCATGGTTAGGCTTAGATTTTGCAGGAAAAACTACAATTATAAGAAAGATCTCTACAGGAGCATTTGATGATAGTACAAAAAGGACCCTTGGTATGAATGTGGATGAATTTCAATCAGAAGGTATAAAATTTGTTAGTTGGGATATTGGAGGACAGGAAACTTTTAGAAGTTCCTTATGGCGAAGTTATATGGCCGGTTCCCAAGGAATTATTTTTGTGGTAGATTCTGCTGATTCTGATCGATTTTCAGAAGCTAGAACTGAATTATGGAATTATGTTTTAGACAACTCAGAAGTTCATGATATTCCGATTCTTATTTTAGCAAATAAGCAAGATTTACCTGCAGCTGCGAATGCAGGTGAAATAGCACGTAGTTTACATCTTCACAAAGTATATAATCATTCTTATGCAATTTTTCCAACATCAGCAAAGACTGCTTTCAACTTAGAGGAAGCATTGGAATGGTTAAGGCAAAGAATAGTAGAAATCCTTGACAAAGATTAAATATGATCCTCTGTTATCGAATTATAGAAAATGAATTTGTTAAAATTACTGGTATTTTATTTCAAAATATTTTCTTCTTATTTTGATCAAAAAAATCAAATTTTTAATTACTTTTGATAAATTTCCTTTAATCCAAGTAATATAAAAAATGATAAAGGTTAGTATAATCATATAAAAAAATATAATATTTTATAAAAATATTATAGCAATCTGAGGAAAATCCATATGGCTGAGTCTGAATATTTTCAAGCTGTTATTGATACGTGTAAATTATTATCATTGAAAACTGTAAATTTTTCCGATTCTGATAATAATAATGATTCTTTAACCAATTCAATCTATTTTCAATTAGATAAAATAGAAATAGAATTAGATAAAAATGTACCTAGAATTTCTCCATTATATTCTGCATTGAATATTGATAAAGAATCAATACAAAGCCAATCTAATTATTGGGAAGGAGTAAGAGATACTACAAACTTAATAAGAAACTATTTATCTTATAATAAAAAAAATTTTACTCGAGAAGACTACGAATTATTTTTACAAGAAATATTAGTAAAATCCTCACAAAAGCTTGAACCAAGAACTTCACCTTTAATTGATAAACTAGGTTTGAAAATCGATATTCAGCATGAAAATATTCACAAAAGTAGCCAAAAACAAGAATTAAATGAAATTGATACATTTACAAAAGAAATAAATCAAAAAATTACTTCATCGGAAAAACTCACATCACCTATCACTAACAGGGATGAACAAGAACTTTTTGAGGAAAAAATTCAAGAAAGTGATACAAAAATTTCTTTTGAAGCTGATCCATTTTCAGAAGAAATAAATCAAGAAAAAACATTACCAATTAATGAATCATCTAAGACAGTGACAACATGGGAATTTGAAACTCCAGTTGAAAATAAAAATCTTGAAAAATCTGAGGAAATGGTAGAATTAGCGTTAGAAGAATTAAAACGAGAAAATACAATTTCAAACATTAGGAATGGGTTATTATCCCAGATTAATAGTGAAATAACAAAATTAGATTCAGAAACAGAAATCAAGCCAAAAGAAGTAGAAAAACAGATCCCTATTGTTCAGCTATCCCCAAAAATTGAAGAAAAAGATATTCTTAATGAAAATGAATCTTTTTCCTCTTCTCTCAAAGATGCACTGAAAATGCTTCGCTCAGATGAAGATAATATTGAAGATTAAATTTAATAAATATCTTTGTTATCTATCCTGAAGTTTGTGATTTTAATGGTTGGAATAAGAATGAAAAAAGAAGATATTGAAAAAATATCCAAAATATTACATTTAGAAGACAACGAAAATCTTATTACAGTTTATTTAACTTTATTGAATATTGGAAATGGAACCCTTGGACAAATTAGCTCCATTGTTGGATTCGATTATATTACTACAAGTAATATTTTAGATGATTTAATCTTACAAGGATTTGTTAAAAAAATTGGTGTAATTCCTAGATATTATTGTTTGGAGCCTTTTCTAGATAGCTTAGTTAGGAGTATTGATAATGTATCAAATAAAGCGATTTTAGAGATGGTAGAGAAAAGGGTTGAAAAAACTCCTTTAGTTCTTATTGATAAAGTAGAAATGTTTGAAGATTATATCCGACAAGCATTAAATCATAAGAAAGATGAATTAATAAAAGAGTTTTCTTCAATAAGTGATAGCAATAACCTGTTAGATTCCTTTATAGATCATACAATCGAAACAGTATCTGTAACTGCATTTGATTTAATTAAAAATGCTGAAAAAAGTGGTAAAAGAGTTCTAAAAGATACAATTAAGAAGGATATTCAACCCTTAATATTGTTATTAGAAGACATTCAAAAAAAAGTAAAAAAAATACTTGAAAGCAGTAGAGCAATAGACGTTGAAGACAAAGAACTCCCCACCGATATTCTTTTTGGTGAAAGCTCTGTTCTTGCTATGATGAAGGATTTAATATTAAGAGCTAGAAGCAATTTAACAATTCTTATGCCTAAACCCGAATTGCAGAGTATTATTCTAATTTCAGAACAGATTTTATCAAAAAGTATAAAAGTAACTATCACGGGAAATTTAGAAAAAATTCCACAATCCATTCTCAAAAGGTTAAATCCTGATACCTCAGCAGGATCAGTTCAATTACGACAGAGCTCAGAAGTAAATTCTTGGGCTATTATCAAGGATAATGAAGAAATACTTTTTGCTCCTGATGTCTCTGGGACAGAATTAATGGTGGGCATTTGGTTACAAGCTTCTATGAAAGGATTAGAACAACTCATCTATCAATTTTCAACTCAAATTCGAACAATGGCTTCACGTGCTCAAAATATTCAACTGAAATAATGTATTGCATTTGATTGAAATGAAATATACTTTGGTCGTTGATACTGGTACCACTGGAACGAGAAGTTCAGTTTATAACGAAATTGGGAATATAACAGGATCAAATTATTTAGAACACAACCAATTCTTTCCAAACCCAGGTTTTGTTGAACACAATCCATTAGAAATATTTCAGAACACCGTTAAAACTATGAAAAAGGCATTAGAACAATCAAAGATAAATTTTAATGATATTTCTGCTGTTGGGATAACTAATCAGAGAGAAACTGTAGTTATTTGGGACAAAAATGGGAATCCCCTTGCTCCTGCAATTGTTTGGCAAGACACACGAACGATAAATATTTGCAAAAGTCTAGAATTACTAATTGATAATAAAGAAATTAATAAAATCACAGGACTTTTAATAAATACCTATTTTTCAGGCGTAAAACTCAAATGGTTTAATGAAAACCTTATAAATTTGAAGGGGAAAAAAATTTATTGGGGTACAATCGACTCATGGTTAATTTGGAAATTAACAAAAAATTCAAATCATGTAATTGATTGCACCAATGCCTCCAGAACACTCTTAATGGATATTAAAACATTAGAATGGTCTCAAGAATTAATTAATATTTTAGGAATTCCCAAAAATTTTAATTTCCCTGAAATAAAGCCATCCATTTGTTTGGAACAACCTTTTGGATATGTAAATAAAAAGATATTGGGTTTCAATAAGGATGTTCCTATAAATATTGTGTTAGGAGACCAACAAGCTGCATTATTTGGCCAAGCTTGTTATGAACCAGGGGAACTAAAAAATACGTATGGAACTGGATGCTTCACACTGATCAATACTGGAGAATTAAAATATTCTTCAAATAAACTTCTTTCCACTGTTGCATATCAAATATCGGGTAAAAATCCTATCTATGCATTAGAAGGAGCAACTCCAATTGCTGGAGCTGCAATACAATGGTTAAAGGATGGGTTAGGCATAATAAAGACGTTAGAGGAAAGTGAATTGTTAGCGAATCAAGTAGATAACTCAGGAGGGGTGATTGTTGTGCCTGCTTTTACAGGATTATTTTCACCCTATTGGGATCCCTCCGCACGTGGTACTATTTTTGGAATAGAAAGAAGTACCAAAAAAGAGCACATAATAAGAGCTACTCTCGAAGGAATTGCTTGGTCGACGGAAGAATTAATTCTGTCAATAAAAAATGATATTGGATTAAATATTGCAATAGAGAATATTAAAGTTGATGGGGGAGCATGTAAAAATTCTCTTTTGTTACAAATGCAAGCCGATTATTCTCAAGTGCGAATAGATAGACCTAGCAATATTGAATCCACAAGTCTTGGTGCTCATTTAGCTTTAAAAGTATCACTGGATGAAGTTCGTTCTGAAAAGGAATTAAAACATCTCTGGAAAAGCGAAAAGAGTTTTTATCCAAAAATTAATATCGAAGAGAGAAATAAACAATTTAATAAATGGAAAATTGCAATTTCAAGATGTAGGAATTGGATTAGTTAATTTATTATATCATAAATCATCAATATATTCTTTTATTTCTGTAAAATCATTATAATCAAATCGATCTGGACTATCATTACCCCAATCTGTTAGAATTCCACCATGATAACTAATTAAGGTTCCGTAAACTGGCATTCCTGATATAGAAGTAGATCTGGTGAGTAAAGCAAGTGCAGCACGATCAACAATCTCGATATTATATTCTTCTGCTTTAGTCACAATAATTTCTTGAGCAGCATCAATATTAGATTCATAATCATCCAAAATAATATCGTCAATATATAAAATATTTAGTTCTTGACCCTCAAACTTTGCTAATTTCTCATTTAAGAATTCATCTGTATATTCATCAAATATTGATTCATCTTCATGAGATTTCAATAACGTTTTAGGCTTTATGTAAGTCCAGGGATAGTCATCAACATGATTTTCCAAAACATCGACTAAAACAAGTGCTCCACGTGAAATCCATATTATCAGCCAATTTTCATCCTTCAGACGTTTATACATTTTTTGCCAATCTTTCTCAGACCAGCGAATAAGAGTATTAATAGCTAAAGGAGCAAAAGATGATCCAACCGCATTGGATTCTGGGATAGCATTACGGTAGATAAGTAAATTCGTAGATTTGTTCAATCTACTTAAAAGTCTATTATATTCATTTTTTGGAGCTGCCCGTCCTTCCTCTCTTAATAATTCAGCAACTTCTTTTCTACTCATAGATAAAAAGAACATAATTATTGGATTTCACATAATTATTTTAAATTTAATGGTATTGAATTATCATTATCTGGTTAATTAAGTATTTCAAGCATATTTAAGTAAAAAAAAGTTAGTAAATGAATTTCAAGGTTTTTTTGATGCATAATTTTTAAAATCTATAATAATTTCATCTTTAACAAGAGTAAAGGTCATTCGTCTGTCTTGAATTTTATCTTTATATTCAATAATATCAGAAAATTTGTCATTTGACAAAACATAGCCATTAAATTTAAGGGCAGCCTCTAAAATGAATTTATCATCGTATGCTTTTGCTGGGGTTTGAATGTATCTACCTCTTTCTATATCATTAATAAATTCTGATCGTTCTTCTTCTAGTATTCTGTATTTCAATGAAGGAGACACGAAACAAATAACTTCGAATCCTTTTGCTATTAATAATTCTTGAGCAAGCTTAATGTTTTCAACTGTAGCGGGACGAGAATCACAAGCTAGGTTTGCACCGTCGATAATTACGATATTATTTGGCTTTTTTGAGATCTTTTGGATATTCTGATCATTTTTTGATAAAAATTTTTCACAAATCATGCATTTATTTGTTTTTTGGTTATGATTTTTAACTTGGTGCCAAGAATGATATTTATAATTACAATGGTTACATTTAATAACGTTATTCTTTAAAGGCAACAAACAGATAATGCAATGACTTAGCAATAGAGAATTTTGAATCTTTTCTTGAGAAATAGATCTATCAAGTATTAAAGAAAAGAATCCACCAGTAATAAAAGGAATTGTGAGAATAAAGAAAATAAAAATACTTGTTCCTTTGAAATTCAAATTAATTGTTTTTATATTTAGCTTAACAAAAATTAACATTGAAAAATAAGCAATTAGAGTAAAACCTATAGAAGAAATAATAATTAATATAATCAGATAATCTAATCTTGATTTCAATCTGGAAAATTCTTTAAATTTAAGCATGCAAATCACCCATAGCTAAATACTTCGTCTAAGAACAAAATAAGGTTAAAGGAAATTTAAAAACCCAATTTTAAAATTAAAAAGGAATAATTTATATTCCTTTTTTAGAAATTTATATGTTTAATTTGACCAGAGAGATTAAACCTAATGTAAAAATTTTCAGAATAATCAAAAAGAATAAAAAGAAGTTTGTAATCGTTCATCTGTAGGATATTCCTCAACCATTCCTACAATGAGATTAGGAAAAGAATTTTTAATTTCATCTGCAAATTCTTCGAGGAAGTCTGCTCGAGTTAAAAGTTGTTGTTTCTTTAAATCTATAGAAATTTGATCCAAAGGTATCTCGAATTGTGTAATTAGTCTTTCTTTTAATTTTTTTAACCTATTTTCGATATTTCCTTTGCTATAGTCATTATCTTTAAAACGTAGCACTCCCCTAATTAATAGGCCCCTAGATTGTCCGATTCCTGACCAATCTTTAATAACAAAATCAGAAGGTAACATCACTGAATGTGCTCTATGTAAAAGTCTATTTGGTAACTGAATTCCATCTTTTTGGCTTGCAGGACAAAAATGAACACTTATGAAAGGATACAATGTTTGAATATAGTCCATAATTTTAAGTGCTTCATCACTACTTCCTTCAACAGAGATTCCTATCAAATTATCATCTTGGTCAGATATGAATCCTCGTTTAAATAGCTTATTGAAATTTCTTTCACTTATTTCAAGTTCATTGAGGTTAAAAAATGGGAATTTTTTCTCATAATTTTGAACTGATTTTGCATAATCATTAACATAATTTCTGAAAAAATTTTGTTTAATAATTCCTGGAGTTGCAGGAATTTCAATTCCGATATTCCAATCATATTTCATGGCTTCTTGCATTTTCAAAACATCATCAGGATTTTTGGGATGAAAACGGATTTCATCAATAACTTCACTAAGTTTTTCAAATATTTCTGGTGATCCCTCACGTCCAGGTGTGTACAAATGAATGTAAAAATCAGATCCAAATTTATTTTTCAAAGCTTGTGCATAATCATGACATTTTTCATGTTCTAATAAAGGATCTCCACCTGTGAAGCTAGCTGCTTTACTTTTACACATGATAATTTCTTCAAATAATTCCTCAATTCTATTGATTGGCTTTTCATTTGCATACGCTTGATTCTTAAACATTCGTGTCATTCCAACTGGACAATAGAAACATGTTGCATTACACCGACCAGTTATAAAAATAACAGTTGAGCGTCCTTGGTGACAAGACTTACAACCTGGAGAAAGATTACCAGTGCATTTGCTTCCCCGAGGGATTGAATCCATATTCAATCAAAACCGTTACAATCTTTAAGTTGACTTGGAATAAATTAATCTTCTCCAATAGCTAAATAATTCTGTTTTTCTCTTACTAGTTTGATTTGTCTTTGATTTTTTTTAATTTTAACTACAGTGACCTTACCTTGTATTTCTAAATTCATTAAAACACGATTAAATTCTCTTGATCCTGGTCTGAAGCCTAATTCTTGATCGATTAAGGAGAGAAGGTCACTTTCCATAATCAAACCATCTCGTTTATTAATAATTTGTAAAACTATCAAATTTAATGGAACTGATTCCCAATGTTCACTCATTGCTAACACTTAGTCAATTTATTGCTATATTGATTATAAAAATTCAAATTTTTCCTTTCTGAAAATACCTGAGGAGGATTTATGTCTCAACATTATTTCTATATTAGCATAAAAATTAAGAATTTGGTCATTTAGAGATGGATGGATTATATTTTTAGCTTGTTCAAAGTGCTTTAAATGTACTATATTTGCATCAATGTTCTCTCTTAATGCTTGCAAACCTGCTTCATAGCATAAAGCTTGAACATCAGCTCCAGTGTAATATTGTAACCCAGCAGCGAATTTTTTTACATCGAAATCATCAGATAATGGCATCGAACTTGAATGAACATTAATTATTTGCACAAGAGATTTCTCATCTGGCATTGGAACTTGGATCAATCGATCAAATCTACCTGGACGAAGTAAAGCAGGATCTATAAGATCTGGACGATTTGTTGCTCCTATTATAACAATATCTTGAATAGGTTCTAGACCATCCATTTCCGTTAAAAGTTGTGAAAGCATTCGCTGAGATACATTATTTCCATCCGACATACCTTGACCTCTCCCTCCAGAGATTGCATCTATTTCATCAAAAAAAATAATCACAGGACTGGCCATTTTGGCTATTCGAAACATTTCTCTAATATTTTTTTCACTTTCTCCCACCCATTTTGATAATAATTCAGGACCTTTGATAGCAATGAAATTTGCCTCTGATTCAGTAGCTATTGCACGCGCAAGCATAGTTTTACCTGTTCCTGGAGGTCCATATAGCAAAATTCCCTTAGGAGGAATAATTCCTATTCTTTGCAAATTCTCTTTCTTCTTCAAAGGCCATTCTACAGATTCCATTAATCTCTCTTTAATTTCAGAAAGACCACCTATATCTTCCCACTTAATATTAGGAGTTTCAATAAAAATTTCACGAATGGCTGAAGGTTGGATTTCTTTCAAAGCTTCAAAAAATTGTTCTTCTTTTACTTCTAATTTTTCTAGTACAATACTGGGAATGGTTTCTTCATCGTAATCAATAAGGGGAAGAAGTTCTCTTAATGTACACATTGCGGCTTCTCTTCCCAAAGCAGCAAGATCAGCACCAACAAATCCATGAGTGATTCTAGATAACTCCTCAAGATTCACATTTTCGATACCAGGCATCCGTCTCGTATGAATTTGAAGGATTTCCAATCTTTCTTGTTGACTAGGAACTTTTATGTTGATTTCACGGTCGAATCGTCCTGGTCGTCGTAATGCTGAATCTAAAGCATTAGGTCTGTTTGAAGCACCAATGACAATAACTTGTCCACGACCTTCTAACCCATCCATAAGGGAAAGAAGTTGTGCAACAACACGCCTTTCAACTTCTCCCGTAACATCTTCACGCTTAGGAGCGATAGCATCTATTTCATCAATGAAAATTATGCTAGGAGAATTTTCTTCAGCTTCTTTGAATATTTCACGAAGTTTTGCTTCTGATTCTCCATAAAATTTACTCATAACTTCAGGTCCTTGAATGTGGATAAAATGCGCCTCACTTTCACTTGCAACTGCCTTTGCAACCAAAGTTTTCCCAGTTCCAGGTGGACCATGTAACAAAACTCCTTTAGGTGGATTTATACCTAGCGTTCGAAATAATTCAGGATGTCTCAGAGGTAATTCTACCATTTCACGAATCCTTTTTATCGCATCATCTAATCCACCTATATCTTCATAATTAATTCGGGATTCAACATCTTTTAATTTTGAGGACTTCTCTTCGATTCTTAAATTTGTAGTATCAGTAATCAAACAAATTTCATTTGGTCCTGGTGATGTAGAATTAGTAATAAATCTAAGAGCTTGTCCTAAAAGTTGTATTAAAACTAAATCTCCATTTGTAACAGGGTAACCTCTAAGTTTTTGCTTGATGAACTGTTTTAATGTTGAATCAAGTGTTATATCATCCATAGGTGAAATTTTCACTATTTCTGCTATTTTAACATCAGCTTTATTAACTTTAACAACGTCATTCAATTTAGTTCCAAGATTTCTCCTTGTTATACCATCTATTCGAATTATGTCTGTATTTTGATCCTCTTTATAAGCTAGAAAAACCGTAGATCCGGTTTTTCCGATTTTAGATGATAGTTCTACAATATCTCCTGGGGATACGTCAATAGACCTCATACAGCTATTACTCATTCTAATACGGCCATGTCCAACATCACGTTGACGACTTTCAGCGATTTTAAGCATTATCTCTTTCATTTCGTTCCACAGATATGTTGTAATTTGTCATAAAGGAGAAAAATAGAATGATAGGTGCATGACATTAATTTCAAAAAGGCTTTAATTAAAATTTGTTAGTTACGTGAGAATTCTATTTAATATTTTAAAAAATTTATAGAACATTAAATTATTGATTTTGAAGAAAAATAAATTTATTAAAATAAAATAGAAAAAACAAACTCAATGAAAGAAGCTTAATAATCAATCAAGGTTTGCTGTTGTAATTCTATTGACTGAAGTGAATCCATACTTTCAAATTCTTCTTGAAGAGTATTTAATTTATCTGCTCCTTCTTCTGAGTCAATATTTTTAAGATAAACTAAAAGAGCAAACATTCCAAAAGCTAAGGGTTCTTTATCGAATTTAAGCAATTCAACTCCATATTCCTTACATTTTGGAATAATAGAATTATTAACAAAATTCTCTTGATCTAAATCAGCTTCGCTAGGAACTAGTTTTAATATGGTTAAGACGTTAGCCATCATTTATCACTTTACACAAGTTTTGAACAGGAGAAAATTATGGACCTGAAAATCCACAATTATGACATTTAAATTGATTCCCCAAGTTTCTACATCTGCCACATCTAATTATCTCGAATTGATTACATTCAGGACAGTTAAATTTTACAGATCCTGTATCATCAGGAACGATTTGAATTTGACAACATGAACAGTGAGGCATTTGCATTATAAATTTATCACCAAATATATTTTACGAATAATATCCGAAACCTACACGTAAGATATTCAAGGTATTAAAGTTATTTGTCGATTGTGAAGCTTTACAATGTAGTTTGTTCGTTTAGATTCTAATTCTACCACTTATATCTAATATTTATCTTTACGTTTGTTTAATTTTTTTTACAAAAAAACAGAAAATGAACTTAATATAAAAAAACAGCTCAAATAATGAGAAATAATTTACTTGGAAAAAAGCTTTACACAATTATCAATCGCATGACAAAAATGATCAACATCAGATATCGTATTGTAGTAATAGAAACAAACTTGAAGGATTCCATCGGTTTTATATCCCTTAGTCAACTGATCAACTAACTGGTGAGCGCAGAAATATCCTGATCTAATATCTATCTTTGACAATTCATCTAAATATACCGCAACTTCATGAGAATTTATTTCTGGAATTATGAAGGAAGTTATTGGGGTGTTTTCATGATTGATAGAATTATTTAATATTAGTATTTGATTTATTTCTGAAATTTTTTTTCTGAATGTTTTATTCAGATGAATAATGTAATCAGACATCTTACTAATCATTGGTTGAATCAAATTGATTGAAGCATTCAATCCATGAAGTACTGCTGGATTAATAGCAGTTTCAAATTTTTCATTTGTTTCAAGTAAGATTATATCTTTGTAAGTAACTGATTGAACAGTACCAGAACCCTGCAGTAATAGGGGAACATTTACTGGATAGTCCTTAAACATAAGAATACCTTGCCCTATCGGACCTCCCCATCCAATATTTGAATCAAAAATTACCAAATCAGCTTCAAATTTCGATAGATAAGAAAGAAAAATTCCTCCTGATATTATTGCATCTATTATCAATTTTATAGAAAAAATCTTTCTTAATTTGTTCACGAAATTATTCTTTTGATAGGATTCACCACTTAAAGAAAATAAAGGTAAAATTAATATTATTTCGATATCATTGAAGCTAGTTTGCAAAATTTCTAGCCATTTTTCAGGTGTATCTTTTATATCCAATTGAATTGCATTACAAGCATTTTTATTAATAAAATATCTTACAGGAATCAATATATCATTGCTGAGATCATTTGTATAAATTAAATAAGAATTTCTGTTCTTTTGATATAATATTGAGATAGCATAGAAAATTCCTAACGAAACATTGCTAGGAAATGCGATTTTATAATTAGAAACATTAAGAATTTTTGAAAGATTTTCTCTTGTCTCTTCTATTACTCTTGTTGATTCATAGGTACCAGGATATACTCCAGAATTCCTCCTTACATTACCAGATTCATAGAATTTCCTAATTTCCTCAATAACTGTAGATGTAACTAAGATTGAAGAACTAGAATCAAAAAAACGTCTACCCAGCTTGAAATAAGGTATTAAATCTCTATAATCTTCAGGAGAAAGCGAAACCACTTTGAAAACCATAGTTCCTTTATTAGAATACGGTTATTATTTAATATTAAATGCATTAAGCTTATAGTTTTGCTTCAGAAAGCAAGACTTCAAACACATCTTTATTTAATGCTATTACTTTGGTTTGACCTTTATATACTGATCTTCCTAAATATTTTTTTACAATAAATTTAATATACCTTTTAGGAACCTCATCTCCATCAATTACTATAGTTTTACCATTTCTAGAAACCTTTTTTACGTTTTCTCCTATTAAGTTTGTTCGTAATTGCTCCTGCATTTCTACAACAATTTGTTCTTCTGGTATTTTATCAAATCTGATTTCCATAGACTTACTACCTCCTATGTGAAGATTTTTATAAAAATTGATAGATTACAATAAATAAGACTTTAATTAATGAATTTAGTTATTATTAACAAAGATTGTTATTTGTTTCATTTATATTTTGATCTTTTATAATAATTTTAAATATCAATGGAATCGAATTTATTATATTATTTTAAGGAAAATTAAATACAATTGTAAACCACGAGAAAGATTAGCGTTGTCAAAACAGTTAAAATGTTATAAGTGTCAATCATCACAAGTTTTTATGAATTCCGATAAGGATAATTTCTTATGTGTGAGTTGTTATTCTTTTTTTATTGAAAAAAAGGTTAAGAAATCCATTAGAAAGTACGAAATGTTTGAATATGGAACTCACATTGCTGTAGGGCTATCAGGGGGAAAAGATAGTGTAGTTTTGTTACATATATTGAAAAAAATTACTAAAGATCAAAAGATTAAGTTAAGTGCAATAATTATTGATGAAGGAGTAGAAAATTATCGCAACAGGGGGATTATTATAGCACTAGATCTTGTGAAAAGTTTAGAAATCCCATTTAAACTTTTAAGTTACAAAGGATTATACGACACAACCCTTGACACGATGGTCGAAATTAAACCATTAGGAAAATCCTCGTGTGCTTTGTGTGGAACTTTTAGAAGAAAAGCTTTAAACTTTGGTGCATTAAGTCTTAAAGCAGATTTAATAGCTACAGGACATAATTTAGACGATGAAGCACAAACCATTCTTATGAATATGCTACGAGGAGATATTAATAGATTTAAAAGATCATCAAAACAACCTAATCAGTTACATAAAAAATTTATTCCACGAATAAAACCCATATTAGAAATTTCACAACCCGAAGTGGTATATTACGCATTAGCAAACAATTTAGAATATCTAGATGAGGAATGTCCATATGCTCCTCAAGCGAGAAGAAATTCTATTAAAAATTTTCTTTTTGATCAAGAAAAAAAACATAATGGTACATTGATTAATATTCTAAGAATGCAAGAAGCAATTTTATCATCTATAGAGGGTAATAGTAATATTGACAAAGAATTCTTTGAATGTGAGGTTTGTGGAGATTTAACCGATAATAAAAACACCTTAATTTGTGCGGGATGTAAATTCAGAGGTGAAATGAAGAAAAAAAAACATCTAATTTCTTTGTAATAGAAATTAAATAATTATAGATTTGTACTTAAATCTTGTTCTAACTTTTTTAGCATTGTATTCATTTCTGTTTCTCTTTTGTTAAGCTTTTGTAATTGGATATCTAAATACTCAATAGAGTCCTCTAAATCCGTTTTAACTTTGTCTATTGAACTAATAAATAGTATTCCACCAGAAGATTTATAGATTTCAGTTGAATTGTCAAGAGATTGGATTTCTTTCAAAGTTTGTTTCGATTCAGAAGTTTGTCTTTGAGTTGAATCAATTTGCATATGAATATTACGAATTTGTGTCTGAATTTGTTGGTATTCAGCAATTTTTTGTTGGATTTCTTGTGATAATTGTGGATTCGACATTAACATCACTTAAACTTAAATTTTTATTTTTTAATAACATTATTGGTTAAGAATAAAGAAGTTTTAATTAATTAGCTTAATTTAAACTGGACTTACATAATTTTTTTAGGCTTGTCAAAAGAAGATAATTTATAAATGAAATGAAGCTATTTCAGGTAAGTGTTAATGAATTTGAGTACCACTAAGGTCTAATTTCTAAAATTCCATATAATTTCCTATCATTTAATTTTTATGTTTATCAAATTCACTAGAAGATAACTTAAAAATACAATTACAAATTGGATTTATTTCGAGTTGGTTTGAAAGATGGGTAAAACCAAGAAAATGGGTATAACAGGACGTTTTGGTGCTCGATATGGGAGTACTTTAAGAAAGAGGGTAAAAGCCATTGAAGAAGTTCAAAAACAGTGGCATAATTGTCCAAGTTGCAAAAGTAAGCGTGTTAAGAGAATTAGTATTGGGATTTGGGAATGTAGGTTTTGTAAATACAAATTTGCGGGGGGCGCATTTTTAGTTAATACCAGCACGGGTCAAATCGCGAATTCAACCGCAAAAAGATTGGAAACAAAAAAATAACTCTGGAAATTTTGTTGAATAACAATTTAAAAGAAAAAATTGCTATTACTACAACGCGAAAGCCTCCGAGTCGTGTAAGGCAATTAGTCAACGAATTATCACCTATTATTCCTAATTCTTTTAAAATTGTTCGTGGTCATTCCAACCTACAGGATCTTACTGAAAATGCATTTTCCAATTCATGTACGAAAATTATTTTGATTTCTTCAAATCACGGAAATCCGGCCACGCTTACTGGATACAAAATAATTTTAGATAAGAATAATATTCAATTGGACTGGAGTTTCGATTGGATTATTCGAAATGTTAAATTAAACCACGAATTTGGTTCAAAAAAAGTAATAAATCAGGTGGATAATGCTCAAATTAGCTTTATCAATATTTTTTCAGAAATTAAAGAAAATTTTGATAATTATTTTAATTTTTCAAAAGAATTAAAGGGGGACAAAGAAAATCTAATAAGATTAACATTAGAATATACTGATCCTGGGTTCATATTTTTTCCAAATAATGAATCAAATCAAAATATTTCTCCAATAATATTAATGTCAGAAATAATATTACCAGATAAAACAAGATAAGGTGAATAAGTTGACCGAGATTACAATGAAATTGGAATGTGATTTAAATGATAAAAATTTAGCAAATCAACTGGTTCAATCAATAAAACCTGAAATTACCTCTTCCTCTGAAAAATTTTCAAGATCGAATATTGAAATCGGCCTGAAGGGGGAAATATTTTTTGCTGTAATTGAAGCAGCTGATATAACTGCTGCAAAAGCAAGTTTCAATTCGTTAATAAGTTGGATAAACTCTTCATTAGTGATTTTACAAAATTTCAACAAAACTAACCAAAAAGAGAAAATTCCTCAATAACAGAATAGATTATTTAAGATTTAATTATTATTAGACAATTGATTCATTTTTTCTTCTTGAATTTTATTGAAATAAGTAATAACATTAAATTTTTGTATATAGCTGTCTAATTGCTTCTGAAAATCGTTTTTCATCTTTAAAAAAATCGGTTTTTCAATTTTCCATCTAATATACTCGTGATACTCAATTTTTTCTAATATTAATCCATCTGGAGGTAAGGGTTCAGGTTTCTCACCATATTTCCCTTCCAAAAGAGAAAGAGTGTCTGAAAAATCAGCTTTTCCTTCTCCTAATTCTATTAGGTGACCTGCTATTCGACGAACCATCTGCCACAAAAATGATTTAGCTGAAATTTTAAATTGAAAGCCATAAAAATGTTCTAACGGAAATACATCAATTTTATTTATAGTTTTATAAGTGCTCTTAACATTTGAACCAGATTTCGAAAATAAAATAAAATCATGTCTTCCAGTCAGTAGTTTAGCTCCTTCCAGAATTTTTTTATAGTCCAATTTATTCTTACTGCTGAAAAAATAGCTGTAATGACGCATTATAGCATCGTGCCGGGGAGAAAAATTCTTTGGGACCATAGCATAAGACCAAAAATATATTCCTTTAGGTAAAAAGGCGTTAAGTCTGTATAAAAATCGATTAGGTATAGAATCCGATTTCAATTGAATTTTAATTGTTTGATCCCATGCGTGTACACCTTTATCTGTTCTCCCTGCATATTCAAAGGAATTTGTCCCAATTATTTCTATGCTTTTTTCTGCTTTCTTTAATGATTTAAGAATTATTTCTTCAATAGTAACGACATCCTTTTGTTTTTGAAATCCCGAATAAGAATAACTTCCAATATAAGCTAATTTTAATGCAATAAACACTATAATTTTCACGGTTTTCAATTATTTTGCAAATTATCATTCAAGAGAATATGATTAAACACTTTTAATTAGATAATTAGAAATAATTTCCTGCATCAACTTTGTGATATTTTCCTTATCTAATGCGGAAATCATTGCAAAAGGTTTGACATTAAAGTTTATGTTAATTTCTTCTATTAGACTTTCTAACATAGTATCAGAACACAAGTCTGTTTTATTAATTACCATTATTATAGGAATATTTTTAAATTCATTTCTTAATTCTAAGTATAAATTTAATTGAGTTTTCAATATATCTGTTCTCGTTGGATCAAATAAGTAAACTATTAAGTTTGGTAAAGTTTTAAGCGCTGCCAAAGCTCTTTTTTCGATTTCATTACGTTCTGATATTGGACGATCTAGTAACCCAGGAGTATCAATTACTTGGCAAATAAGAAATTTAAAATTATCTCTTCCGTGATAATGGCCAATTGAAACTTTTTTTGATGTAAAAGGGTAGTTAGCAATTTCAGGTTTTGCTTTGGTTATACTTTGTACGAAACAGCTTTTGCCAACATTAGGATACCCTGCGATAACGATAATTGGATTGTGAAAATCAATAGCAGGGAGATTTTTTAATTTAATTGATAAATCATTTAATATGTCTAATCTGCTTGTCAATTGCATTATTATTGATGCAAATCTTGAAAATGCTGCTTTTCTTTCTTTTTTTGCATCTCTAGGAACAGAATGCCAAATTTTAGATTTATGCTCTCGTAATATTTTCCAAATTTGATTATTCGATCCTTGTAATGACCCAAGAACCTTTCTGAGTTCATCTTTTCCAATAAGCAATTCAACCATTTCTAAATAAAAGGGTTCAATATCATCGAAATTTGGAAATTGTGAAATAATTTTGCCTAATTTTTCTCTGAAAAGCTTAGCACATGTTTCTACCCTCTTGGATTCTAGCCGTCTAATTAATATTGTATGAGAAACTCCTTTTACCCCTCCAGTTGCCATAGCTTTCATTGCTTTATTGAATACTACTTCAATGAGTTTTTCTGAGGTTAAAATTGTCTCTAAATTAACAAAAGGGTTGTCAATAGGCATGCGGATTTTTTCCATATCCAAATTTATTAATTAACTTTTTGATAAATTATGGAGTTCGTTTATAGTTGATTATAAAATTATTTGTCTTTTTCTTTTAGAATTTTTAATCTTTCAACTATTTTATATTTTTTCAATAAATCCAATGAAATTCTAGGAACTAAATTTTCCCAACCTTCATTATTAATCATTTTTTCTCTGATAATAGATCCAGAATAGTTATCCCTCTTTATCAATGGAATTTCTTGAACCTTAAAACCAGCACGAGTGAAAATTAACTGCACAAGAGGATTATTACTGAATACAAAGTTAAAAGATGGACAAATGGATGAAACCTGAGATACAAATAGATTATTGTTATTTATATCCAATAAAGGAATAATATAATAGAGCTTATTTTCAATTTTTTCATAATTTTCAAACAATTTGGTAAGTATTTCAAATCTTTCTCCTCCAGTTAATGGATTCTCTATAGAATACGATGCTTGTGCAGAACCGATACCTATAATAATAGAATCTATATCATCAATGCTGAATATGTATTTTAATGCTTCTAAATGACCCTTATGAGGAGGATTAAAGCGACCAATATATAAAGCTCTAACCATTTTACTTCATATTTTAAATTTATCAACTATCTAAAAATGATTTGATAATTGGTATTTTCTGCTGGATAATATAATTAATTAATCCCAATTTAGTGGATTCTGTTTTTAATATACAAAATAATATTGAATCTATTCCTAAATCATAAAATAGCAAGAATCCTGATGAATTAGTGAAAATTGATTGTTTGAATGCTCCTAATGAATCAAATTCTAAACCCAATCTATCTGCTACACTAATGACGGAAGCAACCATAGCTGCACATTTATCATCATCCATTTCATGTGATGTAAAAGATGTTGATATAGGAAAACCTATTCTTGACACTAAACCGATTGCTTTTATTCCATTTACGCTATTTCTTATCTCATACCAGATTTTTTGTAGGTTCTCTTCTATTGTAGGTTGATTCTCTATTATTATTGAAGGAGATTTTACAAATTTATTAGAAAGATAACTCATATTGATCACACTGATTATAAAGATTCCTGAATTATTTAAACTAATAACTTTCAATTAAGTATAACTGAGAAAATGATTATTTTATAGGTGAATTGAAATTATTTCTAAAATTTAAGTTAAGAGTGAAAAAATAAAAAATAAAATCATTATCAATTAACTATTAAAATTACTAATATCAGCTATCTTATAGGCAATTCTATCCATTTCTATTGCCAAAAGTCCTAAATTGGCAAATTTATCAAGAACACACGCTAAAATAACTGCTGATCCTACTTTATAAAAATAAACATGTTCTTCTTGTCTGGAGTAAGCTATTCTATATAAATTTGATTTTAATTCGGTTCCAACTTTGGAAATTATTGTTTTTATCCAATTCACTGTTGACAAAAGGGAGAACGTTTTAGAAAAATTAACATATGACTCTAAAAGGATACCATCTATGCGAAATAAAAGAACTCCATTTATTGTATCAAAACTGAATAAATTTTCTAATTCATCTTGGATTTTAAAAATAATTTTGAGATCAATCTGTTTTTTTTGATCAATATTTTTAATTGAAATGTTCATAATGATCCTAATTCCGTTTTTTGTAATTTATTATTGAGTTAGCACTTTTAACCCTGTTCCTTTTTCAAATAATAATGGAACGGGCTTTTCTGAGTGAGAACTTCCTCTAAATTTTTTGACAGTAAGTGTTCGATTATAAATTGATCCTAATCCTAAAAAGTCAAGATCAATTACTGAGTCCGCTAAAAAAAGTGGAATTTTTACAAGTTGTTCCCCAAACCCTTTTTCTAAAGTAACAACTGTAGTCCCAATTGATCTGAGGGATCTGAAAATTCTATTAATAGATTCTCTCTGAAATTTAAGTTCACCAATCTCGAATAAAAGTGGTGTTAAGGGGTCTATAATTATTTTCAACCCTCCGAATTTTTCAGAAATTTTTTTGAAATCATTCATTCTCTGTGGTAGTTCAATATTAAAAAAATTTTGAGCTATTTCCCCAGAAGTTGAATTTATTGAAATTTCAGTAAATGCAGCAATAAAATAAAGTTGATTTTTCTTTATTTTTTCTTCAATAGTTGTCAAACCCAAGGACAATGCTTCCTGCCTTATTTGATCCAAATCTTCTTCTAATGACATATAAATTACTGGTGTTTCATCATGACCTATGAAATGCCATGAAAAGCTAGATTTTCCCGTTCCTATGTCTCCTAGAATTACGTTAACAGTATTGGGTCTAAATCCACCGTTTATTAGATCATCGAAGCCAAATACGCCAGAGGATACTCGTTCAGTAGCATTTTTTCCTTTAAGAATTAATGATTTCATACCTTTTCTTGTAATAATTATTTTATAATTACCCTAAAAAACAAAATAGTTAATTTTAACTTTTAAAAATAAATTAACATAGATTTTACATCATCCTGCTAATATCCTCTTTTTAAACGATTTCATTTTTGATTTTGAATAAAAATGTTTTTTAGCCTTAGAAATATCATAATCAGTACAATAACATTCCCAAAGTTTCAAAAGGGTATAATCTATTCCTTTTTTTCGTAATTGTTCTTGATATAACCGGAATAAATAATATAAAAAATAACTTAATTCCCAATAACATAAATTAAAGTCCTCCTTCCCAGAATAGCAATCTTCAAACCCAAAGAACTTTTTTACTTTCGCATGAAGGTTTTCTACCTCCCAATGATCACTCCAACGTTTAGAAAACGTCTGAATAGTCATCTTCACCAGATTTGTTAAATAATATTTGATAGTAGAACTATCACCTTGACGAATAGCAAAAACCTTCATGCGAAAGTAAAAAAGTTCTTTGGGTTTGAAGATTGCTATTCTGGGAAGGAGGACTTTAATTTATGTTATTGGGAATTAAGTTATTTTT
>MDVS01000112.1 GCA_001940645.1 Candidatus Heimdallarchaeota archaeon LC_3
CTAATTACTCAATTAAATTAACTAGCTAATTACTCAATTAAATTAACTAGCTAATTACTCAATTAAATTAACTAGCTAATTACTCAATTAAATTAACTAGCTAATTACTCAATTAAATTAACTAGCTAAATTTAGAACTTCATAAGTGAGAGAACGTAGTCAGTGAATTTCATTATTAATCTAATTGCATATATCTTATAATTACCCAAATTTTAATAAAAAATTAATAAAAAATTTACACAAAGTTAAGAATTCTGATTAATATTGGTAAACTCGGTCATGAGTATTTTAAATCAAATAATTTCATTAATGAAAAATATATTTATTCATAATTAAAAATATTAATCAATGTATATAATGGATTTAGGAATTTTTAATGAATAAAGGGAAACTTAAAATAGATTTTAAAAAGAGAAATGATTATAGAGTCAAAATAGAAGCATTATTACCAATATGTCTTTATTTAGAAGATGATATTTATCATATTAATTTTTCAAATAGAATAGCTGATATTAAAATAAAAAGAATTGATAATAGAAATCACCCTTTAAGAAAAATGTTCCCAATTACAGAAAAAGATGACATCCGAATTGTTAACAATCATTATAACGAGTTTTCAAGGACAAGATTCATTATAATATTTAAACCGACAATAAATGAATTAAAAAAATTTAATGACTCAAAAAACTGGGATACTGATCCGTTTACAGAAAGATCCATAGATCCATTGTTTAATATTGGTATAAATTTAATAAATAAATTCATAATTAATTATAAATATTTGGTAAAAGATTTTGGAATAACTACTTTAACACCATGGGAAATAAATGACTATTTATTAAATATTGGTTATTTTGACGATACTCCTAATAAATTTATATCAGTATTCAGGTCCAAACATTTAAGTGCGAGTGGAATAATTCAAGTTGGGAAAAATACGAAATTTAATAACAGTAATATAAGAAGTGAATTATTAAAAAGACTAAAAAAAGATTCATCAATCAATATTTGGGATAAATTATTATTAAACAGCAGATTTTTATATATCCATGGATCATATTCTGAAGCAACTGTACAAAGCTTTAGCGCTTTAGAATATTTTCTCAATAACTTTTTTAGAAATATGCTTAGGAAAAACGGAAAATCAACCATGGAAATAGAAAAAATTCTAAAAAGAGCAACTACAGAGAGATTATTAGGTGAAATAATGAGAGAAGCTATTGGGAAAAACCTTTCTGAATTATCAAATGATTTATGGTTAAAATTTTTAAAATATAAAAAGAAAAGAAATCAAGTAGTCCATCAAGCGTATTTAATTGAGAGAAATGAAGCAAATAATGCAATCGAAACTTTTATGGAAATTATAAATCAGATAAGCATATAAAAATAAAACAGAAAGAAATAATGATAATGTTTATCAACAAAGGATTAGGTCAATTTTTATTAATATCACTAGAAAACGTGAAAGTAAAAAAATTGTCGAATATTCGAAACGGTAGGATTCTTACACGGGGTTTATTTTTACTAATGTTTTTTGGAAATTTAAATTGAATTTTTCTTGCCAATCCCGACCTAAGAGGACTTCATCCGATTGTGTTAACCCTATTTCTATATTATCATATTTCTTCATCGGTAATCTTTGGGAAAAACTTCTAGAGTAGTTTGAACTAGCAATTCTAGCAGAATAATTATCAATTTGAAAATAATCAAAATCTAAATCACTGATTTCCTGATAATTAAATGGGTCAATAATGTTTTTATTTTCCTGCACCTTATCGAAATTTATTTGAGCTTTTGGAATAAATTTTGTTATAAATGCAGGTTGAATAATTGCATTTACTTTATTGCTAAAGCTATCCTATCAATTTTTGATTGATATAGAGTTTTCAGTACTACATAAATATGGAATAGTTTTTTTCTCTAAAAATTTATATTTTAATAGTCGGGGCATCCTTTAGACACTAGGATTTTATAGTATTAGCTTTGGATTCTCAGTATCAACTCTTGGATTAATTTTAATGTTTAGCAATTATGGGAAATTAATGATATTATTTTTATCTAATGACTTTAATCTAGCTGAGAATATTAATGGTTATATTTCTCTTATTTCCGTATTCGGGGGCGTAATTCTAATTTTACTTGGTTTTGTTACAATGATTCTTATTGATAATCAAGAAAAGAAGATAATTGTAAATAGGGTAATTCAAAGGATAAGAAAAAGAAAGACAAAAGATTTCACAGAGATTAATCCTGTTGATGTATACCAAAGGCCAATTGATCATGGACCAATCAATAGAAAACCTAGACCAGAACCAGAACCAAAACCAGCTATACTAGGTCATCTTGAATCTGAAAAAGAAAAGACACATGGTCTCACACCTACACAATGGAAAGAATTACAACAACAAGGATTTTCACAAGAAGAAGCGGTAACAAAAGTGAATTTGGAAAGACAGAAAGAAATCTATTCAAAAATAAGTAAAATAGAACAAGATTTGGAGGAAAAAAACAGAATTAAGGAAGAAAAGAAAAAAATTGAAGAAGATAGAATAAGAGCTAATTTACCACCTGAAAAACGCTCACCTGATCAAACATTAACTCCCTCCGAATGGAAATTATTGAAAAGTAAGGGATTGACTCGTGAACAAGCTATTAAATTCAAGAAATCAGGAAAATCATTAGAGGATGCTGAATCCTCGTCGTAAGGAAGTAAATTTTAAAAATATTAACAATTTTACTTATTGCAACCTTGATACTTATGATGGAGGAAGAAGAGACGTTTATTGAGTGATATACTATGAGAAGTTAAAGTGTTTTTTTAAATCATAGAATTTTTTGTACTTTAGAGGTTAAAAACAAAATAAAATTGCCAATAATAACTAATAAATTAGTGATTGTAGATTTAGTTAAAAGAAGTTTGTCCACATTCAGAATTGATTTTAAAAAAAAGGAAAGAGAAATTAAGTTGATTTTATAAATATATTACAAAAATAATTTTAAAAGTGTCAATATTTTCTTTATTTTCTAATATTAATTTACTAATCTACAAAACTTCTATTAGAAACAGAATTTATAAATCAAGGAGTAATTATAGCTAAGGCCTTAAAATGTAAATAAGACTCAAATATATTTAAAATATGATATTTAATTAATGAAAATTATGTGAATATATTAGTCATCGATGAAGAAGAAAGAGATTCTTTGAGAAAAATAATACTCACATTGTAAGATTTCGATCTCTAGAGCGAAATTATATTGGATTATAGAAGAAGGATTTATATTGACTAATGTTTTGAAAACGGATATTCCTAAATGGGCAATACCAACTGAGGAAATACCTGTTTATGTTGAGTGGAACAGAGATATTACTTGGGATCAGCTTTTAATAAAATTTCCGAAAGATATCCACATTCTAGAAGTATCTAACGTAGAAAATTTTGAAGTAGATTTCAAAACAAACATCTGTAAGATAGATAAAGTCTTTTCTGCAATTGATAACTCAATCAATTTCTATATTGTAGCTTTAGTTACTTCATCTGTTACTGAAGCAGTACAAAGACAAGAAAAGATCGAATTTTTAATTTATAATAAAGGAGTTTTATTAGATCAAACTTTTGACCATCTAAGAATATTTAGACCAAAATTAGAAATTTTCACTATACCTAATACTCAGATAGTTATCATTGACAAAGGATCTAAAGGTAAATTCCCAATAGGATTAAAATTATTTGGTTTTGGAGATGTAAGGTTCAAATTTGATTTTATAACTGAAGGAATTGTAACGACTTCCTTAGGAAACATCAAAGAGAGTTTATTAAGAAAATTTCTAAAATATTTACACGATGTAGGACCTACAATGAATTCAAAGATAAATTCTGTAGATAATAGTAATGATAAGATCAAAAAAGAAACAAGCTTGGAATTACATCCTAATTTACTTGAAGAGATAATTTCTGAAGCAAAAAACATTTTACAGGCTGATGATATTAATCTAGATATTGACATAACAGAATCTGAGTGGAAACAAGTAATAGAACCCTTAAATCTTATTGAAGATGACTTATTATCAATTTTTAAGAATTTTCTCTACGATCTTTTAACTGATACTAAGCGAAAGTATCCAGGAGAGACTCTAGAAAATCAAACTCCGATAATTGCTGTAGAAAATCCAGATATTTTTGTTAACACCAAGAGCCTTAAAATACAAGCTAAATACCTTGATGTACTAGATAATGAATACAAATCTAATGTAATTGAAATTCCAGTTATGGATGAAAGAAAAAACAAAAAAACATTTCCTGATCTTAAATTTCAGTTTAATCCTGACAATTTAGAAATGAAACAAATCGAAGGAGTAGAAAAATATGAATTCAAATAATATAAAAACAGGACTGAGCACAGCAAAAGCATCAATAAAGGCTGCAAAAGAAATATCTGAAAAAATAAACCTATTAAGAAAAATATCTGAGTATTTTTCTCCCTTTGAACAATCAACAAAAAAAGTTGAAATTAACTATCAATCAAGAAAGATGAGGTTTGAATTAATAATTGAAACACCGGAGAATGTCAAGAAAAAGAAAAGAAAAGTAAAAATTCCTAAAATCGAAGGATTTTCAGTAGGATACGTCCAAAATGATTATTTTCAAACTATTGAAAATCCATGGAAAGAAGAGGAAAGTCACTGGATTCTCCCAATAGAGAAAATCAATGGATCTAGATTTTTAATTGAATTAAATGGAGAAATTGATAGAAGATCCTTGCAAAACCTAATTAAAGTTTTTTCCTCTGCTAATCGTGATTATACAAAAGAAAACGATAAATATTTATTAAATGCACATATTAAGAACATAGAATTGTTTGAAAAAAGCTATAAAGAACTTACAATTGAAGGCGTTCCTTTTTTGGTCAAAGTTGAGCTAAAAAAAGCTGTTTCACCAATCTTGCCAAAACATCTTCAATCAAGAGTCTATGCTCACCAAAGATTAATAGAAACAGCAAAAGGAAGTAATAGAGTGGCTTTTCATCAAGCAAGATTAGCAGTAAAACGAGCAGAAAGAGAAGGATGGAGTATAGAAACTGTTAAATCCTTTATATCAAAAGTTACTGACTTAAACTTCTTTAAACCATTTATTGAAGTATCTGGTGCTTTTAATTTATCAAAATTAGAACATGGTCATTTTGAAGATGACTTTATTCTGCCAAAAACAATTGATGTCAACACGGAAACAAATTTAACTCTAAAACAGCCAAATTCGCGTGGAGAATTGATTTTTCAAAGAAAGAATTTCCAAGAAGCATTGACACATGCGATCGACAAAGTATGAAAAAATCACATTGGATAAGTTCCATATTCTGAACTTCAGCACAATTCATTTTGTTGCTACAATAGTTATCATTCGACATCTATCTCATCTTTATGGCAGTTTTGGCAGATTGTATACATACGAACCCCTAACCATGGTTGTAAGATATTGAAAAACGATTTTGTTCTTATTTGAACTACTTCTCTGCCAATGTAACCATTAAACAGGTTTTTGAAATTGATGAATCAATCCAATCCTTTTGGAGACAATCTCTCTCTATTCTCAATAGATATAATACAGTATTAAAAATCTAGATTAACGTTTTTCTTAAAATAATAACATATTCAATATCTCATATTCCGTGATATATCGTGTTTCGAAATATATTTATATCCGTTATATGTACATAATAATGAAACATTTATGAGTATAAAAATTTCAAACTGGGTCCAAGATAGTATAAATTCACTCATTTATCTATTAATTTTAGAAATAATTATAAAAAAACCAGTATACGGTTATTTAATTCAAAATGAGATCGAAAATAATATCCAGAAGATATTTTCTTCTTATACCCTCAGTTTCAGTAGTCTTTATACCATATTGAGAAAATTGGAGACAAAATTAGGTTTAATAAAAACAATAGACTGTCCTGAATCCCAAGATGTTAGAGAAAAAGCAAGAAGATGTTATGAAGTTACAAAAAAGGGAGTACAAACATACCAGAGTAGTTGGGAAGATTGGAAAAAATTTATGAAGTTATTAAAAACATTAGACATAGAATGAGGTTTTTTAATGGAAAAAATAAAATTACAAAAAGAAATAAACAAATATATTCAACAAATTAATGATAAATTAGAAGACATTGATAAAACAGAAAAAACTATTTACCTTCATGAATTAGAATATTATCTTTTAGATTCCTATTCGAATCGTTTTAGTAACAACTTTTCTGAAAAAAATGTTGAAACGTTTATCGAAAGTCAGGAATCACCAGAAACAGTGGCAAATGATTTTATCAACTCTTTAGAAAAATCGGAATTAGCACCAAAAACCAAAATTATTTTAGAAAATGTTGTAAAATATTACCAGGATAAATTACAGTCGAATCTATATTTAACAACAGTATTAATGGGAATAATCTTGGGGCTAGGAACCCTACTTATATATAATATAACTTTAAGGCAATTTCGTCCTTTAATAGCTTTTTTATTAATTATAACAATTTTTTACATCGGATATTCAAATTTAAAACAATTAAATTCAGATAATCGTTTCAAAGGATTAATAGGTACTCAATTACTATTTATTACTATAGGAATTATATTTCTGTTATTTGAATTTCGTTTCGTTTATACTACTGGAAAGTTTTTAGTTCAATTCGTAGATGGTGTTTATCAACCACTTGAATACTCTTCAACTTATTTCTCCTCCTTATATCATAGTCCTTATGAACTCGATTTTATATATTATTTTCATAAGAACTATATTCTAATTTATATAATTTCGGTTTTTCTTTTTTCATTTTTCATTTTGATTATCCACAAGGTTGCATTACTCATATTTAAAACTCGTTGGAAAACTAATGTAAAAAATATTTTATTAGTTGCGTTAGTAGTTGGATCTATAGGTTTTTTCGGATTAGTAAATGATTCCATAGACTACAGAAGTATGCATCCTGTCCAAAAAATTGGAGGTGATTTTTATGTTTATGGAGATGGATTTGAGGATTCTATAAGAGAAATAGAACCTCAACATGTTCATATTGGTGATGAGCGAATACAAACTGTAGTCTTAGAAAACATATCAGTTCTTTTTGATAGAACTTATCTTGTAAATATTCAATCTGTATTCGCAATAGGATATGATAGTTATCCATTATTCCAAGCAACTGAAATTGAAAACGGATCAACTGAAATCACTGAATTTAGAAATTTTGGACAGGATCCAAATTATGAGCTACCCGAAAATTTCCCAGACATGTTCGTAATAAATCTATCACTAGAAATTAATTCATCTGTTCGAGAAAATTACCAATACTATTATTTTCAAAATGATACTAATACAATTTCGATCTATCAGTATCCTTATTATTTTGTTAGAGAAATATTCACAGACAGAATAGTTGAAAAGGCATATGATGTGATAAGAGAAGAAGTTGTGTATTATGGGTTTAATAAAACAAATGTTGATGATCAAAATGATCCGTTAAATGCTTTTCAACTAATACGAACCGATTTGTATAGAACATTAAATAATAAAGAATTAATAGATCAATTTACTACAAATTTGACGATTTTAATGCTTGCTTTTTTCATTCTATCAAGTTCTTTGTTGTTAATAAATAAGAAAAGAATAAAGTAGTTTTTATATAATTATTATTATTATCACTTTTTATAAGAAGATTCATTTTTTCATACTTTTTCTTTTTCATTCCATAGAAGTTTAACCCATTATAATTAAAATATTTATAAAAGGTGATGTAATTGAGTAATGATTCAAAATCTATTTCAAGGACAACAAAGAGAGTTTATTTTTTCACCATTTGAATATAAATTTGTATTAGATATATTCAAGGAATTTAGAAATCAAGTAGTAAGAACATTTGTTACAAAAAATGAGAGTAATGGATATAATTTAGATGTTAATCCTGAATAATTGTGAATTAGAGATTATTAAATGAGAGAAAAAATTAAAGTTAACAGAACAAGTTTATCTACCGACCGAGTCACAAAATAATAGTTTTAATTGGTAATAGTTTTCATTTTTCTTTTATTAATTCTTCTTGTTTAACAGAATTTCTACAAACAGGGCAAGTCTTCTCTATTTACGATATATGCCAAAAAAGTCCTTTTTATGAATAATTAAAGGAAAAACTATTTCTAGTCTTCCTTTTCGAATATCAGTTTTTTCTGCTATCCTGTCGATCGTTACAGGGATGTTTTCACCAATTTGTCTAATAAATTCCTTCAATCGTTCTAATTCTTGATTAGTAGCCTGATGTAGAATAATAAATTGCTGACTATCGTCAGAACTCAGTTTAAGATTTGTTTCTGAGAGAAATTGTTTAACTAAGTCTATATTATTAATATTTGGATAGAAAAGTCTAGAAAAATCGTCACTTAGAAATAATTCAATAAATTTATTCAGTGTAAATTTTATAAAATCATCAGATAATCTTAGAATCAATGATTCTTTCTCTTTAATAAACAATTTTTTTCCTTGGAAGAATTCTGGAGTCCCATATTTCTGATGTATTAAATAATGATCATAATTATTTATTCTCAAATCAATTGCTCCTTTAAAAGATGCATAATCGGGAAAACTTCCTTCCTCAATTTTTTTAACAAACCTAAAGCTAGGAGAATTGTATTTCAAGACAGATTTCAGTTCTTCTTTATTCTGAGCATCTAAATCTTTAGCCTTAATGAATTCGGTGTGGTCAGAAAAATTTCCATTAATAATTAACCTAATTTCCTCGAAATCTATCGAACCATATTTGTTAAAATTTCTAAAATCTTTTGCATCATTAAAACCCAATTCCTTAGCTTCTTTGTATTCTCCGTAAGAGACAAAATTTGTTTTTGATAATTGTTTTGCAATTTCCGGTGCAGGGGCGTCATATTTCATCATTAGAGATGACAATTTTTTCGTTTTAGAGTCTGCAATTGTCGAAATAATGAACACAATAATCATTATTATAAAGAATAGAAAAACGAAATAAGAAAGTGGCTTAGCTAATGGATATTGATCAGAAAAAATAAATAAGGTAAAAGCGACAGTTCCTATTATTGTGAGTACAATCAAGGCAGTAGCCACAGTATCAGAAATCTCATTTTCTCCATTACTTGTCATATGGAATTACCTTCCTTAACATTTTTTGAATATCAAATAACCAAAATAGTGATAAAAAGTCTAAATTTCATAGAATAAACCCCTTAAAGTCAGTTACATAAAAGGTAAGGAAATTTGTTTTAAAAATATTCTCAGTACTATTTAACTTGATGGAAATTTTCACTTAATCCTTTTTTAGTTACTGATTGTATATTTTTAGCAAGAGTTGAACCTTTAGTAAAAATATTTGTGAGTATTTAAATAATAAAATACTTGTTAGGATATAATTATTCAAAGGAGCTAATAATATGGATAAATTTATTGGGAAAATGTCAAATGAGGATAGAAAAGATAAGCGAAGTCAAATTGCGTTAATTATCGAAGATCTATTAAAAGAAAGCTTAAAACCTCTGAAATCAGAAGAAATCGTAGTTAAAACTGGATTATCTTTGAGAAGTGTCCGTTATGGAATGAAATTATTAATGGATTCAGAAAAAATAACAAAATATCCAGATTTGAGGGATTTACGATCTTTTTATTATACGCTTCAATGAGACAAGTTTTCCTGTCAATTAAAAAACTATATGGGAAATTGAGTAATAAAGGTAATGACATATTCAATATTCCCAAGAGAGAATTGAATGCCTTTTTTGAGAAAGAAATCAAGAATAAATCCTAAGGAAAAATTGGATTGATGTTCTTGGATAGTGATGAATAAACAACCTGGTATAATCTCGTATTTATTACAGGATTTAAGAGATCCATTCCAATCCAAGAGAAGATTAGTCTTATCAATACAATAGGAGGGAAGTTCGATGCCCTGAATAAGATCACGAAAAGATTTTTTAGTAGAATCAAAAGAATTGTTGTAAAGTTGAAGCATGATATTCACCAAAAATAATTAGCTATACTAATATGAAAGTTGGGAGCTTAAATACTTTCAGATTTACTTCACTACCTTTTCTAGCTAATAAAGGTCGTAATAATGCGTCTTATCACTAAATTAATGAAATTGAAGTTAAAGCTGCCAGAAAAACTTTCTACTTTACAATTCGAAGCAGAATTGAATGATTAGAAAAACGGAAAAACAATAAGAAACGATTGTGTTTTTGTAAGTGAACTGAAAATGTTAAATATAATATTATTTGTACATCACTGATGGAAGAAAATCAAAAGATTTAAAAGGAGAAGAAGTTATAATATTATTAGCATCAATTCATGGATTGTTAGGAATTCACTAAGTAAAATATTTAGTTTGACTCCCCTCCAGACAAATATTAGCTTTTTTTTTAGAATTGGTGCTCTTCCCCTCTCTATAAATCTTTTTTGGATAAAAGGAAATAAGAAAATAATTATTCTGTTTTTCTATTTCTTTTTCCTTATTAAGACAAGTAATACAGGTAAAAGACTAAAGATTAAATCATTATCAACATTATTGCATCCGATGAATGCACATCTTCCTCTTATTGTTATAAAATAATATCCTATTGCTGAAGTTCCATTTTCCATCCTTAGATCAATATATTTCGTTATAGTATAATTCTTAATTATGGTCCCATTTGACAAAAAATCGGACGCTGATAATTCCCAATCTTCGTATAAAATTTTGATTATTCCATCAGTAAATGTAATATTAATGAAAAAATCTATTTCGTGTTGAACAGATTTATCAAATATTCTTAACTCTGGATTTTCAGTCTCCAAAATAAAATCTGTCAATTCTTGTGAAATCTTTCCATCTACTAATTTAAAATTGATCAGAAGTAGTATTAATAAAGATAAAACAATAAATATCTTAATCCTCATTCTTAAATCAACTGTTTTGTTTAGAATGAGTATTAAATCTTTTGAAAAATTAAAATATATTTCAAGTGGTCTGAGCGAAAACTAGACAGTCTCTAGTGGTCTGAGCACAAATTAAATAGGGTCAATAAATCTCTAGATTAATGCTAAAAGTGAAAACACTATAAAAAAAGCAATAAAGAAAAATAATAAGAAGAAATATCCCAGATTGTCTTTTTCATTATGATAATCGACAAATTCCTGGTATTTATTATTCAAATACTTATAGAAAATTTGCATTATTGGGATAGTGAAAGCTAAAATAAGGAGGATAAAGAGCAAAATAGTAAAAATGGACAACATATAATCCTGAGCAAAAGAATTCATCATAATATCACAACAATCTTGATTTGTTAACTCATTATTATAAAATTTTCTGGATTTTTGCCGTCTTTGATCTCTTGATAGATTGCTTCGGTAATATAATTCACATACCAATTATTTTTAGTCTTATTGAAGTAGATCAGCAGATATTTCTTCTCAAAATGATCAAAGGATAAGATCACAGTGAATTGAACATTGCGAAAATGAGTCTTATGCTCGAATCTTGGGGATTGTTTGATCTCATCCTTGTCAAAAAAGATCGCTTCAAGCTTACCTTTCTTGTTAGTAAGACCTTTGACATAAGATTCAAACAATTTAGGATCTCGGGGAGTAATCGTGATCTTATTAGAATCAATTTCAACGATTACTTCTGTTCCAAGTGAAAACCCTAAATAATTAGCTGAATTAGGTAACAAAAGGAATGTTGAATTCCCAACACGAGTAATCACTTTTTCAAATTTTTCAGTAGATTTTAGAGAGGCCATATTCATCAATGCTAATACTAATTTTACTTTATATAATGAAGAAACATCAATTATTTTGAGGAAAAAGAGATTTAAGGAAATAAACTTTAATGCTATTCAAATTGTTAATGCTATAATGTTTAACTCAATGACGTTTAACTCGATTACGTTTAAACATTATTATGAATAGGAATGGATCTCTGGAAATATTAATTGAAATTACAAAGGGAAGGTGAATTATTGTGATTACAAAATATTTTTTCTTGCCGAGTGGTTCTATTTGGAATGAAAATATTCTTAATAGCTGTTCTAATGATTCAGATTAATAATTATAAGGATTTGATAAGAGATGAAATGTTAAACTTTATTATGTATAACCAAATGATGTATAACTCGATAGCGTTTAAACATTATTTTCAAGAATTCTTGATTCGGAATAATTTAGTGGTTAACTCCATAATGTATAATTAAATAAACTAAAAATTCTTTTTCATCATCATTCCAAATTAATATTATCAATTTTTAAAAATAAATGTGTTTATTCTTTAAACTAGTGTACCACCATCCAAAATCTTGGTCATTGAGTTATCAAACTAAATAAATAAACAAAGGAAATATGGTATCTAATGACTTTTTTCATGAGGATAGCTTTAATTGGAGATGAATTGGAGATGAATAGTATATAATTCTAATAGTGAAAAATCATTCATATCGATCCCTGATTATGTGAAGTACATATGGGAAAAAAATGGAAAAGGTGTTGTTCCTATTGCGCTGTATGGGAATATTACTGAAAAACCTCAAATAATTTCAAAAGAAGTTGCAATAAGATATGTAGAAAAACTTACTGAACTTACAATACTC
>MDVS01000113.1 GCA_001940645.1 Candidatus Heimdallarchaeota archaeon LC_3
AAAGATAAGAGATTCGTATTTCAGAATTCTATTAGAGAAAGTTAAGATGGAGGAGGTCCTTGTGGTCTCCACATCCAAACTTTTAATAACTTTATAGTCAAAATGATTCCTACTAAAGCTATAACAAAAGCTAGGACATAAGTCTTACCTAGTGCTGGAATCCATGCATCAACCCAACCAAGTGCAAAATTCGATTTTCCTCAAGCCATGAGATCAATGTCTATGAAAGACATGCTTACTAATCCAAGATTCTGGGCTTATGGATTAATTGTGGACGCTTTATTAGTAGTTGAAATAGCAGTGCCTGTTTCCTTTATTAAAGTACCTTGGTTAGCTCTAAATTTTGCACTTGGTTGGGTTGATGCATGGATTCCAGCACTAGGTAAGACTTATGTCCTAGCTTTTGTTATAGCTTTAATAGGAATTATTTTGACAATAAAACTATTAAAAGTTTGGATGTGGAGACCTCAAGGACCTCCTCCATCCTAATTTTTTCCTCACTATGTATATTACTATTTTCATACTTTTAGATGTAATTTGTGGGTTCAATATTATTGACAATCCATTTCTAAGAATGTAAGACATTCAGCTAGTGAAGAAAACATTCTGGACTATTATTGAAGCTGAACTGCTTTTTGGTTTCTGTTTTTGGTTTTTTTAAACTCCAAATGACATCAAAAAACAATCGTAACATTTATAAATTCAATATATGATTCATATATGATTTAAATATATGAATGATTAAAATGAAAAAAATTTTAAATTGGGAAACATCAATAAAAAAGGGATTCGCAAAACCTTTAGTTTTAAAATTGTTAAATGAAAATGAATCTTTTCCGTATCAGCTGACCAAAGGTATTTTCAATGTTACTAATGGAGAAATAATGATAGCGACCTCGAATATCTATCCAATGCTTAAAGAATTAAAGAACAAAGGATTCGTATCATCTAAAATTGATGAAACAGAGAAACGAGAAATTTATAATATCACTTTAGATGGAAAAGATGTTCTAAAGCAGATAACAATGTTTATTAACTCTTTTTTGATAAATATTGGAAAATCCTTTGTTTTGAAGGAGGACTTAAAATGAATAACGATATATCCCTTGAAATTAGCAAATTTTTAGATAAAGTTGATTACTTATTACCATTTAATAGTGAAATAAAAAAAATTCCTTTAGATTTCCTTAAAAAGGATATCATGGATGGATTCCATTCTGATAAAAATTTTAAGCTCGAAACTATTATTGGAACCCCATTAGAAACAGCTAAGGCTTTATATTCAACTTATGAGTTTATAGAACATAAGGCAGGATTTTTAGTGAGATCATTAGCATTTATATTTGATTTAATATTGATATTTATTTTTTCGTTTGCGAGCATATTTACAGGAGTTCAGTTCATAATATTCACTCAATCAACAGATGTTAATTCACCAATTCTTACCATTTTAATTTATATTCTCATTCTTATCACTTATTTGTTTGGAATTTGTTTTTTGTTGTTATATTTTATCATTTTAGAAAAGTATTATTCAACAACTCTGGGTAAATATATATTGGGATTACGCGTTATAGATAAAACTGGGATTAAAATAAGTTGGAAACAAGCTGTGACTAGATCAATTTCTAAAATAATATTTATCATTCCTTTATTCAACATTCAATTTATAATATTAGATGTACTAATTGGATATATTTATAATAGAAATGAAAAAGTTCGTGGATTAGATATTATAGCTGAGACTATTGTGATCAGAGAAAAAGTCGTATGATATGAGGAGATTTTCAAAGCAGTATTTGTTCTAATTGGTTATCTTAATTAATTCGGGAATTTAATGGCCGAAGAGAAGAATATGACCTATCTTTTGTAATAACTAAGAAAAAAAAAAGAAAAAAAGAAAAAGAAGAAACATTTTCCCAATCTTTTATAGATCTAATCTAGGAATAATAATTTCTTTAGTCTTTTCAATCCAGGTAAAAGAAAGTCGCTGATTTTTGATCATATTAGCCAAATGTGGATATCTTTTGATTTCTTTTTGAAATTTATCATTAGAAATAATAGCATATCCTTGTTTCCCTTTCGATAATAGAAAATCATCCATGTCTACTGAAGGAACAAAAATAATTTGATCATTACATATTAGATCCTGTAATTCAATATCTCTCCTGACTTTTCTTTCTTGAATATTGGATATCAGATACAGAATATCATATTTATGTCCATATTTTTCTTCAATTACAACTAATCGATTGAAATCTGGACTTTCTCCTTTTTTGCTATTTTTTTGGTCAAAAGCAACATTATTACTATCAACCACCAGTCCTTTAAAATCTGACACTCGATCATCAGACATTAAAGAGATTTCTTTATTTATTATACTATTTTCATTCATGCTTATCACTACTGAGATATTTTTGTTATACCGAACTAAAACAGCTGATTCTCAACCAATCTCAGAACAAGCAATGACTAAGTTCACGCTAGTCTATTCACATGATTCATTTTAATGTCCTATATGGACTACACTTCTTAGAACACAAACCGGATCAATACAACGTTCACTATTAATTAAACCACTTTAAACCTATCAGTCAAAAGTTCTCGGTATAACATAATTATTATTTAAAAACTAATTATTTATATTTTCTCTTTTAGAGAAAAATATTTCTTTGAAATTTCGGATCACTGATTTGAGTTCGATCCAAAATCATCTTAGTTTTTTTTAATTTAGAAATCGGGAAAGCACGTCAAATTATTTGTATTCTTCGCATTTCTGACATTGACGCATAGTAAACATTAATTATTTCTTCAATATTTTCTTCATAAACTTCTAAAATTTTAAGCAAAACATCTTTCTTTTACCTTTTCTCAATTGCTTCCTAAAAGCAACTGATAAACCTGCATGTTTCCATATTGTATCATTTTTTAAATTAATTATTAGCATTTTTCTCAATTCCAAATTCAGTTAATTCTTCCTGAAGATGAGACTCCAAATTATGATTTACTTAAAATTCAGAAATTCTTTAAATTTTATTTGGAGAACAAAAATGCGGATGAATATGGTCTTATTTTACGAAAAACAAATAAGATTACTCCTTTCCAAATTTAATTGTGGTAAGAATCAAATCAATTTCGAATTTCAATTTCGAATCTAGATTTGCGTTATTTCTCTTCTGTTTCTCTATTTCAGTCTATTTTCGATAGTAAACTGAAAGTAAAGACTTAAATAATTCTCTGTTTTATAATTATTCAAATTCTTCTTGGTGATTAATCATATCAGACAAATTAGTAGATTCACGACAGGTCACAGCAATGAAATTCCTTGACCATCTTGGGAAAAAACTGTTAATTCATGAAAAAGCATTATTATCTATAGGTGATATCGTAGAGGAAATTTGTCATATTAAACCTGCTAACATTCAAGAAATTATTTGTGCTGCATTTTTTCTAGCGAATAGGACTGCTAATATTTGCTTTAATCTAGGGAAATTATACCATTATTTGCAGGAAAAGAATGTGAAATACAATAAAGACCGAATTGACTATGTGACATCTCTGTTTTTCGTCTTTAACAAAAATAATTAGTGATTAACTTGGCCCATGAAGAATTAGTGGATAAAATAATTAAGATTTTAACTAAAATGAGTGAAATCACTGATAACTCTGATAAATTTACCCTTAAACATGCTAAAAAAATTATCAGTGAATTTGGTGGAGATCCTGTCCTTTTGACCTTTAGACGGACTAAAAGTAATCTCTACATTATTTATAATAAGCAGAAAGTCGCACGGGTAAAAAAGTTCATGTCTTTTAGTATTCCAACTGAATTAAAATATCAATTTGCTGAATCAATAGCAAAAAATGAAATTAATAATCTTTGTAGTTATGAGACTCTTTTACACTATTTAAAGGACAACAGAACACTAGTCTAGATATTTTAATATGATAACGCATTTCTCTTAGATAATCTCTGTCATTCGGTTTATCAAATAGAATATCCCGATAGGAGCAGACTTTTAATTTATTATTGGCTCATAGACAAATAAAACAAGCAAGAATTGATTCTTATTTACTTGTAACTTATCAATCCTGAATTCATATGAAATTTTTCCCTTAATTTTTTCTTCCAAATTATTAACTCTATCATCACCAAATTGAGATAGAGGAATCCCTTCTATTAATTGATCTTTTTCATGAAATCCAATAATAATGGCTAAAAACTTCTCTTTATATTTTGATTTAATAAGATTTGAAATTTTTTCAACTATGTCTTTATCTTTTGTAGGTAACCAATCTCTATTCTTGAATTCCAAATGATTATTTTCCCTTAAGGCTGTTGTAGAAGTATAACCAATTTCTAGTAATTCAGATTTCAGCAATTCATTGAATAAATACTTTAGTTTATGGTTAATAGAGCCAAATAGAATGACCAATAGTTGTAAAGAAATATACTGTAATATCTTCCTTTCTGGAGTAGTTGAATCGTATATTACTGTTAAATTTATGAATTTATTCAACATATATATTAACCTTGTATCTATTTCGATTTTATTTTGGATTCCAATTTTTCCTATTGAAATTGATTCATTCCCAAGCGGTACTCCTAGATGACAGATTAAGATATCCTCCTTTCCAAATAAAATTTTAGAAATAAACTCTATTAGATTTCGATCCGGTTTTATTCTCTTATCAGTATAAATTGGATAGATATGGACGTGTTTTTTAGTTCTCAATGTAATTTTTTTTTCGTTTTCAATTCTGTAAATTTCATCTTTCCCATCGAAAATATCAATTCCGATTAAATACTTATCAATACTTTGCTGAATTTGATTATATTTTTCAATATGTTCTCCTAATTCATTTTTATAGACTAAATAATCTTGGATAAAATTATTGAATTTTTCATATTTTTTTCTACTGACAAATATTTGCTTTAATTCATATTTTTCATCGTTAATATAAAGAAAACCGTCTCTATATACTATAATCCCCTTTTAAAAGTAATATTTTCCAAATTGATCTAATTGTAATTCAAAACTAGTTACAATCTTTAAGTTTTCAAATAAATTCACTTGAAACCTTATTGGACCTCCGAAACGAAAACTTTCTATCCCTGCAATTCCTAAAAAATCTTCAAAAAATTCTGATTTTGAACTTTCTTGAATTAAAATATCAAACAGATTGTTTTCTTTTATTCTTATTATAACATACCTAATAACAATATCATTATCCCAAAAGCGTTCAAAACTCTTGAAAAGTTGCTGTTCATCTAATCCTATAGAATCTTCTCCACTTTGGACATGTGCCAAGGCAATATATTCTTTATGAATCCAAATTATTCCATATTTGTCTTCTTCTCTTTGTCTCGTTTTCATATTTGAACAGAATTCATTTAATAATGACTTTACAGTACTTTCAATTATTGAAGGATTATTCCTGTGAGTAATAATGTCTTTTATCCAATCTTTCGTATTAGTTTTCAAATTCATATTTTCTGGAAGAATTAAAGACCCGTTACTAATAAAAAATTTTGAAATATTTGTTATTTTTTCGATGATAGTCAAATCATTAATGAATCCCTTTTTTATTTTAAAGGAATCCTCTTTGACCTTCTTATATTGATAATATACGCTTTGTACTTGAGTAATTGTTTCCACCGTTGACCTTAGACTTTTTCGTTAGAATTCTTGATATTGATAATAGATTTTTTCGTCATTCAAATCAAATTTACAATTATGAAAATTTTATTAACTAATTCTTTGAATATTTACAAAATGTCGTATTTTTATATTGCTGTTCAAAATTATCTCTAATTTATTAATTTTCTCCTTATTTACTCTCTTAAATTCAAAAATATTATCAATAAAATGTGATACTTCTCTTCTTGGGATATGGAAATATCCTATTCCTTCCATTTCATCATCATTTGTTAAGACATGAGTAATTGGAAACTTTAACATTCCTTTCACTATATTATTAAATAATTCCTTGTCTTTTAAGGAAAATCTTATGCTTATCTTAAAATCCAGTCCGACCAGTCGAATGTTAGGATAATACTAAAATTGGTCTAAATCCAGAAGAAATCAAAAAACAAATTGATTTATTTCTTGAATTCAAAGTAAAAAGATTAAAAAAATCGTGATGAAACTTTAAGGAAGAAAAATATTGCAGTTTCTTCTAAAAGATCAGAAAGTCCTTCCCTCAAGATACCTGGTTTTAGCCCTAAGGATAATCTCTGCTCTAAGGTTCTTATCCAATCCTTGAATTGTGATTCATATTTTTTATCTTAGAAGATATTATATCTAATCCAGATAATTTTACTCCATCATTTTCACTATTGTTTTGAAATTCTTTAGAAATCATATCATTCAATACAGCATATTTATCGAAATTCTCTATTTTTTCGCTACTTTCAACTTTAATAAATACAGTTTTACCGTTTATAGAATATCCAAAACTAATTTGATGATTATTGTTTATATATTGACACCATCATTATTAGTTATAGAATAAAAATACAAATCAGTTATATTGAAGTATAAAATAGGTTAGTTCTTGGGTATCCACTTGTTTTTTATAATTATGATAAAATTACTCAGTGGATTAAATCGAATGATATTGATTCTTTGAATACCGTTTATTTTAATATTATTCGCAGGGATCAGATCATTTATACAGTGAAATTAACGGTGACTGACAGAACTAAGTTTGATTTTCTACAGTGTTTACTTGATAATCTTGAAAATATGTTTGTTGAGAATATAATAAGTGAAAACCATTTCAATATAGCATTGGAAGCATTGAGATTATAGGTGATATCTTTTGACTATTGAATTAAGTATTCTTGATAAAATTGAATCATTTGAGAAATTAGAAGAATATAAATCAGATTATTTACAGACCTTTGTTCAAGATTGGAATGAGATTCCTTGGACAGACTCAATTAATCAAAAAAACTATGCAGGATCATTTGCTAAATGGTTGACAGATTACTACAATACCCCTATTTATTTTCGATACGATATGGCGATTGGTATAATCTATGAATCAGATCATTCTTATTATTTTGTTTTAAATAAATATAGGTAATAGAAATAACGTTATTTATCACCTAATCTCCTGTAGCTATCTGTTCAGGCGTCGCTTTCTTTTTGAAAGATTTAGGGGGAGGTTCAACAGGTCTGGTTATGGGAACGCGACCTATTGTATCAGTCATTTGCTGCATCACTCCTGAAAATTTTTTCCCTTCAGTTGCGCTTATCCATTCAATCTGGAATCGTGATTGATTAATACCACGCTTCTTCATCCAGTTTCTTATCTTCTTTTCACGTTTAGCTGCAAAATCATTTCCTGTCATATAATGACAATCAGCGGGATGACATCCAGTAAGCAAAACACCACCTGCACCTTGTTCAAATGCTTTGTAGATGAAATCTGGAGCAACACGACCAGAACACATAGTACGTATGATACGAACATTAGTAGGATAATAATTACGTCCAACTCCAGCTGTATCTGAACCAGCATAGCTACACCAGTTGCAACAGTAAGAAATAACTTTTTCTTCGGGATTTTTATTTAAAGCTACACTTATCTGATCGTAGATCATTTCATCAGTGAAGTGTTGCATAGTAATTGAGTTTTCTGGGCAATCTCCTGCACAGGTCCCGCAACCCTTGCAGAGAGCAGTGTTTACTATAGCAGGTGTTTTTGCTTTCTTATCCTCAATTGTTATTGCTGTATATGGACATCGTGTAACACATATACCACAGGATGTACAGGTTTCCGGGTTTACGTTAGCAAATATTGGTTCTACCTCGTATTCTCCTTTTCCCATCAATCTCATAGCTCTTGATGCTGCTGCTGACGCCTGAGTCACAGTTTCTCTGATATCTTTGGGTGAGTCACATGCTCCTACTAGGAATACTCCATCAGTTGCGGTATCTACTGGTTTGAGTTTTGGGTGAGCTTCGACAAAGAATCCATTTGCATCAGTAGATATTGGTAGTCCTGGAATAACAGTTTTTGGTCCATCAAATCCTACAGAGAGCACGACCATTTCAAATTCTGGACTGATTGGTTGTCCATCAGTCACAGCTTCTACACGGAGGTTCTTAGTATTCTTATCTTCAAATACGGCACTTGGTCGTGCACGAATGAATTTTGTCCCAGTTGCTCTTGCACGCTTGTAAAATTCTTCATAATTCTTCCCAAATGCACGAATGTCGATATAAAATACCGAAATATCTATTTCTGGATAATGGTCTTTTAACATTAATGCATATTTTAACGTGGCCATACAACAAAAGTTAGAACAATAATCATTGTATTTTATGTGTCGTGAACCTGCACATAAGATGAATGCAACACTTTTTGGAACTTCTAAAGTAGTGGGCCTTACTACCTCACCATCTGTTGGACCAGAGGCATTGAGCATCCGATCTAGTTCCATTGTTTGTAAAACATTCGGATATCTACCCCAACCATATTCAGATATTTTAGAAGCATCGAAAATGGTAGCTCCTGTCGCGATAATAATAGTCCCTGCTTTTAGCCTTCTTATACGGGCATGATCATGATAGTCAATAGCTACCTTTTCACAGGCTTCCAAACATTTTCCGCAGGCAATTGGATTCAAACCTAAACAATTCTTTTCATCTAAAATATACCACGGTGGAACAGCTTGTGGAAAAGGCATATAAATAGCTTTACGCCAGCCTAAGTTCTGATCCTCATGATTCGGAACTTGAACTGGGCAGACTTCTTCACAATCACTACATCCTGTACAATCTTTTGTTACATATCTTGGATGCTGGGTTATTTCGATATCAAAATTACCTGTGAACCCTGATACCATGGATACTTCTGCTGTAGCAATTAATTCGATATTAGGATGATTTTTCACATCGTTCATTTTTGGTCCAAGAATGCAAATGGAACAATCAATGGTTGGAAATGTTTTATCCAGCCTTGCCATTTGTCCTCCAATCGTTGCATCTTTTTCCACTATAACTACTTTAAATCCTGCATCAGCCATATCAAGAGCAGATTGAATACCACCGATTCCGCCACCAATGACAAGAGCAGTTTTTTCAACTGGTACTATTACTACATCCAAGGGTTCATTATGACGAATTTTTGCTACTTGCATTTCTACTAATTCTTTTGCTTTCTCTGTTGCTTTTTCTGGCTCTTTAGAGTGAACCCATGAACAATGTTCACGAATATTGGCCATTTCAGTCATATAACCATTAACACCACATTTGGTTGCACAACGTGAGAAAGTTTCTCCATGTAATCGTGGAGAACAAGCTGATACAACGAATCTGTCTAAACCGTGTTTTTTAACCGCTTCTTCTATTTTACGTTGGCCTACTTCTGAACAAGTATATTTGTTTGTTTCTACGTAGACGACATTATCGAGTCCTTCAGTATAATCTTTCACTGCCTCAACATCTACAACTTTGCCAATGTTTTTTCCGCAAGCACATATAAAGACTCCTATTTTTGGTTCGGTTTTTCTTACCTCACCAGATTTGTCTTGATTCTCTTCAGTCATAATAATTCACTCAATAAGTTATAAATTTTTTCCTAACTCGATACCTCGTTCTAATGCTTTGATATTCATAGGAATAAGTTTTTGTTTGGTGCTGAATTGTAATTCTATTGCTTTTTTAATTGCTTCAACATTTAAATTTAGGATTGAAGTAAGTACTCCTAAAACAATAATATTTCCAACAATTTTATTTCCTAGAAGTTCTGCTTCTCTTGTTATTCGAATTTTATGAAACTTAACTTCAGGAAATTTTTCCTGATATTGATCTACAATTTTAATAATCTCAGGATCCGCAATTAAGTGCCCCACACCTTCCATTTTGGGCAAAAAATGATTAAATGATTCTTCAGATAAGGTTACAAGTACTTTTGGTCTTGCAATAACCTTGGGATAGTCAATTTCACCTTCAGAAATTATTACTTCACTAATACTAAGTCCACCACGAGATTCAGGTCCATAATTCTGACTTTGAGTCGCATTCCGATTATCGAACAAAATCATTGCACGTGCAAGAATTGATCCAGCAGAAACTAAACCCTGTCCACCCATTCCAGAGAAGATGATTTCTGTTCGTTTTCTTCGTTCAATATCTTTTTTTGTAACCTTATAGGGATTTGAGTGTGTTTGACTTACAGCCATCTTTTTATCACCTTTATTTAATATATTTAATTTCACGAGATTTCAATCTCCTGAGACCTCTTCACAGGTTCCTTTAAAAGTATCAATGACCTTTTTCTTTGTGCCATTTTCTTTCAATGCATGTTCTCGCAATTTTTCATAAGATGCAGTATACTCTGGGCGTTCAGGAGTTGCAAATTCGCCACAAATGATTTCTGTGTCATAATCTATAGTTGCTTCAAATGGATTTGACCCCATTTTTACGATAGCCTTCTCCTGAAGGTCTTTCAGCATTTTCAAACCTGTTTTTTGACCAGTGAATTTTCCAAAATATGTTGGACAGGGAGTCAGGAACTCAATAAAGGAAAACCCTTTATGCATAATGGCTTTTTCCATACTTTCTATGGCTTCTTTTGTATGTAAAGATGTCCATCGTGCGACATAAGTTGCACCTGATGCTGCAGTTAAATTCACCAAATTGAAAGGTATTTCTGCAAAATTACCCCAAGGAGTTGAATTTGTTGCTGTTCCTATTGGAGTAGTAGGGCCACCTTGACCCCCAGTCATACCGTAAGTTGAATTATTGATGCAGATTACTGTAATATCGATATTTCTTCTTGCTGCATGAATAATATGATTGCCTCCGATCGCAAATAGATCACCATCACCTGCAAAAACTATAACTTTCAATTTCGGATTTGCCATTTTTGCACCAACAGCAAAGGGTACTGATCTACCATGTGTTGTATGGAAACTATCTGTTTGGAAATATCCAGAACCACGACCTGAACATCCAATTCCTGATACTACTAAAATATCATCACGTACGATATCACCTTTTTCTACAAGGTTCTTCATAGCACGTGCTAATAGTTGTATTTCTGAACCAATTAGACATCCTTGACAGAAAATCCATGGTAGCCTATCTGTTCTAATGTAATCTGATACTGGATGATCTTTAATTGTTAAATCCTTTTCTTCAATTGTAAACGTCATTTTTAAACCTCACACTTCCAACTGGGGATTTTTTGTTATCTCCTCGACCTTTTTCAAAATATCGTTAATAGGAAAGGGAATACTTCCAGGTATTGAATAACTATACACTTTACAATCTTTATTATCAAGAGATTGTTTGACTTCCTTCAATACTTGTCCATAATTCAACTCTACTACCAATATTTTGCCAACCTCATGGCTTAATTTTGCAATTTCTTTTTCAGGGAATGGCCAAACTGTTTTTATTCTAAACATTCCAATTTTTATTCCATTTTCGCGAGCATGTACGATGGCTGCTTTTGAACATCTCGCGGATATTCCGAAAGAAATGATTGCTATATCAGCATCATCTAACATAAACCGTTCGTATTCGATGATTTCTTCAGTAAAGTTTTTTATTTTATCATTAATTCTTCGAACAAGAGATAATTGCATATCTGGACTCATATCTGGATAGCCTCTTTCATCATGAGTCAGTCCTGTTGCGAAAAAATGATGGCCTTCACCAAAAGCAGCCATAGGAGGAACCATATCGTCTAGATCAGCTTTAAATGGTAAATAATCTTTACCCTTTACTTTAGGCTTTTTCCTGTTAGTAATTTCTATTTCTTCGGGTTTAGGAAGTATAACACGTTCTTTTAAATGCGCAATAGTTTCATCTGTTAGTATTATAACTGGAACACGGAATCTTTCAGCTAAATTAAATGCTCTTATTGTCATATCAAATAATTCTTGCACACTACCTGGCGTTAACGCAATTATTTCTACATCACCATGCATTCCATATCTTGCTTGCATAATATCTCCTTGACCAACTTTTGTTGGTTGACCTGTTGATGGAGAAGCACGTTGTACGTTAACTATTACCATTGGTGTTTCAGTCATCACTCCTAAACCAATATTTTCAAGCATTAAGGAAAATCCTGGACCAGACGTTGCGGTCATAGTTTTTTTTCCAGCATAGGATCCCCCTATAATTGCAATTGCGGAAGCGATTTCATCTTCCATTTGAATAAATGATCCACCTTCTTCAGGTAGTCTACGAGATAGATGTTCAGCAATTTCTGAGCTGGGAGTTATTGGATAACCTGCAAAAAATCTCATTCCTGCAGCAAGCGCACCTTCAGCACAGGCAGTATTTCCATCCCAAAATTTCAATCTAGATTTATCAATTTCAGCCATAATTAATTCACTATTTTAGGTTTTTACTCCTGAGCCGTTATCAGCAAGGAATATTGCTAAGTCAGGGCATATTCTTTCACAAAGACGACATTGGGAACATTCTTCGTTCTTCGATTCAATAACATAAGGATAATGGTAAGACTTAGTATTTAATTCATCACCCATAGCAAGGATCTGTTCACTGCAGTAATAAACACAAATTTCACAGCCCTTGCATTGGTTTTGAATGATCTTTATGATAGTGGACTCTTTCGTGATGTCCTTTATCTTTTGGGCCTCTATTAGAGGCTTCCTTTCTAACTGAGGTTTTTGAAAGGTTATTTTTGACATAATAGTTCTCCAAGAATACTCTTTTGTTTATAAAAAAAAATATATCCAATCATATTAATTACATCGTAATTATAGAATGCTCATATTAGTGTTTAACTTAATTATAGTTAATTTTTTAACAATTGAATTAATGAAATCTATGGGATTATATTAAAGTTTTTCATAATGTAGGCGTGCTTAATTCCTAAAATTATCTTTTTATATCTCAAAACTAAGAATATAATCGTGGATAATATAAGATTCTTTTATTTTTAACTGATAATGAAAATTTTATACTATTTATAACTTAGAATTATAATTTTTCCTTAGTTTTTTAGAATTATTTGTAGGTATGACCAAAGACTCAATTGAGTTTCTTTCACATTGGTTTGACAGAAAAGACAGCCTAGTAAGGACAACATAAATTTCTAATGAAAAATTATTTATTTTTGATTCTCTAAACATTTTTTCAGATTTTGAGAAATAAATTTCAATCTATTTTAAGATAAATCAAAAAAACAACAAATTTATTAAATTAAATAGTTAATATAGAATAAATTGAAAAATTGAATAAGAATTACTTATCATCCATGAAAAACATTATCAGAAACTTATTTAAAGGTAGATTTTATTAAAATAAATGAGTGATATGGTTTATTATCGATTCGGGTATAGGTATCATTTTTTTAGTTTTAGGTTCTAGTTGGATCTATTATTAGTTTAAAACCCCGAATCGAATAAATAAAAAAAAGAAATAGTGTCCCTCTCTTTTTTGCTGTTTATGCATCGGGATTACTTTTTAATAGAACAATAAACACCCTGATACTTAAAAATTTTAGGTGTATTACTGACCTAGTGAGTATTCTATTCATCTAAGAGATGATACTTTGTACTTTGATCAATTGATATTAAATAGTGGTGATAAAGTGAAAGGAAAACAAAAACGAATGAAAAATATTTTATCTGACGGAAAAGCTATCCTTGTTGCAATGGATCATGGCTTAAGCGATGGTCCTTCTACTGGATTAATCAATATCGAAAATACTATTGCTGACGTAGCTTCAGGTGGAGCAAGTGGGGTAATACTTCATAAAGGAATCATAAAATCTCTTAAGAGAGTTCCTGAAACTGGATTAATTCTTCATGCCTCTGCTGGAACCAGTATTCAATTAGATCCAAATGATAAAAGACTCGTAGCTTCTGTTAAAGAAGCAATTAAACTCGGGGCAGATGGGTTCTCTCTTCATATAAACATTGGAGGAGCTCCTCATGAACCTGATATGATACAAAAATTAGGTCTTATAGCTGAGGAATGCGATAATTGGGAAATTCCTTTAATTGCTATGATGTACCCACGTGGGAAGAATATAACAAAAAATTCTGAATTCGCAAAAATGGTTTCTTTGGTTTCGAGAGTTGGTGCTGAATTAGGAGCTGATATAATTAAAACAAACTATACAGGTGATATTGATAGTTTTTCTAAAGTAGTAGAAGGATGCCCAGTTCCTGTAGTGATAGCTGGAGGACCAAAAATCGACAGTAATAGACAATTACTTCAAATAGTATCTGATTGTCTTGAAGCTGGAGCAATTGGAGTAACTCTTGGAAGAAATATTTTTTCTCATACAAATCCCTATCTGATTACCAAAGCTATCGCTGGAATAGTAAAAGATGGCTGGTCTGTTGAAAAAGCACTTGATTTAGTTGAATTATCAACAAATTTAGAGCCAGAACCTCAAGTTGCAAAAATTTAAACAAAAATTTTAAATTCTTTGTTATTAATAAATAAGAAAATTAAGGCTTATTATTTTAGAAACAAAATTTGTCTAATCATGTAATTTAGAGGTCTTTTAATAATGAAAATTGCAATTCAAGGTGACATTGGGTCTTTCAGCTACGTTATTGCTACGCAACTAAGCGGTTCTTCAATATCAATTGATTCATGTGATTCATTTAAGGAAGTTTTTAACAAAATACGAAACAAACAGGTTGACAAAGGTATTATTCCAATTGAAAATGCGTTAACTGGTAGAATAGGGGAAACAGTCAAATTATTGATGGAGGAAGACGATTTCAAAATTGTAAATGAAGCTTATTTAGAAATTAATCATTATCTGTTGGCTAGATCTACAATTCCGATTGAAAATTTAAAAGAAATTTATGGTCATCCTGAAGCTTTATCACAATGTAAAAAGTTTCTTTCGAATCTTCCTGCAAAAAAAATTTCTTATATTGATGGAGCAAAAGCATTCAGTATTGTTTCGGAAAACGATGAATTAGCTTTAATTGCAAGCGTAAAAATGCATGATTTATTTAACTTAGAGATCTTATGTGGGAATATCCAAGATGAAATTTGGAATCAAACAAGATTTTTTGTAATAGAAAATATTGCTAATAAAATCACAATTAATACAGAAAATAAAAACAAAACTTCAATAATTATTTCGACTAATCACATTCCTGGAGCATTATATAGAGTTCTATCTATTTTCGCAGAAAATGAAATCAATTTAACGAAATTAGAATCAATTCCTTCACGAAAGAATCTATGGGAGTATATTTTTTTATTAGATTTTGAAGGACACACTAATAGTGAGATTGTACAGGATGTCTTATTCAAAATTAAGGGCTATACGAATTTCATAAAAATTCTAGGATCCTATCCCCTAGAAAATTATCCAGAAACTAGAACTGAACTTGAAATAAAGATTTAACAAATATTTGGTTGTTTAAATAATGATTCTAATTAAAAAACTGAATTCCTTTAGGAATTATGATATAATAAGTGATGTACTATGAAAACGTTTCAAATTCACAAATTTGGTGGATCGTGTCTAAGAAATCAAAAACAAATTAATCATTTAGTGTCAACTTTATCAAAATTCGTTAATAATGAAAATAAAATTGTAGTCGTGGTATCAGCAATTTATGGAGTAACGGATTTAATCCGTTATTGTATTGAAAATTTATTCAAAGAAACAAATATTATTTTAGAAACAGCTAAAGCCATAAATAATAAACATCAAAAGTATATTGCAGATTTTCCTGAATTAGGAGAAATAAACAGAGTATTGCTTAAAAATTTTTGTCAAATATTGAATAATGCAAAGTTAAAAAATAGTATTTCTAATGAGGACACCGATAAAGTTCTAGTCATTGGAGAAAAATTTGTTTCACAAGTGATTCCAAAATATATAGGTAAAAATATTCAGGATATAAACGCAATATGTTTAACACCTGAAGAGTTAGGATTAATAACAGATGGCGAATTTTTTAATGCTGTAATTAACTTTGATCAAAATTTTGACTCTATAATAGAAATTTTCAATTCCTATTCTACCAAAGGAGAGATAATTGTTGTTCCTGGATTTTATGGAGTAGATTATTTGAATAATATTACAACATTTGGTCCTTCTGGAACAGATTACACTGCTTGTGCTTTAGCGAACATTTTAAATGCAGAAAGAGCTATATTATGGAAAGATGTGAATGGATTCATGTCTGCTGATCCAAAAGTAGTTGTAGATTCATTTTCCATTGATCATCTTGAATATAATGAAGCGGCCGAATTAGCACATTTTGGAGCTAAAATTCTCCATATGAGAGCTGTATTCCCTGCTGAATTAAAAAATATACCAATTGAGGTGAGGAATATGTATAACAGCAATAAAACTATTATTATGTCTAATTCTAATCGTGATTACTTACCTTACAAGAGTATAGCGTATATCAAACATGTTACTTTAATTAAAGTCTATTTATCTAACAAAACTAGACAAATAAAAGTTTTACAATCAATAATAGAAGTATTTTCTAAGAATAATCTCACCATATTAGCAATAACAACATCAAGTACTGCCTTTGGATTCTTAGTCGATAAAAGTAAGGCTGATGGAACAAAAAATATTGCACTACCTAACTCTTACGATATTGTAAAAACAGAAGAAATAGAAAACATAAGCATGATATGTATTGTTGGAAAAAATATTGGAGAGAAATCAGGTATTGCTACTAAAATTATTCAATCTATAAGTAATGAAAATGTTAATATTGATTTCATTTCAGCAGGTGCCTCCCCAAATACATTACAGTTTACAGTAAAACAAGCAGAACTTGAGAAAAGTGTAAATATCCTGCATAATAATTTATTCCCAAAAATAATAAATTTGTGAAAAATAATGCTTAAATCTGATTTTAATTTTCCCTTTTCCAATTCTATGGATAACTTGATTGAAAGCAATACAAGTTCAATATTTAATCTTGCTAAATCTTTGGAAAATCAGGGTAGATCAGTAATACACTTAGAAATAGGTGAACCTGACTATCATATTCCCAAAATTACAATTGACTCAGTAAAATCAAGTATCGATAATAATCAGACAAATTATGTTTTGGGACAAGGATTATTTGAATTAAGGAGAGAAATTGCTAATTACTATAAAAGAAGATTTAATATCGATGTTAACCCTAAAAAAGAATTAATCGTTACTCCAGGAGCAAAATTTGGGTTATATTTAACTTTATATAGCTTGATAAACCCTGGAGATGAAGTTATTATAATAAAACCTTCTTGGCCAACTTATTCAAATCTAGTGAATTTATTTGGGGGAAAAATTAAGGAATTTCCTTTATCATTTAAAATCAACCAAGATATAACTATTTTTAAATCATTACTATCAGAAAAAACCAAATTATTAATAATTAATTTTCCAAATAATCCCACATCAATAATGGTAAATAAAAATTATTTGAAAAATTTAGTTCAAATTATTTTAGCTTATCGTAATTTAATAATAATCTCAGATGAAATTTATATGGAATTAACCCACGATGGAAAAGTGAATTCTATGATCCAATTTTCTGATATTATCAATAGGTTAGTGATTATTTCAGGATTTTCTAAAAGTTTTTCCATGACAGGATTTAGATTGGGATATGTTCTTGCACCATTTCAATTAATTAAAGTTTTATTAAAGCTTGTTAGCAATACTATTACATGTGTACCACCATTTATACAAATGGCTGCTGTTCATACACTTCAATTAGATGAGCATATTATAAATGCAAGGAAATTTTATAAAGAAAAAATGGAGGAAGTTATCAAATTTCTAAAAGATAAAGACAATATTTCATTTCCATTTGTCCCAAATTCATCTTTTTACCTATTTTTTAAAGTTAAAAATGGTTATGAATCATTAGCACTTGATATATTGAATAAAACTGGAGTAGCTACTATTCCAGGTATAGCTTTTGGAGAAAATTATAAAAATTTTTTAAGAATCAGCATAACACGCGATACAGATCAATTATTTAAAGGAATATCAAAAATATTATCATTTATTGAAAAAAACTTAACGTAAAGACAAAAAGTGCTTGAAATGCTTGTTAAAGATAAAGAGAGATTAGATTCGTATAGACTCAAAATTCGAAATCTTGATGACCAAATTTTACAGCTTATTTCAGAAAGATTAACGATAGCTCAAGAAATAGGTGCAATAAAGAAAAGAAATAACCTTCCCATTAAGAACCATAATGTCGAGAAATTGATTTTTAAAAGGATATCTATTTTGGCTCCGAAGCTTGATTTACCGATTAATTTAGCAATAGATATTTTCCAAGTAATTATTCAAAAATCGGTTGAAATCCAAGAAAAATTGTTTAAAGAGAAAAAATCTTTAAAAGTTTCCAATTTTTGCAAATCTTTTTTAATAATTGGGGGCATGGGAAAAATGGGATTTTGGTTATCAAGTTTACTACAATCTCTTGGTCATAAAATTGATATAGTAGATCAAAAGTCATCTAGTGAATTTAATGTTCTAAAAGAATTACCAGATCTTGATAATTATGATTTTATTACCATTTGCACACCCTTAGACATTATTAAACCAGTTCTTCTGTCATTAATTAAACAAAAACCTAAAGGAACAATTTTAGATATTGGGTCGCTTAAAACACATTTTATTGAAGAAATTGAACTAGCAATAAGACTAGGGATAAAAATTACATCGATTCATCCTCTTTTCGGTCCTAATATCAAAGTTTTATATCAAAAGAATGTTATAATTTGTAAATGTGGATCCAATAAAGCAGACGATGAAATTAAAGAGATTTTACGTCCAACGCATATGAATCTAATAGAAATTCCCCTTGAGGATCACGATAGATATATGTCAATTTCCCTGGGTTTGTCTCATGCAATTAACTTAATATTTGGTTATGTTATCGCGAAATCTGGAATTAATATTAGTAAATTATATAATTTTGCTAGTACAACCTTCCTAAAACAATTAAAGACTTCAGAAGAAGTTTTTTCTGAAAACCCAGAATTATATTATTCAATTCAGAATTTAAATGCGTACAGGGATAATTTATATCAATCATTAGCTTCAGGTTTTGATTTTGTATATAAATTAATTAAACAAGATTCGATAAATGATTTTAACCGATTTGTTGAACAAACACGTAGTTTTTTACCTTAATTATCAAAAACAGACAATTTTACAATGATTAATATGACCAAGAACTTTAATAATAGATTGATAACTAGTATTATTCCTAAAAATATTCATGAATTCGAAAAATTGCTTAATAATTGCAACACACTATATGTAGAGCATAGATTGGATGGATTAGAAGATTTAAATAATTATCGTATTGATTATTCTAATTTTTCACACAAATTTGTCGTTTCATTACGCCCAAAAAGTAGCGGAGGTTTGTACGATTCAGATGAAGAAACTAGGATAAAGATTCTCAAAAAAGCAATAAATTCCGGTATATCACATGTAGATATCGAATTTGAAACAGAACAAAATAATATCAAATCATTAATACAATTTTCACACCAACACAATGTTGAAGTAATTATTTCATCACACAACTTTGAAAAGACCCCTACTATTCAAAAATTAAAGGTTAATTGTAATAAAATGATTTTAATGGGTGCAGACATAATTAAATATGTTTGTAAAGCAAATAATATTGAAGATGGCCATACAATGATTTGCTTGCAACAGGAAATTGATTTTCCCATAATTTCTTTTTCGATGGGAGAAATTGGATCATTTACTAGAATAGTTTCCCTTCTATATGGTGCAAAATTTAGTTATGTATCATCTAATAGAAAAACTGCACCAGGTCAATTATCGGCGAAAGAAATGATTGATTTATTGTCAATTTTGAATTTTACTGGTTAATTTTTTCTAGAATATTTGTTAGTATTTCAACTTCACTTTTATTTGCATCTATAATAAAATCTGCTAATTCTATAAACAAATTTTCTCTGGAAACCTCTAATTCTTTAAGTTTTTCTTTGATATTATTTCTAAACAATGGTCTAGGGTCTTGATTCTTGATTCGTTCTTCTAAAATGTCTAATTGTGTTTTTAAATATAAAATTCTACCAGATTTTTTTAATATTTCCCTATTTCTTTTTTTGTGAATGATTCCTCCTCCAGCACTAATAACTGTATTGGAAGAATTTAAATCACTTAAAATATTCGATTCCAATTCTCTAAATTCTTTTTCTCCTAAAAGTGAATAACATTCCTGAATTGTTTGAACAGATATATTTTTTTTATTAATTTTTTGGATCATTAGCTGATCTGTATCTAAAAAAGAGAATGATAATTTTTCAGAAAGTTTTTTACCCAAATATGTTTTACCAGATGAAGGCAATCCAATGAGAATGATATTTTTCATTTTTGTTTCTATTCTTTTACAAATGTTTCTTTATAGCTTCTAACATTATATTCTTATTCGGTTCCATTCCTGTAAAAAGTTTGAATGATAATGCTCCTTGGTTGATTAGCATTCCAATTCCATTGATTACTCTTGCTCCACTAGATTTAGCTATTTTTAAGAGGGGGGTAATATTTGGATTATAAATTATATCAATTACAGTATGGTTGTCATTAATACTATCTGCATTTATCGGTATTGATACTCCGTCCATTCCTACACTAGTGGTATTAATTATTGAATCAAAATCATTAAAATTTGGTTTTTTAATAACTTTTATAGATCCAAATTCATCTAGTTTCTTTTTTAGAAATAAAGCATTTTGTTCTGATCTATTTATTATCTCTACCATTGCACCTTCCCGTAATAATCCATATACTACTGCTAAAGCCGCACCTCCTGCACCAATAACTAAAAAATTCTTGTTTTTTATTTCAATATTATTTTCGAGTAGTGAATTAATAAATCCATCAATATCAGTATTATAACCACAAAGAATTGATTTTTCCACTACAACAGTGTTAACAGCACCAATAATTGAAGCAGATTTATCAATTTTATCTAAATATTGTAATATTTTATATTTATGAGGAAGAGTGACATTAAATCCTATTAATTTTGTCTTTTGGATAGTTTCTATAAATATTTGTAGATGGTTAGGTTTTACATTAATTTTTTCGTACTGAAATTGTTTTTCTAATCCTAAATTAAGTATTGAAGCATTGTGAATGATTGGTGACAGACTGTGATTAATTGGATCTCCAATAACTGCAAGAGAGAGCATTTATTACGCCTATTTTTCAATAATTATTTCGTTTTCGACTTTCATTCCAAAATGTCGACCACCTGTATCTTGTCGAACTAAGATTTTATCGGAAATTTGTATATCTGTTATACAAATACTCCCATTTTTTTGAACAAAACGAATCGTTTCTGCATTTTGAAACACTCCTTTGATTAAAAAATCATCAACTTTTGCTTCTATTAACATTAATGGTCTTTTTTCAATTTTTGATCTAGCTACATATGATGTTCGTGCTTTTCCGTTCCTATTTACTATTAAGACTTCATTTCCTGCTGATAATTCATTTAAATATTGTGTTTTATTGTTGTTTAAAAGAGTATAAAGCGAAACTGCACCAGAATTAACTCTAAAAGGTCTACTTGCAACAAACTCATTATGTTTAACTTCAGCTTCAACTAATATTAACCCACTTGAACTTGAACCTACTAATAATCCTTCTCCTTCTTTCATAATTTCAGTAGTATCAACACAAACTCGATAACCCATACCAAGCGGTTTTATCTGAGTAACAATTGCTTCAACAAGATTGATATTAATTTTGAGTTCTAAATAATTTAATAATTGTGATATTTCATCAGGACTAGATGTTTCTAATACAACTCCATCTGCTCCTATTTCCAATGTTTCTAATGCTATTTTTGCTTCTTTAAAAGAAGTAACATGAGCAAATATTTCTGCTTTATGATCAATCTTTGCGATAATATTTTCTAAAGGAATAATAACATCATTTTCAAATGAGAGAATAATTTTTTTTGCTTTTAATGCCTGAGAAACTGCTTTGGATTCATCTTCCGACTTTCTAATCACTTCCCATGGAACATCTTTTAAGTCATTTATATGGCTTAATTTTAGAAATTTGGCATGTGTTTCAACTTCTTCATTTAAGGGTTTAATAAAAACTTGTTTTCCCATGTTTATTCCTCAATTATTTGAAATTTCACTCATCGATGCATTAAGAGATTTAAAATCTTTAATAAAGTTGGGATATGTCACACCCACGGATTCTATCCCATTTACAAAAGTGGTATTTTTTGCTGTTAACCCTGCAATAGCAAGTGCCATAGCGATTCTGTGATCTCCATGTCCAAAAACCTTCCCTCCTTGTAAATCACTTTTTTTAATAACTAAACCATCATTTCTCTCTCTTATATTTGCTCCTAACTTTTTTAATTCGAAACACATAGTTTTAATTCGATCAGTTTCTTTTATTCTTGCATGTTCTATATTTTTTATTATTGTTGTTCCTTCTGCTTGTGTCGCGACAACACTAAGTATAGGTAATAAATCTGGTGATTGTGATAGATCAATTTCCAATCCTTGAAGTTCAGATTTATTAACTATTAATTGTGAATTAACAATTTTAATATCAGCAGACATTTTATTTAGTATTTCTACAAAACTTTTATCTGCTTGAGAATCTGAAAAATCTAAACCATTAATTGTTATATTCTCACCAGATATAACACCAGCTCCGATTATAAATGCTGCAGAAGAAAAATCACAAGGAATTTTTTTGGTAAATGACTTGTATGTTTGCTTTCCTCGAATTTTAAAATTTGAAAAGTCATTAGAATGTGTATATTCTATCCCAGTCATATCTAAATACTCTAAGGTCATTTTTACGTAAGGTTTCTCTTGTAAATTAATAGGTTTTATAGTAGAATCTTTTTCAGCCATTGGTGTTGCTATTAGTAAACTAGTAGTGTATTGTGAAGTTATTCCTGATATTTTTGTTACTCCGCCAGTGATTGGACCTCTTATTGTTACAGGAGGGGTAGTAGAATTTGTTGGATAACAGAAACCTCCTAAATTGTTAAGGGCATCTGTTAATTGATTAATTGGCCTATTATTGATTGATTCGTCTCCTTTTATAACCACAGATTCTTTTAACAAAGAACAAATTGCGCTGAGAATGTATAACGATGTTCCAGAATTTTTTACATCAATGACCTCATTTGGTGTTTTAAGTTCCCCACTTGTTCCTGAAACAACTAAAGTTTTTTTATTATCTTTCAAATCAAAGGAGGCTCCTAATAATTCACATCCACGAATTGGTGCTAATCCATCTTGTGATAATAATGGATTTTTTATTATAGTTTTTCCATTAGCAATAGATCCGAGAATTATAGCTCTAATTGAATGTGATTTACTTGTAGGAGGTGATATAGAACCTTTAATTGTACTATTATTAATTTCAAGAATCATTTATTTAACCTGTGTTATAATCGATTTTATATTCTAAAAATTCATCATGGAGAATATTTAGACACTTATCCAGATCATTTTCTTCTAATACAAATTGGAATACTACATCTAATTCCCCAGCGGACATTATTTGAATACATTTTCCATTTTTTTCTATTTCTTCTTTGTAATTCTTAATAACTGTTACTGCTTTTCGAATTTGATTTGGAGAGGATATGTACGCTCCCCCTAATTTATGTACTAGGAATTTTATCATAATAAGCCCTCCTTCAAGGCTAATTCAGCATTGAGGATTGATCCACCAGCTCCACCTCTAATGGTATTGTGAACTAGTAGGTAACAACGTAAATAGTTATCAGTAATGCGTAATCTTCCAATTGCTACTCCCATACCAGAAGATCTATGGTTTTTGGGAATGTATAAATCTAAAGATGTGTTAGGTCTATCTATACCCTCTATAATCACAAGGTGGTTATCTGGAGCAGTAGGTAAGCCTTTAACTGGATTTTCTAAAGAATTAATTGAAGTTTTAATGGTTTCTAATTTGGAATATTCTTTAAACTCAACTGTTAAAGCTTCTAGATGACCATCTATTACAGGAACCCTTGCACAATTTGCTAACAAGTTGAATGATTCATTACTAATAATTTCGCTTTTAGACTCATTTAAATGCCCTAAAATTTTCTTTGCTTCAATTTCTATTTTTTCTTCTTCATGGGAAATGTATGGGACTACTCGATCACGCGGAATTTCCTTTAAACCTTTGAATCCTGCACCAGAAATAGCCTGATAACTAGAAATAAATATATTCTTAATTGTAGAAATCTTCTGTATTTCATTTATGAATATAGATAGACCAGAAACTGTACAATTCGAATTTGTAATTATAAATCCATTATTTTCTAAATAATCTTCCTGATTTTTTACTACCTTAAGATGATGTGAATTAATTTCTGGAATAAGAATAGGGATATCTTTATGATATCTGTATGCTGATGCATTTGAGAATATTTTTATACCTTTTTCCGATAAGTCTTTTTCAATTTGAACTGCTTTCGAAGCAGGTAAAGCACTGAAAACTATATCTATTGAATCAAGATCCAAAGAATTATAATTAATAAGTTTCATTGATCGAAAATTTTCAGGAACATCAAAACTTGGTAAGGCCCACTTTGATTGTAGTGATTTTCCTTCAGATTCGCTTGAAGCTACAATAGCTTCTAAATCAAAGTCTGGATGACCATCTAGCATTCGTATAAACTGTTGACCAATAAGTCCAACACCTAAAACGACACAATTTTTCATTTAAAATCCTTCAAATTTTTTTTCTTTTATGAAGTGTCCTTGTAACATTAAATCAAGGATTACGCTTGCAACAGCATTCTCTACAACAGGAACCGCTCTCGGAACAATACAAGGGTCGTGTCTTCCTTTTATTATTAATTTTGTTTCTTCTTTTGAAACAAAATTGGCAGTGTCTTGTGGGATCGATATTGAAGAAGTTGGTTTAAATGCAACTCTGAAGACAAGAGGCATCCCATTTGATAAACCCCCTAAAATACCCCCAGCATTATTTGTTAATGTTTTAAATTCATTTAATTCTTTATAGAATTTATATCTATCATTGTGTTCTGATCCCTTTAATTTAGATGCATTAAAACCACTTCCGAATTCGATTCCTTTCACTGCTGGTATCGAAAAAATCATAGAAGATATTCTGCTCTCAAGGGAATCAAAAAATGGCTCTCCTACACCTACAGGTAAATTATTTACTATACATTCTACTATACCTCCTAAAGAATCTCCTTTTTTTCTTGTTTCTGAAATTAAATCCTCAATTGCTTTAGAATCAGTAGATAACGGGACACGACTAATATTTTCATAGGTTTCGTATTTTTCAAGCTTCATTGTTAAAGTTGATTCATCAATGCTCTTAGTCCCAATAGATTTGGTATAACCATAGATCTTGATTCCATATTTTTCTAATAATTGTCGAGCTATTGCACCTGCAATGACTATTCCAATAGTCATTCTCCCTGAAAATCGTCCTCCTCCTCTATAATCATTTGATCCTTTGTATTTGATATAAGCTGGATAATCTGCATGTCCAGGTCTAGGAATTTCCTTTATTTTTTCATAATAAGAAGAATCTTTATTTGAATTTTCAACATATGCGAAGATTGGTTCTCCAGATGTTGCGTTATTAAAAATTCCTGTAGAAATTATTAATTTATCTTGTTCATCTCGTGGTGTAGTTATTTTAGATTGTCCAGGACGTCTTCTAGTTAGCCATAATTGAATTTCTTCTAGATTTAATTCTATTCCGACTGGAAATCCGTCGATTATTACACCTACTAAATTCCCATGACTAGATCCTATTAAAGTTACTCGATAATTTGATCCTATTGTATTCAATATGCAATTCTCCATCAATTTCTTATTAAATTGATATTTCGAGTGATTAGAAGTTTTATCCTCGTATACACATTTTAATTTTGTTTAATTTATATGATTAACTAATTTTATATCCTTTACTGATACTTCTTTCAAGAACTTACAATTTTGAAATATTGCCATCATCTCCTAGTGCTTTTATTAAGACACTTTCGACAATAAATCCAACTATCATAGATCCTTAAAAGCATAATTTGAACTATCATCGTTATGAATTCTAAAAAAATAAAATTAGGCCTACCTACTTTGGTTTAATATTTTTAAGAAAATTGAAAAAAAGAATAAATGGATTAAAAATTTTGTTTTTTTTTTCAAGAACTAATTTGATTACTTAAAATAAAATCCCTTTATTTTTTAGGAAATTTTATTTGATTAATAATTATTTATACTAGGAAATCATATTAAATTATACTATATAAACACTGATTTCTTATTCTTCAATATAATATCTATATTAATCAATAGGAAGTCATTTTATTATTGGAGAATGTTTCAAATGATTAAAATGAAAAGAAATAAAACAATATTATTATTGTTGTTTGGAGTTGGCTTATTCCTCAGTGGACTAATCCATGTTGCTCCTATTAACGGTTATCAAGACGAACCCTCTTGTAGCCAGTATGAAAAATATATTGTCCAAAATGGTAACCTTGAAGTTTTCCAGTTATATAATGGCGATACATTAGAAGGTATCTTTGTAGCACCATCATTTAACTGGACAGCTTTTCACAATAACTCTGACTTTTATATGACTAGTCCTGAGTTGCCGTGGAACTATGCTACGACAGCTTTACAAATCAACATGTCATTTATCTCAAACCTTAATCAAACTTTAAACAATCAACATGTTGTTGTTGTAATCAGAAACATTGACGGTTATTTAAACGCTTTTGATGGTCATTGTTTTGATGAAAACCCTGATACTAATCCCGATGATTATATTTGTAACGATTATGTAGATTTTATTGTTGTTAATGGTTGGATTGATATTCCAATGCTAGGTGGCGATGGATTAAACGATCCTCAAATTGAAGAAGTTGAAATTTGGGGTCTGTTTTTACATTCATCTTTTGATTTTAATGCGTTTAATTCGAATCCCCATCAATATCTTTTAGATCATCAAAGTGATAATTATAATACGTCAGCTACTATTGTAAAAGGCGGAATACAAGTGTCAGATTCATCATTGAATGGACAACATGTTGTTTTAGTAGTTCTTGATCATTCTGATCCTAATCAAGGCTTGTTTTCTGTTGATGGTATATGTAATGATCCTGATGGAGGTGATCAAGGTGGTGATTTTCCTTTTGATTCATTAACATATGGTCTTGGAATTGGTGATGTGCTTGATTACAAAATTAGTTTGAGTGGATTTGGTGAAGCAGTCCCCTTATTTGATATACAAACTGATGATAATCAAGAATTAACTGTTTCTGATGGTGATGTCATCTCTATTGAAATAACAGCCTTACCTTCTTTAGATGATTTAATGAAGGATAAGGATGGAGATCAAAATCAAACCTCTGATAATGAAGGAGATGATGATGGTGGTCTTGGAATCAAAGGAAATATGAAAGTCGGCTCACAGACTGTTACTGATAGTGAAATTTTTGGTTTCGTTTTACCTTTAGAATTTGTCAAATTAGCGCATGAAAATCCCGATAATTTTACGTTATTTGGTGATGATCAAGAAGACCCTACTGATAATTCAACTAATGATGGTGATGGCAATCCATTTCAGCGCGTTATTCGTACTACTGACGATACAGTGACAATAGGTACAAATGAGGGTGCAGAAATGAATTTCGAGGTAACATTTAATGTTCAATCGGGTGTGGCAATAAGATTTTCTCTTAGTGGTACTCCTCCAGACTCACCCACTGGGACCCAAGCTTCCTTAGTTTTTGAATTAACTACTGATTTGTCAACTCTAAATCCTGATAATCCTGAAAATACCAATAGTGTAGGAATTACTACAACTGATGGATTTGAATTAATAGGAATATTCTTCACTTTAATTGGAATTACAATTTATTCTAAAAAGAAAAGAAAATAGTTTTTCTCTTTTTTCTTCTATTAATCTAACGTTAATATTTCAATATTTTTTTAATTTTTTCAACATATAATTCAAGATGTAATTGCTGTTATAGGGAACATTGACAGCTATTTAAATGCTTTTGATGGATATTGTCACGAAAATTACCCTGATAATCCAGATGATTACAAAAGTAATGAATGCGTAGATTTCATTGGTGTTATACATTAGATCGATATTCTCCTTTAGGAAACAATGTTGATGCAACAAAACCCGAAGACATTTAATTACTAGGCGTTTTCAAATAAATTAATTACTGGGGTCCATTTCCAGTTACTGGCTAGGATTTGGAGAACTTACAGGAAGCCTTGTCCGTTTGGGCAAGTTGGTTCATATATTTATAAAGTTCTTAATCTAGAATATCATCCATTATAAATGCGTGATGAAATGACAAACAAGATCCATTTTGAAGATAGATTAAATTGGAGAAATTGGTTAAGAAACAACCATAACAAATTAGATGAAATTTGGTTAATTTTTTTCAAAAAACATACTAATAAGCCAAATGTCTCATACAATGATTCTGTTGAAGAAGCTGTTTGCTTTGGTTGGATAGATAGTGTTAAGAAACGATTAGATGATGAAAGATATCTCTATAAATTTACCAAAAGAAAAAAAGTTAGTAAATGGTCTGAGTTAAATGAAAAGAGAGCATTAAAAATGATTGAAGAGGGAAAAATGACTGAGGTAGGAATGAGGAAATTTAAAATTAGGAAGAGCTATGATAAAGATTTTTTAAGGATCATATTGCCTATCATACAAGAAATCATTTCAGAAAATCGAAGATAATAACAAACACTGTAATTTTTGTACAACAGAATGGTCAGCTTGGAATGAAAATAACCAAGAACTTAATTTAAAATTCAGGATTATTTCTTTAAAAGATGAGAATTTTGAAAAGATTCATAATTCTTTGATGTTCCTAATTCCCTTAAATCTTAGTATTGAAACTGAAACTACTGATAATTAAATATTTTTATGAAAATTAATAGAAATTTTTTGATTTAGATAGGAAGAATTGTAAACAAAAGAGATTTATCAAAAATGTTTTTCTTTCTTTGAAATGTTAGAATAAAGCTATTGTTTTGATATCGCTAAGATAAAACCGTTAGAATGACCGTTACCAGAACGTCTAGAATTAATTTTGTATTCGAAGAGGGCGGTTCCACCACTTACATATTGGAACCATTCACCTGTTTCAGTCTCCTCAAGGAAATAAGCATAAATTGGCCAACAGGTTGAGCAAGGCCAAGAATTATACCCTGATACAATGGGTTTTATACTTATATAGATAAGGTTTGTATTAAAACCAAAACTATCCGCATCTGCGAGCGATAATGTGGCTGTATAACCCTCGTATATTGTATGTGTATTTGAACCTGTGGGGGAGGGATAAAAATACTGAATATAGTCTTCTGCATCTTGAACATCACTTTCCCTATAATCACTCGACCTGCTCCTTGAATGAAAATAAAGTTCTCCCTGTCCACAAGTCTCCCATTCAGGCCACCATCCACAGCCTCCATCTCCGTCATCAGCAAGCTCGATTCTGTATATTATAAATTGTAGAGTTATTGAAGAAGATGGCGCTCTTGCGGGTTGGACAGGTTGGAAAGCGAAGCCTAAATTCGAGACTCCTAGCATTCCCAACATTAACACAAACATAATTAAACCATTTGTTTTTTTGTTTTTCATTATTTTTTCCTCATTGAAATTAAAGAACTTTTTAATTCACCCTTATTATTGATCTCTCGAGTTAAAATTATCAACAAGAGAAATAGCATTAATATTTTTATGAATTAAAAAAATTCGTTACAATTTCAACCTTAACATTAAAAGACTTATAAATGTATTTCATTTAATATAGTTCAATAATCCACATTTACAAGCATTTCTATCTTGGTCAAAAAAATGTTAAAAATGTATCTCACTAAAAATATCTTTTGTTTTGCAAAAAATCTTTTAAATGACATTAATGTAAAAATTGATAATGGAATAAGCTATGATTAACTGTTGATCGTGTTTTCTTTTCCGATAAAGATACCAGAAGAATAATATTTAACTCAATAATATAGAATTACAAAAATCAAATCAATAGTCAAAAAATTCATAATTCAGCACAAATCCTCACTTATTGACCATTTTGTCAATACTGAATAATTTAGACTATCATTTTTCCCTAAAAAAATAACAATCAATACTAAAAAACCAAGAATTTAAAACTCAATATAAAAATCTTTCAATATAATGAGTATACTAAAGAATATTGCTGTGGGTCAAGAATTTTTAGATACCTCTGTTAAAAGATTTCGCAAGATAAAAAATTTAACTGAAAAAACTAATCTTCTTTAAATAAGAAAAGAACCCCATTCCGTAATAGAAGCAATATTGAGACAACTAACTCATTATTCAGAGCATGTAGGTCAAATAATGTTTCTAGCTAAGCATATTGAATGGGAAAACTTGGAACATCTATCCATGCCAAAAGATAAAGAATTATTTGATTATAAAGGAGAAACGCATTTTTTGACTATATCATTTTTTATTAAAATCAATAGATGCATTTTAATACAATAAAAATAGAAGTGATTTTCTATGATTTTCTCTATAATATTTTCGTTAACAGGATTTATATTATCCGCTCTATTATCAATTTTTATTTTTCCATTTATAATAAGGTCAAGTGTAGCTTCTGGGATGACGACCGTTGATGTTCATAAGAAAGGAAGACCCATAATACCGGAACTTGGTGGTCTAGTATCTATTATAGCATTTATTTTTTCATTTCTAACAATAACGGTTATCTTAGTATTTTTTTACAATTTAATTGAAAGGAATAGTAATTTATATATTACATTCACCAAGGAATTTGGAGAATTTCTTTCGATAATCCCACTATATCTGGGAGGTCTTTTAGCTGTGGTAATAGCAGGATTAATAGGATTAATTGATGACATTTTTGGACATAATATGGGATGGAGAGAAAAAATATTTTTAGGATTTTTACCAAGTTTTCCTTTAATTATTTTAGAAATAGAAAATAATATTGGTGGAATCAGGCTGGGAATATTGTATAGTCTGGTTGTTATTCCTCTAGGAATGAATTTTGCTTTTAATTCTTATAATATGTTAGCTGGATTTAATGGATTGGAAACAGGTCTAGGAATCATCTCTTTTGCTACAATATTCTTTGTATCGCTATGGATAAATAATCCAATAATTCTAATATTTTCATCGTGTATGTTAGGTACTCTCATAGTACTTTTTTATTATAATAAATATCCTGCAAAAGTCTTAATTGGCAATTCAGGTACATTAATGCTAGGTGCAGCTTTATTTAGTGTGATTGTGATAGGAGATATCGAAACACTAGCAATTGGAATATTTTTTCTTTATTTCATTAATTTTGTAATGTTTTTCTTCTATTTAAGAGATTCACGAACAGATTTAGGAAATGGAAGAAAAAAAAAACTAGCAGATGTAGATGAAGATGAAAATTTGACACCTCCTTCACCTTGGACAATTTATTGGATTATACCTTTTTATCGAAAGAATACAAAAGAATACACTAACGTAATGTATTTACTAATTATTCATTTTATTATTTGTTCAATTTCAGCTCTATTATTTTTCTTTTTAAATCCGAATACTTTTTCATTTACTTAAAGTTGGAAAAAAATGATTGCATTTTTAGATAAATGTGGAAGCATATTACTTTTTTTTTTTTATTTCTTCAAAAATCAATTCTCCAACTATTGTATTAAAAAACAATCATTTTAATAACTATGTTGGACTTTACGATAACAAAAGCGGTGACTATTTTATTTTACCTGAACCTCTTTCAGCTCTTCAAACTGCTCTCGCTTTTCCAGAAAAATTGTATGAATTAGAAATTGAAAATAAAGCTATACATCAATTCTATAGTGAAAATTACTATTTAACGACCAAACTCTACAATAAATATGTAAATAAAGAAATTGAAGTATTTATATTTAGAATTCCCGATTTCAAGTTCATTTTCAATATGAATGAAATCTCAATTATAAATTAAATTTATTCTTCAAATGGTACAGCAAGAGCTGTGGGGGATCCTAAAATACCTTTAACTCTCTGTCGTGACAAAATCATCGCCCATAACGCAAGAAAGAAAATCGTAAAGAGAGAAGGAAGCATTTTCAAGATAGCAGTTGGTATACCACCTGGAAATATTAATGGAATACCTATCTGTTGAAAAGAAAATTGCGAAACATCAAAGTAACCAAAAAGATATGCACCAAAAACTGCTCCTAGGGGATTCCATAAAGCTACTACTGCTAATGCAATTATAATCCAACCTCTACCATTAGTCATTCCTTCAGACCAGAAACCGAGCCAACCCAGTGACAAATAAGCACCAGCAAGTCCCGCTAGTGTACCACCGAAAACAACACAGAGAAATCTTATTAATCTGACATTAACACCCTGATTATAGGCAGCAGATGGATTTTCACCTACTGTTCTAATTAATATACCTATTCTTGTTTTAAATAAAATAAACCACAAAACTGGTACGAGTAAATAAGATAAATATACTATAATATTATGATCAAAGAATACTGAACCAACAAATGGCAGATCACTTAAAAATGGGAGAGAAATATCTTCTAATTTCGGAAAGGATTTACCTATAACATCTCTACCTAAAAATCCACTTAATCCTATCCCTAAAATTGTTAAACCAATACCAGAAACAATTTGGTTTCGGTTAAAAGTAATTGAGACAGTAGCATGAATGGAAGCTAAAAAACCACCTAGTAGCATACCAAACAATAGGCCAACAAAAATATTGTTGGTTAATACAGCCATAGCGTAAGAACCGGCTGCACTCGATATAATCATTCCTTCATTTCCTAAATTTAATATACCTGAGCGTTCAGCATAAATTTCACCAAGTGTCGGCAATAAAAAGAATGTAGCCGTAACAACTACTGAACTCCAAATACTTTCATTAAAAAAAATGCTTATGAGATCTGCCATTATTCACTCCTCCTATTGATTTTGAAATTCAATCTATATCGTAAGAAAAATTCTGCAACAAGAACAAATATTAAAATCGTCCCAGCGAATAAATCAAGCGCTGTTCCTGGAAGACCTTGCGTCAATTTTATCGCGTTACCACCTATAAACAAGGCAGCAAAGAAGAGTGCACTAATTATAATACCTAAAGGATTTAATCCTCCTAAATACGCCACAGCAATTGCAGTGAAACCATAACCGGGTGAAACTGGAGTTAACCTTAATTGATTACCAGCAATTTCACCAACACCTGCAACCCCAGCAAATCCACCCGACAAAATCATAGTAATCAGAGCAACCTTGAAAAAACTCATCCCTGCTGTTTTACCCGCAGCTTGATTCTTACCAGTAACATTGATTTCGTAACCGATTTTTGTCTTTGGTACACCTTTTTCTTGTCTGAAAAGAAAGTAATATGAAAGTATCGCTATAAGCAATCCTAAAAATATAGTTAAATGAATAGGAGATAAATGCCAACGAATAGGTTTATCATTAATTTCAAAAGGAAGAACAATTATGAAATTGTCATCAATTAAATCGGGAAAAATCTTATTTAATCTTATCATTTCTGCAATAAAGAACACAATTACTACAATTCCTGAGAGAATAATGGCTGCACCAAGAATTTTTTTCAAATTTGGAGCTTCTTTAACTCGTTGTCTTTGCACTTCTTGTGATTCTTCATTATCACTATTCTTTGACTGAGGTCTATCGTGAATAAACAAGTAATATAATATTAGAATAATAATGAATGTCAAAACAAATAAGAGAACATAAAAAGAAGGAACATTAAAATATAATGGAAATCCACCAATTTCAAAAGGTAAACCTATAGGAATTTGTCCACTAAGAAATTCATTTAAACTTGGAATCTGACCTGCTTCAGGTATTCGTGACGAATATGTAAAACCTGTTTCGGGATCACGCCAAGGACCGCTAACTAGATATTCCATGATGAATAAAGCTGGAAAAACCATTAGAAAACTAACCACAACATCTGATCCCTGAAATCCACCTTTGGTACGAAATATGACAACGGGAATAGCCCAAATAGCTCCAGCAATGAATCCATTAATGAACATTAATGGAATAAGAATATAAGGGGGCAAGTATGGAAATGTAAAAGCTGTTCCTGTAGCTGCTATCGTTCCCATTATGTATTGTCCTTCTGCGCCTATGTTGTCAATACGAGCTTTAAAAGGAATTGCTAGACCGACAGCTAATATCAATAATGTAATAAATATCCCTAAAGTGCTAGGAAATAGTCTAATATTGACTTCTATCAGGTCTAAGTATAATTCAATAGGATCTACTCCAATAAACAAGAAAAAAATTGCTAATAATAATAACCCCATTACTAAGGCTAATATTCTAACAAAATAAGATTGAATCCCGATTATTGGTGATTTTCTTTTTTGAAACGATAAGCCAAATTTTCCAAATTGCACTTTAAATACCTCCAGATTCGACCTGTGATCCTCCCATTAATAATCCTAATTTTTGTCTTGTCGCTTCTATCTAAATAAGTCTCTGATCAAAAAATATCTTCTTCAAATAGAAAAGTGGTTAAATTTAATAAATAAATTAGACTAACTAGTAAAAGTATTGAATATGTTTATATAGACACTTTTTCTAAATAAAATGGCTTAGTCATAAAACTAAACCATTTAATGAGGTGGAAACAAAATGAAAAAAGCATATTCTTTGATAATGATAATATCGATATTAACAGTTTCTAATTTGAGTTTTTTTTTCCAATCAACTCAACCAGTGGGTGCTGATCCTACCTATATTCAAATAGAAATTCAAATATACCGAATCGAACTTGCTGATGATGGAGATGGTGGTTGTGGATGGTGGCCTATTTGGGAAACTTGCGGAGAAGGTGAATTATTTGCCCAGACAAATACTCTTGGTGCAAAGGATGTTGAAAATGCAGAGGATTATATTCAGAACTTTTATCCAAATCCTAATGGTAAATTGACACAGACTGTTTATTACTCTGAACCATTTTTCACCTTCTCTTTAGGTGACAGTGACTTGTTTGGGGCAACGACTACATTAATTCATATTTATTTAAGACCCCTTGAAAGTGGTCATAATAATTGGCCTTGTTCAACCTGTTATCCAGTCTATGCAAGTTTCCTTGAAGAAACTGATACAGGAGAATGGTACACGCACAGTACGCTATTTGAATACAATATTGACCATAGACGTTCTGGCAATGGCCATTCTAACGGTTTTGTTTTAGCAATGAGAAAAGTAGGTGGGAATTAGAAAATTTGGTTTTATGAGGTTTAGAAAAATCTTTTTTAATATTTCCCATTTCCGTTTCCTCATATAAATCGGATAGAATCTAATTTTCTTATTTATTTACTCTTTTCATATTCAACAGCGTGTAAATTCAAAATCATCGTTATATATTATTTTTTTCTTTTCTAAAAACAGAGTGTTTATATCTGAAGATGTCATATTTAAAGCTATTACAGCTTTACACAATTAGATTCTAAAAAGTTACAAATAGTGAATTAAAGAGATTGAGATAAAGCTAACCGGTAATATTGGAATCTTAAATATTCATAAGGTTTATTGTCTAAATCATTCTAATTAATCCCAGCAATTAATAGGATCAGTTTGCGTTCATTAATTCTTCTTCAGTCCAGACAATTATTGATAATTGAATCCATTTCATCCAAAATGCCATAATTTTTTCTTCAATTGTGAAATGAAAATTTTTCAGTGGCCTATAGAATAAAAAAATTTTTAGATTTCTCAATGAGCTGCGTTTGAACAACTCAACAATTTCATTTAAGTTAATATCTTTTTGAACTTTCTTTGGTTTTACTAAAAACTAGTCTAAAACTCTTGGAGTTTTATTGATAAAAGGTGATTAAGTTTACAAAAATAACTGTCTTTACTAATCTTATGAAATTGACCGTTTAGTCATTGTAAATTATTTTATCTTTTCATTTTTCGATAAAACAATCATAAAAAGTATTCTTAAAAACCAAGAATTTTAAAACTCAGTATAAAAAACTTGCAATATAATGGATATGCAAATAAATAATACTATAGGTCAAGAATTTTTAAAAATATCAATTGAAAGATTTCACAAGTTAAAAGATTTAGCTGAAAGAGCTATCAGCCAAGTAAAAGATGATAAAAAGCTATATTGGCTCCCAGATGGGGAATCAAACAGCATTGCAATTATTGCACGCCATATTGCAGGGAATCAACGTTCAAGATGGACTGATTTTTTAACCGCGGATGGAGAAAAATCTAATCGTAATCGGCCGTTGGAATTTGAAAGAGAATTTAAACCCAGTAGAAATGAACTATTAAATATTTGGAACATAGGATGGCAAACAATGTTTAATACCCTAAATTCCTTAACTCCAAAAGACCTTCTAAAGGAAGTTCGAATAAGAAAGGAACCTCACTCAGTATTAGAAGCAATATTAAGACAATTAACACATTATTCAGAACATGTAGGGCAAATAATGTTTTTAGCTAAGCATATCGAGTGGGAAAACTGGGAACATCTGTCCATGCCAAGAGATAAAGTATCTTTTGACTATAAAGGAGAAACGCACTTCTAAGGAAATTCTTTTTTAATTTTTAAAATAATTTTAAAATCCTTTTCCAAAAAAGCTTGTTATATCAAAATATAACGATACTACGGATCCATGACTTAATTTAATCTCTATAAAATCATAGTATCGTCCATTTTCTTGTATAAGAGATTGTTTTTCAAGTATCCAACCTACTCCTCTTTCACCATACATCGCAGTCAAATGCCGATATTCAGCATTAACTCCTTCAAAGTGATTTTCAGTATTATCAATTATTATCGCATTTTCTATTGAAGTTCCATTTCTGGATGGTTGATTACTCATATTTTACCCACACAAAATGGGTGAAATATTTTTATTTTTATATTGGTTTTGATAAAGGAAGTTTAATATAGAATCAAAATTCCTTTTGATTTTTAAAAAATAGGTTAAAGATTTGACTGAATTACTTTAAATTATCGAAATTCTAACAATATTCTTCATAACAAGCATCAAGAATCATACTGTGAGCCATGAGTGATTTTTTAGCTATTTCGAACAATTCTTCTTCTTTTTCAATTGGTGTTTCTTCAAGAATTTTTCTCCATGTATCTGCATGTCGAATATCTGCTTCTGTGTGAATTTTGAAATAATCTAGAGCATCATCTGAAGAGAGGCCATAAAATTCCTTTAGACCTTCAATTTTTGTAGAACTAATTTTAGGAACTTCCTGTTCTAAGGCATACATAGCTGCAGCTCCACCTTCAAATGAAGTCATAAGCGGAGATATTTCTTCTATTGCTTTTCTTGTCTTTCCTAATCCAGAATAGCTTTTAATTTGGTTTTGAGCCACTCCTAATTCTGAAGCGAATTTAATCCATGGATCAATATGTTCAACTTCTTCATTCTTTAGAGAAACAAGTTCTTCCTTAATTGATTCTGGACAATGTTCCATTATCGAGTCAACAAATGATGGAACTGCCTTAACAAGGTGGTAATATTCTTGGGAGTACCCATTGAGGGAATCCAAACTCAATTTTCCTGCTGACCATTCAACATAAAATGGGTGATTGAGCAAACTCATTTCTTCAATCAAATTATCTATTTTTATTATCAGAGATTTCATAGGTAAGCCTACATTCGATAAAATAAAAGCTCTTCTTTAAAACCAAACCTGATAATAATGTTCAAAAATGTGAAAAATTTTCACAGATATCATTGTTAATATAATTTTTTATAGAAAAAATTGTGATAGTTATGGTGAAAAACTTAAAAAAATCTGAATTCTCTTCTAATAAAAACCAAAATAGTTTTACAACTCTAATTACTCCTTTTATGTTACTTTTTATCGCTATTTTAGTTGTTGTGTTAGGATTTATGATGATTAGTTCATCTACAAATAACGATGAGATTATAAATATGGTTTTCATAATCCTAATTCTATTAATTGGAATAACTTTTGGATATCTATCAATCTATTATTCTAAAAACCAAGGTGTTGATTATTCAATCAAATATCAATTCATTTTTTATTTCGGTGTTTTAATTTTCGTTTTCTTTTTAATTTTTTCCCTGTGGTCTTTTTGAGGAAAGTCTTGGGCAGGGCTTTTTTCAGAGAACTCTTGGTTATGTTTTTAGCAAGGAATTAATATTAAAATAGAAAAAAGATATTTTCTGGATAAATTGCAGACTTTAGAAGTCTATGAAAATCATATTAATATAGATGGTTCGATTATTAAGAAATATCATGATAGAGAAATTCGATTAATACTTGATTAAGAATTATAGACTCCTCTTGTCTTTTAAAATTAGAATTTTCTTTTTCTATGGTGGTTTTAACTTAACTTAATAACTCCAAGTGATTCTAAAAATAAAAATAAGGGAACATGTTTTTCATAAGATCCTAATGATTCACAGATCTGTTTAATATTTCTTACACCGTCGATTTGCATATACACACGCCAACAATCCCCTGACATTAATTCTGGATAATCTGATACATTGGTAGGTTTTGGAATATTATTTTGAGAAATTTTAGAATCAACTAATATACCAATTATATATGGAATAAATTCATTAAATATAGTTTCATCAATAGATGTACTAGTTTTTAATAAATCGATATACTTAGAATTAAATAAATTGATAATTGAGGCCAATTTTTTTCCTAATATCTCTACTTTATTATCTGCTGTCTTTTCAGTGATTAATGCCCCAACAATTCCGTGTTCAGCTTTATCAATTATTATATTACTACTTCCAAAGCCAACTATCTTTGCTTCATCATTACTTAAATCATATGAGGATGAAAAAGACTCTATAGCGGAAACAAATCCTGCAAGCATATTATTTCTATCTTCACTACTATCTTCCAATTCCTCTAAATCAACCTGTAAAATGGGTAGACCGCCATAAATGATTAGGAGTTGTCTGATATCTTTTATATCTGTATTTTTGATAATCAAAACGATAGAAATCCAGAAAATTTTTTAAAAATTCTATTATAGGAAATTTATTTTATTAAACTAAATAAAACATTCCAAATACAAGTAGGTAGGATAATTGTTTGCAAAAGACTTGGGTTATATTTTTTAGGAATGGGAAAAATAGGAAATTAAGATTTTCATTCAAAATTGTAATATTAAATCAACAATATCATTCAAATATCTAATGTATTTATGACATTGGATTAGACAGTAATTATGAATGTTTTTACATTTTTTAAAAATTCATTTCATTTTTTCTCTTAGAAAGTCAAGGTAAAATGTGATCCTTATTTTAAAACCTAGGTAAGTTTGAGAAAAAAAGAATTTCATTATATTTTTATTATTTTATCATAATTATTAGACGGAATGCTTTTTTGACTAAAAATTTTCTTCATTTCTTTAATTTCATCACTTGTAATCCCTATATGAGATAAATAATCCTCCATATCTCCATACTCATTAACAACTGAAAAAAAAATATTTAGATTCTCTTCACTTGTAAAAGATCCTGAACTCAAATAGTCCTGATATATTTCATACTCTGTTAGCCCTAATATTTTTTGAATGATTGCTATTATTATGCCAGTTCTATCTCTGCCTGCATAACAATGTATTAATAAAGGATGAGTTGTTTTTGTTATTGTTCGTAATATTTCTGCTATTTCCTTTTGATAATATCTTGGAAATAATTCATAAAAAGAATTGGCATGGTCTAAAATTTCAAATTTCACTTTAAATTCCCCTTCAATTTCTTTTTGACCAATCGGTATTGAAACATAATTTATGTTATTTTCTATTAAGGAATTGCCATAAGAGTATTTTTCTATCTCTTCTGGTGTGCGTAGATCAATAATCGTTTTAATATTTAATGTTTCAAGTAATTTATGAAAATTTTCTTTATCTTTATATCGTGATATTGCGGAAGCACGATATAATTTGCCTTCAACTATTTTTTCAGGATTGACGTTGCTAAAATCCCTCAAATTCCAAATTGAATCTCTTATTATTACAGAATTAAGAAATGATTCATATTTATCTATTTCTAGATTCAAATCAAATTTTCGTATTAGTTCTAGTAATATGTCCATGAAAACAGTAACATATTTTTCTTTGTATGTCCCTACAGTGCGAATATCCATTTTGGGATAATATTGTTGAAAAAAATTAGCTCTTGATAAAAGATGTACAACCCAAAAATCTGTCTTAGAGTCTGCTTCGTAAGTTTTATGAAAATGATTGAGAAAATCTAAATTTAAAAGTCGTTGATAAGCTTCAGACATACGAAAAAAGTACCCTTGAATATCCCCTAAACTGATTTTATAAGAAGCTTTTTCAAATTTCTCTAAAAATTCATTTTTAAATAATTCAATTTTATCAGGGAAGAAATTTTTTCTTCTACTCTTATTATTCATAATTTTTTTTAAATACGTTTTGATAGAGATTTTATCTAAAACAATTAACTCATCAATAGGAATTAATTTGGTGAAAAAATTTTTATAAAATTCTTCAATTTTTTCAACATTTTCAATAAAATCAAAACTTACCTTTAACCTCTCTTGATTAAATTCATTTTTGATATTTGAATAGAAGACAATTTTTTTTTCATATTCAATTATATGAGTAGATAAACTTTGTAAAAAGAGTTTAAATTTATTTTTTAGTTCTTTCGTACTTTTAAATTCGGTAATTAATAATAAATTTATTTCTGTCAGATTTGTCTCTTCTTTTCTTGCATAAGGACCATGTACCAGGATTGATGTTACTAAAGATTCGTTTTTAGAAAATTCTATTATTTTTTTTACTAAAATAAGTTTTTTACCAAGAAACTTGGATAAAATAGACTGATTCATATCAATGTTACCCGATTTAAAGAATGAAATAATATAATTATTGTGTTAATTCTAAAGCCCTTCTTGCTAGGAGTGGAATTACCTTTTCTAATCCTGCAAATCTCTGATCCTGAGTTTGTTTCCTTACATATCGTATATAAATTTGTGCAACGATAACCGCAAGCCTGAACAATCCTAAAACTTGATAGAAATTAATATTTGACAGTTTAATCTTACTTTTTTCTTCATACCTTTTCACTATTAATTCACGTGTTAAAAATCCTGGATTATTAATCGGCATTGTAGATATTGCTTTGAGATATTCTGGATCATCCTCTTGTGACCAATATGCGAGAAGTGCTCCTAAATCTGATAAAGGATCACCAATAGTACACATATCCCAATCAAAGATAGCAACCATTTTTTTTGGATTGTCAGAATCAAACATCATGTTATCCAGTTTATAATCATTATGGATAAGTGAATGTTTACCACCTGATGGTATATTATTTCTCATCCATTCATAGATGTTATGCATCTCAATTAAATCAGAGGTTTTAGCTTTTTCCCAGCGATTAAACCATCCTTCAACTTGTCTTGTAAGAAAACCCTCAGGTTTTCCTAAATTTTCCAACCCAAGATGTTTATAATCAACGTTATGCAATTCAACTAAACAATCAACCATTGACTCACTGATTGATCTTGTAATTTCATAATTATCCTTTAAAAAGTCAGGTAACTTGTTTCTAATTATTAATCCATTTTTACGTTCCATTATGAAAAAATTAGATCCAATAACATCATTGTTATTACAAAAATGGAAAGCACGAGGAGCATAGGGAAATTTTTTATATAAAACGGATAAAACTTTGTATTCCCGTCCCATATCATGGGAAGACTTTGCTACAGGACCTAATGGAGGTCTCCGTAGAACATACTCGTGTTTACCACCAAAATTTAGAAGATAAGTTAAATTTGCAGCTCCTCCACCAAATTGTCGAACTTTTAATGGCAAATCTGTGCCTATCAAATCTTTTTCGACCATTTTTAATCTTGATATATATTGAGCTATCTGTTTTTCATTGATTTCTTCATCCTTTCTAACTGGAATAGTGTCATCAGTCGAATAATCATTTGGAATCACAGGAGTTCACCCTTTACAAAAAAATCATAGTTTGGTTTTTAATGATATTTTTTCAATATTTTTCTTGAAACTGAACGTTTATGGACTTCATCTGGTCCATCATATATTCTCGCTCCTCGTTCGTGTGCATACCAAAAAGCTAATGGTGTTCCATCAGTCATTCCTAATGCCCCATGAACCTGTATGGAACGATCTAATATTTTCTGTAACACGTTTGCTACATAAAATTTAATCAACGAAATATCAGTTCGAGCAGCATATTGACCTTTTTTATCAATTTTATATGCAGTTTCTAAAGTTAATAGTCGTGCAGCATTTATTTCAGCTCTATTTTCTGCTATCCAATTTTGAATAGTTTGTTGACTCGCTAATGATACATTAGGTGCCACATCTCTTTTCACAGCCCTTTCACACATCAGATCAAAAGCTCTTTCACATATTCCAATCCACCTCATACAATGATGTATTCTTCCAGGACCTAACCGTTCTTGAGCAATAATAAACCCATCTCCTTCTTTCCCTAACCTGTTTTTTATGGGTACACGACAGTTTTCATATTTAATTTCCGCGTGACTAGCCCAACCTTCACCAGAATGTCCCATAACGGGAATATTTCTTACTAATCTAAAACCAGGTGTATCTGTAGGAACAAGGATCTGACTGGCTCGTTTATGCTTTTCCTCTTCAGGATTTGTAACAGCCATAACTACAGCAAAAGCAGCACCATCAGCAGATGAAGTAAACCATTTATGTCCATTAATGATGTAATTTTCTCCCTCTTTTCTTGCTGAGCTTGAAATCCAAGTTGGATTAGACCCAGGATTTTGAGGTTCAACGATAGAAAAACAACTCCGAATTTCTCCTTTCAATAAAGGATAAAGGAATTTTTCCTTTTGTTCATCAGTTCCGTGATCAATTAATATTTCCATATTACCACTATCTGGAGCTTGACAATTAAATACGTAATGGCCCCAAGGAGATCGTCCTAATTCCTCACTTACTAAACCATGCTCTAATAGAGACAATCCCATCCCCTCATAATCTTTTGATATCTGAGGACACCAATACCCTAAATCTTTTACTTTTTGGCGCTTTTCTTCTAAAATAGGGGCTATTCTGTTGAAATTATACCCTCTATATTGGTGTTCTAATGGGATGATTTCATTATTAATAAATTCTTTAATATTTACTAAAATAGATGCTAAATCTTTCGATACTAATGATTCAATCAGATCTGATTCCATAATAATCCACAAAATATTTATTGGAAAAATGGGGTATTTATTTTTTTTTGTGGAAATTAAATCAGGTTACTTATTAAAAATTAAAAATAATGTCTTATTAGAATAAACTTCATTTTTCTAATGAATTTCTTAATTTTTTCAATTTTAAAGGTAAAGAATTGAGATTTTTAATAATCCAAGGATGAATTCTATTACCCCTTCCAATAGAAGACTTTCATTCTATAAGAGCTGCATCAATAGGACACAGTTTGACGTATTGATCTTTTTCATACCCTGTTTCCCATTTAATTTTATTTTCATATTCAAATAAACAATTACTGCAGCTTCTTCCTACGGATCTACAAATAATGTATATTTCATCTAAAATATTTTTTATATGATTATTATTAAAGAATCTTTTTCAATTTCCGCTAGTTGAAAATCTAGTTCTACTGCCATTTATTTTTCACCTGCCAAAATATGAGGTGTAATAATCTTAAAACATTATTTGTTGTTTTCAATAATAACAATTTACAACAATTTTCACAAAAATCATTAATAAGGAAATGTTCTATTCAAGAACAAAATATACTTTTGATATTTTTAAAGTTCATTATACCAAATTCTCTTAATCATATTAAACGATCTTTAAACTCCTAATTTCAACTGGGATGTCTAAAAATTTTCTTAACAAATACCCATCGGGTAAATTTGTACATAAGGAGTAGTAGTAAGATTAATTACTAAAGAAATTCTGAAAATTTTTGTAATACATCTTATCTAAAACCTCTTTTGGCAAATTTAAGCCAGTAAAATTAACTCCAAACGGTGAATCCTCATCAGGAAAAGGTAAAGACGTTTCTATATCAGTTTCCCAAAAAACTCTATGTGACCAAAACCTTGAAGCATAATACTCAGGGTTTATTGGTTCTTCAGTGACATGAAGATCTGTTCCAAAGATTATCCTATCTTGGTATTTCTTTATAAATTCAGTAGTTTCTCTATTATCTTTGCTTAATTCTCTAATCATCCATCGTGTTGAGCCAGTGTTAATGTATAAATCTTGATAATCCTCCAATATTTTTGCTAAATTTTTTAAATTCTCTGGCCAACACATAAAATGAGTGGTAAAGAATTTTATCCCTGAAAATCTTTTGTGTATTTCTAAAAATTTATTTATATGGTCAATTTTTCTTCCATACTTTTCTGAATCTTGATACTGGAATAAATACCAGAAATCAGGATCAGCTATATGAGCACTTACTGTATAATTATAATCTTCCAATCTTGAAAAAACTGGTTCAAGTTTTTCATCAAGTAAATTGAAAGGACCTTTTAATTCGTTAAAATCAAGAAATCTTGGTGCTAACCACAGTTTGATAACTTTTACTCCATCTGAATACGCTTGATCAATCTGTTTTACTAATTCTGACGTATTATATTCTCCTACGTTTTTTGTAGTTAAAAATTGAGCAATTATAATTCTATCCCGGTATTCTTCTGGAATTTTTGGTATCATTTCGGGAAGCATCATTGAAACGACTGAATAATTTGAGAAATAAGTTTCTGCCCAGTTGAAGAAAAAAGAAATTAGTTCTTCATTCCAAAAATGGAGATGGGTATCAATTACTGGGTTGGACCATTCTTTAAGCCCATTTAAAGGATCTTGAAGAGAATACATTAGTTAATTTAGCTTCTGAAATCTCTAAAATAAAAAGTCGAGTGTATTAACATATAAACAATAATTTTTAGATGCTTGTGATTTTATAATTTCTTTTTATTTTAAGAAAATTATCTAAATTTTAGTATTATATCTATGGAAAAGAATTTTTATGGTCAATAAGATAAATTTGAGTAATAAATTCTCTTTATTTAGGGATTTATGGAGTCCAAAAATAATTGCTGATTTAAATGATTCTCATGTTAAATTAGCGAAAGTGAAAGGAGAATTTGTTTGGCATAAGCATGATGATGAAGATGAATTATTTCTTGTGGTTAAAGGTAAATTGAAAATTGAATTACGGGATAAGGAACTCTTTCTTTATGAAGGAGAAATCGTAGTTATTCCTAAAGGTGTTGAACATAAACCTGTTGCAGATTCAGAGGTGCAAATTCTTCTAATTGAAACTAAAGGAACAGTTAACACTGGAGATGTAACAGATGAAAAAACAAAAAAAGGAGAAGAATTTATTTAGTTTTTTATTTATCAGGAACTATTTTTCCAAAACTTGGATAAAAATCTACAATGTAATTTAGTAAATCTCTATAGGTAATTAATTTCTGAAATCCGGTATCAATTATTACATGGTAATCATTTACAACTGATAAATTTAAAGCTTGAATAACAGTACAATCATCAGACAATCGGATATAATATTTTGACATGAAATTTTTAATCGGTTGATCTAAATCAGGATCTTGATTACAAAATACATTTTTAAGAATTTCTTGATCAGAAAACACCCCTACTATTTCTCCTGTTTCATCTTCGATCATAATTGAGCTAATTTCAAGATCATGCATAATTTCAAGAGTTCTTCTTGTAGTTAATTCTTCGAAGACACGATATACGTTCGTTGTTTCAATTTTCGTCAGTGGATCCAATAGTGCTCCTTTTTCTAATGAACTTGAAGTTACAGCATGAATTTCTTTACCAATATATGTCAAATCTGAATTGCAATATTCACATGTTTCTATTCCACTAATATTTTTTTTTCCACATGCTGGACAAAAAAGAAAATCCTTATTATTCGAATTTGAAGTCAATTTTTAATTCCACCACAATCTATTTTGTGATATTAGGCTCCCTCAATCTTATCCTTAGATAAATTTGGAGTTGGGCTCACATTATATGCTGATTCTGGAAAATATTCCAAAGTATATTTAATGATATCACTTAGAGAAATTACTCCTCTGATTATCTTACTCTCTTTTTTAATAATAGGGACGTGTCGATATTTATTTTTATAAATTGTTTTAATTACATCGCTTATAGAAGAATAGCAGTAGAGAGAAGTTGGATTAAGAGTCATAAATTCTGTTATGGGCTTATGACAAATTTCAATTTCATTATCAGTAAGTAATGGCATAATATCTAAAGATGTGAATATCCCTATTGGTTGATTTTCATTATTTATTATTATTACGTAATCTGTATTGTTTTTTCTCATTGTCTGTATTGCTTCATTTACGTTTACTTCTGAAAATAGCACTACTGCCTTTTTGGTTTCTAGATGAGCCTTGTTACAAACATTACAAATACTACAAATTTGTTCTTTAGCAAAAAGAGAGCCGAGGTCGAAAACGCTATCTATTTCATTAGGAATATTTTCTAACACCATTTTCATCAACTTAGCAATTCTGCAAAATTTATTACTGATTCATCTTTTCAAAATTATTATTCAAGTTATGATATTTTAAAATATTCTTACTGATTTTTAAACTCCTTTTTTTTATTATGAATTATTGAACATTGATGTTAATGTTTCTAAAAAATCCTAAATTGAGCAAAAAATATTATAAAAACGAATTGAGTAAAATTATCATCGATTTATGGTTTATTTAATTTAGTAAAAATGATTCATTAAGTATTAGACAGAAAAACATTAACTTTTTACTCAATAATCTCTTTTAATAATCATAGTATGCTTACGAATTCTTTTTATAAAAAAGAGATAAAAGAATAATCTAATATAGATAATTGTTTGCGCAAATATAACCTTTCCTAAAAATTTCAACAAAAAAATCTCTCTATTCGATGATTTAAGATAAAAATCTATTATTAAAATCTCATTAACATATTTCTGGCTGGTTAAAACATCTTGTCAAGAAAGCGATCATCTCAGCAAAGTTCTGTAGATATTAAATCTAGTAAACATCCAAAACACGATAATGGAATAGTCCATAGTCTAAATATGAGCGTTAGAAAACTTGGAATCTCATCTACACTCAAAATTAATGAAAAAAGTAATCTGTTGATAGACCAAGGTCACAAAATATATAAATTAGGACTTGGACAATCACCATTTCCAGTGTACCCATCTGTGGTACAAGCTTTAAAAGATAATGCTCATCAAAAAAATTATTTGCCAGTTAAAGGCTTACCTGCTTTACGTGAAGCTGTGGCAAGATTTCACCAAATTCAGGATGACGTCGATATTGATCCAGAAAATGTAATTATCGGACCTGGTTCAAAAGAATTACTATTCTTATTACAATTAACTTATTACGGGGAGATTATTGTTCCTTCACCAGCATGGGTAACTTACATCCCTCAGGCTAATATAATAGGAAGAACTATTCAAATTGTTCATACAACTTTTACTGAAAATTGGAGAATTTACCCCGATGCTTTGAAAGAAATTCTTGAAAATGAAGAAGATGTTGATAGACCAAGATTATTGATGTTAAACTATCCAGGAAATCCTGATGGGGGAACCTATTCTGAATCTGAATTACGAGAAATTGCTTTAGTTGCTAAAGATTATGGTATTCTTATCTTATCTGATGAGATATATGGAAAATTAAATCATAAAAACGAACATGTATCAATAGCAAAATTCTATCCAGAAGGTACAATAATAAGCTCTGGTTTATCAAAATGGGCAGGAGCAGGTGGATGGAGATTAGGTACATTTTCATTTCCTCATGAATTGAAATGGTTAATGAATGGTATAGCAAGTGTTGCTAGTGAAACTTACACTAGTGTATCAGCACCAATTCAATACGCTGCTGTAAAGGCATTTGAATTTGATGAGAATATAGAATTATACGTTAGACATTGTCAAAGAATCTTGTCAAGTATAGGACAACAATCAGCAAATACCCTCAAAATTGCTGGTATAAGAGTTCAAGATCCTCAGGGAGCATTTTATTTGTTTCCAGATTTTTCTGATTTTTATGATCGGTTTGTGGAAAAAAGAATTCGTTCTAGTTCAGTTATGGTAGATCGATTACTAAAAGAAACTGGGGTAGCTTGTTTACCAGGAGTTAACTTCGGACGTCCATCAATTGAATTGACAGCACGATTAGCATATGTTAATTTTGATGGTGCGAAAGCATTAGAAGCAAGTAATGAAATTGGATTAAATAAAAAATTACCAAATGATTTTGGTGATACTTATGCTCCAGAAACATTGACAGCAATGAGAAAAATATCTCAGTGGATTATAGAGGAAATCAAATCTAAAGTAAAATATGAACCATTATCCTAACGAGTATTTTGTTTTATAAATTTTATAGGATTTTCAAAATTTGGTTGTTTTTTTACTCCAATTCTTATTAATAAATCAAAAACTTCACATCCAACACAATAATCATAGAAAGCTTGCAAGAAACTTGCTACAAGAAGAAATATATTCATAACAACGAATAATTCCTGAAAAATAATTACAAACTTCGTTAAAACCATTAATCCAGTAATAATTATTCCGATCAAAATTGCAAACCTTTTTGGAGGAGAAAAGGACTGCTTAGTTTTATTTTTTAATAATTTATTATTAATTAATCCATGAAAACGAACATTAGGGGACAATTTTGGATGTATATATCGTAAAATAAAGTCAAAAAATAGTAAAAGTAAAACCCAACTAACATTGATTCTTAATGATCCAGTTTCAGATAAAAAAATTAGTAATGATAAAACAAAAGTTGTTATTGAAACAGAACGTACAACATTCGAATCTATATATTTTGGATAACTTATCATTCTAGAAAAACCTTATTTCACTCCCCAAAAAAACTGGCTTTAATATATTAACTATCATTCAATTTAGATTTATAAAATTTAGATTTCTATTTTAGAGCCACTTAAATTTTTGGTTATTAAATTTTTTAAATCCATTTTAAAATTATCAAACCAGTTATTATTTAAATCTTCTATTTTTACTATTTTAGATATTTCTTGATTCAAAAAGCTTAAAATAACATTCCTTTTTTCAAACATAAAATAATTGTCACGATCAAAAAACATCATTAATAAACAGGGCTCTTTTCCTTCTTTCCTAGGATCTGTAACATTCTCTGAATTTAATCTAAATGAATAAACCATCATTGATTTTTCAGGTTTATCTAAGACAGGAAGTGGTCCAAAAAATCCTTCTTGATAAAAGTTATTTTGAAAAACACCTATATATGTAAACATCGTTAATTTCTGTATGTAATCAGATACTTTATCTTGTAAAAATGATATTTCATCTTTGAAAAGGATTTCTCCTCCAATTTGTCCATATTTAGATATTGATAATTGCAATTCATTGAGTAAAGTTTCAACTGGTTTATCGACAAGTACTTTTGCTGATTCTTGTTTTGTTACATCCGTTAGAACTTCAACGAATTTATTTATACTTCCATCTTTTTCTAAAATAGGAATAATCTGGATTTCTAAAAAAAATTCTTTAGAATTTTTATTTAAAGTTTTTCTGAATATTTTATGGGGACTTTTATCTAGTAGACTAATTATAGCAGGACAGTCTTTGCAAATCTTTTCTCCTTCGTCTGGTAAATGTTCCCACCTATTAAAACAATTACGTAATTTGAAACTTCCAGTTAATTCTTTAGCCTTTTCATTTTCATAAAGTACCGCCCTATCGATATTTTGAACTGATATTCCAAAAGGAAGGGAATTTAAAATCACTTCAAAATTTTTGAATTCAGAAAGATTCTCAATTATTTTACCAGATAAAGCAATATCGATTTGGTCATTCATTGTGTTATCACATTAGTTTTTTTTCAGTCGGTTGAATTTATATATACTCAGTTTTAAATAAGACTTGTTATAAGAGTCTAATGACCATAGAGTCAAAAGAAAGAAAACGAGTAGATTAAAAAATAGTTATATTTCATTTCTAGAACTCATTTTGCTTTATAATAAAAGCTTCTTAGATCATTGAAGTCATATAATTTGTCAATTAAGTCCATATTCACTAATATCTTAAGTGATGATCTTATTGATCTTGATGTATAAGTAGTTTTTCTTTCTAAATCATTAATTTTAAACGATCTTTCTTTAAGTAAAGAATAAACTTTTTGAGTACAAGGTGGTAAAACACCAAGTTGTAAATCAATGTTGATTTGCTTTTCCAATTTTAAAAAACCCCTACAAGTGTTATCTTTAAATAAAACTGTTGTTAAGTTTACTAATCTTAAAAATTCCTAAGTGTAATTATAAATCTTCTTACGAACTTTAAAACGTGTATATGATGAATTTTTCTTAACTTTATATTATATTTAAAAGTATAATAAAATTATTCGTTAAAAAAAAACAGAATTTTTACACTAGATATTCGCAATAATGTGGAGTATTGAGCTAAATCTTCAATTATTATAACCAGAAAAAAATAGAAAACGAAACTCAAAAAAGGGTAAAAAGAGAATTTTGAGAATGTTTTCACTGTCCTTCATAAAATTTCTCTGCTTTTGACAAAGCATTACCAATAATAGTTATTCCTTCATCAATTTGTTCTTTAGTGATTATTAATGGAGGAGTACAGAAAATCCAATTCCATCGAACGAAAGTACTTAAGCCATCTGCTTTCAATGACTTAGCTACTTCTTGCATGGGTTCTGTCAATGGACTATTGAATGGACTCATAGGTATTCGAGATTTTCGGTCATATACCAAGTCTATAACATAGAAAAGTCCAGTACCTCTAATTTCTCCTACACATTGATATTTTTCTTTTAACTTCATTAATTGGCCATCGAGATATTCTCCCATTTCCTTCGCACGATCAATTAGGTTATCTTTTTGATAAACTTCTATAGTAGCTATAGCTGCTACACATGCCAATGCATGAGAACTATATGTTAATCCAGCCCAGAGTGTATTCTTTTCAAAATGATCGGAAATTTCTTCTGAGACAACAACTGCTCCTAAAGGTATATACCCAGATGTTAATCCTTTAGCTAATACCATAATATCCGGTTTTACTTGAGGGTAATGATTTATTCCGAACCATTTGCCTGTTCGTCCAAATCCACTCATAACTTCATCAATAATCAATAATATGTCATATTTATTACATATTTCTTGAATACGATCCCAAAATACTTTACCGCCTTGATAAATACCACTGGATCCGCTGTAACCTTCCAGTAATATAGCAGCTACATAATTAGGTCCTTCAAACAGGATAGTCTGCTCAATAAGATCAGCTGACGCTAAATCCCCATCTTCTGGAGTTTTATTACGATAAATAGGACTTCGATAAGGATCAGGACCATGAATACGTACAATCCAAGGTAAGCCTGGTTCATTTGCTAATCTACGTGGGTCTCCCCCAGCAGTCATTGCACCAAAGGTAGCTCCATGATAAGATCTATATCTTGTTATAATCTTCTGACGTCCAGTAAATAGACGCGCCATTTTCATAGCATTTTCTACTGCATCTGCACCAGCAGTAGTAAAAAAACTCTTTTTTAAATTCTTAGGTGTGATCTCCTGAATCAATTTACCTAATTTTCCTCTTGCTTCAGTTGCTATACTAGGATAAGCGTAGCACATTTTGTCTACTTGATCTTTTATAGCATTGATTACCTGCTTATTACCATGTCCTATGTTTACATTCATTAACTGAGATGACCAATCAAGATATCGCTTTCCTGAGCCATCAAAAAAGTATACACCTTCAGCAGAAGCCATACTCATAGGATCCCAGTTTATTTGGGGTAACCAGCTTGCTAATGTGTATTCTTTGCTTATTTTTACTATATCTTCATGATTCATGATTAATTTTTCTCCTAAAGATGATTATTCTAATTTATTTAGGTTATTATGCTCTTCATAACATTTTTTAAACACTCGACGCGTTTCTAGAACGTTAATTTTTGGACCAGCATCTATGTAAAATTTAGTTAACGTCTTTTCTATAGTATTGATTGATTCAATTGAATAATCATCAAAGTTGATAGAATAATTTTCTTCATTAAGATCCTCAATTGGTTCTAATGTCATCTCTGTAATGTTTTCTCTACGAGATCGCTCTATTTTCTTTTTTCTTTTATTAGCTTTTTTTGAACGTTCTAACAACTCTTGAGAATGATGTCCTTCTAATTTTGGAACTGCTTCCTCATAATATTTTGAAAGTTTTCCTTCTAGTTTGATAGCAAAAGATAATACTGCACCGAATTGTTTTAATGACAACTTTTTTCTCACTCCTTTATTGTTTCATTTAGAAGAAATAGAATATTGAATGTTTACTCAAATTCTTTGTTAAATCCATCGTTCAATTACAACTTTATGATCTGTAAAGAAATGGATTGAATCTGGTCCTTGTCCATGAGTATCTCCATAGAAGGATTTTTTCTTTCCTCCAAATGGAAAATAAGCATTGGGTGCAGCTACCCCGATATTGATACCTATATTTCCAGCTTCTACTTTATATTTAAACTCACGTGCGTGACCACCACTACTAGTAAAGATACTAGCCGCATTTCCGTACTGACTTGAATTAACAGCTTTAATAGCTTCATCAAAAGTAGGAACATGAAGTATGCTTAAAACAGGTCCAAATATTTCTTCACGAGCTATTTGCATATCTTTTTTAACATTTGTAAATATTGTAGGGCCAATAAAATTTCCTTTCTCATATCCTTTTACTGAGACGTCACGTCCATCTAGTTCTAATTTTGCCCCCTCAGAAATACCTTTTTCTATCATTCCCTTAATTCGATCAACTGAAGCTTTTGAAATAACTGTTCCTACTTGACTAGATTCATCAAGACCATAACCAACACGCATATTCTTTGCTTGCTTTACTAATTCTTCCGTTAAAGGATTGAGAACATCACCTACTGCTACTAAGACAGATCCTGCTAAGCACCTTTGACCTGCGCAACCGTATGCTGATCCCAAAATATTTGCTACTGATCCTTTAAGATTAGCATCAGGCATAACAACCATATAATTTTTAGCACCCCCCTGAATCTGAACTCTTTTACCATGTTTTGAGCTATTTTCATAGATCAGTTTTCCAACTTTAGATGATCCAACAAAGGAAATACCTTTCACATCTGGATGTTCAATTAATGCATTAGCAGCCTCAACTCCTCCATTAACTAAACTAACCACACCGTTTGGAAGGTCCGTTTCCTTTAAAAGATCGAAAGCTATTTCCATACTTAATGGAACTTGTGGTGAGGGTTTGATTATGTAAGTATTACCACAAGCTATTGCAGTTGGGAGAAACCACAAAGGAACCATGAAAGGAAAGTTAAATGGAGTTAAAGCTGCAAATACTCCTAAAGGTTGGCGCTCAGCTGTTTCATCAATACCAGAAGAAATGTCTTCTATTTTGAACCCGGTCATTAACGAGGGAACGCCGAAAGCAAATTCAATACTTTCAATAGCTCGTCTCACTTCTCCACGAGCTTCATCAATTGTTTTGCCTGCTTCCATTACAACAATTTTGGAAATGTCTTCAAAATTCTCTTCAATCAAATTTTTGTATTCATGAAGATATCTAGTCCTGCTTAATACGGGTGTTTGGCGCCACTCGACATATGCTTCACTTGCCGCTTTTACTGCTTGATTTACATCACTACGAGTAGATTCAGGACATTCAGCTATTACTTCTTGAGTAGCCGGATTAAGAACGTCAGTGAATTTAGTAGTTTCACTGTCTACCCATTCCCCATCTATAAAATTCTTTAATTTTTTAGTCATAATATGTTTTCACCATTATTGAGTAACTGTTAATTCCTTGTGAAGGTTTGTGTTTAGAAAATCTCTAGATGGTCCACGTTTAATAAAGTGACCATAACTTTTGGATCCTACACATTTACCTTCCTTTCCTACAATCGTTCCTCGGACAAGAGTAATGTGTGGATAACCAACAATATGTTTATCTTGATAAGGACTCCAATCACAGTTAGTTTCAAGGTTTTTATAATCAATTGTAACTTTTTTATCAGGATCAAATATAACTATGTCAGCATCAGTTCCAATTGTCAGTGAACCTTTTTGAGGATACATTCCAAAAACTTTTGCAGGATTTGTACTTGCTACCTCTATTAAACGATTTAAGGATATTTTTCCTGTTCTCACACCATCATTATACAATAAAGGCAACATCAATTCAGTGCCTGGTAATCCTAAAGGTATTTTAGTATAATTACCGTTCCACATAGCTTTTTGCTTTGTATCAAACGTACAAGTGTCTGTACCAACAACCTGGACATGACCTTCTTTTAAACCCTGCCACAATCTAGCTCCATCTTTAGCTTTTTTAATCTGAGGTGCTGTAGCGTAATAATGTCCATTTTCTCCTTTAAACACTTCATCATTAAGTAATAAATACTGAGGACAAGTTTCTGCAATAACTTTAACACCTCTAGCTTGGGCTGCTTTTACAAGGTCTGCTCCTTCACCGGTTGACATGTGAACGATATAAAGATGACCACCAGTATGTTCGGCCCAAGTTAGTGCTCTTTGAATTGCTTCTGCTTCAACAACATTAGGTCTTGTGACAACATGCAACCAAGCTCCCTCTTTTTTCATTTCATTTTCATCTTGATGTTCTAAGATGAGTTTTTCGAGTAGATCAACTGATTCTGCATGAATTTGAATCATTCCACCATATTTTTTAGTCTCTAATAAAGCCTCATGAAGCATCGGATCTGTTGAAAGCATTCCTTCTTCTCGATAAATCATAAACATCTTAAAACTTGAAATTCCCTCCTCTATTATTGATTTTATTTGTTTACGAGTCATTTCGTTCCAATTACCAATTCCGCCATGTAATGAATAATCAACATAAACATTACCATCTGCTTCTGCTTTACGAGCTGCAATGACTTCTTTCAAATTTTCTCCTGACTTTTGAATTGCAAAATCGACAACTGTCGTCACACCACCAGCTGCTGCTGATCGTGTACCAGTTTCAAAACTATCAGACGAAACAGTTCCCCCAAAAGGAAATTGAAAATGCACATGAGCATCAATCATTCCGGGCATAACAAATTTGCCTGAAGCATCAATTATTTCAGATGCAGAGCCTAAATCTGTTCCAATAGTAACAATCTTTCCATCTTTTATACCTAAATCAGCAACAAATTGATCATTTGCAGTAACAATAGTACCACCTTTAATTATTGTATCCATTTCAAATCAATCCATAAAAAAATAAATATTTCGACTAAAACAAATAGAGATTGCCTTGAGTCTTTATATTATTGTATTAAATTTAACAAAAAAAAGATAAATTAAGTTTTTCTATACAAAAAAAGAAATATAGTAAAAAAATAAGATTGTTTTAAGTCAAAGAAATATTTGTGGATATTTAATTTATTTAAATTTTAAAGGTATTCCCTTAGTATTTCATATTAAAATTCTTAATTTTGAAGAAGTAGGATTTTCCAAATTACGTCCTAAAAATCGAATTAAATTCATAAATTTTATTAAATTATTGAAATTCTGGAATGATATGCTCAGCATATTCCGCTACTATTCGTTCTTCTTCACCACACATCAGATAAATATTGAATTGAGTAACACCTACAGCTTCCAGTTCTTTAATTTTTTTAATATGATCATCTACTTCTCCAAGAACACCAAAAGAATCAATTATTTCTTCAGTAATAAACCCTAAATGATCTGCATCTTTATCTGCATGTTCTTTGTAATCATAACCTTTACGTCCTTCAATATAATCAAGGAAGTGTTTTGGAATCTTTTTAGATTTTTTTCCATATTTTTCTACTATATCAGCGACGTGATTACCGACCATGGCAGGAAACCATTTCGTTTGCTCACGAGATTTTTCTATATCACCAACCCAAACCGGGGCAGCAGTCATTAGTTGAAAATCTGACATATCACGCTTCAGTAGTTTACCAGAATTTAAAGTTTGATCGTGGAACCATTTCACTAACCCTGGATCACCTAATTGAACAATCAGGCCATCACCAACGACACCAGCAGCTTTAAGCGCCTTTGGTCCATAGGCAGCAATCCAAACAGGAATATCGTACCCTTCTGCCCAAGGTAATTGTGTTTCCGTATCGTGATATTCCACGTGGTCTCCTTTTACAATTCCTTTGAGTTTTTTTGTAAATTCTTTCATATTCTCAACAGTCATTGGTCTTTTTCCTAAAACTCTTCGAGAAGAATCACCACGCCCAAGACCAATTTTAAAACGTCCACCACTTTGCATTGCTAAAGTAGCAAATAAACTGCTTGCAACTGACCATTCTCTCACTCCAGGATTAGTAACACAAGGACCAAATATCATAGTTTCAGTATGTTCCATACACATTGCGATCGTGGGATAGCAATCGCGCCATAAAACATGTGAATCGAAAAACCAACCATGTGTAAAACCTCCTACTTCAGCTTGTTTACATAAGGCGACAGTTCGCTTAGGACTAATATCTCCTTTGAAGGTTATAGCAAACTCCATTTTTAAACCTCGGATATTTGTTTATACGTTTCAGGTCTTCGATCACGGAAAAACTGCCAGGTATCACGAACTTCACGGATTTTATCAAAATCTAGATCTGCAATAATTAATTCATCTTGATTACGACTCCCTTGAACAACAAAATTACCACGAGGGTCACAGAAATATGAAGATCCATAAAATTCACCTATATTCCATGGAGCTTCTACACCGACCCGATTAATTGCACCAACAAAATACCCATTTGCAACTGCATGTGCTGGTTGTTCTAGCTTCCAGAGATATTCAGATAATCCAGCAACAGTAGCAGATGGATTGAATATTATATCAGCACCATTTAATGCTAATTCCCTTGCACCTTCAGGAAAATGTCTATCATAACAAATATAAATTCCTACTTTCCCATACGCTGTATCAAATACAGGATATCCCAAATTTCCTGGTTTAAAATAAAATTTTTCCCAGAATCCTGGATCAACATGGGGTATATGATTCTTTCGATATTTACCAAGATAGGATCCATCAGCATCGTAAATAGCAGCAGTATTATAATATACACCTGTCATATGTTCTTCATATACAGGAATAATCATTACCATATTATATTCTTTAGCATATTTAGCTAATCGTTCAGTTGTTGGACCCGGAACTTTTTCTGCTGAAGAATACCATCTTTTATTTTGTTCTGCACAAAAATAAGGTCCATAAAAAATTTCTTGTAAGCATAAGATTTGAACACCTTTTTCACCTGCTTCTTTAATAAATTTCTCGTGTTTGACAATCATAGCTTCCTTGACTTCTTCAAGGCTATGTTCATCAGGGTTCAACTCATTTTTTGCTTGGATTAAACCACATTTTACCTTCATATAACATTCCTACTCTAAAAAAATATAGTTTTTGAAGAGTTTTTTCTGATATATATATGATTTTTGGGTCTCTAATTAGGATTTTACTTGGAAAAATGGATGATTATTTTTTCAACATCATGAATTTTTTCTAGTTCTGATTTGGTCAGGAGACAAGAATCTAATTGATTAACGATATCCTCTTTATTCATACCAATTCCGATAAAAACTAGCTCTTGTCTACGATCACCCCAAGTTTCATCCCAAATATTCTTTAAGAAGGAATTAAATTCTTTATTCTTGGGCCACATCTCTTTTTCCAAAGCAACCCACCAAAACATTTCTCCGGAAGTTATTTCTTTTAATTTTCCTGCTTGAGAATAATTAAAGGCATGTTTCATATCCGTAGCAAGCCAAATAAATCCTTTACTCCTAATTACACCAGTTTGCGTTTTTGATACAAATTCCTCAAATCTTTCATGATCAAATGGCAAAGATCTTTTATACACAAAGCTGTTAATTAAACTTTCATGTCCATGACTAGGATTTTTGTTCTCATATGAGTTATTGTTATCCCAAGATAGAATTTTTCTCCAACGAGGTTCATGTTCGACAGTACTAAAGAAATTTGTATCTAAAATTTCATTTAAATCTACTTTAGAATATTCTGTGTAAATAATTTTTGTATCTGCATTAAGTCCTAATACAACTTTAGAAATATTATCAAGTTTTCTCTTATTGACTAAATCTATTTTATTAATCAACACTACATTACTAAATTCAATTTGATTTATTAGTAATTCAGGAATCGATTTATTATCTTCAAGCATTTTAGTGGAATTCAAATCAGAACCAAAATTATAAGCATCAACTACAGTAACCATAGTATCTAGATTTGCAATATTAGCAATAGGGCTATGAAAAAGCAGAGCTATATTATTTGGATCAGAAATACCAGTTGATTCTATTACAAGGTAATCAAATCGGTTTTGGGTTGCTAAATTAGCCACTTCCTGAACCAAGTCATCTCGCATTAGACAGCAAATGCATCCATTAGTTAAACTTACCATATCTTTTTTTGTGCTAGATATAGATGAATTACCTCGCTGTATCATCTGAGCATCAATGTTAATTTCTGATATATCATTTACGATGACTGCAACTCTCTTCTCTTCACGATTCATAAGAATATGTTGCAATAAAGTAGTTTTTCCAGCACCTAAAAAACCTGAAAGGAGAGTTATGGGTAATTTATTCATTAAGTGATATTTTATGTCAATGTTTAAAGATTTTCAGGTTTCATTAAAATGATTTAAAATAATAAAATTTATATTAGGATTTTTCAATCATTTCAACTTCGTTTTTAATTCTAGATAGTTTTATAAGTCGTGGTACTGTTTCTGGCAATGATACATTATCACATTTATAGATCCCCGCCACTTTTTCCACAAATAACTCGCTAGAGATATCTTCAGCAAATTCTAGATTGGAAATTCTATGAAAAAGAAGTTTCCGCTCTTGAATTACTTCCATATCTTCTTTAGTTACTTTTAATGAGTCTAGAGTTGTGATAGTTAAAAAATGTAGTGGATTTTCTCTGAGCTCATGCATTATTATTACTGTTATCTCTACTTGAGGGATTACTTGGGTTAAAAGATAATTTACTGCATCTCCTACTTTTTCATTGTGGAGTTGACACGCTGATAAAAATTCATCATAGACTTCAGCTTGAACCTTCCTGATGGTAATTGAACCTGTTGTATCGGGAGTATAACTTATAGGTTTTGGAGATCGTATAATTGAATACATTAATAATTTTGATATATTTTCAGGCATATTAACCTTGCAATTACGTATTTGATAAACATGTTTTTCTAAAACTTTGTTATCTACATCAGATGCAAATTCTAAGTGATTAATATTTTTGAAAAAATATTTAATTTTCTCTCCAGCATCCATTAGATCATTTTTAGTAATCTTTAATTTATCCAAATCTTTAATTAGCTCAAGAGTTGGTTCATTTTCACTTTTCATATGTCTAATATGTCTTAATTCAGGCGTTCTATCTTTTTTATAATGATTAATTAATCTACTAAACATAAAGCCTGTACTGTGAGCAAATACCTTTGTAAGAGCCATATATCTCTCATAAAGATCCTTATCAATTCCCCGAATAGTAATAGTCTTTTCATTCTCAGTGAAAATCTTAAATTTAAATTTTTTATTTGGATGATTATTCAATTAGTTAAACCTGTAAAACAATTAAAACAAATTTTCATTATTTTATAGTGAATAATATGTGTTTATTAATTTTTTCATAACTTTGAGTTCTAAGAATATTTTTAAGATGAATAAATTTGTAAAACTTGTAAAACAAAAAATTATAAATTGATCAAAATCAACTGGTTTTTTAATTATGCATTCCATAACAAATCCCAAAGATGATTTTCTTATTTCTAGTCAATCAGAAATTAGAAAAAATACACATTATCGTTCAAGTATTACAATGTTCTTTTCTATTTATAGAAAAAGTCCGATTACATTAATTTTAGCCATTATTTTTTTATTAATTACAACTCTTAGTCAAACTCTACCAGCATTAATTACAGGTCAAGCTCTTGGGGAGTTAGAAAAAAATGGATTCACAGATGAATTTCTATACCTTTCTGGATTGATAGTTTTATTAAGCCTAACATTTGTAGTTGCAGGTTTTATTGGCAATTATACGTTTTTTAAAGCAGCTTCTGCTTACGAAAGAGATATAAGGCAGGAATCATTTGATATTATTCAAGATCACAGCTTAACATTCCATGATAATGAAAATTCAAGTCAATTGCTATCAAAATTGACAAATGAAATAACACAAATGCGAGCTGGGATATTTCCTTCACAAAGAATGCTGATTGCTACTGGTTTTGCAATTGTTTTGACATTGTTCTTTTTATATCAAATTTCACCAATATATAGCTTTGTAACTTTTTTCGGAATAATAATTTACGCTTATTTTGCTTTTATTGTTGCAAAAAAAATAACTCCAGTAAGAAGAGACCTTGCTACTGAAATAGGAAACCTAACAGAAAGTTCACAGGAAATTTTTAGGGGTATAGAAGTCGTACGAGGATTATCAGCTGAACAACGGGAGAAAAATAAATTTAGTGAGCAAAGTTCAAAATATTCAACTTTGATGAGAATAGAAGGGCGATTTCAGGCTTTTTATATGCCCACACTAATAATTTCAATTCTAACAGCAGTCATTTTTGCAATGGCATTAATAGATGTTTGGAATGGTAGAATTTTAGTTGAAAATTTAATTATAGCTGTTGCACTACTATTTACTTTGCAAATGGCGACAAGAACGATGCCGATGGCATTTTTAATGACTCAAGCAGGATTGATTAACGCACAAAGAATCTGGAATATCATTAACTGGCAGGATCCTCAACCAGATGAAGCAATTGATGAATATGGTCTTGAAGAGTCTATCGATTGGAAAGGTGAATTGAGTTTTAAAAACGTTGATTTTTCTTATGGAAATGGTAATGGGGATAGTAAGCTTGTAATTAAAAATTTTAATATAAATATTCCAGGAGGATCGAAAGTTGCTGTAATCGGAGGTCCAGGTGGAGGAAAATCAACTGTATTAAAACTATTACTACGTTTATACGATCCTCAAGGTGGAATGATAACCATAGATGGAAAGAATTATACTGAGATCCCTGCTTCTATTATCAGGAAACACGTAAGTCGTGTAGAGCAAGAATTGTTTTTATTTACAGGAACAATCAAAGAAAACATAATCTTTTCAAATCCAAACGCTTCAGAAGAAAATATAATTTCTGTTGCAAAAGCTGCTCAGGCACATGGATTTATAGATCAAATGACTGAGAAATACGATTCTCTAATCGGAGAAAGAGGAATCACTTTATCTGGTGGACAAAAACAGCGAATAGGAATTGCCAGAGCATTGTTAGCAAATCCAGATATATTACTACTTGATGATTCAGTTTCTGCTGTTGATTCTAAAACGGAATATTATCTAAGAAAAGCATTAGATAACTTAATGGAAAACAGGACTTCTTTTACTGTAACTCAACGTTTGGTTACACTTGTTAATGCTGATTATATTATGTTATTAGATAAAGGTAAAATAATTGCATTTGGTACTCATAAAGAGTTAATAAAATCTAGTTCTGAATATAAGCGAATATTTGAATTGTTACCCAGATCAGAACAAATTGAAGCTTCTTTTAATGGAGGGATGAACTAATGTCTCACGGTGGTGGTCCTATGCGAATGGGTGGAGCATTTATGGCAGATAAAACTAGAACAAAACCTACCAAAGTTCTATTAGGTAAATTATGGAATTATCTTAGAGAATCAAAATTCCAATTATTAATTGTTTCTATAGTTATACTCTTTTCTGCTATAATTAGTACAATTGCCCCTATTTTAATAAGCGAAGCAATTGATACATTCAGTCAAATATCAATTGAAGTTATATATTTACTAATTTTTGGATTTATAACTCTTAGTCTCATGATGTGGATATTTGAATCTATTAGCTTATGGATTTCTGCTGGAATAAAATCGAATTTAGTCAATGATATAAGAAGAGATACTTTTAATC
>MDVS01000114.1 GCA_001940645.1 Candidatus Heimdallarchaeota archaeon LC_3
CCTTTAGCAGGACGATTATCAGATAAATATGATGCCAAATATTTGTCCACAGGTGGAATTATAGGAATAGCTATGGTTTTATTAGTTTTCACCCTAGTGCTCTCAAAATCTATTGATATTTTTGTATTGATTTTGCTCATGCTCTTATTTGGATTAACAATAGGATTTTTTTCAGCACCAAACGGTAATTCAGTAATGTCAGCTTCATGGATTATTTTGTATATAATTTCCTGACAAAAATATAATCTAGCTTTGTATTAAGTAAGTCAATATTAATGTTACAGTAAATTCTCATTGCAATAATAATAATATATTAATTTATTAATAACATTGTTTATGATATTGATCTTTCTTCCGATCCTCTCAAATATGATATCAACGCTGCTGTTAGCAAAAATGGAATAGATAACATGAATATCCATTGTAATGAAGAAACATATACATTTGGATCTATTCTAGTTGTTCCATCGGGATTAAATAAAGATGTTCCATAAATATTGCTAAAAAATCTGGTAAATAATGTTAATACAGCAGTAGATACAACAATTCCTAGAGTAAAGCCAATATTACGAGATAATGCTAATATACCACCTGCTAATCCTAGTTTATTTCTAGGGGAAGCTGACATTACTGAATTACCGTTTGGTGCTGAAAAAAATCCTATTGTTAATCCAAATAAGAGCATGAGCAAAATCAATACAAAAATATCAATAGATTTTGAGAGCACTAGGGTGAAAACTAATAAAACCATAGCTATTCCTATAATTCCACCTGTGGACAAATATTTGGCATCATATTTATCTGATAATCGTCCTGCTAAAGGACCAGCTATCGCCATAACTAAAGGAACTGCAATAATTATCAATCCTGTTTCTGATTGGGTTAAATTCATTGTTTCTCTGTCTTGGAGAAAAAAGGGCATTTGGTATAAAATTATTTGTAACCCGGTAAAAGCTAATATAGCTGAAATTATTCCTGCTGTAAATCTTCTATTTTTAAATAGCGATAGATCAATATTTGGGTTAGGCGCTCTCTTTTCAACATATATCAGTACAATAAAAGCAATGAAACTAAGTAAAAATAATAAGATTGCTATGGGTAAAATTTCCAAAGTATTCTTGTTATTTAATACTGCAAATCCTGCAGTTAAAGCAAAAAGTGTAACAGGAAGTAAAATAATACCTAATATATCAATTTTATATTGAGAAGTTTCATTACTTGGATAATTATTTAGAGGAGGTGTAGATGGTATTACTTTTTGAACCCATACAAATCCTACTATTCCTATAGGAATATTCATAAAAAAAATTGATTGCCATCCAAAGAATTGTGTTAATATTCCTCCTACAGCTGGTCCAACTGTTAAAGCTCCAGAAACTATCAAAGAATTAAATCCTATTGCTAATCCTCTATTTTTCCTATCCGTAAATCTCGTAATAATGGCAATTCCATTAGCAAATAATCCTGAAGCGCCGAAAGCCTGAAAAATACGTGAAATTACTAAAATTTCTAATGTCGGGGATAACCCACACAACAAAGATCCAAGTGTAAATAGTCCTATTCCTAATTGGAACACTTTTTTAGAGCTAAATCTATCACCTAGATTTCCACTAACGGTCATTAAAGAAATTATTGTTAAAAGATAAGCAAGAACAACCCATTGCACTGAAGATTGATCTACTCTAAACGAATCTTCTATTGTTTTTAATGAAATATTAACTATTGATGAATCTAATGCTCCCATGAATACTCCTATGCCTGTGGCACTTACTAAAGTAATCAAACTAACATTTACTTTATTAGACTCTTTACTAGACAAATAGGCACCTTATAATTGCTGAATAAATGTTATTTAAAAAATCGTCTTGAGTAATATTTTCTCTTTACTCAAAATTTGTTATTGTATTATGAAAAAAAACCCGATTACGATAGTTTAATTTGTATCATTTTCTGGAACTATAATTTTATATGTCGGATTTGGATCGTTTCTTAGTTGAATTTCCCATCCATGAGCTTCAATAATTTTTCTAATAATTGTTAAGCCGATTCCATTCCTCGTTTCCACGTTTATTTGTGCTTTTTTGTTATTAAACTGGTTAATAACATTTTCAGAAATAATTTTTCCATCATTTTTGATGTTAATTGCTAAATCACTATTCTTTTGCCAATTTATTGTTAGAAGTTTAGGTTGACTATGCTTGACAGTATTTTCAAAAATATTCTTGAAAACCTGAATAAGTTTTTCTTTATCACATTTAATAGTAAGTTCTTTCATTTTTTCTGGTTCATTAATATCTATTTTTATATCCTTAGGAATGGTAACTTCAAGCGTATCTTCTAGAATTTCTTTTAAATTAATTTTATCTTCTTTTTGAATAATTAATCCAGCCTCAGCTAATTTAACAGATCTAGTTAATAGCTCGTTAATTTTATTTGTTTGTTTTACGATTTTGGCGTTAAATTTTTCATAATTTTCTGGATCATCTTTTAATAAATATGTTTGTAATTGTATATTTTGTAAGTGACTTCGTAAATCATGACTCATATTATGAGCAAATTCACTAAGTTCTTCAGTTTGCTTTTTAATTTTCTCATCTTGTAATTTTCTAGTTGTGATATCTCTTATAATAGCAACAATCCAAGTTTTTAATTCATCATTCCGATATTTCTTAATTGGAGAAATGGAAAGCTCAAGATTAATTCTTGTTCCATCCTTATGTTTCCCAATCCATTCAGAAATTGTACCCATTGTTGAACTTTCTCCAGTTTTAAAAAAAATCTTCCAACCAACAATATATTTATCATACTGGTCTTCTGCCAGAAGAAGGAGAGGTAGATTTTTTACTCCGGTTAATTCCTTAATTGAATAGCCAAAAATTCTTTCTAATGCTGTATTTCCTTGAACCAAAGAACCATCTTCATCAAAAATAGCAATTGCATCCAAATTTGTTTGAAGAATAGTTTTAAATTGTTCTTTGTATTCCATAAGAACTTCTTCAGCTAATTTTCTTTCAGTTATTACTTCATATATGGCTACATAATGAGAAGTTTTCTCATTGGTTAAAACTGGATTTATTGAAACATTAACCCAGAAATAATTACCAGTTTTTGTTTTATTTATGATTTCTCCTCTCCAAATATTCCCAGAGGTTATAGTATCCCATAAATCTTTGTATATTTCTTCTAGCATTTGTCCTGATTTCAAAATACTTGTTTTTTTCCCTCTAACTTCCTCCAAAGTATATTCTGTTATTTCTTCAAATTTTGGATTTAAATATTCAATATTCCCTTTTTTGTCAGTGATAATAACCATATTAGCGCTTTGTTCAACGGCTTTGAAAAACAAATCTTTGTCTGGATGCAATTTAAATCACGAATCTAAAGTGATTATTTTTTTTATTGTTAAAGTAAGATAAGAGTAAAATTTTACTCTTATCATTAGTTTATGAATAAATTTTAGGAAGCAGATTCCTTCCTTTAATAAAATAATTTTAATCTCGTAATATAATTACTGTATTAGCAAAAAAATTTTCATTAACCTCATATGAAAAATAAATATATTTTGAAAAAATCTATCTAAAACCTCAAAAATTATGTTTTTTGACGATTTTAAATTACCCCATAAACTTCTCTTTCTCCCTTGACGAAAACTGTTGAAAACTCGTGATTCCTTCCCAGACATAATAAAATATTTATGGTTTGTAATGCAAACTAATGATAAAAATAAACTTAGAAATTAATCAAGCTCAAAAATACATTATTTTACTCTTCTTCTTTTTTATTTTTCTTTCTGAACAGGTTGAACATTTAATATTGGAATAAGAACAAATACAACACTCGTCTAGTTTGAGATCAAAATCGTAATTAGGATTTTTACATAAATTTTTACATGAGTCGCAAATTAACCAATTTTTTTCTTCTAAATCTTCAAGGATTAAAGCCAAACTTATCAAATTCCATTTAATAATTTTTTAATTTATTAATCAATAAAAAGAAATATAGTTCTGATGAGAAATATTGGCATATAAATAAATTAGGAATAATGTCGGTATTACCATTTAAAACACGTCCTTGAAATAACTAGTTTTAATAGAATTTTTAGATTGAAGTTTTTGCGAAAAATAGGATAACATATATAACATAAGTTGTATGACATATGCAGTTTAAAATGCGTGTAAAAAATATTGATATTTTTTGGAATTATATACGAGACTTCCAAAAAGCATTAAGCATGGGGTTCAGTAATAGTTATTATTTTTATTCTATTTTTGTAGAAGAAAAGGTGGTACAAGGAATAATTAACTCTTTAGTTATTGATTCTCAACTTATTTATATTGGTAGTACCGTGAGAACTCCTTCTGATCAATTACTGAATAATCACAGATTATTTCAATCCATTATTAAAGATTATGGAAAAGATTACAATATTTCTTTTGCTTTTGGAGGATTTTCCGATACTAATAGAATAATAGATGATGAATTAATAAGAAATATCGAATCCATGATGATAACACATTTTAAACCGAGATTGAATGCTGTAGATTTTGAGGATCAATCAGGTAATCCCATAGAAATCTATTCATCTTGTGAAGGATTTGAATTACTCAATTTTAAATTAATTCCAAAGAATAAGAACCAATTTAGTCCAATCAGTTATTCAAACTAATTATTTTTTTGTTCTTCTACTATTTTAAGGTATTCTTGGGCTAGAAATTCCAAAATTTTGTCTAATTTTTCTCCTTTTAATACTGATCCTTCAAAATACCTGATTGGAACTTTTACCGACTGAAATTCCTTCAATTTCTCAATATAAGCTAATACTCGGATATAAGGAACAGAAACTTTTGTTAAATCTCTAACATTACCATAAATTGCAATGGGAATTTGCCCTGTGTCATTATTCGACCATATTTCATTAATCCAAAAATTAAGATTATTAAAAGATTCCTCTCTTTGGACATCAAAGAGAAGAATAGCTCCTAATGCTCCTTTATAGTAAACAGAACGAATAGCATCATGTCTTTGCTTCTCAGAAAGTTGCCAAACTTGAAATCTTATTATGTTTTTATCGAATTCATATTCGAGAAGAGATGTTTCTGCTCCTATAGACGATTTGTGCATAGTATCTACTGGTTTACCGAGATGTTTCAACCTTAAAGTTGTTCTCCCAACGTTTCCATCCCCTACAAGAACAATTTTTACCAATAAAACCATATTCCCTGCATCCTCGATTCCCCTTTTCTAATATTAATTTTAATCGTCTAAAATTAGAATATCGAACCTAAGTTTAATTGTTTTTGACTTATATTACCAAAATTTATTTTAAAATGTTTTGAATAAAAATACTCATTTCTGCAATATTTCATACTCTTCATGTTTTAACGATTTAATTTTTCTTTTTTCATTAAAATCCCATAGTGAAACGGTTTGAGATCAAACAAAATTGGATTTACAAATCCTATTTGTGTAGCCAAAGATATTAAATTTTCAGGCTTTGGTCGAATTGCAAGTGGTGGTCCTCGAGGCGTAGTTGGATCATAATTCCAATGAATTATCCCTAGTTTGCCTTGAAGCTTCAAAATTTTGTATGCTTCTTTTAACAATACTTTAGGTTGATCGTGGTGTAAAATATTGAAAAGCATGACATAATCTATTGAATTATTTGGTAAATCTGAACCCTGATCAATAAAATCCCTTTTTATGATATCTATGTTTTTGACATTGCGTTTATCTATTTTTTCTCTTAAATAATTAATCATCTCATTTTCTAAATCTAGTGCAATGACTTTTCCAGAAATTATTTCAGCAGCAGGAACTGAAAACGTTCCGTAGCCAAAACCAAAATCAACTAAGGATTCTATTTTATTGTTAATCTCTAATTTTTTAAATATTAGCTTTATATCGAAAAATTTTTCCCACAAATGATCCTCAGGCATTCCACTTTCTCTAATTTTCATTTTTGTCATCATATCGAATTGGGATTTACTGATAAATATACCAGGGGATAGAGGGAGTATTTAGATATCCTAAACTTGGATCTAATTCTATAGCTTTTTGGTATTTTTTCTTTGCTTCCTCTTCTTCTCCTAACTTATCTAAAGAAACACTCAAAGAATAATAAATTAGGGCAAATTCTGGATTCAATTCTGAACTTATTTTAAATTTTTTGATTGCTTCTTCAAAATTTTGCATTTGTGATAGTGTTAAACCCCAATAATAGTAGGCTTCCCAGCCCTTTGAGTCTAATATACTTGATTGTACAAATTGATCTATTGCTTCTTCGTGATTCCCTTGATGAGCCAATGAAATTCCATAAGAACGGTAAGTATTAGCATTATAAGGGTTTAATTCAAGAGCTTTGAGGTATTTTTCCTTGGATTCTTCAAAATTTCCGACTAATCTAAGGATATAGCCCCAATTCTCATACGGTAAGGTAAATTTAGGTTCTAAATCTATTGCTTTTTTGAATTTTTCAATTGCATCTTCGAAGAGTTGCATTTGAAGAAGGATAACCCCCCAATAATTATAAATAATAGCATTATTTGGTTCTAACTCAATTACTTTCTGATACATATTACTAGCAGCTTCCAAATCACCTAATGTTCCTAGAGTTAATGCCCAATCACAATATGCATCAGTAAGATAGGGATCAAACTCCGTTGCTTTCTTGAATTTTTCAATAGCTTCCATGAATTTATTACTGCGTTGTAATCCTAGTCCCCAGAAATAGTAGGCTATTGCATTTAATGGATCCATTTCAATGATTTTTTGATATTTTTCAATAGCTTCTTCATACTTTCCCAAAATTCCTAAAGCATATCCCCAGTTTTCTAAAGGTAATGTGATATTAGGATTAAGTTTAGTAGCTTTATGAAATTTTTTCATTCCTTCTTCAACTCTATCTAAATTCAGTAAAGCCACTCCCCAATAATTGTATGCTTTATCACTATCAGGATTTATTTCAAGCCATTCTTCGACTTTTTCTAAAACCTCCTCGAACCTATTCAAAGAAATTAGACAATCAGTCCATGCTAAATAGTTGTGATTAAGTCTTGAATCTCTTTCCCAAACTTGTTCGAATTTTTCAATAGCCTTTTCATGCCTTCCTAGCTCAGCTAGAACCGTTCCATAAGAAAATAATATTTTTATTTCATCTACTTTTAGCCTCCAAGGATATTGCGATATAATATCAGCTTCTTTGAAGTTCCCCAGTAAACAATGAGTATAAATCAAATTTGAATATGCTACAATCAAATTTCGGTCGATTTTTACTGCTTTTTCAAATTTTCTAACAGCTTCTTCAAGACGGTTTAATTTAAGGAGTGCTACACCCCAATAATTAAAAATTCTGGGACTTTTGGCATTTATTTTCAATGCTTTTTCTACATTTTCTAATACTGCATCATTCTGTTTTAAGAGAATTAAATTATTTATCCAATTCAAATATAGATGAAATATCTCTTCATCATTACGGATTTTATTTAAAATTTCTATTGCTTTTTCAAATTTTTCTTTTGATTCTTGAAATCGTTTAAGAAAACTTAATGAAATTCCCCAGTTTTCATAGGCAACAAAAAATTCTGGAATAATTTGAACAGCTTTCTGAAATTTTTCAATAGCATCCACATAGCGGTTTAAGTTTAGGTGAGACACTCCCCAATAATTTAAAAGAGATGCTTCAATCTTATAATCGATATTTTGATGCTCATTCATAACTTCTTCTATTAATTTTATTGCTTCTTCGTTTCTACCTAGTATCGTTAAAGAATCAATCCATGGGACATAAATTTTAATATCCTTAGGATCCGCATCATGCGATTTTTGAAAACTTTCAACTGCCTCTTCTAATTTTCCTTGCCTTATAAGAATTGATCCTAAATAAGAATGATAATTAATTTTATTCTTATCTGGATTCAATCTTTTTACTTCATCATATACAACACCAGCTTCTTCATATTTTCTCAATAAACTTAGCGTGTAACTGAGATTTTCATGAAAAAGTGAATTTTCAGGAAATAATTCTATCGCTTTCTTGAATTTAGCACTAGCTTCAGCAAAATTGTCTAAACTAAGTAAGGAAACTCCCCAATAATTGAATGTTTTAGCATTAGTCCCATCCACTTCACTTGATAGGCGATAATTTTCGATTGCTTTCGTAAAATCAGATTTTTCATAATACCTGCGACCTTTTTCAATGTAATCATGAGCATCCAATTTGAGAAAATAATAGATCACATACCAAGAAATAATCCATAATAGGAATATCAGTAAATGTATGAAGAACAGAGACAAAATATCATAAAAAATTAAAACGATAATATTTGGAAAGAAGTAATCAACCAGGGTTGTGTTTGAAACTGCAAAATAATATTTTGCTATAGATATGGTTGAATTTAATGTAAATATTACAAAAAACACTTTATAAGATTGTTTGTATTTAGCTTTAAATAATTTTTGATGTTTTTCAAGGAAAGGAGAAGTTGTATAAAATAATTTAAAGTAATTAAGGGTACCAATGAGATGGATCAATGTAGCTACTACTAAAATAACAATGGCTACTAAAAAATATCCACTATAAATCCCACCTATAAAAAAACCAAGAAAGTTGTCAATTAGGTGAAATTGTGTCAATTCTGAAAAATTTGGTGAGTTGAAATGTAGGGTACTAAAGGAATTCCAGAATGAATAATTTAAATCGAATTGTCCCTCTAATGAATTTAAATAATCCCTTGCATTAGTAATTGGATAGTAAAAAAAAGTATAAACAAGAAAATAACTTATTCCTAAAATTGAAAATGTATAATACGGAACCTCTTGGCTTTTTTTTACTCCCATCATGATAATTTTTTCCTTTTTATGATTAGAATTCGTAAATGATTAATTAACGAATTGATTCCAATTACACGATTTAATTAAGATAGGCTTGCTTTAATTATTTTTGTAAATTTTTTCACTGTAATTTTCTACCAAATATGTATTTATACTTCTGAAAATCTTCATAAATATTATGAATTTATGAATAGGGCTAGCGTCGAATCTTTAAATTTAGCGAAAGATCTTTTTCCAGATAAATTTAGACCCTGTGAAAATTAGATTTGTTGATATACGTATAAGGAAAACCTAACAAATTTATTGCCTGTTGGGGAGGATTTTTAAATCCTTAACAACTATTTACCTATGTTTTTCTATTTTTAATCATTGAGTATTTACAAATTATTATTATAAATAACTTATTAATTTTTAAAAAACAAATAAATATAAGTAATTGGTGATAAAATGGTACGAAAAGTGTATATGGTAAGTGGAGGAGTATCTAAGTTTACAAAAGCGAGAAAAGATAAAACTTTTCAAGCTATAGTTAAAGAATCATATGATTATGCTCTTTCTGACCTGAAAAAGACAAGAAAAGAAGTACATAACATGATCGATGGATCGGTGGCTTCTTATTTCTCTGATCATTTTACTAGACAACTCATGGCGGGAATCATGGCTCAAGATTATTTGGGATTAATTCCACGACCATCACATAGAGTTGAAGGTGGTGGAGCGACAGGTGGACTAGGTTTTCAAGCAGCCTGGCGAGAGGTGGCAAGTGAACGGTTAGATTTATGTGTTGCTTATGGTTTTGAATTAATGAGTCATGTTAATACTTGGAAAGGTAATGAATTTATTGCATTAGCTTCTGATGTAAGTTTTGATTATCCTGTTGGTGGATTTTATAGCGGATATTACGCTTCAATGGTTTCTAGACATATGAAAGAGTTTGGTACAACAGTAGAGCAAATGGCGGCTGTTTCTGTTAAGAATCATATAAATGCGATCTATAATCCTTATTCACAGCAACCTGCTAGACTAACTATTAAAGATGTTCGTAATTCTCCCATGGTTGCTTGGCCTTTAACACGTTTAGATATTTGTGCTATGTCTGATGGAGCTGCTACTTGCTTATTTGCACCTGAAGATATTGCTTTTGAGCTTACTGATAATCCAATTGAGATTATTGCTGTTGGTACTGGTACTGATGCTATGCGTATGGCTGATCGTCCTCATAAGGACGTTTTATTGTTGCCCAACGAAAAACCTGAAGATTATGTTGGTAAACAGTTTATAGGTGGTAAATTAAAATATCCAGGAATGCACTCCTTTAGGGCAGGGCGTATGGCTTCAAAAATGGCTTATGAACAAGCAAAAATTACTAATCCTGCTAAAGAACTTGATTTTGTTGAACTTCATGATGCTTATACTTCCTCTGAACTTCAAACAATTGAAGATATGGGGTTATGTAAATACGGTGAGTCTGGTTCTTATACAGAGGAAGGTAATACCTTTATGCCTAATATTGATTATGGCTTAGATTTGCCTAAACAAGGAACTATACCTGTCAATCCTTCTGGAGGATTACTTGCCTGTGGTCATCCAGTTGGAGCTACTGGACTAATGCAAGGGGTTTTTGCCTTCTGGCAACTTCAAGGCTCTATTCCACGCCATTTTCAGAAAGCTGGATTAGATTCTAAAAAATCTAAGGTTTTGCAATTAACTAATCCTAAAAGAGGAGCAATTCATTCTCATGCAGGAACAGGAACTTATGTTACTGTTTCTATACTGGAAAGACCAGATGACGTGCAAATGGAGGTTTTCTAATGTCGATTAAAAAGAATACTAATGCTAAGATGGAAGAAGATTGGAAAGATCTTTCAGGAACTATAGCCTTTAATATTCCTTTTCCTGATGACTGGAAGGATGAAGATTTGAAAAAAATGGGACCCATTGTAATTCAGTTTCCTTATAACGTGAATTATCTTCATTCATACGGTCAGGACTCTCCTTGGTTTGCAGCCTTGTCCAACGGTCAACTTATAGGAACTAAATGCAAGAAATGCTCTTTCACAACAGCTAATCCTAAATTAGCTTGTCAGGAATGTGGTGAGGAAACAAAATGGATTAAACTGCCTAAAATTGGTAATTTACATGCCTTCACAGTTTGCCATTTCGGTGCTGAAGCTTTTCTAGATCAAACTCCTTTTATTTTGGGGTACATGGAATTTAAAGGTTGTGATACTTTATTATTAACAAGAATATTAGGTTTAGATCCAGAGAATCCAACCCTTGATTGGATCGGTATGGAATTGAAAGCGAAGTTTGTAAAACTTCCTCAGTTAAAACCAACTGATGTGTATTTCGTTCCTACTTAAAGAAAAGCTATTTATTTTTTTTCTTATATTTTATCAAGACTGCCACTATTGTGATTGACAAAACAGTTGCAAATAATTCATAGCCTGGAGTTGTTGTTGTTTCTATTGATGTCTCTGGATTAGAACTAGTAGTTATATCTTCATCAGTTAATTCATAATGTAAACTTTGAGTTTGTGTTCCTACTAATTGGCTTGGACTTGTATATGTTAAATCAACTTTCATCATTTCTTGAATTCCTGTTGTTTTATCATAAATCATTTTTTGTAGTATTTCTAAGCTCGTCAGATAGGGTTGTAATCCTGCTGGAATTGGAAAATCGAGAAAAACGTTAGAAGTGAACTTAGTATCAGAATTGTTAATTATAAGACTTATTCCAATGTCTGTTGCACTTTCTACCTTAGTAACAAGTTCGTTTAGATATGTAACCCATACAGTCCAATCAATAAAGGTTACTGGAGTTCCTAGTATAAAACCTGTCTCAATATTGTTCTTTAATCCATCAAGTTCTAACGAAATTGACCCTACAGATGTAGAGGATGGTAGTGTTTCAACAGTTACGATTACAACATCACCAACTTCTGGGATTAATGATTCATTTTCTAAATCATTGAACAGCTCAAATTTGAGTTCATCTAATCCAATTTCAGAAAAATCGAACCCTAAATCGTCATCATCAGGGATAATTGCTTCAAGGTCTAAATCGTTAGCTAAAACTTTGATGTTAAAGCTATCCCCGACACTTACTCCTACAGTATTCAAACCAGATGGTAAATCTTGTGCTTGAACTGAAGGAGAGGTAATCATTAATAAAATGAAGAAACCTGATAATAATAGAAATTTTATATTTTTCATAGTATGAAATTTCTTGAAACGGACTTATTTAAAGTTGGTCAAACCACAAAGAAAAATTTAAAATCATTCGTGATTTTATAATAGCATACTTTTTACATAAATTTCTGTATTCCGACAAAATTCATAAAATTTAGAAGGGAGAGAAAAACATAGAAGAATTGGTGATTCAAACCATGTTCTTCCCTCCCATACGAGAATTCATTCAACAGAGTTTAAAAACATTCCCTTGGAGCTATGGCAGCCAAAATATAAACATGGCAGCATTATGCAATCATTTAATTGCAGGTCGTAGAAAAAGTATTCAAAGCTTAGAACGAACAGGAATAGATAATATTTCCGCACGAAAGATACGTTATTCGCTTCTTCGAAGTCGTCCCTACCTTCAAATTCTGAAAAAAGACCTTTCTAAACGATTTAGTAACATTGATGGTCGAGAACGAGTAGTAGTTTCTCTTGACGATACTTCAATGAGGAGATATGGAAAAGAGGTACATGGTGCTGCCTATCAACATAATCATGTTGGAGGGGGCACCCAGTTTGAGAATATCATAGTAGACTGCTGGATTACTTCTCTATCATATTTCGATTATGATTTTAAACAATATTTACCTAAAAAATTTTTACAACGCAACCAAGGACACCTTGAAGGCTTTAAAACAAAAATAAACCTAGCAAAACAACTCTTTACAAAACAAATAACCCAATTATTACTAAAAGGAGCACGTTCAAAACAACTATGCTGTACAACAGATTCCTGGTATCTTTGTGAGGAGCTTTACAAACTTTTTGGAAAATT
>MDVS01000115.1 GCA_001940645.1 Candidatus Heimdallarchaeota archaeon LC_3
TCAATTATCATTTAATAAAAAAAACTGAATTAAATGTTAAAGAACTTAAAACCTATAAAATTGAAAAACTTGATTTATTTTATCTTTTATTAATACCTTTAATCTGTTTTATTTTGTTTTTAAGTGCTTTAAGTGAATTAGTTTCCTTAACCAGCTTATCATCAGCACTTACCCTTACTTTTCCAGCTTCAATACTATTTATAGTATTTATAGGTTCTACCATAACAATTTTACTACTATATCTCTATTCCATTCGTGAATTAAAATTTTCAAATTAAAGAATCAATCTGATCCTAAATCATGTGTGAAATTTATTCAACTCATTGGTCTGATTATACCCGTTCTTGGAGTTTACCAAGAATTGTAACTTCACTTAGTCGTGATCTTGGTCTACCTTATGCTTATTTCAAAGCTAAAAACTATTTAGACGCTAACAAACTATTAAAACAACTACCACCCTTGAAAGGTGTTTATGATAAGGGATATTATCCTAAATGGTTTCAATTAGGATCTTACAAAGAATTAGAACCAATAACAAACTAAGAGAACCCTATTATGTGTAATGATAATTTTATGTTTAATCGAGATCCAATAAAAGCAGTGTGTCATTGCTGTTTTTCTAAATTACTCATAATGATTTTTGTTACAAATATAGAGAAAGAAGATCGTAAATATTTTCAAAAAATTTATAATGACGGAGCTAAATCATGAATACTATCCATTTAATTGATAATCGTAATTTTTTAAGAAAAATTCTTGATAATTTCCAACTCTGGAAATATCGAATATTCCATAATCACAAAGAATGTATTTTTGAGGAAAGTTTGTTAGCAAATTATCAAAAAAGCAATTGTTTAGACCTTATAACTGATTATCATAAAGAAATCGAAGATATAAGTGATATTTTAAAGAATATTGAGCAAAGGATTTGTAAAAACTGTCTAAAACGATTTTCTTGCGATTGCAATAAAAATCCAGAAGATTCACTCTACTGGTGTTTCAATTGTAAACGGATAACAATTTTCAATCAAAAACAGACTGGAGAAGACAGTTACAACGTAACTTGTCTTAGATGTAAAAATATTGAGAATTATTAGTTAAAAGTGATTTTATGCTTAAAAATGAACCTATAAAAAAATACATACCAGGATATTATCGTTTTACTCACACCAAAAGTAATACAAGCTCCATTGGTCGTAAAGGTATTATAACAACTTTTAAAATTGAAAGAGAATTACTAGATAAAATTGACGATTTAATAGATAAGAAATATATTTTTTCGCGTTCAATGTTCGTTCAAATCGCTTTAATTCATTTTTTAATGTATGATAATAAAAAAGTTACAAATTCAAATCTCCGAGAAAAAAGTAAACATAAAAAAATCTCTATGAGTCTTACAATTCCTTATTCATTGTATAAAAAAATCTACAAGTCAAAAAATAGATCATATTTAATTAGAGAAGCAACTAAAAGACTACTAAGAGATTTTGAATCAAATTTAATATAATTAAGTGATTTTATGCTTAACACATGGTTAATCCCCTCAAGTTCTCACCGATCTGATGTTAACAGAGACTGGGATTATTTGGTTTTTGAATTCTCCAACTCACAAGAAAAATCAAAGCTTGAAAAATTCAATCCAAAACAAAAACGAGATGAAATAATATGGCTGTAAGTGCAGTAAAAGCAATAAAAGATAGTGAGCTTCTAGAAGCTCTTAGACAACAATCAGTAGTTTTCAGAGCTAAAGCTATTGAATATGTTCCCGTAAAGATTCATGATTGGTTCCAAGCTGGTGAACCCGATAAAGACGGTATTCAACACCAACCTATAGAAGTTTTCTATGAAGGTGAAGAAACAGTAACAAAATTGATTCTTAAAGGTGTTGAAACTATTAAGGAAGTTCTTGGTGAACATAAAAAAGCTAAAAATGGTAATTATAAATTTTCAAAGGTCGATTATGAGACCGATGAAGAATCTGGTAAAGAATATCCAGTTAGAATGAAAGGCCCTGTCCAACCAAAAGATGAATTAGGAAGAATCTTCTTTCAAATTGGAAAAAATAGCGAAACTTAGCAGATCAATTGCTTAAAAGAAGATTCTTATATTCATTTATTTTCTTTACTTCTTAAATTTTTCTAAAATGGAATTATTATAATGTTATTATTAAATAATTGCTGTAATCACTATGAAAAGCTTAGTATTAATTTTCCTCTAAAAAAACAATATGAAATTATAAAAAAAATAAATTAAATGATCATTCTGACAGGTTATTAAAAATGGTAGACAAAGAGCAATTAAATTGTTTTTGCGGAAATGACAGTTTTAAGATAAAATCAGAAACATCAATTATTGCATGTATTAGATGTAATCAAGAACTTTCATGGATTACATGGTGGTCTGAATGCACTAATTGCAAATATATTGAACCGTTAATCTCAAACAAAAAAGAAAAATTCATCAATGAGGAATTTAAACATTTTAGGCTCGATTTAAGAGATCAAGAAAGCGGAAAATAGAACTGAATAACAAAAGTCGATAAAACAATGAATTTAAATTTATTATTAATTGCTGTAATCCTAGTTTGTAAACATAAATGGTTATTGGCTAGGGCAGATCAATTGACTGGTTTTTTTTCTTTCCAGTATAAAAAAAAGTCAAAATCGACACAACCCTTGGCTACTTGTAGCATTGTTGAGAATCTAACGTTTCTGGCGGTTAGACGCTGACTCACGTTAAGAGTCTTCCCGGCAAGGTTTACTCCTTACTTGTCTGAACAGAAAAGGAGCGACAGTCAGAAAAAGCTCATTTTGGTTGAATGAGTTCAAGTAGTTGATCTGATTTTCCCATTTAATTTTAGACTGTCGTAGGAGTTTTTTTTATTGGTTGGAGCTAAACCTTTTCCAAATTGGGCTAAAGAAGATTATACTGAAAATGAAAAAAATGTAAAGAAATTTGGTCCTAAACCTTTTCCAGATTGGGCTATTGAGAAGAAATCTAATTCTATTTTTCCCGATTGGGCTATTGAACCCACTAGAAGTAAAAATAGACGTAAAAAGAAAGATTGGAATGAACTTACTTCTATTGAAATTTATAATTATCGTAAAACTTGGTTACTCAGGCATGGATATAAAAAACTACTTGATTATGAATCTAGTCCAAGTTTAGTTTATCATATTTACGATCAAGTTAAATATATTCTCAGAGTGTATAAAAAACTCATTTCTCCAGATAAATTAGGCGAAAATATTCTTTTAATGCGAGAATTTGAAGAAGAAAAGAAAATTCGTGAAACTGCTACCTGGTTTGTTGAACAATATTCTAATAATATTTTACCAATTAATTTTCCTCAAAACTTTGAACTTCCTAAAGCTTCAGATTTTAACTTTCCTAAATATGCTGAATCTGATAAATACGTCTTATCTCACATATTTTTTGATATTGAGAACAAAGTTCAAGATCAAACTCCCTTAAAATTAGGAGTATTTAATTTAGAAGCTGGTAGAGTTATTTTAGGTTTTTGGGATAAATCCCGAAAAGAAACTCTTGTTATTCCTATTGCTCCTAATATTTATTACATTGAAACTCCTAATCTCATGGAAGCTTTGTTATTAGCTGATATTGAAACTGTTTTAGCTGTTATTTCCACTTCTGCTTTAATGTCTGGTCATAATAATCTCATTTCTTTATTTGATAATAACGAATTTAACATTTTTCGATTAATCCTTATTAATCCAAAATTGTATGAAGAAATCCTCTGTGGAGTTCCTCAAAGACGTTCTCTTTGGATAGGACATAATCTTAATTTTGATATAAACATGATTCATCATACAGCTCAGAAAGTAAAAAATATTCTCCCAACTTTACCCGATTTCAGAGTTAATCAAATCTCTTTATTCATGGGTCAACCTCAAGAATCAAATGATAATGAAACCAACACTAAAGCTGTTGCTTATACCATAAAATTAGGTAATACTGTGGCTGGTTTTCGTTCACGAATCAATTTTAATCCAGATTTGGGAGCTAAAGGCATTCCAACAATGACATTACATCCTCTTCAAGAAAAAACTTTTTCCTATATTTGGGTCCTCGATACTTTTATTCTAAGTTTAGCTTTACAAAATCCCAAACACTCCCTTAAAGAACTATCCAAAGGCACTAAATACGAAAAATTGGATTCTAATTATCTTTTTACTGAAGAAGATTTTATTATTAACGAAAATTCTACTGATTTAAGTAAAGCGGATGAATATTTATGTCGTGATCTTTTCGCTACTTGTGCTGTTTGTGAAAAGTTAATGCAGACTCTTAACTATCCCGAATTAGCCAAACTACTTGATATTATTTTTTCTTTCTCAATCAAACCTGTTGCAGCTAGTACATTTTCCACAGCAACAATTGCTAAAAGAGTTATTTTTGCTAATTTAGAAAAAAAAACTGGATTAACTAAAAAACAAATCGAAAATAATATCATTTCTGAAAGAAAATACCAAAAAAATTGGGAAAAAGTCAATAATGGAGGAAGAAATGAGTTATTTGTTCATGGAGCTGTTTTCTCAACTCCAGAAGAACCTATTCTCTATCCTGATTTTGAACAATTATATCCAAGTATTGCACGATGCACTTATGCTGACGATCAATATACTTTGGCTTCTAAAAAAGAATTAAGCGAAAAATATGTTTATGATATAGAATCTCTACAAAGAGATTTCTGGAAAAATGTTAAAATTATTGTTGAATGTATGAAACATTTACAACCACTTCCAGATAATATATTTAGACCTCTTATTGGCACTGCTACCATTAATACTAATGAAGTTAAGTTATTCTTTCGTGGAACTACTCCAGCTAAAAGAAAATGTGATGAATACGTTGAAGGTATCGTTCATAGAAACTTAATTTCAATTACAAGCGCTGTCGTAAGAGCAATAATTGAAGACAAACACGAAATTAGTTATTTGAAAAAAAGAATTATCTTTCTTAAAACTCAAAGAATTGATTTTGACTATGACCCTCCAGCATTTGGAGAAGAATTTTTTACTAAAATTGTTGGATTAAGGCGTGAAAAGAAAAAAGAAATTATGTCTGATGGAAGTATTGGTAATCCCATTGAAAAAATGCTAAAATACACCAATGTTTCTGGTTTTGGGATCTCTGGCGAAGGAATTCGAAAAGAAGATTATACTGGTAAACTCAATATTCCTTCAATATTTGGTTCAATTACTGCTGGAAGTGAATTCTTAACATCTATTGCCGAAATGACATTTAAATATTATGATAATCTTTCTCTTTACACCGATACTGATTCTGATTTGGTTAAAGGTCAGAAAAAAATTATTGATAAAATTTTAACTCTTTTTGCTAATATTAGCGAATTAAAATATGAAACTGATTATGGAGAAATCTTAGCAATTTATATTGCCAAAAAAAAGAAATATGGAATTCTTGCAAAAAATATTAATACTAAGAAACTTCCTTTTCTAAAATTTGTTGATGAAAATGATCAAGAATTATTTATTACTGGTAAAACTCATGGAATAAGTCAATATCCCTCTTATCCTTTTGAACAAAGCATTTTCAATATTTATAAAGACATATTGTATTCAAAAACAAAAGTTAATACAGCGATTCAAAATCATAAAAACAAATTTCCTTTATTTTCTAAATTATCTTATAATAAAGATAAAAATTCTAAAATCAGAGGTATTTTACCCTTCTTTAACAAATCTATAACCAGAAATTTTAAAAAGCAAAAGAAAATTTATTCTGTTACCTTTCCTCACCCTAATTCTTTTATAAAAACATTAGATTTTACCTATAATGGTTTTACTTTTAAAATAAATGTTATTTATAATTGGGTTACTAACTTATTTCTTTTTACTAATCTAACTGAAAAACTCATTAAAGCTAATTTCGGATTATACGCAAATTTAGGTAATATCAGAGTTTTTCTTACAATACCCGTTGATATAACCTCTGAAGAATACTATATTTTTGAAAAACAGTTTTTACAAGTAATTACTGAATTTTTTAATCAAGATAATTTTGATGAAATATTTTTTACCGTTACTAAGACTCAAGCTTTAGGAATTAATAAGATTAAAGAAGTTAAGAACGAATTGTATAATGAAAAAATTATTAGACGATTTCTTAAATATGATCCTGAAACTGGTAAAAATAAAGAAAACAATTTGACTAAACAACAATTAATGTTTAGAGTTAATCAATTGGTCAAAAATAATAAGCTTATTGAATATTCCAAAACTGTTTATAACTCTATTGACTTTCAAATTAAAAAATTACGAAATAAGAAAAATATTTTTGTAAATTTTA
>MDVS01000116.1 GCA_001940645.1 Candidatus Heimdallarchaeota archaeon LC_3
TCAAATTTAATTTTATTACTAAATTCAAATTTTTCACCAGGATTAAGAGAAAAAATAGTTTTTTGAGACGAACCATCAATAAATTTTGCAATCTCTACACTAGGAATTATTAGTTTAATTTGAATATTATCAATGATTACTTTTCCAATATTGGTTAGACGACTAAAGATTTCGTACTCAAAATCCTCCTCAATGGGTTCTGTTTCAATTTCTAATTCTAAACTTGGAGCTGCTTCTATTACTGTCACACTAACATTATTACTTTTAACAGTAAATTCGTATTTTTGATAAGCATAAGTTATCTCTGCAGGACCAATCTCCCACAAGCCGTTTAATTGCCCTTCAAGGGATATAATAATTTCTTCTTGCTTTCCGGATGCGAGTTTTATAAGTTCTTTTTCTTTTGGAAAATTTGTAATAATCCCTTTATTTCCGACATTCAAAATGAGCTTGGTAATTTCGATGTTAGCATAGGATTTAATTGTTAATTTTAGTTTCATATCGTCTCCAGATTTGACTTTATCTGCATCAACAAGTTCTAACGCAGGTTCTATCACTGAATAAGCTCTAATGACAGAGATAGCTTCTTCAGTTATATACATCATTTCTTTTGGAAAATTATTTGGAATTTTTAATAAATCATTTTTATCAGAAACTCTTATTGCAATATTGCTTGTTTTAGCTAATTCCCACGCATCAATTGCTAAAGCAATTAAAGGATCTTGTTTAAGATCCTTTATTCTGTTATAACCTTTCTGGCTTAGATTGAAATCTTGTTTTGCTATAGCATAGAGCATTAAAGGAGCTACCACCGGACCCATATTTTTTTTACCAGATTTTACTAACTGTCTATAAGATTTTGTTAATAAATCAATAATTTCAGCATGAGGTTTTTGATGACTAGCTTTCAATAAGGCAGCCTTATAATAAAAATTACTTGCTCCTTTGTTATCACCCCTATTTTCATTTATTGTTGCAGAGTTCATTAAAGCGTTAACTTTTGTGCTAAAAATTCGTGATTTCTTGTATGCAAGATCAAAATAGTATAGGGCATTTTGAAAATTCTTGGAAGAGAAAGCATCCATTCCTTTTAGATAAATATCCTCAGGAGATTCTTTCTTTCTGCCAAATAAACGAAGAATAAAAGACATAAATACCTTAATCCTTATTTTTTATATAAATATCAATTTAGTGATTAATAATCAAAAATGATTACTACTTAACAAAATAATTACTTAAAAATTGAAGATTTTCTTCTTTATAATTTAAAGGAATAACACATCCGGGAGAAATCAATGATTTTTTTCTATTTTCCTCTAAGTTGTTTATAAATTCATCCAGATAGGAAACTATTTGAGCCGAGTTATAATCTACAAAAATTTTTTTGTCCAATCCATTCATATGAGCACGATTAGAAAGAGCATCTTTCATTTTTGGTTCCGTTTCAGTAGAATGCCAATTTATAAAAGATACTGGTTGTTGAACAGCCCAATCAAAAAAAACACCATTTCCATGAAGATGAAGGATCTTAAAAATATTTTTATTTTCGAAATTCTTAAGAATTTTTTCATCAAATTTCTTAAAAAGACCAAAATCTTCTTTAGTCCAAAAATCATTAGAAGCTTGTTGAGTTGCTAAAAACAAACCATCTGCTCCCTCGTCCAATCCAGCTTTACAAAATTCATTAACAACTTTTGTTATAACAGATAATTTATCTTGTACAAGCTGTTTATCTTCTAATAATTGCTGTTTAAAGTTATTGCTCAATTTGTCTGCAACCATCAAAGGGAGGAAAATTGTAAGAAAAATGGGGACATCTTGATGAAATTTTTGACCCAGAATTTTCGTGGTCTTCAAACATCTGCCATATTCTCCATCTAAGACATCCACTTCATCAATATTCTCCCAATCTTCTAAAGAATTAACAGCATGCTGTTGACAACGTGTTGAACCAGTAATAGAATCAGTTTCATCCCCAACTTTGCAACCGAAATCCACTACAGGAAATCTTCCATGTGCACTATATTTTATGAAATCACATTTGTATTTCTTCTGAAAATCAATATGTGCTTTAGCATTTTTTATTGGATCTCTGTCGATTTGTGGAAAATGTCGCCAAAAACTGAAAGGTAACCGACTTTCTGTATCTAATTTTCCCTTTATAACCGATTCTATCAAAGAAAATGAATCCATTTTTACAAACTCAATACCGATATTTATTTATTCTTTATTTATTCTTTATGACTCATATGATCACAAAAATTACAAAAACTAAGATTGTTTGTACCTTAGGACCTAGTTCTAATACTGAATCAATGTTAAAAAAGATGATTAAAGCAGGGATGGATGTCGTTAGGATCAATTTTTCCCATGGTTCACATGAAGAGCATGAGAAGACTATAAAAATGGTTCGCAAAGTTTCGGAAGATATCGCATTACTTTGTGATCTTTCGGGTCCAAAATTCCGTATTGGCGAAGTGAAAAATGCATTTGAGATAAATCCCGGAGATAAACTAATACTTACTGCTGATGAGGTAATCGGTGATGAAAATCGTATTAGTGTCAATCATAAACTCCTTCCTCAAGAAGTCAAAGTAGGTAATGAACTGTGGATTAATGATGGACTTGTTATGCTTGAAGTAACATCAATAAAAAATAATGTTGATATCTATACTACTTGTAAAGTTGGAGGTCCTATTTCTTCACGGAAGGGTATCAATGCCCCACAGGTTCCTGTTAGCCTATTTTTTCCTACTAAAAAAGATATTAATGATGCAAAATTTGCCTTAGAATACGATCCTGATTACTTTGCCGCAAGTTTTGTAAGGAAAGCAAATGATTTAATTCCACTAAGAGAATTGATAGAAAAAAATTACAAACATACTCACATAATTAGTAAAATTGAACATAGAGAAGCTTTAAAAAATATTAAGGAAATCATTAAGGCAAGCGACGGAATTATGGTCGCTAGAGGAGATTTAGGACTAGAAATACCAACTGAAGATGTTCCAATTGTTCAAAAAGATCTTATAAAACAATGTAATATATATAGTAAACCAGTAATCACTGCTACACAAATGTTAGAAAGTATGACTATTAACAAACGTCCTACTAGAGCCGAAGCTTCTGATGTTAGCAACGCTGTCTTAGATGGAACTGATGCAGTTATGCTTTCCGGTGAGACTTCTGTAGGCAAATTTCCTGTTGAAACAATTGAGTATATGAATCGTATTGCTCATCGTGCAGAAGAAGTAATTACTTCTGATTTGAAAAGAATTACTCACTATTCAGAAGAGACATTATCTGGAGTTTTGGGACATGCAGCACAATACACAGCAAGTAAATTAGATTTAGGAGCTATATTAGCAATTACAAGAACAGGTTCAACAGTTAGATTAGTCAGTTCCCATCGACCTAAAATTCCAATTATTGGAGCTACAAGCTTTCCAACAACATTTCGACAATTACAACTAGTTTGGGGAGTTGAACCATTACTAATTGATATTAAAACTTCAACAGATAAAATAATTTTAGAATCAGTAGAAAAATCACTTGATAATCATTATATCAAAGAGGAAGATAAAATATTAGTAATTGCAGGTACACTTTTAGGTATTCCTGCTAAAACAAACCTCATTCAAGTAATGGATGTCCATGAAATTTTATCAGTGTCTGATATAGCAATAACGGACATATAAACTATTTAAGACATTTGTTTAGGAACTTTATTCCACTTTCCAGCAAATCCGTGAAAATTGTGTAAATTGAAAAATCTCCCTATTCCAGTTAGTTTTCTATGACCCATTAAGCAGGATTTTCCATACTGTTTACTATTTTTTTCGCATAATTCAATAATTTCTTTTGAAGCTGTACCCGGCATAAACCATATTCCTGGTTTCGACTCCATTGTAATTATTTTTTCGACTATCTCTAGAGTGATTTCTGGTTTGTGAACTATTACAACAACATCAACTTTTTCGGGAAGGTCATCAAGTGACTCATAAGCTTTGTCACCATTAATTTCCGATTGGTCAATAACAACTGGATATAAGGCTTTAACATTTTACCAATCTTTTTTTAGAAGAGGATAAATTTTGCTTGGTAAACCTCCAGTAAAAGTACCACATACTGCATATTTCATATCAGTGGTGAAACCACAATCAATTTCCATTTTTATTATCATCTAATATAAGATTATTTTTTGTGATCTTAAAATTATTCGTACCTAGGAGTGTAATCTTCCTCACTTCAGTCTGGTTTCACTTTTCACGAATGATTTTCTCTTTATATCAATTAAAAACTAATTTTATTACCTATTCATTTTTTATACTAAGTTCTTAAATTTGAAAATTGTTGTAAAGACACATTTTTGCATTAGGTAATTTCACTTTCCTGAGATATAACTCAGCTTAATTAATTTTTAATCAAGTTTGGATTTCATGGGATTCACTGAATTTAAGACAAAAAATCAATACGGTTTGAAAAAGACTAACACATCTACTCCCGTTAGATGGATCATTTCTCATATATTTCATTATAAACTAATATTTTCATTATCACTTGTATTTCAATTATCAGCTTCAATTTTTCAATCTTTTGTTCCATTATTTATCGGAGCAGTAGCTTTTGTTATTACACAACCACCAGTAGATATTAATCAATTACTTTTCTTTTCTGTTATGATATTAATCACTGGTATTGGAGCAGGAATTTCAAATATAACAAAAAATATTTTAACTGAATTCATTTCTCAAAGAGTTGAGCGAGATGCTAGGGATGAACTCTATACCTCGATGATTGGAAAGTCAATGACCTTCCACGATCGCCAAGCTATAGGCGATTTAATGGCAAGAGCTGCTCAAGATGTTCGACAATTGAATATGATGTTAAATCCTGGTCTTCTTCTAGTGCTTCAATCAGCTTTAGGTATAATAATCCCATTGATATTTATTTCTTTTATTGACGTGGAACTTCTTTTGTTTCCCCTGTTATTTGTAATTAGCTTCTTAGTCTTTCTTAGGGGTTATAATAAAAATTTAGAAAAGGTTGCATGGAAACAACGAATAGCTGCTAGTAAAATTTCTTCACGGCTTAATGAGGTTATTTCAGGGATGTATGTGGTCCGTGGAGCATCTCAACAAGCTCAGGAAAAGGAAATATTTGATAAAAACGTCAATGAATTTAAAGGATATGCTGTTCAAATTGGAAATATAATGGCTCGATATTGGGCACTTCTCTTCCTTGGAGTCTTTACAACTCTTTCTTTATTTCATTCAGTTTATCTTCTTGATAGACAAATTATTACAATTGGAGAGTTGATTGCTTTCTTAGGACTACTACAATTGTTAAGGTTTCCAACTTTCATTAACGTTTTTGCGATTACTATAATGAGTATGGGAGTTGCTTCAGCACGTCGTATATTGGAATTGATCAACCAAGAAACCTTAATCGATTATAATCCTTCTGGAATATCTAATCAGATTAAAGGTGATATAGCTTTTAAAAATGTATCTTTTGGCTATAAACCTGAAATTCCAGTTTTAAAAGAGATATCGTTTGATGTTAACCCAGGTCAAACGGTTGCTATTGTTGGAATGACTGGTTCTGGTAAAACTACGATAACAAAATTACTATCACGGTTATATGATCCTCAAACTGGTTATATTTCGATTGATGGTTATGATTTAAAAGATTGGAATTTAGAAACTCTTCGATCACAAATAGGTTTAGTGGAACAGGACGTTTTTCTCTTCTCAAAATCTATAAAAGATAATATATTATTGGGTTCTACAACTGCTTCAGAAGAAGATATTATCAATGCTGCAAAATTAGCCAAAGCACATGAATTCATTCAGGAATTACCAGATGGATATGAAACTGTTATAGGAGAACGAGGTATAACATTATCAGGAGGGCAAAGACAAAGAGTTGCTATAGCTCGAGCAATATTAAGAAATCCTGCTATTTTAATTTTAGATGATGCTACGTCATCTATTGATTCTCAAACTGAAGACGAGATAAATACTGCAATAAAAAATGTTCTTCAAGGGAGAGTAAGTTTTCTAATAACGCATCGAATTGCACAAATTAGAAGAGCTGATATCATAATATTAATTGATAAAGGTAAATTAGTTGGTATCGGAGATCATACTTCATTGTTAAGAGAAAATATTCATTATCGGTCGATTTTTACAACATTTGATGAATTCGATTTGAAAACTGCTGTAGAACCAGTCATTGAAACTAAAACGGAGGTTCGTTAATGGGTTTTATAATGGCTGGTCTTGAAAAAGACGATTTTGATAGAGAATATTCAGATAAAGCACTCCTCAAACGAATTATCAACTATTTTAGTCCTTACAAAAAAGGTATTGCTCTAATTATATTCAGTTTATTATTCGGTTCATTAGCGTCAACTTTAGTACCTTTATATATTTCTGATATGCTTGATCAGATTGAAAAAACATATCTAACGACGAATGGCATCGATCCTTTGGGAACGATTATTACAACCTTAATGATTGCAATTCTATTTTTTTTTATAATTAATTTTATAGGTAATTGGTTACAACAAGAAATAACTGCACGAACAGTTGCATCTGCGGTTGTTGATGTTAGAAATGATGTTTTTGATGCAGTGCTTGAAAGAGATATGGCATTTCTTAACGAACAACCGACAGGAAAATTAGTGTCTCGAATTCAAAATGACACCAACTCCTTTGGTCAAACAATTACTTTAACAACCAGCTTGCTTGCGCAAGTTCTTGTTGTTTTCTTCCTTTTATTCTTTCTATTTGATCGTTCTATTAAGCTTACGATTGTTCTTCTTCTTTTTGCACCAGTTGTCGTATTTACCGCCTTACTTTTTCGTAAAATTGCTAGAGATGTCTCAAGAAAAAGTCAAAGAGTCCTTGCTAAGATTAATGCTATGGTTCAGGAAAGTTTCAGCGGCATTTATGTTGCAAAAGCGTTCCGTGCAGAGAATACAATATATAATGAATTTTTAGACTTAAATACAACTTCTTATCGTGTTAATTTAAGAATGGGAATTGTTTTTAATAGTATTTTCCCTATCTTAGCTATTATTTCTGCGATTGCAACAGCTTTCCTTATCTATCTCGGAGGTTTAGATGTAATTGGAAATACTACTGATTCCATAGGAGCATTATTAGCATGGCTACCCGGTGGTAGAATCAGTTTTGGAGATTGGTTTTTGTTTTTTCAAGGAATTTTCTTATTCTTTTTTCCTCTTATAAGCATTGCCTCATTTTGGAGCCAATTTCAGCAAGGTTTAGCAGCTTCAGAACGAGTCTTCTCTTTAATCGATGCAGAAAACACAGTCGTCCAATATGATCGTCAGTTATTAGAAAATCCAAAAGGAAAAATAGAATTTCGTGATTTAACATTTGCTTATAAAGAAGGAAAAAATATCTTAAAAAAATTTCACCTTACAATCAATGCAGGCGAAAAAGTCGCTATTGTTGGACATACTGGAGCAGGAAAATCCACTCTAGTAAAATTGATATCTCGAAATTATGAGTATCAGTCTGGTCAACTTTTAATTGACGATCAAGATATTAGAAGTTTGGATCTGAATGAATATCGTAAGAAATTAGCAATAATCTCCCAAGAAGTATTTATGTGGAATTCAAGTATTAAAGAAAACCTACTTTATGGAAGTGGACACATAACTGATGCTGAAATGAAAATGAATAATGTTCTCGATAAACTAGGGATTATGGATTGGATTAATAGACTACCTGAAGGATTAGATACAAATGTGGGAGAGCGAGGAAATCGTCTATCAATGGGACAACGTCAACTCATCGCATTTGCTCGAATTTTGTTAGTAAATCCAATGATTTTAATCATGGATGAAGCTACTTCTTCAGTTGATCCTTTAACTGAAGTAATGATTCAGAAAACTATAAATTTATTGCTTGAAGGCCGAACTTCTATTGTTGTAGCACATAGGCTTTCCACTGTTAAAAATGTTGATAGGATTATTGTTATTAAAGAAGGGAAAATTATAGAACAAGGTTCTCATGATGAATTAATGAAAGATAATGGTCATTATGCTGAACTGTATAATACTTACTTTAGACATCAAAGTTTAGCTTATATAGAAGAGCAAGCAAAAGACAATTAAAATAATCGGGGATACAATCTGAATATGTAATTCTTCAATTTTTTTTAATTTCAGATTAATCAAAGCTTTTTTAATAAAAAAAATTAGTTTATAGATTATTCTTTTTCATTTTCATTTCCTCGTCTGAGTAATCTATTTATAAGCGATGCTCCTGCAGATTTAGCGGAAGCCAAAGCTGCACTTCCTACTGTTTTAATTACATCAGCTGAAACATTTTTAATTCCGATTTCTCCAGACTGAACCTTCTCAAAATACGCTTTTGCTTCATCATAACTAGGTAACCACTCAAAACGATACAAATCAGCAGTAAAGTATCTTCTTACCCCTGGTCCAATAATATATGTAATGCTGATTATCAAAATTATAATGAAAATAAATATAATACTGATACTTTGGTATATTTGTCCTGCTGTAAATCCTGGAAATAAGTTATGAAAAGTAGTATTAATGATTTGACCTGGTAAACCTAGGTCTATGTCTCTAGCTACTGGTATATCTCTAGCTACCTGTAGTTGGAGAGAAATATATCCGAGAAATGTTCCTAGAAATATTAAAACTATTCCTTCTGATCCAATAAATCTTAGAATTTTGTTGACAAAATAAGGATCATCAGTGGTCTTTTGCTCGTGTTTTTCCTTTGCCAACATTATTCTGATCTCTTCCTCAGACATTTTAGATGTCCCTCTTGCTCTTTTAGCCTGTCCTTGAGCGGTGTAAATAAGCGAAAATGCTAATAATCCATAATTCAGAATTGTTATTGTTGTGTTTTCAGTTGATAACGCTAATAGTGTAAGAATTGGCAATGCGGATACTGTAAAGAATAAAGAAAAAGATGAGTTTAATGTATCATTTTTGAAGAGTTTTCCAATCGTTATAATGAATATTAATATTGACATAACAATTGCAAGCCCACCAGCTACAATTATAATAAGTTCTGATCGGAAAAACAGGTAAACTCCAATAATCATCCCAAATATGGTTAAAAGAGCAAATATTCCAGAAAATATTGCTTTATTGTCTTCTTTAGGTTTTCCCAAAAACAATGCAGATCCGATAACTTTGTTATAAAATAAACCCTTAGCGAATCCGAATGAAGCAATTGGCATTAATGCTGTCCAAAGTAAGAAACAAAATATTGGATATATTTCCAGATAAAACAATGTTATTGGATTAGTAAGAAAATCAAATATTATAGAAATCATTCCTAATCCTAAAGCTACCGAAATTGCAATTATCATAACAATGAATCTTAAAAATGTTGATAAAAATCGTTTCGCTAAGAATCCTGCTACAATAAATCCAAACGAAATTGAAGTTAATAATATAAACGCATTTCGTATAGTTTCAAAATCAATATCTTGTTGACCTTCTAATACAACAATTGAGATTGCTAATCCACCGGATACCAATAATAGAATTGTAAAAATGATGAATCGTTTTGAAAATAAAACTTGCAATCCTTCTGTAAGTATTTTTTTTACATAATCATATAATGCCCTTTCAACGTAGCTCATAAACTCTACCCAGTCTTAATAATTGCTTTAAATTGCATAATTATTTGTAAAAAACTTTATACTGAGGTTTTTATTAACATATTGTGGAAAAAGTACGAAGTACCATTTAGTAATAATTAAATATTAAAGGCGAGTATTTTAAATTCTATAAATTATTTTGTATTCCAGAACTAGAAAAGGATAAACACATCATAAATTTTCCCATTATAATAAATTTATTCTTTATTTCAAAAATTTAAGCTAAAATAGGGTTGTTACTTAAATTGAAGGCCTCTCATATAATTAAATTTCCTGATAAGAGTTTCAAAACCATTTCTCATCAGTTTGAGGACTTAATATCGCAAGTAAATCACCATATATCAGATGACAAGTACGGAGATAAGGATTTAGCTATCGAATTGCTTTATGAACTAGTTTGGGGTACTTTAGATTATTTAAAGTTTGAAGCTACTACCTTTTTTGATAAGGGTCAAATGATAAAGGATTTTCCTAATATCAAAAGTTATTTGAATCAATTAATGAATTTAATGACAGTAATAGAAGAAATTTCGTTAATTAATTCAAGTTTAGCAAACGATAGATATGTTTTATATTATAAAGATATTTTAGGTACATTTGCTTACTTAGGCGTTGATTTTTTACATTTTATTAGTGATTTTATTATTAGTTTAAGCAATTTGTCAACATTAAAATATAGCTCAAAGATTTATGTCAGTGATTTTAGCTCGTTTTTGGTTGAAATGGGGGTTTTAGCTTATGAAACCACGAATTTAACAATTGCCCAATCTTTACTTGAATTAGGCATTAAGGTTATCGACAAAATAGGGAAATATGATTCATTTGATATCATAAAAGTATATTTATCCCTTGGAGTCATCTATGAAAACAAACGTATGCATAATCAAGCAGCCAATACTTATAAAAAAACTTTCAAAGTCTTTGAAACATTAAATCATGGTTTTAATAATCCAGTCATTGATCAATACATAGTTCATGAGATTGGAATATTTGGATATATTAATTCAATCCTTGTCCAAAATGAGGATCTTATGGAGGAATTCTTTAATTTTAGGACAAAGTATTTTGAACCTGAGGAGTCAATGCTTATTGGTGATCTTCATGCGAATTATTTTCTTGGAATTACTGATACTACAAAGTTACCTTATCTTGGTAATCAATTTGATAAGTTTCGATCCTCAGTTCCTTCATTTATTCTTAGCGGAAAAAGTAATAGACTGTATCATATAAACTCTGTCTCTTATTTAGCAGAATTGACACAAATCATTCGTATATCTACTGATAGACCTAGTGGTTTAGTGGTATTCGAAGCTGATTCTTATAAAGATATTGATATTCAAATTGGAAAAGAGCATTTAGCTTCTATTCAAGTAATCCCTAAACCTGATGGAAAAATTGAAATTGAATTATTAGGTAAACGGATAAATATCAGTTCAGCTTTTTGTTGGGCCACAACTTTTCAAAAAAACACAGAAGCTGTTCTACATTACAACAAAAAGAATTACAAAATAAAATTGGAATTGAAAGAGGTCCCGCCTACAATTCTTTGTATCAATATCACAAAAGAAATAGAAGAATCACATAAAATTAAAGAGGGCAAGGCTGTTAAATTTTATAATGAATTATGGTCTAAAGATATGTCTATATTAGATATAATGAAAAATATTTCAAAGATATCGTCAGATATGTTCTTTTTTGAAGATATAGAAGAATTAGGTCGGGTTTTCAAAAAAACAAATCAGAAAGATGCATATCAAGTTATCAAAAATTTAACTGGAAAAGATGCAATTCCATTGGAAGGACAGGCTTTACAACTTGTAATCTTACAACGTCTTTCTGAATTGACTGAAAACACTAATGAAGCAATGAATATTCTAAGTTCAATTATTAATAAATAAAAACTCTTTTTTAGTTAAATTAATGCCTTTTTTTAATTGTTTCCTTCCCTTCAGAAAATTCGAGGAAGCCAAAACCTGATTTTTTTTTTAATTTTATTAAAATAAATCAGAATTTTTAAAATTTAATTTTAAAAAAAAGTAATTAAACTAATAACCTTAATTGGGAATCTCATTTATGATTCTCAATACCTCAGTTAGATATTATAAAAAGCTTATTTTTATTATTATCTTAGGTAATTTGAATATTATCATTAATCAAAATAATAAATTATGGAAGTGAAAAAAATTTCAATAGGAAAAATAATAGCAGTGTTTTTCGGGATCGTATTTGTCTTTGCATCTATTGGTATGCTGTTTGGAGGAACAGCAATAATAGTAGTAAATGAAGCTTTAAGTGATTCTGAAGGGTTTATTTCAACACCTAGCTACCAAATACAAGACTCAAGTGCAGTAGCGATTGTGGTTGATTCATTTGAATTAAGCAATTCAGACCCTGATCTAGACCCTAATGTTAGGAGATGGGTTAATATAGATTATAATCCAGGTGATTTTGTAAAAATAAAAATTAAAGCTAAAGGTATGTTTATAGGGATTGCAGATTCAAGTGATCTTCTTACATATGTTGGAAATGTCCGTTATCTCAATATTGTAAATATTGGTTTTGATTCAATAGAATATACTATTGAAAATCCAGGACTAACTTCTAACTTAACCTCTACGCCTCCAATGACCCAATCTGACTTTACTTGGATCGTAAAAAGCGAATCGGGTGAACTTTTATGGAGTCCAGAAGGAGACATTATTGGACAAGAATTAGCAATAGTAGTTATGAACCTAGATGGATCACCAGGCATTTTTACACAGGTATCAGCAGGAGCACAAATACCTTTTCTTGGGGCTTTAGGAATTGGTTTACTAGTTTTTGGTATAATATTTCTCTTTTTAGCAATTATTTTATTCGTAATAGCTGCTAAAGGAAAAAGAAAGCCTAGAATTGAACGTTATCGCATCTACAAAGATCATGTTGCTCCTATAGTTAAATCTGATCATCCTGATGTCAGATTTTGTGCAAACTGTGGATCACAACTCGATCGTGACAGCAGATTTTGCTCTTCATGCGGGGAACCCACAATAAGCGATGGTATACCATCCTCAAAAGCTCAGGTTAGTGATATTCGTTCACAAGATCAAGCACAACTTACAGGAACTCCTCAACTTCCTCAAAATTCATATGTTATAGCTGATTGGTGGACTCGTTTCTGGGCATGGTTAATTGATATAATTATCATTAATATGATTATAGAATCATTCCGTTGGACTCTAATTGCTTTTACTAGCAATTGGGGATTTATTACTGATTCATTCTTCTTTTCAGTAGGATTTTCTATCAATGGATTAGCAATGCTTATTTACTTTACTTATGCTGAAGGAAATTATGGAACTACATTAGGTAAACAGGCATTAGGACTTGTAGTTATTAAAGAAAACGGTGAAAAATCTACTTTCGGTGAAAGTGCTATCTCAGCAGTAGGAAAAGCTTTCCTATTACCTATCGATATTATAGTTGGATATTTCATGCAAGATCCTCCTGTAGGCCAAAGAATTCCATTAAATCAACGATTATTCCAAAGAATTTCTAAAAATGTAACCGTCTTCCGCCCTCTTCCTGGTTCTAAACCTGAAGGATTCTTATCAGCGAAAATTTATGGCTAATACAGTATAATTTCTTAGAATTATAGAATATTTTAATATTAGAATTCTTGGAAAATATATTTTTTTTCCAATTTTTCCCCTAATTATGAAATCTACTAATAACTGTTGCTTAATGTAGGAAAATCAAGAAGTTATTTTCTATTTGTTAAATGACTAAAAGAGTTTAACAATGAGACAAAATCAATAGCAATCCTTATTAACATGTTACTTATTAAAATAATTCAATTTTTTTCTAAAAACTCAATTTCTCCAACGGTTAACTCTTTTTTTTCTTTATTACTAGTAGTAACCAATAATGACCCGTAGTCAGTTATATCATTTACTGTAGCTTCAAAAAAGTGCTTTTCTAAATCTTTAAACTTTATAGATTTATTGATTATATTACTAAAAGAAAGCCACTCATTTTTTAAAACATCTAGTGGGAAATTTGAATTCCAGTATGTATCCATATAAAAAATAGTTTCTTGAAAGGTATTAATGATTAAATTTTCCTCAGAAGGCTGTTTTCCCAAAAGAATTAATTCTTTTTTTACAGAGGATATCTTTCCATTTAATTCAGGAAATTCTGTGATTATTTCATTCAAATTATTCTCAATGTTTAATCCTAAACCTAAAAATATTACCATTCCTTGATTCCCAATTTTAGATTCACCAAGTATTCCACCAATTTTTTTCCCGAAAACCATGATATCATTAGGCCATTTCAATGTTGGATTAAGACCTGTATTTTTAAGGGCTTTACATATACTTATTGACAATGCTGATTGGATCCAGAAGACCTTTGATTGAGAGATGTTTGTTTCTTGTGGAAAAACCAATTTAAAGCTGAAATAAAGTCCTCCAACATTGCTTATCCATTTTCGATCTTTTTGGCCTTTTCCTTTTCTTTGGCTTCTTGCAATAACAATAGTCCCTGATGGAAGAAAGGGGTATTGAATTATATAATCGTTTGTTGAATCTATACTATCAATAGGTATTATTCTTTGACCGAGGGGAGTAGAAAAACCTGTTCTCGAGGTTTT
>MDVS01000117.1 GCA_001940645.1 Candidatus Heimdallarchaeota archaeon LC_3
ATATTAGTAAAAATACGAAAATTGTTCAAACAATCCCAATGGGAACAAAATCAGGTAAAAAAATTGTTTCAAGGAAAGACAGGTTAATTTTCAGGTACGAAATACCCATCCTCGATAGCACCTTTAATTTCACCTTTTTTTATTAATAACGAGGTAGCCTTTGAAACAGCTTTATCTGATAATCCAACTTTCCCAGCTATTTCTTCTAAACTAGTTTTTTTCTTTAATTCTTGTATAGTTGTGACTAATCCTTGCTTTCTAGATACAACTGAGGCATCAGAGTCAGATTTTATTTTTTGCATCGCTAAACGTAGACTTTTACCACATTTAGGACAGGTAAATGACCCCATTATTGTTATTGTAACTCTTCCCATTTTATCTGGTAATGGAGAAATCATTTGCCAAGTTTTGTTAGGAGGTGTTTCTACAGGATTTATCTTGTATGCACATTGTGTACATCTTAATTTATCTTTGGATCGTTTGCTTTTTTTGCCTTTTCTAGTTGATTTTTCTTTTGTTTCTTTAATCTCTTCTATTTCCTCATTGTCAACCATAAATGAAGCCTCAATCATTAAATTACTTTTAGCGAAAATATAATATTACAATATTTTGCATTTTAGGATAAAAAAATCAAATTGGATTTAAAACATTTATTATTAGCTATGTATTTTTATTCATAACATCAATAATTTTAGCTAATAAATAGACTAATTGTATTTCTTCATTAGCACCTTCAGTTAAACGAAAATCTACTTCTCCTAAAATACCAATTATTGTTACTTTTTCCGTTTCTGCTATATTAGTGTTATCAATTATAGCTGTATGAATCTGTTTTACCAAATCCTTTCCAGATACTCCTACAGAATATAAAAGAGACCTTAATTTTTTTCTTGCTTCAAAAAATCCATCCATTGAATGCGTAAATAAGATGTTTAGCATTTCATCTATTTTCTTCGGATGAGCTCTTCCAGCAACATCATGAACAACTTCTTCTGTTATTTCACTACTTAAGACACTTGCAGCTTGCATTACATTAAGTAGTTTTCTCATATCTCCCTCAGAGACATTACAAAGTGCATCTATTGCTTTTTCTTCAATATTAATTCCTTCATTCTTTGTAATTTCTGCTATTTTTTTCTTAACTAAGTTTTTTGGAATTGGGCGAAACCTGAAAACTGCACATCTTGATTGGATAGGCGATATAATTTTACTAGAATAATTTGCTATTAAAATAAATCTTAAAGATTTATACTTTTCCATTGTCCGTCTAAGAGCTTGCTGGGCATCTGATGTCATATTATCTGCTTCATCAAGAACAAGTAATCTAAAAGGCATACGAGCAGCAGGCATGATACTTGCATATTTTTTGATATCTTCACGTACCATTTTAATCCCTCTCTCATCAGAGGCATTAAGTTCTTTATAGTTTTCAGCAAAGGATTCCTGAAATATTTCTCTTGCTAATGCAATAGCAGTTGAAGTTTTACCAACTCCAGCTGGTCCTGCAAATAAAAAGTGAGGCATATTTCCTTTATCTTTAGCAAATGCCATTAAACGTTCAATAATTACTTCCTGACCCAAAACATCAGCTAATTTTTTTGGTCTGTAATCTTCAATCCACATAAGTATTTATCTCTCTAAATTTGAAGTGCAAATAGACAAAAATTAATTAAAGTATTCTTAATGTAGTTATTAGAAAAATTTGATATGTTATATTAAAGTTTAATTTGTTTTTTCTTTTATGATTTTGTATAACACGTAAAATGACCAGATTATTATTTTTAATATGTTTTATACTTGTTTAATCATAGACCAAAATATTATTTTACACTAACCTAACAAATATAAGTCTTACAAGAATGAATCATTTATACAACAAAAGCAAATTTCTCGTTATTATTAAAATTAGGAAAAAAAAAATCTTATTTATATATTTGAAAGTTCAAACAATGTTTTGAAATCTTATTAAACTATAATTTCATTGATACTAAAAGTAAGTTAGAAAATCTTATAAGAATCAATAAAATGATATTGTTAAACCTTTTATCATTATATAATGTTTTTACAGGAGTTATTCATAAATATGGCAAAAGATAAACTTATTGGTTTTGGCTTAGCACTAATTTTCTTAATTGGCTTAATTTTATATATATTAGCGGTTCCAATTCCTATTTTACTAACAGTTCTTGATGGAGGAACCGATTGGAACTATGGGCTTTTAGCAGATCTATTACCATTTGGAGCTAACGTCACATTGTTTTGGTTGATGGTACCAGTCTTTGGTGGTGTATTTCTGTTCAGTTTCATCGTCATTTGGATTGGTTGGACCATGGCAACTACTCCCCCACCTGAACCTATCGATCTTGATAGTTTAGACTTAGATGACGATGATGACGACGACGAAAAAGATGATTAAAAAAAGATTTGCTCTAAAAATAATAGAAAAATATTATTTAACTTTTTTAAAAAAGTAGTCAATTTGTCATAAATTTCTTTAAAAAAAAAACAATTAATAAGGACAATGTGTCCTTATAGTGTGTTCTATTATTAATCTTCATTAACTGTTTCAAGTATTGAAACAATTTGCCAGATTTTCGTTCTTGAATACACAGGACAATTGGGATCCTGAGAGATTTCGTCTAATACTGATATAGCAAAATTAGCTTTCACTGGAGGAGGATCTTCTGGATTATCTAATCCCTCATTTGCTTGTTTTGCTGCTCGTCGTATATTTTTAGGTACGGAATGATCCGTAATGATAGAGCGTAAAAGTTCTTGTGCTTCATCTAGTTTTTCATTCATAATAATACACCCCAATCTTCTATTAATTGTGATTTTTATAGATAAAGGTATTTTAAAGATTATTTAGTATGCTATATTAATCCTTATCAAGAATTTTTCTATGTTTCTGTACTTTAAACCTTTCGCTAAGGAAAAGTTGTAACATCTAGATAAAATAACTTTCTTGATTTAAAAGTTCACGATGATTAGAACCATTAATCTACTCTATTTGTATCAATTATTAGAGATTAAATAATGATTTACAATTTTCAGGGAAAATAAAAAATTGTATTGCTTTTTTATTATAATTCTTGTAAATCTGATCAGAAATCATCCTATTTTCTACATTTTTGCGGTTATTAACAATTTCTCTTATCAATGAGGTTGCGTATGATCCTTTATTAAGAGAGAATTCTAAATTCATTCTATTTGAATAAATTTTAAATTTAAAATCTCTTGGATAGATAATTGCTTTTCTTTTACTCCCACTAATTTTAATCCACGATTCTTTTTGGTTGAAATTATGTAAATTGATTTTATCTTCTTTTAAGATTTCTTCAATATCTCTGTTAACCCATTCAGGATATTCGTTAAAGTCAGTTTCATATCCAATTAACGGAATATTTTCTAATTTTGTATCAAAAGCATTAAAATTCGTTAAAAATTTTGATAAAATCCAATTAAAGATAAAAGATTGATAAGAAGCAATGAATAATGATAGAATTTTTTTAGGAACTGAGAAAATTGCCTTTTGATAATTATTAGTTTTTATTAATTCATTAGCAATTCTTTTCTCATAATGAAATTTTTTAGGTATAGAAATTATGAAATTTTTAAAATTTAAGGATGAAGATAATTCAAATCTAGTGTTTTGAATATAATCTTGTTCCAAATTAGTAGAAATAACAAGATAACTAAGAGCTGCGAGTTTCCAATCACTTCGTAATAATGCCTTCCCAATAAGATGAGAAATTGGTCTTATTGATCCAAAACGTTGAGTTCCAAAATAATTTGGAATTCCTTTTTTCTGAATACTATTCATTAAGTTGGAAATTTCTATTTTCTCTTCATTTGTTATCTGGTTTTTTGAATCTAATATGATATTAAATTGGTTTCCTATTAAATCCCCAAAATTTAGCTCAAATTTACTAGTTATACCTCGAGAAAGTTGTATTCTCTCAAAATCTAAATTTCTATATGGTTTCCCTGTTGGAGACCAAATTGAAATTAGCTGATTTGTTATAGCTTGAGAATCTTTAAGTCCAGAGTACCCAATCCAGTTTTCAGGAATTTTAAGATTGTGTGCAATTATTTGAATTGCACCAGGTGTATCAATACCATACTTTTTCAATTTATGATAACTAAACAAACCATGATCTTCTTTGAATTCCTCTAAATTAGTACTATTATTGATTAAAAGGTGATTTTTATGAATTTCATCCACCTTGAAATTTGAATAAATTTTCCTATTTAAAATAAAAATAGGAAGATTCCTTTTATGATTGTGAAAAAGAGAAGATATTCCAGATATTTCTTCGACATAAAGGGATGATAGTGAAAAATTTTTATCCAAATCTTCCATTATATGAATTCCAAATGCTAAAGGATTATTTGATTAAACCATCATGTTTTCCGGTATCAATTTCTATTTGGACATCACGTGGATGTTTTCCATCAACTGTTATTCCACAAGAAATAGCTGTACCCAATACTTCTTTTACTGCACTTTTTAGATCTCTTGAAAGAAGAATTTCTTCTTTCATTTTTGCGATCTTAACAATTGCGGGTATATCTACATCACCAGCTGTTTCGGTACCTGCTGTGCTACTTCCCTTCTCTGCATTAGCTTCTTTTTTTAGTAAAACACTTGTTTGTGGTGTACTTACTTCAATCTCATATTTTTTTGTTGCAGGATCAACCTTTAAAGTAATTGGTACTGTCATTCCAATATAGCTTTCGGTTTTTTTATTGATATCATTTATAACCTGTTTAATATTAAGTTTTAATGGGCCTAGCGCAGGACCAAGTGGTGGACCAGCGGTAGCTTTACCTCCAACTACTAAAGCTTTTATTGTTTGAGTTGCCATTTTTTCACCATTTTTAGGATATAATTATGAATTTAAATTCGATTTAAAATCATGTTATTTATTAAAGATTTCTCCCAAATTATCATTATTTACATTTGGAGTTCTGTAATCAAACTTAGAAATTATAATTTATTTTATTTAGTTTTTTCAACTGTTTATGTCTTTTCTTAATAAATTCAACATTTTAAATTTATTCTAAAAGGTATTAATTCAATAATTTATTTCCTTTTGACATTTTCATATGAATAAAGTTATGAAAACATGTGAAATATACGAAATTATTTTTCAACTTTCCATAATATCAAAAATCTTACAGTAGAAAACTAGTTTTAATGAATTTTTCTTTTATTACCTCTTCTGAATTAATAATTAAGATATTTTGATTTAATAAGATGAATTAACATTGTTGAAGTTTTTAATTTACAAGAATTAACGTTAAATTACTAGTTAAATTAGATTTACTAGCTAATCAACAAATAAAAACTTTAATAGAAGGAAAATAAACAATGTCATATCAAAAACCGGCCTTACTCGAAGCAGTTGGCAAAGTCAGGCAGGGAAAGGAGAGAAATTTCGTACAAAGCGTCGAAGTTTTAATTTCCTTGCGAGATATAAACTTGAAGGATCCCTCACAACGATTCAATATTGAATCTTTACTTCCTCATGCAATAAAAAAAGAAATTAAAATTGTTTTATTTGCAGATGGAGATTTAGCAGTACGAGGGAAAAATGAAGGATTAACCGTTATTTCATCTGATAAGTTTGATCAATTAGTCAAAAATCCAAAAGATGGTAAAAAACTAGCAGATGATCATGATTTCTTTTTAGCTGAACGTCAATACATGGCAAAAGTTGGAAGATTTCTTGGTAAGATATTAGGACCTAGAGGAAAAATGCCTAAACCAGTAGCACCAAATGTTAATATTAATGATTTAAAAGAGAATTATTTTAGAACTATTAGATTGAGACTAAGAGAAAATCCATGTTTGAATGCAAGAATTGGAACATTATCTAATTCAGATGAAGAATTAGCTGACAATATAATCTCCTGTTTAGCTACTGTTACAGGAAAACTCCCACGAGGAGCCCAGCATATTAAAAAAGTATATATGAAGACAACGATGGGTTCTTCGGTTTTAATTGAGTAGGATGTTGGAGGATAAGTTATATGGCTCGATATAAACCAACAGCAAAAAAAATTAGAATTGGAAATCGATTAAATCAAAACAAAACCGTTCCCACTTGGGTTATTATGCGGACACAAAGAAAAGTAAGAACTCACCCAAAACGAAGACGATGGCGACAATCAACGCTAAAAGTATAATTAATCATTATTGAAATTATTTGAAGGTTAAATTATGAGTGAAGACATTAAAGATCTTGATTCAGAAATCATTGATCAGAGAACAGTAACTATTTCATTTAGTAAGCCAGTATATGGTGATAATGTTCCTAGGAGAAAAAGAACACCTCATGCATTAAAATATTTAAAAAACATTATACAACGACATTGGGATGTGGATAATGTTATCATCGATCCAGAAGTCAATAGAGCAATTTGGAAACGCGGAATTCAATATCCTCCCAGAAAAATTACCGTTAAAATCATAAAATCAGAAGAAGACTCTGTGGAAGTATTTTTAGCAGATTAAATAGGGAAATGCCGAGATAAGATTCATAATGGTTTATCAAATGAAACCAAATTGTCTGGGTTGGAATAAGGTAAATGTCAATAGAGTTAATAGATTTCCAAGGTGATCCTAATATAGGATTGTTTTTAGTATCTACAAATAAATTTATCTTGGTTCCCGCAGATATTACAAATAACTTGAAAAGAACTTTGGAAGCAACTTTTAAAGTTCCTTTAATTGAAATTGTCTTTGATACTAAAATTATTGGAGCATTAATATCTGCCAATGACAACGGTATTGTTGTTTCTCATTTAATTCATGACAATGTCATTGAAGAGATAAAAAATAAATTACCAGATATTAAAATAGGAAAAATCAAAACTGGCTACTTTGCTATGGGTAATTTAATTGCTGGTACGAATAAACAAACATTAATTTCGCCATTAATTGAGTCTGATGAAAGAAAAATGATTAGAGACGTTTTAGATACCGAACTCATTGCTACTCGTTTATCAGGATCAGATTTAATTGGTTCACTGCTTAAAATTACAACACATGGAGGAGTTATCTCTCCAATTGTTGATGATGAGTCTGAAATTGAGAATTTAATCTCAATTTTTAACCTAGAACTAGAATCATCCACAGTTAACCGTGGGTTCCAATTTCCATCTGGAGGAATAGAAGCTAATTCTTTCGGTGCTGTCTTAGGTAATTTAACTACAGGGATTGAATCAATAGCTATAACACGTGGGTTATTCCCAAATTGATAAAAAAGAGTGAAATTTCATTTAGTTGGTATAAAATATGAAAAACAATATTAAAATACGAAATTATTTAGTAAATGGTACTTATACACATAAAGGAAAGAAAGTGAACTTTAAACAAGAAATCAGAGCCGTGAAGGAAGAAGATGCAATAGAAAAAATTCAACTTGCTTTTGGTAGTAATCATGGTGTAAAAAGGAATCAAATCAAAATAGCAAATGTAAAAGAATTAAATAAAGATCAAATTTCAAACAAAATGATTAAAGAATTTTCTACTAATCAAGATATTTCAATTAGAAGATGATATAAGCTTGGGAAATTCAGATATACCGAATTTGACTAATCAAGATCAACTTAAACAAGATCAACTAAGAAAGCAAATTGATCAAATTTCTAGAGAATTAAATCAGTTAAATAGTCAAATTCAATATGTAAATCAACAGCTATCTATAATAACGAATTATCGTCAAGATATTTCTGCCGCTTTAAGAAGCATTAATGAAATAAAGACAAAAAAAATCGGAGAAAAAGTTTTAATACCATTAAGCTCAAAACTATTTTTACCTGTATCATTATCAGAAGAATCACGTTCTGAATTGTTGATAAATCTAGGTTCAAGTATTCTCAAAAGAGGAAACTTAGCCGATGCATCTGAAAAGCTTGAAAAAGAATTAGAACAGTCAAAAAAAGTTATAGAAGCTCTTCAAGGTGATTATTCTAAGCTGGAAACGGAGATTATGAATAGAGAATCATTTTTATCTCAGTTTTATAAATAAACAAGTTTGATTTAAATTTTTGCAATCATTATAAGAGCCAGAGGTAATTACAGTTGAATTCATTTTCAAAAGGGCTAAGAAATCTTGTAATAAAAGTTAAAACTAAAGAAATTGATGAAATTAATGTAAAAGAAACTTTAAAAGAGTTTGAAATTTTTCTTATTAGAAATAATGTATCATCTGTGGCAGCAAGAGAAATTATCAAAAGAACTAAAGTAAAAGTTCTTGGTAAACGTATAACAAGATTCAGCAATATGGAAAAACTAATAGAGGGACCTATCAAAGATTCAGTTTTAGAGATAGTAAGTTCTGATTATGAAATTGATATTGTTGAAATCCTGAAATCAAAAAAGAAGAAGGGAGAAATTAAACCATTAGTGATTCTATTTTTAGGAATTAATGGAACAGGTAAGACAACTTCTATTGCGAAAATAGCAAATATGGTTACAAAAGAAAAATTTCGTGCAGTAATTGCAGCTGCTGACACCTTCCGAGCAGCAGCTCAAGAACAAATTAAAGAACACGCGGATAAGTTGAGAATTAAGTGTATTGAAGGTCCTTATGGTGGGGATCCTAGTGCAGTTGCTTATGATGCAATAGCTCATGCTACAGCCCGTGGTTTGAATATTGTCTTAATTGACACAGCAGGTCGAATGGCAATAAACAATGATCTAATAGGTGAAATGCAAAAAATAAAAAGAGTGTCTAATCCCGATTATACATTATTGGTTGTTGATGCACTTGCAGGTAATGATGCAACTAATCAAGCTAAAGAGTTTGATGAAAAAGTCGGTATTGATGGTACAATTATCAATAAACTTGATGCTGATGAAAGATCTGGAACAGCGCTTTCAGTTACCTTTTCTACGAAAGGAAAGCCTATTGCATATGTCGGTATTGGCCAAAAATATAAAGATATTGATAAATTTGATCCTAAGAAATTTGTTGAAACGATTTTCGATATTGGTTGATTGATTCGAAAAGATGAAATAATAGATTGAAAGAATAGATAACAACAAATATATTTTTTATTCTTATAGATTTGTTCCCTCTTGGTTATTGAATCACTTTTTGAAAATGATAATTCAATTAACTAGTGAATATTTTATTATTTTTATTTAAGTAAATAGTATTGGGGTATTTACCTTCATGTGGTCTCCAGAGCTTAAAAAAATATCACAAATTCAATTCGGGATACTAAGTCCCGAAGAAATAAGGAAATTAGCAGTTGCACGTATATTAACACCTGATACATATAATGAAGATGGTTCTCCTGTCGAATCCGGTTTAATGGATCGAAGACTAGGAACCATAGAACCAGGAATGCGATGTAGACACTGCGGAAATACTGTTGGTGACTGCACAGGTCACTTTGGTATTATTGAACTAGCACGTCCAGTTATTCATGTAGGATATGCAAAAAGCATTATCTATAAACTGTTAAAAAGCACTTGTCGTGTTTGTGCTAGAATTTTGCTTGATGATAGCATTGCACAAAGATATCGTGACAAATTGCATGATGCACAAAAACAAGGTGAAGGAATTCTTCAAAAACTTCAAAAAGAGATTGCAAAAGAAGCAAGAAAAAAATCTAAATGCCCACACTGTCAGAGTGAGCAATTTAAAGTAAAATATGAAAAACCCACAACTTTCCATGAAGAAACCATTCAGGGACCTGTTAAACTCACTCCGACTGACATTCAAGAAAGGTTTGAACGAATTAAATCGTTAGATCTTTACTTACTAGGAATTGATACCTCATTTTCTCGACCTGAATGGATGATCTTAACTGGATTACCAGTACCTCCAGTCTCAGTACGAGCTTCTATTACATTAGAATCTGGTATTAAAAGTGAAGATGATCTAACTCATAAATTAGTTGATATTATTAGAATCAACAAGCGTTTAAGAGAAAATATCGAAGCAGGAGCTCCTCAACTTATAGTTGAAGATCTTTGGGAATTATTACAATATCATGTTACTACTTATATGGATAATGAAGTTGCAGGTATTCCTCCTGCACGTCATAGATCTGGGAGAGCGCTACGTACATTAACACAGCGTCTTCGTGGAAAAGAAGGAAGATTTAGGGGAAATTTATCAGGTAAAAGAGTAGATTTCAGCGCTAGAACTGTTATTTCCCCAGATCCTAATATTTCTATAAATGAAGTTGGAGTTCCAGAACAAATTGCGAAAATATTAACTGTACCAGAAAGAGTGACGGAATTCAATGTTGAGGAAATGAAAGAACTTGTCATGAATGGTCCTGCAGATCATCCAGGTTCAAATTATATAATACGTGCTGATAAAAAAAGGATTGATTTACGATTCGTCTCAGATTTAAAAAGAACTGCTGAATCTTTAGATTCAGGTTTTATCGTTGAAAGGCATTTGAAAGATGGAGATATTGTGTTATTCAACAGACAACCTTCTCTCCATAGAATGTCAATTATGGCTCACGAAGTCCGAGTCATGCCAGGAAAAACATTTAGACTCCATTTATGTGTTTGTACACCTTATAATGCTGATTTTGACGGTGATGAAATGAATCTTCATATTCCTCAGTCAGAGGAAGCAAGATCAGAGACAAGAGTTTTAATGAGAGTTCAAGAACAAATATTATCTCCACGCTACGGAGGTCCTATAATTGGAGCAATTCATGATTATATTACTGCTGCTTATCTGATGACGTGGAAGAAGACATTTTTTGCACGGGAAGAAGCTTGGCAATTACTTTTAGCGGGAAATTATGAAGAAGCCTTGCCTACACCAGCCATTGAATATCCTAAAGAACTTTGGACCGGGAAACAACTTTTCAGTTTGTTACTACCAAATGATGTTAATATTAGCTCGAGAACAAGAACTTCTCAAGGAGATCCATTAACTAGTACTGAATTTGATTCAGATGATGCTGTTGTAATCAGAGATGGAGAACTTTTAACAGGTACAATAGATCGAAAAGCTATTGGTGCAGATGAATCAGAAAGTGTATTGCATGTAGTAGTAAAAGATCATGGTAGTGATCGTGCAAGAGAGTTTATTGATTCATTAACACAGATGTTACTTAAATATCTTTCTCACTTGGGATTTTCACTTGGACTTAACACTATAAATTTTAGCGATGATGTAAAGTTAAGAATAAGTAAAGGGATTGCAAATGCAGAAAAAGAAGTTGATAATATAATCCAAAGTTACAAACAAGGACAATTACAACCGTTACCTGGAAAAACACTTCGAGAAACACTAGAAATGAAAATTATGGGTGTATTATCTAAAGCCCGTGATAAATCTGGAGAAATTGCTAGATCAAACCTTGGCCGTGATAACACTGTTGTTATAATGGCCACTACAGGAGCTAGAGGCACTCCTTTAAGTATTACTCAAATGTCTGCAGCTGTAGGACAGCAATCAATCAGAGGTGAAAGAATTTTAAGAGGGTATAGAGAGAGATCTTTGCCCCATTTCAAAAAAGGTGATTATTCTGCTGCTGCTAGAGGATTTGTAAGATCGAATTTTAGAGAAGGTTTGAATCCACTAGAATTTTTCTTCCATGCCCAAGGTGGTCGAGAGGGATTAGTTGATACTGCTGTCAGAACGTCAACGAGTGGATATTTGCAAAGAAGATTAGTAAATGCTATGCAGGATTTACAGGTCAATTATGACTATACAGTTAGAACTTCAGATGGAGAGATTGTGCAATTAAAGTATGGAGAAGATGGAGTAGATCCCATGAAATCCTATCATGGAAGACCGGTAGATATACAATCACTCATTCAAGAAGTTTTAGCTTATGTTGATGATGATATTTCTGATCCTATATCTGAAAAATATATTGCAGACAGAATATTTAGCTATTCAGATGATGAATTACCAGATAAAATCAAGAATGATTTGTACCTAGAAGTCAAGAAAATTAATGATTTATCCAAAAATGATTTAGAAAAAATTTGTAATGGAGCTTATGAAGCATATCAACGAGCTTTAGCAGAACCTGGTGAAGCAGTTGGTACAATAGCATCACAGTCTATAGGTGAACCAGGTACACAAATGACGTTAAAAACATTTCATTTTGCAGGAGTAGCAGAATTAAACGTTACTATTGGTCTTCCACGTTTGATCGAGATATTAGATGCACGAAAGAATCCAGCAAGTCCTTTTATGAAGATATTTCTTGAAGAAGATAAGAAAGCTGACGAAGCAAAGGCAAAAGAAGTTCTAAAAAGAATCGAATTGACCACGGTCAAAAATGTTTCACAAGCTATTACTGTAGAAATGGGTGGTCTGGGAATAGAAATTCAACTAGACCAAAAATTGCTTAAAGATAGAGGATTAGATATATCTGTTATAGAAGAACGTTTAAACAAGTTAAGAAAAGGAAAAGTCATTAAAATTGATGACTTAAACATTAGATACGAACCAGAAAATACCTCTTTTGATGAAATCTATAAGGTAGAAGAAAAAATTTCAACTACTCAATTAAAAGGTATTAAAGAAATTACTAAAGTCATAATGGTAAAGGAAAAATCTGATAACGTAGATGAATGGGTATTATATGCAGAAGGTTCTAATTTATCCGCAGTATTGACCGTTCCTGGTGTAGATCCTACTAGAGTAACAACAAATAGCGTAGAAGAAATTTTAGGGACTTTAGGAGTAGAAGCTGCCAGACAAGCTATTATCAATGAAGCTCTTGGCGTTTTAAAAGATCAGGGCCTTGAGGTCGATATCCGCCATTTGATCTTGGTAGCTGATTTAATGACTCAAAACGGTGGTGTCAGGCAAATTGGACGTCACGGTATTTCTGGTGAAAAAGAAAGTGTCTTGGCTAAGGCAGGATTCGAAGTTACTGTTCGTCACTTACTTGAATCAGCTGCTTACGGAAAACTGGATCACTTACGTGGAATCACGGAGAATGTTATAATCGGGCAGATGATTCCAGTAGGAACGGGAATGGTAGAGCTTATTATGTTCCCAGGCATCTGGGCAGAGCAATCTGATCCTGAAGCTTTAGATCAAGAATACTTTTCAGATGAAGAAGTTTCTGACGATACTGAGGATAAAGAAAAAAAAGTGGAGAATTAACCATCTCATTATTTTACAAAGATTATATAATTCTGTAAAAGAAGCTAATTATAATTTATTTCTAATTTATGATATAGATCCAATATCAATGAGAAAAATAATAACTATTTTGAGGATTGATACATTATGCCGAAAAGAAGAGGAAGAAAGAAAGAATCTGAAGAAGATTCAATTGATTTAGATAAATTAATTGCAATGGCCGCATCAACAGGAAAAATAAAGTTAGGAGGCAGGAATGCAACAAAGGAAAGCAAAGGTACTCGAGCAAAAGCATTTATTGTTGCAAATAACTGTCCTGAGGAAATCCGTGTTGAAATCGAATATAACAGCAACTTTAGTTCTGTTCCAGTTATAAAATATCCAAAAAGTTCATTTGAACTAGGTGCATCGATTGGAAGACCTCACAAAGTAGCAACAATTACTATTTATGATGCTGGAAACAGTAAATTACTTGAAGTATTAGATAAAATTGAAACAAGTGAAAATTGGGCTTGAATTTTCAAAATAATAAATTTAAACTTTCCAAATCTGAAATGGATTTGGTTTCATTTTTACTCGAAAAAACAGGAACACTAGGTAAAGATTGTTTCGAGTATAATAACAGAATTATTTTTTTAGTTAAAAAAGATGATATGGGGAAAGTCATAGGAGAATCAGGTAATAAAATTATTGGTTTAAGGAAAGAACTTAAGAAAAATATTGATATTATTGCATATAATCCTGATTTTACTGAATTTATCAAAAATATTTTTTACCCTATTCATATTTTGTCTGTTAACATAAAAAATGCTGAAATTGAAGTAGTAGTTGACAAAGAAAACATAGGAAGAGCAATTGGACGACAGGGAAGTAATTTAAGTAAAATGAAATTTATTATAGATAGGCATTTTCTTGGAGTTAAAAGAATTCATGTAATTAGAAAGTCTGAAAACAATAGACAATAATTAGGAGTTAATATTTCAAGTTCAATATAGATTTATTTAAATATATTAAAAATCGCTATTAATAGATAAATTCATGTATTTAAGAAAAAAAATTACTATTTATTACAAATAACGAATTAAGCTTTGCCAGGATGATTAAAAAAATTGACAGGAAGTAAGAGCCCAGTTGGTGAATTTGCAGCACAAAAGTTACGTGAAAAAAGAAGAAGATTCCGCTGGTCTAAAACAGATTACAAAAGAAGAGTCCTCAGATTAAAAAAGAAATTCGATGTGCTTGGTGGAGCACCACAAGCTAGAGGAATTGTCATTGAAAAGGTAGGGGTTGAAGCTAAACAACCTAATTCAGCTATTAGAAAAGCTGTGAGAGTTCAACTCATCAAAAACAGCAGACAAATTACTGCTTTCGTTCCTGGTGATGGAGGCCTTCTCTATATCGATGAGCACGATGAAGTAATAATAGCTGGTATTGGTGGAGCAAAAGGGGGTGCTGTAGGAGATATGCCTGGAGTACGCTTCCGAGTTACACATGTGAATGGAGTAGCACTTACTTCTCTAATTTATAAGAAAAAAGAAAAGCCTATGCGCTAATTTATTGAAATTATACCAGAAAAATTTTTCAAATTTCCTCTTTTTTTGCTAAATCTACCATTTTAATCAAACTTAAGTTTAAAATCCTGTGATTATCATACTAAGAGTAAATAAAGCTTTATTCTTTTTAGTAGAATTACGAAACTTTTTAGTTGATTTTTAACATAATTTTGTTTAAGAATCAATTTTGTTCATTAAATAATATTCTTTGATTGATATGAATAATAATAACAAAATAAGCAATAAAAAATTGAGTAAAAAAGAATCACATTCAAATAAAATCGAGGAACAAATTTCTAACAATCTTTTTAACCTTGATAATGAAATTAAGGAAGAATATGACGATTTAGAAGAAGAGGATTTTTTCGATGATTTTACGGAAGTATTTGATCAGAAAAAAAGATTTCTCAAAGAAATGGATAGTGAAGATAGTAAGGTATTAGACGAATGGCGTAAAAAAACAAAAGATAAACGAAAAGATAAATCAACAGTTGAAGGTGTATTGGATCTGTCAACTAGTAAGATAATATTTAGATTTATCAATAAAGGATATTTTAAATCACTAGGAGGTATAATTTCTACAGGAAAAGAATCAAATGTCTATTATGCTCAAACTGATAATAAGGAAATCACTTATGGGATAAACGATTTAGCTATAAAGGTTTACAGAACTAGAACGCTTGATTTCAAAAAAATTAAATCCTATATTGCTGGAGATCGTCGTTTTATTAGGAGAGCTGGACGAAAATCACATCAGATTATAGAGCAATGGGCATTAAAAGAATATAAAAACCTAACTAGGGCATTTGAAGCCGGAATTTTAGTTCCTCGACCTATTGTGGTTAGAAGAAATGTTTTAATAATGGAATATATTCAAAAAACCTCAGAAGATAAAAATTCCGAATCAATTGCTGCACCTATCTTACAACGGATACAAAAAGATCAAACATTTTTAGATATTGCTCATAAAATTTATCCAAAATTGATTGAAGAGATAAAGTTATTATGGAATAAAGCTAAATTAGTTCATGGAGATTTATCTGAATATAACTTATTATGTATTTTTCCTAAAAATGCTGAAGAAAAATTTAAAATTTATTTAATTGATATTTCACAAGCTGTACTAAACACTCATCTATCTGCACATCAGTTTTTACTACGAGATTTACTGAACATTAACAATTTCTTTTCAAGAATTGAGACAATAGAACCTATAAACATTATAGAGATTAAGGATTTGTATCTCAAAATTGTTGGTTACAAACCATCCGATAAAGATTTTTTACAATTTGAAAATGATATGTGATTATAATGAATTTACCAGATAATCCCGATAATTACTTCGGTTTAACAATGCAAGAAATAGTAAGGGTTCCATCAGATAGAGTCGGTGTATTAATAGGAAAAAAAGGAAATACAAAGTTAAAGATAGAAGAACTTACATCAACTCACTTAGAAGTTAACAGTGATGAGAATTCTGTCATAATAAGACCGAAAAAGAAAATTGAAGATCCTTCTCTTATATGGGTCGCAAAGGATATGATTAAAGCTATCGCTAGAGGTTTCAATGAAAAAATTGCCTTTACACTAATAGATCCGAACATATTTCTTAGAATAATCACATTGGATGCTAAAAACAAGAAAAAAGTGTTAAAAATTCGTGGGAGAATTATTGGAGAGAATGGAAAAGCGAGAAGGATTCTGGAAGAAATAACTAGATGCAACATCTCTGTTTATGGAAATACTGTTTCCATTGTAGGAAGGTATGATGATGGAGAAATAGATATTGCACAAGAAGCAATTGAAATGTTAATAACTGGAGTTAAACATGGAACAGTTTACAGATTTCTAGAAAAGTTCCGTATCCAGAAAAAAGCTGAAGGGGTTAAAATGTGGAAACTAAGAGATGATATTGGCTTCGATCGTATGTGGGAAGAATTCTCAAAAGATTTAGAGAAAGAAAAACAAGGTGAAGATACCGAAAAAGAAAATTAATATCATTAATGGATATTATTTTTTATTAAACTTTTTCTTTAATTTACTCAGGAGAGCAATATTTTTCATTAATTTTAAATTTACTTTTAAAATATTCTCTAACTGATCTAAATTCGTCTCAGTTGCTATTTGAGTTGATAATAGTTGTAATTTTCCTATTAGAATCGATTCTAATTCTGATAAAATAGGTTTAGAAGATTGTTCTAAGGAAATCTTTTCTTCCAGTTTTTCTGCTTCTTCTTTATTTTGTACATACTGAGCTTCCTTAAGACAATTAGCACAAAAGATTTTTGCGCTATTTTTTTCTTGTATAAGAGGAATATTACAGTTTGGACAAGAAACTTGAAGCATTTTTGCTCCGTTTAAAATATATTTTGACATTTTCTTAAGTGCATCATTATTAGACATGAATAATTCCTCAATTGCTTAAAAAATAAATACGAGAACCATTAATTGTTTATTATTTCAAAAATTCCCAATGATTTAAAGTTTTAAGGTTCTGAATGAAATACCATTTCCTGTAAAGATTTCTAGAACAAGGTGAAAATCATTTCAAGAAGAACACAAAAAAGATTAAAAGACGCTTTTTACACAGTTGCTTCTCATTTTATATCTTACTTTCAAGAACAAACATATACAAGTACTGGGTACAAACCAAAAGAAATTACGTTTCATAGTTTGGAACCTTTAGCGATTGTAGGGAGAAATAGAAAATTATACATTTACGAAGTTAATTATTCAAGTGAAATGGGATTTCATAAATCAAAATTAGCCATAAAAGTCTTTGATGCAATGGATAAAGTACTACAGGAAGCATCTGGTAATCAGATTTTGAGATATGTATTAGAAGGAAACCCTGAAGTTAAAACTCCACAATTACTTTATTATTCAAAAGATTTTCAATTATTAATTTATGAGGGACTGTTCGCGGAAGAATTTTCAAATTCTAAAATTAATGAAAGTGAAAAATATTACTTAGCTGGGAGAGCTTTAGCATCAGTTCATAATAAAGAATTGAAAAATCTTGATTTGCAAAGATATTACATGTTTGTTGAAAATATCTTTAATAAATTATTTGATTCAAATTTAATTCCTTCTAAAACTTTAGAAGAGTTACGAGATAAAATTGTGAGCGAAATAGAGGAGAAAATGTTTTATTCCTATGGTGGCAGTCGTTCGTTTGGAGATTACCATGTAGGTAACATAATGTTTGAACAACAAACTGAAAAAGTTCGAAATCTGGGTTTAAAAAGTGATAAATTTCAAATATTTTTAATAGATCCTGAATTTATTGAAGATTGTATTGAAAATACCTGTGTTGATAGATTTGAAGACATTGGAACTTTTTTTGCTAAAATTCTATTAGAAGATTTTATTAAAACAGCAGGTAAACCGAAAAAGGTCCTTAATGATTTAAGAGATTTCTTGAAAGGATATAATAGCATTTTTGAACGCTATAAAATTAAATTAAAAGATATGTATCCTCGTGGAATAACTCTTGAATTACAAATGGTATTTGCAATACTTTTTGATGTTCTTTACTACATCGGTACAAGCGAAAATGATGAATGGCTAAGAAGTGCAATTCAAGCCCGTCTTTCGTATATTGATTATCTGTTTCAATATCCTTTTGAGAATTCAGTCTGAAAAAACTGTTCTTAAACTAAATTTTCTAATTTTCCGAAATATGAGCTTAACACGCGATTTTGTGTAGCGCCACAATTCTTGCAACGCAAAAGATTTCGTTTTAGAACATGATTTACCTCTTGTCCGCAGGAATAACAGGTAGCACTTATGACCCCCAAGTCACGTGATCCAAATAAGCTAACTCTATAATCAGGACTCGTAGATATTACCTTGCACAAAATATAATCTCCAGGTCGAACTCCATCATGAATTGCACGTATAAATCTATCCGATACATTAGATATGTGTATAATAGCATGAATAGTGAACTTTATTGACTGTAAACTATTTTTCTTGCCAAATTTGAAATGTGTTAGGGTAACATTAGCAATTTGTTTTCGCAATTCAGTTACATATCCAAGCGCGAATGCTCCTTCTTTTGGAGAAAAAGCTTCTTTGCATGGAATAATATTTACTAGATGATCTTTATCTTGTTTAAATTTTCCCAAAGTTTCAGAAATAACTTGCCCATCAATTTCAAAACAATTTTCACCAGGTGAAAATTCTTCTATTACACCCAAAACTTCTCCAGGTGTTACTATTTTATCCATATTATTTGTGGTGTTATCAGGCATAATGAAACAATCTCTATACTTTGTTACTGTTTAATTATTTGCTACAGAAAAGTACAAGTAGCTGAATTCTAAAAATGCTATTAGCAGAAACATCATACCAATAAACATGTTTGTGAAGATTACAACAAATACGAGAAAAACTAATCCGAGAATTATGTATTCTGTAACATTCGCAGAAGGTAATCTAGAGGCCTCTTTAATAGTCACATAGGTAATCCAAGTAAAAAAGAAGCACAATCCCCAAATAAGTAAATGGAAAGCATCTAAAAGAAGCTGAAAACCAAATATATCAGTATAAAGCCATCCTAAAAAGATATTCTCTTTTATTACATCAACAGGAAAAAATATTAAATATAATTCTATTAACAAGGACCAAATTATCATTAAAAAACTAAAAATTAATGTTCTATTAATTTGATTCTCCCAAATAGATTTGTAAACTTTCATAGACATATTAATTCACTAATCAGATATATACATTTATTTGTTAACTAAAAATTCCCTGATGTAAACATTAAAGTTATTTTTATCTTCCTTCATGAAAATTTTAGATGTTACGATATATTATTTTTAAGTTTTTTAAAAACAATATATTTCCATTTAAAAATTAATTTGATTAAAGCCTAATTGTGAAATTATCTGCTCAGACTGGGGCGGCCTTTTTCATCAGTTTACAGAAACCTCTTGCCATTATATCATCATTTGCAGATAAATTATCTTCACAGATTTGTTATTTTCTCATATTGTCTTTACCTTTTAGCATTAATTTCTATTAATTTTTTTATTATTAGTGATTTTTCAAGGTTTTTTAACCCTTTGATGGTTCCAGATATTTCCAAACTAAAAATAACAATTGGTTGCTTATCAAATTCTCGACAAAAAGCTAAACCCATTAGAAAGTTATCAACTGAATTTAAGGATACTCTAAATATTGCAAAAGGATTTGAACTAGAATAATGTAAATAAAGACCCATTTTAATAAGTCCTTTTGTGCCAAACAAACTATAGCAACTACTTGAAATTAATTTCCAGAGTTCTTGTTGTGTTAATGTTCTATTATAGCCATAAGTAAGGGCTATATATCTTGTTCGTTCAATTTTTGGATTATTTGACATATCTAATGGACCATTTTATTCTTGAGCTATTTTTCAATACGTATTATTCCGGGAGCTATAAAATCAGGACCTAATCTTTTTTGATTACGATTTAATCTTGTGTTCAATTTGATCTGAGATAAATCAAAATAATACTCGTGATCAATATCCAGAAACGATAAAATTCCTTTAAGTTCATGCATTCCTATCAGATCATAATGAGATGAAGCGAAAGAACTAAAAATTATTGGAACTTCTTTAATATTAACTCTTTTCAGTGATTTCAGTAGGTTTCTTGATATTTTAATGAGATTTCGTTTAGGTTGAATGATTTTGGATACAGGAATCTCTAAAAATTTTTCATTTTCATACATCATTCTCGCAGTAGAAAGATCTAATAATTGATGGATTAACAGCAAATCAAAAGTTAACGCATCAATTCGTTGATCTTGAGAGGCCCATTTAGTCATTTCTGGACTATCACATTTTTGAACTAAAAAATGACATTTATTACGCCAAAAATCTATATTTTTTTTATTATGATGTTTTTCACCCTGATCTTGGAGAGTTTTACGCAAATAAAGCTTGAAGTTTTCATTAAGAGATGAAATATTACCATTGGAAATTAATTCAGAAACTTTTTGGAAAAATAAATCATTTTTAAGTTCAATAATTGCGGAAGTAAATTTAAGAGACTTGAGAAGAAAGATGATATGGTCTAAGTCTGATTCAGCTAATTCGAGACACGTCTCGATCAATTGCATATTCCTTTTATCCAAAAAGTTGTTTATTGAGAAATTTCTTTAACCTACTTTCGTTATTTTTTATGTTATTTAGAATAAAAAACTTGAAAACAATTTTAACTATATCTGAACCTTCATCAAGTCGAAATTGTCTTGATTTAATTACTTCTTGTTTATTGATTCTTAAATATAATGAATTATTTTTGGAATTAAATCGCTCCCAAAATAATTCAAAATCGGGTTTAGGGGAAAAATTATTCATTAATTCTGTAAAAATTTTTGAATTTATTTTTTTATTGCCAGATTGAATTTTAAATAACTTAATTCGATTTTTATGATAACCTTGTAAATGGTGAACTGTTATTAGGTTTTGAAGTTGATCCCGTAATTCAGTTGGAAAAAAATATTTTATGATTTTATTAATTTTATATTTAGATTCAGTCTCATGCTGAGATAATTCTATTAATACAGTTGAAATCTGAAGATCAGCTGACATTAGATAGCACGTGAGGAAATTAAGAGATATGTTATTATCCAATTAACGTTGGTTTACTCCTCTAAATCTCTCTGCCCCTTTACCTTTATTCCTGAGTCCTCTTGATTTTCTTGCAGAACTAGTCAATCCACGTAAACTTCTACCTTTATGCCTTTGTTTTATTCTTTTATCTGGAGATAAAATATCTGGACTCATCCAATTATAATTTTTATCAGCCATTATTACAGGGTGAAAGGGATCAATTAAAATAACTTCATAATAGAGAGCTTTTCCATCTTTACCCACTAAATAAGAATTTAAAACCTCAAGATTACGGTATTTTCGTGCAGCTCTGTTCTCTGCTATTGTTTGTCTTGAAAAGTTAGCAGTAATACGGCTTACTCCCATTCTTTTTGATCTTCTTCCCTTTGTGGGTCGTGATTTCCTTCTGCCTCCACGTGATGTTTTTGATCGTACTAAAACAATACCTTGTTTAGGTTTATATCCCAAACTCCTAGCACGTGTCAAATTTGTTGGACGTTTTATCTTTATAACTGAAGTTTCCTTTCGCCACTTAATAAGACGTTGTCTCTTAAGTTCATTTGATTCTTCTTTATGATTTTTCCTAAACTGAGAAATATATTTGTACATGGCCATTTTATTAACGTCCAATTAGCTATTTATGAAATGAAAAATAATCACAAGACTAAATTAATAATTGAATGAGATGATTAAGTAAGTTATAATCTTAAAATCTAATTTATATTCCTCATGAAACAAATAGAACCAAATTAGAATGGAAAACAAACCTTATCAATATATGTTTTTACCAATAAGATGGATAAAATGAACGTGCGAAACCATAAAAAGAAGAAAAAAAGAAAAGATGAAAAAAAAGAAGACATTATCTTAGATGAAAATGGTATACCTATTGGATTATCACAAGATACAATTAAAGAATTGGCACCAAGACTACATGATGAAATGACCAAAGGATCGAGCGCTCTCAAAATTGATGAAGTCAATGATGAATATTATAACGATGATGAATTAAGTCAGGACAATGATTTTATCAAAGGGATCGATAATGAAGAGGATTATTCAAATCCAGAAATCAAAATAACAACAAAAACAAATTATGAAATAGATTATTTAGAAGGATTCGATCCATCAGCAGTTGATTTTATAAGAAGAGCAAAAACGTTGGAAGAAGCTCTTGAAATAATAGAATATTTAGAGAAAAAAAAAGAGTTGGATCCCGATCAAGTAGTAGAATTAAGAACTAAATTAAAAAATCATGGCTTAGAATCCTTTGGTAGTCATAAGAAGGATGGACATTATTTTCAGTTAGCTGGAGACCATCGATTAAAAGAAAAAATGAAACTTATTAAAAGAAAAGACAACAATTCTACAACTAAGAATGGCTGAAATTCTTACCAAAAATTAAGTGGTCTCCCAAATATTATTATTTTGAATTAGACAAACAAGCAAATGAGGATTAATCTTGCTAATAGGAATTGTGGGAAAACCATCTTCGGGAAAAAGTACGTTAATCAATGCTATAACAAAAAGTGATATTGCTAAAACTGGTTCTTATCCTTTTACAACAATCGATTCTAATCGTGGAACTGGATTTGCATACAAAAAATGTGTATGTAGAGAAATGGAAAAAAAATGTAATCAATGTATAGAAGTATCAAATTCAGAAACACTTAGGCCAATCCAAGTAAAACTAATTGACGTTGCCGGATTAGTTCCCGGTGCACATGAAGGACGAGGATTAGGAAATAAATTCTTAAGTGATTTATCAGAAGCAGATATTCTGTTACATGTGGTTGATACATCAGGATCATTAAATGAAGAGGGAGAAGAAGTACCAATTGGAACTTATGATCCTGTTAAAGATGTGAATTTTTTAGAAGAGGAAATTTCATTCTGGATCGCTGGGATTCTTGAACACGGCTGGGACAGAATTAAACGATCAGCTAGGTCTACTAAGACACCAGTAGAAGACGTACTGGCTGAAAGGTTGTCTGGAATAAAAATTAATCGTCATCAAATAAAAAAAGTCTTTCTTAAAACAGAATTAAACTTACCCCTAGATATTGGCGAATGGAAAAAAGAAGAATTAATAATTTTCTCGAGGGAAGTTCGAAAAGTTTCAAAACCGATAATAATAATTGCTAATAAAATCGATCGCCCAAAAGCAAAAGAAAATCTTGAAAGATTAAAAGATTACTTTCCGAAGTATGAAATCATACCTGTAAGTGCTTTATCAGATATATTATTACAAAATTTACATAAAAAAGGGAAAATTGAATATAAACCACTTGAAGGAAAATTAAGGAAAATAAATTTGACAGATAAAGAATCAGCAACAATTGATAAAATTCAAGAAAATATTTTAGATAAATTTGAAAATACCGGAATACCTTTCATTCTGACTAAATGTATTGAGTTGTTGGAATATGTTATTGCCTTCCCAGTTGCTGATATTCAAAAGTTAACAGATGGATTAGGAGATAAAGTTCTTCCTGATACTTTTTTATTACCAAAAGGAACAACAGCTAGAGAATTTGCTGGATACATTCATAAAGACTTATATGATAGTTTTGTGTGTGGAATTGATGCTCGTACAAGTAAGAAATTAAGCGAAAGTTACGAAGTTAAAGATCGAGACATAATAAAAATTCAAAGCTCAAAGTGATAGAAAAGAAAAACAGAACGAAAATTATATTTTAAAATTCAAAAAAACTATCAAATAATTGTAACTATTTACTGATTAATAGCTCATGGTAGATATTCATGCCTTTAGGATTTTTTAGAAAGAAAAAAGAAGAAGAAAAAGCAAATCAAAAGAACTCTGAAAACAATAAATCGACACCAACTCGGATAGCACGCTCTTCAGATATGAAAAGAGCAGTAATAAAACCTAAACGAAGATCTGTAATTGTAAAACGGCGAGGAGGAGCAACTAGTTCAAAACGAACACAACAAACTAAAAGAGCAGATTTTTTCATGAAACTTGTTCTCTGCGGAGATGGAGCAGTTGGTAAAACCGCATTAAGAGAAAGATATCTTGGTAGGGGATTTTCTCAATCATATCTTCAAACAATAGGAGCAGATTTTGCTACTACTGATAAAGATCTTAATATTGATGGAAAAAACAAATCTGTTCAATACCAAATATGGGATTTAGCAGGACAAAATGAATTTCAAAGTATACGTGGTTCATATTACGAGGGTTGTTTTGGATCTTTAATGGTTTTTGATGTAACACGTCCAGAATCTTTTAACAATCTTCCTAATTGGATAAATGAATTATGGGATAATTCAGGTAAAGGAGCTGTTCCTATTGTATTATTGGGTAACAAAGTTGACCTTAAAGATAAATTCCCAGAACATGTAAGAGATGAAGAAATCAGATCCTTCGTAGAAAAATTAAATGAAAAATGTCGACCTAATAATTTTGAGGTATCTTATTTGGAAACTTCAGCTCTTACTGGTAAAAACGTAGAACAGGCCTTCCAAATGTTAGGAGTTAATGTTGTTAGGTGGGTTATGTCTAAAAAATAATTTTTATCAAGTTTCAAATTTAAATTTCCAATTATTAAGAAGATGATAATATGAGCGTTAAAGATATTAAAAAATTACTAGAAAAATCTCAACCCGATCAAGTGGCTCAACGATTTCAAACTAAGGCTTTGAATTCGTTGGGTGAAATTCTTACCAAAGAAAAATCCATTGACACTCAAAACAATGCATTAATTGCTTATCGATTAATCTCAGAATCTACTGGATCATTATCTCGTCGAGAAATAAATCCACTAATTGATGCTCTAGGAGGAATTAATCCCAATTGCAAAGATGAAATAGTTCGAACATTAAATCAGTTAGGAGATTTAGCAGTTGCTGGATTGCTAAACAAATCATTACAAATAGATAAGGAAAATGTCAGAAATTATTATTATGATATTTTAGGGGAAATTGATGAGAAAATAGTAACTGAAACATTGTTAGCTGAAAAAATAACTTCTCCTGGAAAAGCTCTAAGTCTAGAAATTTTAGTAAAAATTAACGACAAACGATTTGCAGATAGTGATTTATCAGTTTATGACAAATTATTAGATTATAGTTTGGAAATAGAATCAATAAAAAATGCTGTATTATCTGGACTGAATTCCTCAGATTTAGAGAAAAATATACGGGCTGTTGATTTATGTTCTAAATATTTAACTGTTTCAACTGAACTAGTTTCAAATTTGTCTAATAAACTGAATTCAAGTAAGGAAGTTGAATTGGTTATTCACACCCTTAAAGCTTTAGGGGCTATTGGCTCAGATGCAGCCATAAATGGAATTAGTAACAAAATATCAGGAAATAATCAAAAAGAAATTAGAATGGCAGCTATTTATGCAATGGGGGAAGTTAAAACCGGCAGTTCAAAAGCAATTAATATTTTAATTCAAGAATCATTGTATGATAAAGATGATGACATTAGATTTAAAACTATTAATGCCTTGGGAAAAATTGGTGAACCTGCTGCACCAATATTAGTCCAGTTATTGCAAAAAGAAGAAAATATAAATCCAATTGAAATTGCCTTAAAAAGGGTAGGGGAACCAGCCGTTTCGCACTTGTTGAATGCACTAGCAGACAAAAAAACACGAAAAAATGCAATTGATTTAGCTAAACTAATTTTAACTCCTAAATATGGGCTATCTGGAACTGTAGCTAAACTTATTGAATATTTAGGCGATAAAAGTTCTGAAATTCAAGAAGAGGTTGTTAATACAATAATAGAAATGGGTGATCCTGGTCTTGAAAGTGTTATGAGAGCATTAAATTCCCCAAATCAACAAGTTCGCGATAATAGTATCGAAATCCTTAATCGATTTGGAACAATGAATATTCATCTTTTCTTAGAAAATATAGTTAAAGATAAATCAAAAATCGTTCAAGCAGCTGAATTATTAGCCTTACTAGCTATTTATCAACTAGATGACGATTTGAAAGCCTTTTCTTTTGAGCAATTCGAAACTTTACTTGAAAATCCAGATTATAACGAACACGTTCAACAAGCAGTATTTGATAATGTGTTAGAGAATATTTCAAGAGATTCTAATCCAGATACTCGATTTGCTTTTGGTCAAGTTGCTTATTATCTTGGTCGGCCAGCTCTAAATGATTTATTTAATTTATTAAATGATAAAGATGATAGTATTGCTGAAGTAGCCTTAGATTCATTAGGATTATTAAAGTATCCAGAAGAAACCAAATATGAAATCGCTAAAAAACTACATGCTAAGGCTTCAAATATTCGTCTTGCAGCTGTAAAGGCTTTAGGGAACCTAGAAGATAATTCAAGTATCCCATATTTAATAGAAGCATTATTGGATCAGGATGAAGAAATTCAAGATTCTGCAAGTGCTGCTATTAATCAGATTGGAGAAGTTGGATTACCTGCATTAATTGAAACAATGAACCACAAAGAACCAAGAATGAGAGATCGTGTAGCAAATTTAATAGCTTCACATGGAGAGAGAGCTTGGGAACCTTTATTAGAAAGATTAAATTCAAGAGATTCTAATTTCCAGCACACTGCAATTGAAGTGATAGGACAATTAGGAAATAATTTTGCAGAACGATTATTAACGTACGTTCAAACTTCTTTAGACGAAAACACTCAATTAACTTCCATTCAAGGCTTAGGAAAGTTACAATATAGACCAGCAATTCCCTTCATTGTTAATTCTATCCAGAATAATGATAAAAGGATAAGAAATGCAATATCTATGGCCCATAATTACTATAAAGAAGAATTAAGTGAAGTTATTCTCCAAGATCTCGAAAAATCCTTTGGCAATGCAGAAAAAGCTATTATTGATTATTTACAAAAAGATTCTGATTCTAGATGGCTAATCATACCAGTTATTAATAAACTTGCAGAAAAAACACCAAAATCGATAATTTATCTTGATTTATTGAAGAAATTTGGTGATAAAAGAATAACAGAAACGTTTCTAGATCTATTAAAAAATGATCAACTAGAAGAAGTTAATAGTCTTTTAGGAATTATGCAGCAATTTACTGATCTGATTAAGCTTGTGGAAAAAGTTTCTGCTAATGTTCCAAGATAAATGGTCATTTTATTTCTAATGGTATAACTAATTCCATTTTTTGCATTTCTTCAAGGAATCTCACTGGATCTCCTTTGAGCACTTTTACCCAATCCTGAAAATGACCAGAAGTTTCAGTTACTTTTACTAAATAAGGAGCTAAACTTTCATCTCCAATAGATAATATAATTTGAATTATTGACCAATTTTTTGATGGCATGTGAAGAGAGGCGACCTTCTTAAGTCCATTACTAAGTAGTTTGGCCTGTTTTTCATTTTGATCTATTTGTTTTCCATCAATGAATGATTGCGAAAAGGAAGTTTGGCGTTTTGGTATAAAATACCCAACCGTGATATTGAGATCTCGTTTTTGACGAAATATTACTGCCATTTTTTTCCCAAAATCTATCATATGATTTATTTCATCATCTAGCTGACCGGGAAGACCAATAATATAATACATCTTCATTGATCTTATACCAGAGGATTTTGCATAGTTAGCAAATTCGTAAAATTGGCTATTTGTAATTCTTTTTGCTAATGAGAATCTTAAATCATCTGATCCCACTTCCGGTGCTATTGTTATAGTATTTTGTTTATTTTTAACGACTTCATCAATCACAGAATAATCAGTATCAGCACGAATAGATGGTATTGAAAATTTTAGTTTATTTTCATTTAGCGATTTCAGAAGGTTTGACATTTCTGAATAATCCCCTATTCCCGATCCTATTAAACTTATTTTGTCCACACGTGTTTTGTTCGTTCCTTCTAATGATAATTCTAATAATTTTTCTACTGATCTTTCTCTCATTGGGTTGTTTGCCCCTCCTCTCGTAAGTTTACCAATTAAACAGAATTTACAACCCCGATTACATCCCCGAGAAACCTGTAACAAAAAGCCTCCTAATACTTGCATTTCTTGCCAATTTTTGTCAGATGTATTTCTTACTTGATTCGTTGGGAAATAAGTTGCATTTAGATCAGGTATTCGTGCATAAATTATTTCTTTAGGAGGTGAACTAGGTAAATAAACACCATCTACTTTAGCTAATAATTCAAAGTCCCTATAAAATAATCCCTCAGTCAAATCATTAATAGCAGCCTCAATTTCACCAATAAAGATTATATCAACAAAAGGTGAAAGAACTAGAGGATTTGCAGAAACAGCAGTACCTCCCACAATTATTAAAGGATAATTACCATGAATCCTGTCTTTTCGAAATAAGGGAATCCCAGAATTTTTTAGCATTCGTAAAATATTTGTGTAATCAAGCTCGAATTGCACAGTAAAAGCTAAAACATTAAATTTTTGCAATAAAGTGCCAGTTTCTAATGATTTTGGAATTGTAAAAGATTCCTCAGGAAGAAATGCACGCTCAGCATAAACTTGATCAAATCTGTTCCAAAGTGAGTAAAGAATTTTTATCGCTAAGTTAGACATACCAATACGATATTTATTAGGAAATATTACTGCAATTCTTAATTGAATACTTCTCAATGATTTAAAATAAACATTAATCTCATTTTTTATTATAGAAGAAGATTTTTGTTTGGAACGAATAGTTCTTTTTGAGGCAATATTCAAAAATTCACCAATTAACAATTGCATAAAAAAACAGGTCATTTAAAGAAAATGAAACAAGAAAACATCTGAGAAAAAATAAATTGACTTTAATAAAAATTATGTTTTTTCTTTATTAACTCATTTTTTTTGTCAAATGCAAAAATTATTTGCTCAGGTAAATCATTTTGAACTAGAACATGTGCGCCTACAATAGATTTGTCATATAACTTTATTCCTGGCATTAATGAGGAATTAATACCTGTTTTAACATTCATTCCAGTTATTATACCTAATTTTCTTCTTTTAGAATCTATTTGTTTATTTAAAATACTCATTTTTATTGTTTTATTATGAAAAGCAAGATTAGCTGTTTTAGATCCAGCTCCAAAGTTATTTTTCGGTCCTATGATTGAATCACCTATATAAGATAAATGACCAATGTGAGTATCTTTCAATATAATTGAATTCTTTATTTCTACACTTTGACCAATTTTTACATGTTCACCAATGTAAGTATTTCCTCTGAGAAAGCAATTAGGTCCTATAACGGCTCCCTTTGAAATGTAAACAGGACCATTAATGTAAACTCCCGATAGAATTCTTGCTCCAGATTCAACAACAAGATTTCCATTTATTGTCACACCTTGTTCTACCTCTCCAGCTGTTAAAGAAGACATTTTTGGCATTAGAAGTTCGTTTGCATTGATAAAGTGCCAAGGAAAATCAATAGATACTAATTGAAAAAAATCAATTTCATGAAAAACTACTTTTTTAGGAATTGAAATGAATTGTTCTTTATTATGAGTATAAAGTATCTTAATAAGTTGTGGAAGAAAATCTTTTATAAAAACTGAAGGAAAATATATTAAACTTATTCTTGGATCAGAAGGATGATTATTTAATCCCTTATTGATCCTTATCCTACTATTATCTTTTTTTTCATAGCTAAAATAAGAGATAGAATTAAAAACAGCTTTCCCTGACGATTCAAGGCTTCCAAAAATTTGGAATGAATTTCTGTTTTTTTCAATAAGTTCTCTTATGTTATTCAACAAATCTGAAGAAAATACCGTTTCTCCTAGAAAAACAATCAAATCTGAATTAGAAGTTCTAATAAATTCATTTAATTCATTTAATTTATTGATTTGCTTTATAGTGACAGATTCAGATTTTTTATTATCTATATTGATTTTTTCATTAGCATTTATTCTGTAAATAGTTAGATTTTCACTTTTCAACGTTCTGGATGAATTTATTGCAAGTTCAAATAAATTAATACCTGCAATAGCTATATTTGAGACAAAAGAGTCTAAGGGTTTTAATGATTCTGGATTTGTGAACAAAGCTAAGGAAGAGATCATTTTTAGTCTTACTTACCTTGAGATTATGATTCTGATAAAAAATATTTATATTAATACTAGCACCATATTGGTAAAAGATATTTACTATTTTTTGTATGGCGTTTACCTCCTAACTCTTATGAACACACACTATTAAAGTTGAAATCGAATGAAAAAGTTTCAAAACACTAATACTAAACTAATTTTAGCAAGTAGATGAAATTAGATGCTCAATAAGAAAACCATTAAGGATATTGATATTAAAAACAAACGTATCTTAGTACGTGTTGATTTTAACGTTCCATTGGATCAAAATCTTTCAATTACTGATCCTTTAAGAATAACAGCTGCATTACCGACAATAAAATATCTAATAGCTAATGGAGCTAAGGTCATTTTAATGTCTCATCTTGGTCGACCGAAAGGAAAAGTCATAGAAACATTAAGAATGAGACCAATATATGAATATTTGAAAACAAATATTGATTTTCCTGTTTTTTATGCTTCTGATTGCATTGGAGAAGAAGTGAGACAAACTACAGATAAAATAAATCCTAGCGAGATTCTATTACTTGAAAATTTACGATTCCATATTGGAGAAGAAAAAAATGATCCCGAATTTGTGAAAGAGCTGGTAAAATTAGGAGAAATTTATGTCAATGATGCTTTTGGTACTGCTCATAGAGCTCATGCTTCAACAGAAGGAATTGCTCACTATTTACCCTCTGTAGCAGGATTTTTAGTTGAAAAAGAAATAAATTATTTAGAAAATACGGTGAAAAATCCCCAACGACCGTTCGTTGCAATTCTGGGAGGAAAAAAAGTTTCAGATAAATTACCTGTAATAAGGGAATTGATGAAAAAAGTTGACACGATTTTATTTGGTGGAGGAATGGTTTATACTTTTTTCAAAGCAATGAACAAAGAAATTGGATCTTCTATCTTAGATGAGCCCGGTATAAATATTGCTAAAGAAATTATGGAATTGGCTAAAGAACAAAACAAAACTTTTGTTTTTCCCCCTGATATTATTATAGCGGATAGTTTTAGTGAGAATGCAAATGTTTCAGTCTGTAACATAGATGATGGGATACCTGATGGTTGGCAAGGGCTTGATATTGGTCCAATAAGCATTGAGAAATTTGAAAAATATATTAACACAGCTAAAACAATTTTATGGAATGGTCCTGTAGGAGTTTTTGAGTTAAAGCCTTTTTCTCAAGGTTCAAAAGCAATAGCAAAAAAAATTGCAGCTAATAAAAATTTAATATCAATTATAGGTGGAGGAGATACTGCATCCGCTGTTAAAGCTTTTGGATTAGCTGATAAAATGTCTCATATTAGTACTGGAGGAGGAGCAGCACTAGAACTACTGGAAGGAAAAAATTTACCAGGCATATCAATATTAGAAGACAAGTAAGTAAAAATAAATTTACCTTGTCATTTCTTCCTAAAACAATGTTATAAAAGTTATTTAATCAATTTTTTTCATTTTATAACAAGTTCTGTTAATGGATATATTTTAGAAACTTTATTTAATTTTAAATCTGCCTGAAACTCTTCAATTGTTTCAATTTTATTAATAAAATGTTTTAATACCTCATAGTCTTCCAATTTAGATGCTGAAACTTCTCCAATCCGCATCCATTGAAGTTCAGCAGTCATCCAATAAAGAGCTACTGATCCTTGTTCAGGAGGATTAAACGAATAAACAAAGCTTAAGCGAGGTCTTGAATAATTTATAGAAGAACAAAAAAAAGGATCTATAAGCGGTATTGATAATAATTTTGATCCTGTTTCATTGAAAAACCATTTATAGTTTTCAGGAGAGAATTCTTCTGGAAAATCATCAATAGAAGGATCAAAAGTCTTTTCTTCCTTCCTTAAATTGTCACCAAAAGATTTTTTACCAGCAAATTTTATTTTTTCTTGAAATTTATATGATTTCTTCTTTTTAATGGGTGATTTTCTTTCTTTATCAAAAAGGTCAGCTGCAGTAGATAAAGACAATGGAGTTTCTGAGGCTTTAAATTTTGTTTTTGGATTCCATTTTTTGTAGGAAGGACATCCGCGAATTGAAATGTCTGCAGCTTTACTCAGTAGACTTAATACAATTGAAGGTGTATCACTAATTAAGATCTTCTTATTAATTGAAGCAACTTTGAAATTACCAGAAAACTTTGCTTGAATTCCTGGATGTGCAAAAGCTATAAAATAATCAGAAGTTGAATAAGCTGTACTAGTACTTGAAAGCAATATTTGGATAGAATTCAAATCGTCTGCTAGTTCTATAGATAGAACTGATTTCTTTTTGTTATTAAAATCATCAATAACATCCCAGTTAAGTAAATCTCCTTCAACCATGCAAGATGGGAACTCATTTTTACCAGACTTAATGGATGTAAGAAGACCACTAACAGAAATTGTTTTCATCAATTTCATAAAGAATTCGCTCTATAAAAAAATTGAGACGACTTGAATAAATATTAAGTAAATTAATACATTCCAATTTTTTCTATTTTTAATTCTGAAGTACTTTTATAAAAAACCAATTCTAATTTAGAATAATTGTAAATTATAATAAATAATAAATTCATATACATTCTTATAATATAAGGAGTAATTTGTAAAAACTCCAATAAACGTAGTCATTTTTATTAATAAAGACATAAAGGTGTAAAAAATATGCCATCGTTAAAAGGAACAAAAACTGAAGAAAATTTAAAAGAAGGTTTTGCTGGGGAATCCCAGGCAAACCGGAGATATCTTTATTTTGCTCAAAAAGCCGATGTTGAAGGTTATCCAGATGTATCTGCTTTATTTAGATCTGTGGCCGAAGGAGAAACCGGTCATGCATTTGGACACTTTGAATTTCTTGAGGAAACCGGTGATCCCGCTACTGGAAAACCCTTTGGAGATACAAAAAGCAATCTGGAATCCGCTGTCGCAGGTGAAACATATGAATACACTCAAATGTATCCTGGGTTCGCTAAAGCAGCTAGAGAAGAGGGATTTGACAAAGTAGCTGAATGGTTTGAAGTTTTAGCAAAAGCTGAAAAAGCTCATGCAGCACGTTATGGCGACGCTCTTAAAAACAACTTTTAAATTACTAGATTACTTGAGCATTTCTCTCTTTTTCTTTTTCAAGATTATTTTACAAATATAAATTATTTAGAAATTAATGAATCATTGATAAATTTATGTTTAAGGCATTGTAAGAATATCATCCATTTGTCCAATCACCTTAGGATTAAAATTTAATAGATTTTTAGATCAAAAATTCTTTGTTTCATTTGAAACATTTTTTGGGTCTTAGTTTTTTCCGACTTACAGGTCTCTTATAACTTCTCCTTTTTTAATTAATTTGCATTATCATAATAGATTCAATAAATTGCATTTAATATTTTTCTGGAGAACTAATCCCAAGACCTGCAAGTTAATATCTCGAGATTTAAAGAAATATTATGTGTTAAGATAGCGCTAGAAAAGTTATTTGACAGGATAGCATGTTTTGAGGTTTTAGCTAAAACTGAAAAGTTTTTGCTCCTCGTTACGGCGATACTCCTAAAAACAATTTTTAAATTACTAAATTAACCAAAATTTGGTCTCTTTTCAATATTATACTATTTTTAACATAAATAAAATATCAAATTATTATATTGATAATTTTTTGTTTATTTCAGAAAAAATTGTTAAAATTTATTTCAATTTAAGCATCAGTAAGAAAATTGAGCGGAATTACGGAAAAAAAAAGACGAGCGCAGTGGGATTCGAACCCACGGCTTACAGGTACCTTTATTTTCAAACAAAGAAAATATAAAAGCCTGTTACGCTACCTGGCTGCGTCATGCGCCCTCGATTTGTGATTATTCACTAAAATCATCTATTTTCTTGTTAATAAAAAAATTACCTTGTATTATTTATTAATCAGTTAAGTATCAAAATTTTTCTTGTTTCTTCTATTTCTTACTAGATTTCATAAATGGTTTAAATATTACTAAAAATGCATCTATTGTCTGCTTCAGAATCTAAAGCAATTTTTACAACACAATAGGCTACAATTTTAACTTTAAATACATTTTAGAGGTGTTTTTTTCTTGACGACTAAAATTCTTATTATGGGAGCAGCTGGGCGCGATTTTCATAACTTTAATACATTTTTTAGAGAAAATAAAAACTATCAGGTAGTGTGCTTTACAGCCACTCAAATTCCAGATATTGCAGGTAGGAATTACCCACCAGAGCTATCTGGTCCATTGTATCCCGAAGGAATTCCTATTTATGATGAAGCAGATTTAGAAGATTTAATCACTAAACATGAAATTGATCAGGTTATTTTAGCTTATAGTGACCTTCCCCATGTTCTTGTTATGCAAAAAGCTTCAAGAATATTGAAACAGACAGATTTTAGATTAATGGGATATCCTAATACGAGTATTAAATCGAAATTGCCAGTTATTTCTGTTTGTGCAGTTCGTACAGGTGCTGGAAAAAGTCAAACTACTAGAAAAATTGGTAAAATTCTTCGTGATCATGGAAAAAGGGTAGCAGTTATCCGTCACCCTAATGGATATCCAAGAACTAACCTATTATAAACCTCAATATAATTGATCTGTATTTTTATTTTTTCTTTCTCTTCTAAGACTGTGTCCATATAAACACCATCCATTATATTAATAGAATGATTGCTTATAAGGACATGAATATTTTAGATGACTGAAAATGAAAAAAAGAAGTGATTTATAAGTTTTTAATAGAATCAGTTATAAAATAATTGGTTATAACGAGTTATAGCATATTAAGAATTTAGGATTATATCTCTCTCGTTTTTTAGATGAGAAATTATTGACGCGACCTTTTTGATCTGATCCATAATTCAATCTTTTGAATAAGAAATAACCGTCTCATTTATTATGAAACTATGCATTATTTTTCATTTTATAAAACTCCTAATGTCATAATACGCTATAATATTATGATAACAAGAGTATATAAGCACCCCAACAATAAAATGACTAAAAAAGGAAGAAATAGATATATTAGTGTTACAATAACTGAATGGAACCAGTATTTGAACGTATTAAAGAATGAGAATCATTTGGTTCAAATAGTGATGGAATGAAGATAAATTCTTTGAAATTTTTATCTTGTTTAGGGAAAATACAGAAAATGTGTTGCTGTTATTCGTCATCCAATGAGTCATGTTTTTTGTTTCATTTGAAACATTTTATGAAATGAAGAAAAAAGAAGAAAATCAACCGACAAAATTAAATAAATGATAATTGGAGACACTTTTACAATAAATTTAATGTGTATTTGTAACATCTACGCGACTTTTTCTTAATATAATTCTTCGTTCACAGAAGTTATACTAATTTCAAGTCCAAATTCTCTGAAAATAGTCTTAATAAACATAAATTCAGTTTGTCGAATACTTATCTCTGTTAAACAATATTCAAAATTATTATTGAACTCATTAAGGATATTTTTAATGATTACTAACCTATCTTGAGGAATAAGAAAGGATTCCTCTCGAAAATGTTCATCAATTTTATTTAGAGGAAATTTGGTTTCAATGTTTGTAAGATAATTTTCTTTGAGATAATACTTTTCTTTTTGATCCTGAGTTTCCTTTAAGTCTGAATAGAAATTAATGGAAAATCGAAAGTGTCCTTATCATAAAGAAGCGCAATTATGAAAGGAATAAATTTTAATTTTGAATAAGTAGTACAATCTAGTTGACAAATGAATTCACTAAGAAAATTTTATTTATCTAGAAAAAAGTTCTGTATAATATGGAATATTAACAATATAATAGAACACAATTTTGACTCTAAATAAGTTATAAAGATGTTTTTTTACTTGGCAATTAAAATTATTATTATGGGAGCAGCTGGGCGCGATTTTCATAACTTTAATACTTTTTTCCGAAATAACGAATCTTATCAAGTGGTATGCTTTACAGCTACGCAAATTCCTGATATAGCGGAAAGGAAATATCCACCGGAATTATCTGGACCACTGTATCCTGAAGGAATTCAAATATACGATGAAACAGAATTAATAAACTTGATTACAAAACATGAAATTGATCAGGTGGTTTTGGCTTACAGCGATCTTCCACACGTCAAGTTAATGCAAAAAGCATCAAGAATATTGATGCATACAGATTTTAGGTTAATGGGTTACCCTAACACGAGTATTAAATCAAAATTGCCAGTTATCTCTATATGTGCTGTAAGGACAGGAGCGGGAAAAAGCCAGACAACGAGGAAGATAGGGAGGATTCTAAGAGAAAATGGGAAGAAGGTGGCCATTCTGAGGCACCCAATGCCATATGGAGATCTCTCCAAACAGATTTGGCAACGATTTGGTGAATTAGCAGATTTAGACAAACATAAATGCACTATTGAAGAGCGTGAAGAATATGAACCCCACATTATAGAAGGAAATCTTGTTTTTGCTGGTGTTGATTATAAAAAAATACTTGAGGAAGCTGAAAAAGAAGTAGATATTATTATATGGGATGGAGGAAATAATGATTTTTCTTTCTACAAATCCGATTTAACCTTTACCATTGTTGATCCCTATAGACCCAACCATGAAATTACCTATTATCCTGGACAAACTAATTTAGGTCTAGCAGATGTTGTGATCGTTAATAAGGTTAATACTGCACCAAAAGAAGGAATTGAAACAGTATTGAAAAATATTCAAATTGAGAATCCTGGTGTTCACATAATCAAAGCTGATTCTAAAATTACTGTTGATAATCCTGACTTAATTAAAGGTAAAACTGTGTTAGTTGTAGAAGATGGTCCTACCTTAACACATGGCGGTATGAAAATTGGTGCTGGGATAATTGCTGCTGAAAGTCATGGCGCAAAAGAAATAATTGATCCACGTCCCTTTGCAGTGGGATCCATTATTTCAACTTTTGAAAAGTATGACCATCTTGATCGTGTTCTTCCAGCAATGGGCTATGGTTCTAAACAGATGCAAGAGTTACAAGAAACAATTGAGAAAGCCTCAGCTGAAGTGGTTGTAATAGGTACTCCCATTGATTTACGAAAATTGATAGAGATAACTAAACCTTCTGTAAGAGTAAAATATGATTTAGTTGAAAAAGAAGGTGGAACAATAGAAGAGGTATTAAAAAAGAAAGGATTTATTTGACATAATAGAAATTTAATACTCTTTCATCTTTTTACCTAATTTTTGTTTTTTATGGAATTTTGTCCACAATTGATTCAAGTGAATCCTTAAATTGTAGAAATGTTTATTCCATCATAGATTCAAATAATAAATTATAATATCAAATTACCTCAAAACTATTTCTATCTATTCAGGTTTTCCTATTATGAGTTATATAACTGATCCACTAAGTACCCCTGAAGTTTTTTTTTATATGTACGAATGCAACTATGTTTTGGATGATAGTGTAGACTTTATTGAGCTTGATAGTCTTTTAGCTGAAGTAGCTAATAATTTAGATAAAAGTCCTACACATGCTGGAGCTGCTAGAGAATTCAAGTTAGAATTAGACAGTTTTGACGAAGATTACAAAGCAGCTGAAGTGATTGTTTCGTTTATTGTTCGTCTTTGGGAAGATGATGATAACGAATTAGAATTAATCAATAAAACAATTCAAGAAGAACTTGAAAGTTTGGGATTACAAACAGAAAGTGTTGAATTCCTAGGATTTGGAAGAAGAGGAAGATTTAGTTAAATTAATCTAAAATAAGTTTAAATTCTTATTTATTTTACACAAAAGCAGAAAATAAATCAACAATTTGTAAATCATTTATTTATTTAAAGGAAATATTTCATTATCTTTAAATTATTAATGGAAACATTTGATTTATATTCTAAATAAAAATTGTATAACAAATTTATTTAATGTTTCATTTTTAAAGAATTAATTAAGGACGAAAATTGATTTGAGCGTTGAATTTGAAAGAAAATCTAGAAAGAAAAGAAGATGGGGAAGAAGTTTAGAATATAGTTCATATGAGAGAAAATACATCTTTGGTAATGTGTATGCAGATATGAAAACTAAAGTTGAGCAATCAGTTAAAAATAACAAAGGTTTCACAGATCAAGAAATTGCTTCTGCTAATGATATACGAGTTTCTGTTGCAAAGCAAATTTTATCAGAGCTTGAGAAAGAAGGAAAAATCAATTTAATCTTAAGAAGTCGTAGACTTAGAATTTATCAAAGTAAATAGCTCTTTTTTATAAATCACAATCTATTTAGGTGAGTTAGTAAGATTAACTCTTTTTTTTAAATTTTGCAATAAAAAAGCAATCAGTATTATCAATATGAGAATATGTTCGTCGACAATATCTAATTATTTTCTCAGAAAATTGCTTTTTCTCAATAGTTTCTGGAAATGTAGAACCTTCGTTTCCCCATTCAGGGTCTAATAACTCGATTCTATCTAAAACTGTATCGATTATTGCTTCTCCTTCTAGATAATGAATACTACATACACTATAAACACCTATCCCACCAAGTTTTAAAACTCTTAGTCCTTCGATAAGTAAATCTTGCTGTATTTTTGCATAAATTTGAATTTTTTCTTTACCATGCCATTTGTGATCAGGATATTTCCAAAATATTCCTGTACTAGAACATGGAGCATCAATTAATATTTTATCCATAGAATTACTTTTGAAAGGAAGAGGAATTGAATAACCTGCCTCAGCATGAACAACCGAGAACATTTTATTAGTAAATTTTCTAAGATTATTCAGTAATCGGAAAATCCTTTTCTTTGATATGTCTACCGAGATAATTTTGCTGTTTTCCCCCATTAAATTTGCAATATGACTACTTTTCATTCCTGGAGCAGATGTCATGTCAAGAATAAGTTCATGATCCATTGGATGAAGTAAATGACTAATTATTGAAGAAATTTTACTTTGTATTACTATATCATTATTTAAAAAAGGTTTACTAGAAATAATTGGAATTTTATTTATCGAATTGACATGTAAAATATCCCGAAATTGAGAGTCTTGATCTACATTAATTTGATTTTTTTTAAGTTTTTCAATCAAATTTTCAACAGTTTGATTAAAATTTAATTTATTGTCTGAAATTACTCTCAAGTCAGATTCTTTAGGATCATTATTTCTTCGTAAGAACTCTTCTACTTCATCGATTGGCCAAAAGTTGGAGAGGTATTCCACAAACCATTCGGGATGGAAAAATTTCATAGAAAGACGTTTTATTTTACTTGGATTTTGATCGTACCAATTATTTGTAGAAAAACTCATTAACTTGTCAAATTGAGAAGCAATGATTCGATGATTCTTTTTATTTGTATGAGAAAAAATGTCAGGAATTTTTCTTTTAAAATAAGCAGCATCTGGAGGATTTGATAAATATTCTTCCTCAAAAAATAGAAACGCCATTAAACGATAAAAGGATATTAATCTACTATTTACTTCAGATGAGATATCAATTTTCAGATTTTGAAATCTAATTATTTCATCAATCCAATTTTTTTTCCTAGAAATTTCAATTGTCAAATGGTAAACTGTATTGTAAAGCTTCCTATTTTTTTTTAACTTCTTATTTGATGAAAAAAATGAATAAAACTCGTTCCTAATAGAGGAGTGTTGTTCTGAGCGTGACAATATTTTAATTATGTATTTTACTTCAGGTATGCTGATAGTCATTAATTATACAACAATCTCTAGTTTTAAGCCCTTTTTGTAAACTGTTTCTTCACAGTTGCAATATTAGATCTATTTTATAAATATCAAATAATTATAACTAAATAAAAAACAAATAATAACAATCAAAAAGCAGAAATAAACAACAAAAACATTAGCTTTAAACTTACTGTTTAACTTTTTACAAGTATTTTTTCGTTTACAAAGGTGTAATTTGATGTTTTGGGCTCCTCCTATCCCTCAAGATTTGTATTTTCCAATTGGATTCATATTTACGTTAATAGGTTTGTTTTCTGTTGCTTGGTTATTATTTTATTTAGAACACTCAAGAGATTTACCTAGGCCAGATAGAACCATAGGAATTCTTTTTCGATTATTAATCATGAGCCTGTTTTTGGGATTTGGACTTTTTTTACTGTCTATGGTTGATTTAATTTAAATGCCAAATTTTCAACACTACTGGGGAATAAGTAGATTAAAACAGCTTTTAAGACAAGGTTGGGTTAATAATGTTCCTATTTCAGCAATAGAAAGTGTTGCAGATCATTCATTCGCAGTAGGGTATTTTTCTTATATTTTTTCATTATGGGAAAATGATCTCAGAAGTAAGAAAAAGCAAGATCTTTTGAAATTGGAAGCTAGCAAATATTGTGTTGCTGGACTCTTTCATGACATTGCAGAAAGTTATTACATAGATTTTGATAAAAATGTTATAGATCTTGTTCCTGAAGCAAAATCACTGAAAAAGACTGCTGAAACACGTGGATTTAATAAAATATTAGAATTTTGGGCAAAAAAAAATAGAAATATTTCGAAAAATATGGAAAAATTATTTATTGAAAATTTAGACCAGGAAAGTAAACTTTTCATTGAAGTTATTGACAAAATAGAGCTTCATTGGCAAACACTAACTTATTACATGAATAATTGGATATCTTTAAGTAATGCTCAGCCATTTATAACATCAACATACGAATTTATTAAGAAAAATCAAGAAAAATTTAATTTCATAGAAAATCTTCTAAAAGAAAAATTAATATTCGAAAATCTTCAAAATGTGATTGATATTAAAAAATAACTTCTCATTTTTTCTGGTTAAATAGTGAATCTAATGCTGATGTTAATGTTTCACATTCACCAATAAGCTCAGATTCTTCTATTTGCTCATTTTCCCCTATTTTTGTTATACCCAATCTGTATGCGAAGGCTTTTTCGACAACTGGAATGAATTTTTTCAGATTTTTGTCTTTTGCAAAAATATTAGGAAACGTATCACGAATATCAGGTTTGGTGATATGTTCTAGATCTTTTTTCATCTTACTGTTATAAAGGTATATTAACGCTAATGCATAATCTACCACAGCTTCAGAAGAAAGATATGCAAGTTCTTCTTGTATAAATGCAGAATCGTCTTGATTATTCCTAACTTCTGAACAAGCTTTCTGATATTGCTCTATTGTATCACGAATTATTATTTCCGCAGAATTAGATATTTCTGAGTTGAATTTGTATTCAATAAATGGATTTTCTCCCATTATTGGCTGAGATTGTGAAGCAGAAAAAGCATGAATCATAGAAAAACCAGGACCCTGTCTCGTTTTGAATTTATCAATTGTAACTACATCTCTATTGAATAAAACAACAGGATCAATAAGATACTCAAACAATGGGTTCATCAGAGATTCAATAATTTCTGTTATTTCAATTCCTGCTTTTTGCTCTTCTTTTTTTGAGAGATCTTTAATAATCAACAGAAAATTGAGATTAGATTGACCCATGATATGGTTTCTTTTACCATAAGACCCATAAGCAATCAATGATTGCATAAAAGGTTTGTTTTGAAATTTATCATAAAATGCCTGAACTAGTTCATCATATTCGTTTTCAATGAGACTTTCTGCGTCTTCCTCATTCAATTCTTTTAGTTCTTCTGGGCTCTTACTGTTAATTTCTTCTATTTCCTCTTTAATAAGCTTAATTAATCCCTTAATTTTATCACGTTCTAACTCTTTTCCCAGTGATAACATAACATCACGAAATTGAGCCTTACCAGCCTGAAGCACTTGTTGTCTTATATGTCTACGTACTACCTCTAAAGTTTCTTTATCAACTTCTGTTTCAGACATAATATAATCATTCCAATTAAGGACTAACAATTACAAGTTTTTTTTGTTTTTTTAATTTAAAAAGTTAATAGTAGTAAATATATTACTTGTGTATTCATAAGAATTTTACTAGTTAATTTTCTAATAATTTAAAATCATTTCTGATAGTGAAAAAATAACTTTCATAATTTTCTAAATCGAACGATAGCTTTGTAGTGTTCATAAATATAACTAAACTAAAAAAATATAGATAATTATATCAATAAACTATAAAAACCTTTTTATGAAAATTAAAACAAATGCTATGCCTGGTTTTAGTATCTAAGTTGAAAAACTAAAAATGGAATAATAAATTTGGAATGAAATTTTGATCATACACAATAAACATAGCTAAAAAATTATTAACAAAGATAAAAAAATGTTATAAAATTAAAGATCTAAATCATTTTAGATCAATGTCCCATATAAATAGTTAAATAATGACTCATACATGAATTAATGAAAATGGACCAGTGGTATAGCTTGGATGCGTGAATTTTTAGAAAATTCATGTCTAAAGAGTACGCGCGCCTGCGGAGTGCGAGATCAGGAGTTCAAATCTCCTCTGGTCCGTTATTAAAGGAAAAAAATATATACTCGGAATAGTGGTGAAATGCTAGATGGCGGGGTTAGCGCCCTCGTTGTACCAGAGATACGCTTTAGCTGGATCGAAAGCCATTCTAAGGATTCGGAATCGCTAATTATTTGATAGTGAACTCGTTGATGATATCTTGCCCTCTTAGGCGGTTAGTTTTCAGAGACGTTTTCGTAGGAAAACGTAAGAACGATTAAGCCAAATCGGATCAGGCATGGGAATGAGCAGTCCTAAGGCTGATTAATCGTGCTTTGAGGTAAACAGGATTGAAACATTCTCTATTGGAGGTTAGTTGTGAACTTTTCGAAGAATGGGCATCCTAGAACTATTTCGAGGACCTGCTATCCCTGGTTCTAAAACCGATGAACGATCTTCAAAACTCAATTGAATCAATAATTCCTGTTGTTACTGTTGATCATATGCTGTTAGAATTTCTTCATTCAATACCTAACAAATTAATTCCTACAATTGAAATTCTTTGCAAAAATGAAAATTTACCTATTATCGATGTAATTCCTGTGGGAAGCGCATTTAGAAACACAATTCTACCTCAAAAGATTGAAATGGATCTTTTTGTGCGGTTTGATACACGTTCGCAAAAAATTTTGTCTATTTTTGCTGATTTAGTTATTGAAAAACTTGCTGAAGAGTTTTCGTGCAAATATGAGATAAAATATGCTGAAAATCCCTATGGAACCCTTTTTTATATGGCAAATGAATTTAGTATTACCATTCCAATAGATATCGTAGCAACTATCTGGATTTCAGAGGCTAAATACCTCCCAGATATATTAAAAATAAGCGGTATGGCCAGAACTCCTTTTCATATGACTTTTTTGAAGAATTTCATTAATCAAAAAGAATTAGAAGTAAAATTTTTCAAATATTGGTGTAAGAAAAAATTTTTGTATGGTCAATGTGGATTTACAGGGTTTTTATGTGAACTCTTAATCGGGGGATATGAAACCTTTGAAAATTTACTAAAACATTCAAAAGAAATTGCACAAATAATCTGGGATCCTTCGTATAGTCAAAAATCAAAAAATTCCTTGAAGGAACGTTTTCCTAACGATTTAATCATTATTATTGATCCAATTGATCGATATCGAAATACTGCAGCAGGTATCCAGGGTTTTTATGGAAAACTTCAATTAAAAAGGTTTATCTCTATTTCACAATTTAATTTATCCGAGCATTCAAATCTTTGGGATGAATATCAAATGACTAAACCCTACTTCTCTGTTAATGTTGAATTTTCTCCTGAAGCGTCAAATAGAAACGATGAAGAAATAATTAGTAGAAAAATATCAATGGTAAATGCTATAAATCGCCAATTAGAAATAGAGAAAAATTTTGTGGTCGAAGCTATAGTTACTTTAGAAAAAATGTTTCTCAAAACACATCGGCTAGAAGAGATTACCTATTTGAGAAAAGGGCCTCCAAAAGAAAATAAATCAGCGGCAAAGAAATTTAAAATAAAAAACAAGGATTTTATTGAAAAAAATGGAAGATTATGGATAAAGGATTTATATTTTTCGAGTTTTGATTCCTTAAAGTCGTTTTTTAACAGTAAAAGTGATTTACAGGTAGAAATAAGTTTAATATCATGATAAAGTAATTATTTAACAATGTTTGCTCCAAGATCTAATAATTTGCTTTGTAAAGATTCTTTTACTTTTTGCAAAGTTTCTTTAATATTTTCGTTTCCGTAAGCTGTAAGATGAAATGTGATTACTGATTTCAACCCTTCAGAAGTCATTTCATGAGTGGGATGAGACTTAATATAAATTTGAGAATATTTTTCTGTCAATTCCTCTGTAACATGAGCTAAACGACTTTCTCCAATCCCTTCAATAGTAAATTCTTCTTGAAAAAATGAAGTTTTATCTTCCCTTGACTTTAACTCTGGTAAAATATGTTCATCAAAAACTACTTTCATTTCATTAGGAATCCCAGGGATACAAAAAATAGTTACTTTATTTTTTTGATGCCGAATAGCCGGTGCAGTTCCTGCGGAATTGAACAAAGGAGTTGATCCTAATGGTAAGTTTGCCATTTTAATACTTGATGGATTGATTTTAGCGCCTATTGAGTTATATCTTTTTTTTATCATTTCTAAGGCAACTTCATTTCGTTCTAATTTCAAACCAAGTGCAAGTGCCAGACCTTCTGATGTCCTATCATCCCATGTTGGCCCTAAACCCCCTGTTGATATGATTGTATCAGGTCTTCTATTAATAGCTTCCATGAATCCGGTTTTAAGATCAGTAAAATCATCACTCAAAGTTGTAATACGAGTAACTGATAATCCAAGTTCTGTGAGCTTAGATGCAATCCAATTAGCATTAGTGTTTACTATTCTTCCAATTAAAAGCTCATTGCCAAAATTAATAATCTCAGCCTTTAATACTTTCGTCATATTACAAAATCACAGTAAGCTGTTCAGCTCATTAAACGTTTTAGAGTTTAAAATGAATTAAAATGAAAAAGATGTTATATTATTTTAATATGCATAAGTTTCCCAGGAAACTATAACTACCATAATGCCAAAAGTTGCTAACAGAGAAGCAATTAGTTCCAAGAATAAAGCCAGTTGAGGAGTTCCACTTAATAACAAAAGGAAAGTCGTTCCAAAAATAACAGCAAGTGCCATAGCTCCAATCAAAGTTGGCCATTGTTCTCCTATATCAAAACTAAATGAAAGAGAAAAACCACTCTCGTCTGTTTTTAAACCAAATCCTAATCCAATCCCTGCAATTATTGCTGCAATATATGGTATCCAAAGTTCAAGATATAATTTATCTTCAAAACTAGGTTCTAGTATTAACTCGGGTTGGATGTTTGTTAAAAATATTACTCCCAAAGTTATAAATAAAAAAGATATCCCACTAATAAAACCACCAATAAATTCGGATATTTTCATAATCAATGATCCTCTTACTATAATTATTTAAATCTATTTACTATTTGAATATTATTTTCAATAGTAATCCTTAATAAGGACATTTCATTTTGTTTGCATTATAAAGATATTTGCACATTGTTCAGGATACTAAAATACCTTTTTTTCATATCTAAACAACAATTACAGATAGAGAATGTTTTTCTTGTTTTATTCAATGAGTTATAGTAATGTTTTTTTTAATACAAAAAATTTTTGTAGTAATTTTCAATATAATGTGTAATCAAATATTTAATTACTAATCCAGTTATAATTAGAATAGTTAAATACCAAAAAACTGCTATAAAGCTTATTACCGATTGAGGAATAACTAATCCTAAAATGAAAACCAAACCAAAAAGGGATCCAATAAAAAATCCCCAAAACACCATTCCCCAGATTTCCTTACTTACTGATACTTCGATTACCTTCATATTAGCTCCTAAGGACTTTAATATTTGAAGGATATTTCTTCTAATATCAATTATTGTTGTAGTATATATAATAACAGCAATTATGTAGGCTAAAATTGTTGGAAATATTATTAGTAAAAGAATATTACCTAAACTATTTTGAAATTCAATATTTCGATCTATTATTGGGTCTAATGGAATCAAAGTTAATGGTATTTCTAGATTGTTTAATTTTTCTGATATTCTTATAAAATTATTGGTAGAATTAATTTTCACAATTGCGAAGTTTCGTAAATTGGAATTAAGATTAAAAATTGAAATCATTTGTTGAGTGGATATATAAACAGTTTTTCCTTTTAAAAAAGGGTCTATCAACATAGTTTCTACTGAAAATCTTATTGCACTTTTGTTGATTTGCAGCTGTTCTTTATTTTCTAGCGGATTATTTAGAATTTCCCAAGCAGTAGATTCACCCACAGCAATTTGGTTTTCATTTAATGATTTTGGATCTTTTCCAAAAAATTGCCAATTTGAAAAGGAATCTTTCATAGATTGTCCAATAAGAAAAGTATCACCTCTCTTTGTCAATATAGAATATTGATTATCACTTATATACCGTTCATAGATTCCTAATACTGATACTAATGTAATTATTTTAAATTCTATGTTATTATTAGTAATTTTTTCACTATTGAGTATTTCTCTTACATTATTCTCTGAAAATGAATAATTTAACAAATTAATGGTTAAATTTGTTGGAGAGAAGAGTGAATATCCATCTCGGACAAAATTTTCCAATTTCGGATCAACTATCACATATAAATTTTCATCCCCGATCCCTTGATTCATAGCTTGTATAGTTGAATCTTTTACGGAGAATGTTCCAAATAAAACTGAGGAAAAAATTGCTGTTAACATAATTAGTGAAAGAAAATGACTTTTTACTAAATAAAATGTTCGACTAAAATTGATTCTAGCAAGCTTGTGAACAATTTTATTTGCTTTTGTAGAAGGAATGAAAAATGATATCCAAATGGGAAGTTTTAATTCGGGTTGAATTTCTCCAGAGAGAATTTCGGTATAGAATTTTTTAATAGATCTAACAACTATAATTGAAGCAAAAATGTAGCTGAGAATAAGAAAGGTTAAGACAAATATGAGAGAAATAGTTAACATATCCATGAAAGATACTTGAATGAAAACATCAAAATTTAATATAGACAAATATATTGATACAAAAAAGAAAAGAAAATTTCCTATTAGTATGGATAATAAACATGATAATAAACTGATTATTAATATTTCTGCAATTAATCTGTCTGTGATTTTTTCAATTAAACCTCCGACTGCTAACATCAATGCTACATCTTTTTTTTTAGTTTGGAAAAATGTTCTCAAAGTCATTAAAAAAAAGAAAAGAGATGAAATAAAAGAAAGAACTGCTATAATTATTACAAAAGCAGCATATCTATTTGAAAGTGTTGTATTAATTAATAATCCGTCATCAAATCGAATCAGTGATTCTGTAAAATTCGCTGCCAGTAAAAATGCAAAAATACTACTAGCAAGGCTAACTGATTGGCCTAATAATAAATATTTACTCTCATTTCTAGAATGAAAATTATTCCATCCATAAGACCAAGCACCCATAATTATCAGTTCAGAATTGATTATTTTATATTACAAATAATGTTCGAATAACTAGTTTTGATTATCATCTAAATCGAATTCTTTTCCTTTCTCAGGTTCTGATATCCTTTTAAAAGAAAAATTAGTTTTTTCATTTTCTTTTAATTCTAAAATACATGTTCCAAGCTCAAAGATAGACGTATCATGAGTTGCGACAACGATTGTTATATCAAACTCAGTATGCACTGTTCTTAAAATTTTAATGATAAAGCTTCTTGTCATATTATCTAAATTTGCAGTAGGTTCATCAGCTAGTAATATGGAAGGATTATTTACTAATGCACGTGCGAAAGCTGTACGTTGTTGCTCTCCACCTGATAATTGTGATGGAAAATGGTTGGCTCTAGATTTAAGACCAATACGTTCCAAATGGTCTAAGGCAATCGTACGAGCTTCATTGGAAAAGGCACCAGACAGTTCTAATGGTAACATAACATTCTCCAAACAAGTTAATGTGGGTATTAAATGAAAATCTTGAAAAACAAAACCTATGTAAGCTGCCCGAAAAAGCGCTAATTTCTCCTGATTCATTTCACCAAGATTATTTCTTGAAATCAAGACTTTACCATTTGAATATTGTGTTAAACCACCTATTATTTTAAGTAAAGTTGTTTTTCCGGTGCCAGAGGCTCCCCGAATTATAACAAAATCTCTTTCTTTTGCTTTGAAAGATAAATCTTCGAGAATCGAGATCTTTTCTTTATTTAGCATATAAAACTTTGAAACTTCTTCGAAATCTATCATTGATTATTCCAATAAATTGATAATAAAATCCATTTGAATTTTTATTAAAAAAATATTAAATTATTTGTTTATAGACGATGTATTTCCTAAAAAAAATATTCTCTTTTTCTTATTTTTTTATATCATTTTGAAAGAATTTCAGACTAATATTTTCTTTGGTAGCAATTACGAGACTGCTTATAAGAATAATTATACCTGTTGTCTGAATGAATACTCCTATGAGGAAGTTTACATTACGATGGAAAATAACATTGACTGTATAATTAATATTTGCATAAACATTTGTTTGGTTCCAATGTGGGGCAGAAATCCAATCATATAAAATAAATCCAACCGAAATACTTTGTTTTCCGGTAGTGAAGATAATTGGAGGCTGAAAGATCTCCTTTATATCAATTTTATTATATAAAACAGATGAATCACTAATTAGGGCATTAACAGATTGTTTGTACAAAGTTTTGAACTCTAAATCTGTAGAATTAATTATTTCACTCATATTCTCAGTTTGACTAAACAAAATAGAAACTTTACTTTCCCATTCTGTGATTCTATCTTGTGGAGCAAAAATCAAAGCTAAACTAGCATTTGCAACAGAAATACTATTAGAAATTAAATGAATCTCATTTAAAGAGTTAGGATCAAGAGGTTGATACATAGATTCAAAGACAGTTTTTGACGAAGGAGATAAAAAATCATCGGTAAACTGAAGAGTTGAAGTATTTGTTCTAGAATCATTAAGTTCTGACCCTAACATTGGCCCTAAGGAAAAACCAATTAATAAAAGAATTAAAGAAGATCCTAGTAACCATTTTGGTATTTGATTCCAAATATTAGTAATATTACCAAATAAATTGGATATCTTTTTTGGCCAATGTATCTTAAACCCAGATAAAAGTGGTTTAATAACATAATTAATATATAAAATAAAAATAATTGAATGTAAGATTAATCCAACTAATAATAGATCAAATTCTGGCCTTCCAAAATAAGAAATTATTTGATCAGGAGACCAATTAAGTAAATAAACTTGTAAAGATTGAAGATTTGAAAAATCGATATCTATTTTTAATTCTTTAGGTGTCCATGGCAAGAGAAAAAAGGGATAGGCTAGAATTTCTATTAATACTTTGGGTTGATACACACCATCATCAAATGGCCAAAATAATAACATTCCCCCTTCAGCAGAATCAATGTCTAAAATTAAATGCATTATCCAAAATAATGATGCTAGAATGAAGGAATAACCTATCAATCTTGTTAAATTTATTGAATCAGTTTTCAATTGAATTTCATTTTTGTAGTAATTGAATAAAATAACGCTTATTCCAATCAGTACCAATATCAGCGGAAAAAAGATAGAATGTGTAGCTCCTCTGTGATAAAAAATGTTTAAAACAGGTTCCCCTCCAGGAATCCAACCGGTAAACAATCTAATAAGATAGTCTAAATCTGGACCTATTGCAAATAGAGAAGTTATGAAGAATAATAATCTTGTTCGTTTTGATTCTAAATAAGTTTTTCTTAATTTAGTACCAATTAACATCCATATTAAAAGCGATTCTAATGCTAAGTGGGTTGTAAACCAAGTCATTTATAGTATCAAACCATTAAAACATTATTGTAATGATATATCTAAAATAATTAAATTGAATATTATATAAAATTGAAATTACCAAATAAATAAAGTTGTAGTTAAAGACTAAAGAAACAAAATTATTTACGTCATTGTTCTTAGAGAAGCAAAGTAAGTTTTTTATCCTTAATTGTTAAAATAGCTATAATTTCGATATTTATTGCTATTATTATGTTTAATTATGATTGAAAAATGGAATACTCATAAAAATGTTAACTGATACATTTCTAAAAAAAGCAGAATCTTTTATAATTAATCTCTTAATCAAACAGCATTATAAACAACCAAGCTATGTTAGAGATACTGATTCTATAAAAAAATATCTTAATTTTTTTAAACATGATACATTAAAGTTGTTTTTACCAATTTCTAAGAAATATCATATTGATACAAGCAATGCAACCATTATAGCTCCTGACCATTATGTGATTCAGTTTCCCACCCCATATAATCCTGTTCCTCTTTTTAAAGAGGAATTTATAAAAGACAACCAATTACAAATAGCAAAGTTGCATTATTTTCCATATAATAAAAGAAAAAAAGCTGAGATCTCAGATAGAGCCATGATCTATATTCATGGATGGGGTAGGGGAAATTTTAATTTTGAAAAACAATTTCAATTCAAAATTTTTCAGAAATCTTATAATGTCGATATTTTTGCTTTAGAGCTCCCTTATCATAACACTAGAAATCCCAATCCTAATACTACTTTTTCTGGACAAGGATTTCTTGATTCCGACTTAGTTCGGACTATAGAAGCTTTCAGACAATCAACCATTGAATCATTTTTTCTCCTAAGATTTTTGAATAAAATTTATTCTGATGTAGGTGCTGTTGGTGTTTCATTAGGAGCTCATATCTTAATAATGCTGAATATGTTACTTGAACAAAATATGTTTTCTCTTACCTGCTTGGTTGGAACACCAATGAGAGAAAATATCCGAAATCTCAAAATTTCCCCAAATATGATAAATTCTATGAAAAATAAGGAAGTTATGAAAGCATTATCAATCCTGGACTTCAGTAAAATACCTATAAAGCATTATAATGAAGACCAATATCTGTTTGGTGGACGTTTTGATTCAATAATATCCCCAAATACTGTAAAAAATTTGGGAAGACATATTAAAAGTAAAACTTATCTTGTTCCAACAGGACACTTCACTTTTCCTTTATATTTTCCATTTATTGTTAAAAAAATAGCGCAATGGCCGAATAATGTCACAAAGTAAGTTGGATATTATAACAAAAACCTTACATTATATTTAACAAATATGAAAAAATTAAGTTTCTAATTTAACAAAAGCAAATATTGTTGTGGAAGAGCCAAAATGCCTTCAGATTTAGAATATAAGATTGCAAAACAAGTAATAGCTACAATATCAAAAGTGGCGTATAGAATGAAAGTTTCAGGATTAGAAAATCTTGAAGGATTAAAACCACCTTATGTGATGGCTGCTAATCATCATTCGACTTATGATGCTTTATTGATGGGCATGTTTATTGAAGCAAAAGTACAATTTCTTGGGAAAAAATCGGCATTGTTTAATAACAAAGTTTGGTCAGCAATCAATAATTATTTTGGAACTATTCCGGTTCAAGACAAACCTGGGCAAAATACTCAGGCAATTAATGCTGGTTTAAGTGTTTTAAATTCAGGTAATGTATTGGGAATCTTTCCAGAAGGACATATCGTAGCTCATAAAAAATCTTTCGAAGGTAAAACAGGAGTAGCACGTTTTGCTATACAAGCTGGTGTACCAGTATTACCAGTAGGTATACTCGGAACTGAAGATGTACTCCCTTATCCTGAATATGGGCAACCTCCTGCTATTTGGCCGCGTATAGGAAAAAAAGTTGAAGTTCATTTTCGTCCGCCTTTATATTTTGACAAATATAAACCAGATGATATAAATAATAAAAAAGCCCTTAGAGATGTAACCGATGCAATTATGAAGGAAATTCGAATTGCAAGTAAGGGGTATGGCTGTCCAGCTCCCTATCTTTATAATCTAATCAAAGAGGGTGTTTTAACTAAAGAACAAATAATTAATTAAAACTAGATTTACTATCTTGAGGAGATTTCAATTCTAGAAGACTTATTTCCAATGTTAATGTGCCCTTATTGTGGAGAAGAACCTCCAAATCCACGTTTACAACTTCATCAATTACTTACTTCTGAATTAAAACATGGAAAACGTATCCATCATGGTGTTGTGTATTGTGAAGAATGTACACGATTTTGGATGATCCACGATGACATACTATATATGTCAACTGATGATATTCGAGATAAGAAAAAAGAACTTGAATTCCTTCGCGAATGGCAAGAACAACTACCAGAACATATAACTCAGCAATCAAAACCTTATAATTTAAAAATAAACTGATAAAGTAAACTTTCTAAGAATAGAATCCTGTCACCAGTCAGATTCGAACCACAAGGTCACTCTACTGAATAGTCATTTGTGACGACTTTCATCATTCTGATTTACAAGATCTAATTAAGAAAAAACTCTCTAATAATATTATGTTTATGAATCTTAATCACATTTGGTATTTGTGTATTTTAAGTATCTGTCCGTAACTATTCATTTAAATACCATTTATACGTTTAGGAATATTGAAAAGCAAATGTTAACAAATGACGATAATGACAATAGTAGTTTTCAGAATTCTAGTGATTTTGATCAACAAACTCCATCTCAACATACAGATGAGCTCGGACAAAGAAATCATGATTCGTTACCGGCATCCTTTCAAAAAATTGTGTATATTCCAAAAGCAAATAATTTAGAATCGGAAATTCTATCATTATATACTTCAAAAATACCAAACTTTGGTTATTCTTTTACTGGATTAAAAAGAAAATTAGGAAATATTCATCAACAGAGTTTAGCCAATTCTCTGGATCGTTTAATTGAAGATTCCTATCTTGTTAAAGATCAGTTTGGAAATTATTTACTGGATCCTGAAAAATCTTCAAGAAACCGATTTAAAAGCAATTTTAATAAAAATTCAGATGTATTATGGGATGAACGGTGGTCAGGAAGACCTTTGCAACATATTTCGGTAAAAAAGATATATCAGGATTTGCACGGAAAATGGTTTGGGAAGAGTAGGTTTGTTGGAGGAGTTTATAATTCCCAAAAGAATGAAGCTCTTTTAGAATGGGTAAATACAACTAATGATGGACAATCACAGCTAAATATAAAATTTGATGAGGTTAGAGCAAGATTTAGAAACTTAGAATGGATTGAGCGTGATAAAGCGTTAGAAGTTTTTAACCGATCATTCACATCAAATAACATTTTGATGATCTTTGAACCATCCCAAAAGTATAACAACTAAATCAAGATTTTAAATAACAGTTTTGAGTTTGAAAATATGACATAGAACTTTTCTCTTATTTTAATTCAAAATTTAAAGATTTTTTTCCATTTCAAATAATAAAAAACACTTTCAGCGATTTTAAAGTTATTTTAGGATTACTATTAGACTTTCCTAGAATGAAATTATCATTTCACCAGATAACTTAGTCATTAAGTATCAAAAATCCAATATTCATCCATAACAATATTTCTTAATTATATAACAAATTTTGGTGAATAATTATGGAAAAAATGGTAGAAATGCCTAAAGATGAAAAATTATTGAAAACAGGAACCACAGGATTGGCATTACGTTATGATGGTGGAGTAATTATTGCTGCGGATAAAAGAGTCAGTGCGGGATATATTATTGGTAAAAATGCTGAAAAAATTCATTTACTAACCAACAATATTGGGATGGCAATATCAGGACTGGTATCAGATGCTATGAGTCTTGTAGACGTCATGAAAGCAGAATTGAAACTTTATAGATTTGATAACGCTCTAGAACCTACTGTTAAAGTTGCCGCTTCATTACTTGGAGTTATTACCCACGGAGCTTATAGAAGATATTTTCCTTACTGGACTCAACTAATTGTTGGTGGTGCTGATATAACCGGTCCACATCTTTATAACATTGATCCTAGTGGAGCTGTATCTGAAGATAATTTCATGGTTATTGGAAGTGGTTCATTATTTGCATTATCCAAGCTAGATGATGGCTGGAAAGAACGATTAAGTAAAGATGACGCTAGGAGATTAACCATCCAGGCTTTGAAACTAGCTATTAGTCGTGATTTATACACTGGAGATGGATTCAATATCTTCTTCTTCACTAAAGATGGCTCAGAAAAGGAAAGTGTTAACTTAAAAACAGTGGAGGCTTAATATTGATTGATACAAGAGTTCCTTATGATAAATCAACAGTAATATGGTCTCCAGATGGAGAATTAGTTCAATTAAGCTATGCAAGAAGAGCTTCTGAAAAAGGCTTATCTGCAATGGGAATTTTATTAAATGATAGCACCATTTTGCTAGCTGGAAAGACTAAAGTTGATAAATTGGTTGAAACTCAATCAAAAATAAAGCTTGTAGATGATAATCTGTATTTATTAGCTTCAGGTCTTAGCTCTGATTCGAATTTGTTGTTATCACAGGCACGAGTAATGGCTCAGCGACATACACTAGTGTATGGTGATCCTATGGGTCCTGAAGCTTTATCTAAATCTTTAGGAGACATGATGGCCCGAGTAACATTATCTGGTGGATTACGTGCGTTTGGAACAAGCCTGATTATTGCTGGTTTTCATCCAAACAATAAGAAACCAAAAATGTTTTTCGTAGATAATGGTGGATCATATTTTTCTGCTAAAGCCTATGCCAGTGGACAGGATACTGAAAGAATAGTGTCATATTTCCGTGAACATCTAAAATCACCTCTAAGTGTTGATGAGGGTAAAAAATTGATAATAGATGCTTTGAACGCGATAGCAGCAGATCCTGAAAAGAAAGTCACCGAAGAAGATGTCGAATTTCTTGTTGTGGCATTAGATTAGTGAGGAAATTAAAATGATACAACTTTCACAAGATGATTTCTTGAAAACAGGAACAACAGGGCTTGCTATCAAATTCAAGAACGGAATAATAATTGCTGCCGATAAACGTGTGTCAGGTAGTTATGTTGTTAAAAAAGACTTTGATAAAATTCATATGTTAAACAAAACAATAGGAATGGCTATATCTGGATTAGTTTCTGATGCTATGAGTTTGGTAGATGTTATGAGAGCTGAACTACAATTATATGAATATGATAATGGTGTAGAGCCCTCAGTTAAAACAGCTGCTAAATTATTAGGAGTAATCTGTCATTCAAGTTATAGAAGTATGCAATTTTATTGGGTTCAGCTGATATGTGGTGGTGTAGATGATTTAGGGGGTCATCTTTACAACATTGATCCCAGTGGTGCTGTTTCAGAGGATGATTACATGGTTATTGGTAGTGGATCATTATTTGCATTATCCAAGCTCGAAGACAGTTGGAAAGAAGGATTAAACAAAGAAGAAGCTGTAGCACTAGCTAAACAAGCGCTTAAATTAGCTATTAGCAGAGATCTATATACAGGTGATGGTATGGATTTCTATATTATTACTAAAGACGGGTTAGAACATAAAGTCGTCAAATTAATGGAAACCGAGGTATAAACAATGATGGATAATCGAATACCATACGATAAAGCTGCAACCATTTGGTCTCCTGACGGAGAATTGGTCCAATTAAGTTATGCTCGAAGGGCAACTGAAAGAGGTCTTCCAGGTGTAGCATTAATACTAAATGATAAAGAAATTTTATTGGCTGCAAAAATCAAAATAGATTCACTTATAGAAGCACCTTCTAAAGTTAAAAGCGTTGATGAAAATATGTATATGCTAGCTTCAGGGTTAAGTTCAGATTCCAATTTACTTCTTGTCCAAGCAAGATATATGGCTCAAAATCATAAATTAGTTTATGGAGAGCGAATCAGTCCCTATGGGTTAACCAAAAAGATTGGCTCGCTACTGTCAGAAGTTACCATGCAGGGTGGTTTGCGTGTATTTGGAGCGAGTTTAATCATGGCAGGATTTACACCTTATGAAAAGAAACCAGAAGTATACTTCTTAGACAATGGAGGATCGTTCTTTTCAGCTAAAGCATATGCAACGGGGCAAGATCAAGATAAAATAATTAGCTACTTCCGTGAACACTATAATAGCCCAATTTCAGAAGATGGGGCCAAAAGATTAGTATTGGATGCAATAAACGCAAGTGTTAGTGATCCAACAAAGAAAATCGAAGAAAAAGATCTGGAATTTATGAAAATAAGTGCAAACTAAGTCCAAATAAGACTTTAATTTTCTCTAAATTTCTATTATTTTTTTTTCCACTTTAATCTATCCAGTTATGATTAACCAATAATATTAGACAAGCATATATTCATCTAATATTCCAATAATTTTTTCTGCTTGTTCCCTATTCATAGTAATATTAATTTTTTTCATAAAATTCTTTCTTTCACCAATTATCTTCTTAAACAAACGAAATTGATAAGCATCGATATAAAAATTACCGTCTTCAAATCTGTAATCATTAATAAGACGAAACCAGAGAATGAGAGGTTCGTTAAAAGAAGTTTTTGATCCCATCATAAACCGTAAGTTTGTAATGATAATTTTACTAAAATCATTTATTGAAACATCTAAAAGAATTTTCTCATCTGGACGAAAATCCAATAAAATCACCTTTAAAGAGGGAATATAAATAACCTATTTGAGGTGTCAATTTAAACTTTTCAAAAACGGAAAAACATCCAAACAAGACTAAGTAAGAAGAATAAAGTTAATTTACCCAGATTATTTTTGTTAGTAAAAGTCTAAAAAACATAAAAAGAAATCATACAAACATACTAACATATTAAAATTAATCAAACAAGTGTAAAATATCCCTAAAAATAAGAAAATACATAATATATAAGCCGGCCTAGCTCAGTTAGGGAGAGCGCGTGACTGAAGATCATGAGGTCGCCAGTTCAATCCTGGCGGCCGGCACCATTTTATTTTTTTTGTTCATTTTCACTTTTAATAATTCAGGATAGAATTTATTCTAAAAATTAAGAAAAAATTCATTATTAATAATATTTTAGAGATAATTCAACAAAATAGATCAGAATTAATGAACCATTGTTAATATTAATTTTTTGAGAGAATAGCTTGATTAAATAATTCACTTATATACGAAATTAGTAAATTAGAGGCATCAGGAATAAATAGATTGGAAAAATCTATTTGAGAATTATCTTGAATTAATAAAATTTCCGTTATCATCATTGAAAGACGATTTATTGAGACTTGTCTTTCTTCAGTCAAAAGAAGATCAGAATTCATTGCTTTACCTGATTTATTAAGTTAAAAACGCATTAAAAAGAGTTAGAAAATACGTAACCAAAAACCTAATTTGGTAACTACATATTTTTACCCCATCAAATTGTAAAAGCTGCTAATAAAGAAAAATTTGCATAATGTTTAATGATATTAATAAAAAACTAGAATTATGATATGTTTTTATTATCATAATGAAGTAAATTAATTTTTCTTGGAAATAGATATTAATTATCTAATTTTTTGATGATATCGATTTTATTATTTCCTGAATTAAGTAAGATTCTGTCATTTTTCTCCCTATAAAAGCATAAAACCAAGAAAAAGAGAAAAATAAAATACGCCGGGGGTGAGATTTGAACTCACGAGGTGAAGCACCAGTAGCTTTCAAGGCTACCGCCATACCGGGCTAAGCGACCCCGGCTAATTATATTTTAATTTATATTCGATAAGTTATGATGAAAAATACTTTTTTTGTGTGATTCAATGATTAAATATTATCTATTCGATTGATTATACACATATCACATTTTTAATATGGGATTAAATTCGTAACGACAACAAAACAATTAATCCTTAGAGTCTATCAAAGAGTACGAGTAGTATTTTTTTTAATCAGTATCAATATTTCTAAATTTAGTTCATATCAAGCCAGATATGGAAAAAAACTTGTCAAAGTGTAAGTATATTTAATACTAAGCTCCGATAGTGTAGTCCGGTCAAAGATGTCTTACAAACGACTCGACAAAGCATTCGGGCCTTTCGAGTCCGCTACCCGGGTTCAAATCCCGGTCGGAGCATTATATTTTTCTTTTAGGTTTGGTTGTTTTCAGTTACGTAAATTTAAAGCAATGTTAAATCTTGAAGAAAATGTCTCATTAACTTAGTATAGATAATCAGGGACATTAAAAATAAAAATAATTAATCTGGTGGACATTTATTGACAAAAGGAACACCCTCATTTGGTAGACATTCTGGTAAAAAGACTCACATTCCTTGTCGTAGGTGTGGGTATCGAAGCTACCATGTTAGAAAAAAACGATGCGCACAATGTGGATACCCTGATGCACGTATGCGTAAATACAGATGGACTAACAAATTACCTCTTCACAAGGCTCGAAAGCCCCAACGAAGTCCTGGAATGAGAAGAAAAGCATTGATAAAGAATCAATAATTTTAATGGATTGTAATCTAACATTTATGTTAGAAAATTTTTTAAATTTTACTGCACCTTCTTCTCTTATCCATAATTTTAATGGATATATAAAATTCAAATTGATTTCGAATAGTCATGACTCCTCGTTCAAGGAAAAAGTTCTTTATTAATCGAAAACTAATTAATACGAGAAAAAGGCATGCCCTTAATCAAATGTATAATCTTGCTGGCTTAGCTCGCGAACCTCGTTTTTACAAATGGCGTAATAGATATGCTAAGCTGATTAGACTAATTGGTATGAAGGCCCAACAGTCTATTCCTAAAGATCTTAAAACTAAGTTTTGTCGTTCTTGTAATACCTGGTTCACACTTGATCCCAATCCTACAGTCCGTATCAGAACTCGTTCAAAACCTGTTCCTCATTTAATTTATACGTGCTTGAATTGTGGAAAAATACGACGTATAAATTTTCCAAAAAAAAAAAAGGATTTAGAAATCTCCATTTGAATTGGCGTCTAAATAACAATTTTGTTATAGGGAATTTTTAAAAGACTTATAAAATATTATTCAGGGAGTAATATACTTATTGAGTTCAATTTATACTCTTTTTTGGCTTATTCCATTTTATTCCATAACTTTTACATGCATCTTCAATTAAATCAAAACTTACTTCTATAAAATCCATTTCATGCAGGCAATATTCGCAACCGCTATGAATTTGATCTAAAATATTGGTTACATCTGTTGAAATATCACTTTTCTGAACTTTTTTTTCGTTATACATTTTTCCCAAATTATTCTTTTCCTTATCTAAAATAACTTAGTGAATACATATGTAATTTTGGATTTTTCTAATAATCAAATATATATTAAATTTTCTTTATTGAGTTTTTAATTAGCTTTTAAAGATATAGGAGATTAAAATTAATTGTCAGCTAATAATAAAATAGTTAAAAGGTTTTTAGACAAAATCGTTGTTATTACAGGAGGAAATAGAGGTATTGGAAAGGAAATTGCTATTAAATTGTCAAAATTAGGAGTGAAAGTTGTCGTTACAGCTACTAATGAAGAAAAAATTAATGAAACAGTTTTAGAAATAAAAAATAGTGGTGGAAAAGCATTTGGATATTTATGTGATGTTTCAAATCCAGATTCTGTTAATAGAATTTTTAAGAAAATAGATACTGAGGTCGGTTCAGTTGATTTTCTCATCAATAATGCAGGAATAGGAGGTATTGGTGGTTCTTTATGGACGATTGACCAAGAGAATTGGTGGAAGGTTTTAGAAGTTAATCTTCGGGGACCTATGTTATGTACTCAAGCTGTATTAACGAATATGATAGCAAATAAATCAGGAACAATAATTAATATGGGTAGTTATGCAGGGATAAGACCGCTACCATATGCTTCAAGTTATTCTGTAAGTAAAGCTGCACTTATTAGGTTTAGCGACTCAATTGCAGAATCTGTAAAAGAATATGGAATAAACGTGTTTACCGTGAGTCCAGGATTAGTTTTAACGGATATGACTAAGGATGTTCAAGTTTTCAAAGATCTTCCAGATGAGGCATGGAGTTCAATTGAAAAAATTTCAGAACTGGTTGTACAATTATTATTAAAAGATGTTTCTTCCTTAACCGGCCGTTTCATTCATGTAAATCAGGAGTTAGATGGTCTTATTCAAAAATCAGATAAAATCCAAAAGGAGGGTCTTTATACTCTTCGACTCGCTGGATTAGATGGATTAATAGAATAATTCGAAAGAATTTGCTTCGATTCCTGTCGAGATTAGGATGACCTGATTAATGGTTTACCATGAATTTTGAATTCTCTTTTCTATTTTAACATGCTTAAAAAAGGTTTTAAGTTCAAAATTACTTGAAACTGAAAATAATAATGAAAGCAGGAGAAAATAGTTTTGAATCTTGAATAAGGATATATTCATTATTTTATCGGATCGTGGATTATCCAAGTTCTATCAATTTTTTTGTATATTTTACACCATTTTCATGATTTAAGATTGATGATCACATTAAAATGGTATAATCCAGGTTTTTATTTAATAAATCTAATTCAGAATGGATTTATATTTGATTTCTCCATAAGAAATATATTTAGATTTTTTGAAGCTTTTATGATTCCCTTATCTGTAGGGACATTTTTAGCGCTGATTCATACACCATTATTTGTATTTGTTTTTATGAAAATACCAGTAAAACCGCTGAAAATCCTATCACCAAACTCAATTCGAATATGGTTATTTTTACCTTTAACAATAATTTTAAGCCCTTACTCTATATTTCTCTTCCAATCATTATTCTGGCACTTTAGAAAAAGGCAATTTTACAAATGGGCAATCTTATTTTTGATTATAGTAACAGCACAACAATTGATTTTAATATTTCTTTGGTCTAAAGAGGAGAATCAAACTTTACAAAGAATCACAACGAAATTTCTTAAAATATGGTCAGGATTATTTGTTTATATTCCTGTTATTACAGGAATCCTTTGGTCTATGGTTTCTTTAACTATATTATATTTAATTATCTTTTTATTTATCGATCCATCTTGGTTAATAGAGTGGTTTTTATCAGGTTCAATTACTCATCCAGATTTACCTAGGAGCTGGATGTATAGCTATATATCAATATACGATGTTCGGGAAAAAATTGTTATAATAGAAATAATGATTTTTAGTTTAGGTTTACTAATTTTCTTGGGATCTTTTATTCAGTTAGTAAAAAATTTGAAAAAGGAAAATAAACTTTATTGAGGAGGTTTTTACACTTATAGCAGACATCCTCAGAATTTAGGAATTATATTAATGTCATTTCCGTTAGTTATATATGTTCCTGGATATAACGATTTAGGAATTCGCGTGGGTGATCTAATTTCTTTGTTAATGTTAGTAACATTACTGATTTGTTTTTCAGATATCGAAGATAGAAGGTTGAGAAAGAAATTTCCAGAATCATTCCAAGATTATTATGAAAACACTGGATTTTTCAGCCCAAAAATAATTAATTTGAAAATTTCAGATAGATTCTCTCTATTTTAGAATTACAAGTTAAGGTATCTATTATTAATAGGATTTTACTGTTTTGGATTGATTTTCTTTTATTTTTTATATTTATATTTACCTTCGACCGGATATTTTTGAATTTAAACAGAATGATTATGAAACAATAGTCCGTAGGTTCTGATTATATTCTGTTTAAATTTCGAATTAGTAGTTAGAACTTTTGTTGAAGATTAAATATCCAAAATTGCCAATTATTACCGAATTACTATGTTTAATTGTAAATTAAGACTTATTTTCTTATTTGTACTGTCGATTATTATAAAAATTTTTTTTCCTTTTTTTATTTATGTCACTATACGATTTTGTTATTAAAGATATTGATGGTAATGATCAAAATTTAGCTATTTTAAAAGGAAAACCCAGTTTAGTGGTGAATTTAGCTTCTAAATGTGGATTCACACCTCAATACAAAGAATTACAACAGTTTTATGAAAAGTATGATGGGAAAGTTGAAGTTTTGGGATTTCCCTGTAATCAGTTTGGAAAGCAAGAACCAGGAACTGATGCAGAAATTAAAGAATTTGCGTGCTCTAGATTTGATGTAACTTTTAAATTATTTTCTAAAATTGATGTTAAAGGAGAAAATATATCTCCAGTTTATAAATTTTTAAATTCTGAGGCTAAAGTTGAACCTAAGTGGAATTTTCATAAATATCTAGTAGATAAAGAGGGAAAACTGTTGGGCTCATATCCCTCCCAAGTTAAACCTTTAGATGAAAAAATAACCTCTGAATTAGAAAAATATCTATAAATTTTATCTACAATTACAATTTTTTTTTAGGAAGTTTTTCAATCTTCTACTAAGGAAAGAGCTCCATCATCTTTTTTCAGTTGAGTAAAATTAATATAATTTCTATTTCTACCATCAAAATCAAGACTCCCCATCTTCTTCATTTGATTCATGTTTTTATGATCCTTACTCCATAAAATAATTTCTTTAATGGGTTTTAAATAGATAAGAGGACAGCTTACATCAATAAAAAGTGAGTTATTTTTTTTCAAATCCCGTTTCCATAATAATGGATACATTCTACACATAACAGGCCGTTCTAAATATATGCTACATTTGTTATCTTTTCCTAGGAACATACAAGGATCATTTTTTGATGAGTAGAGATACTGATCGTTTCTATCCTTCATTTTTTTAAAAATATGACCTTTAGGAATAGAGCTTGATTTATATCTTCCTACGAAAGGAGCTACCTCATCCCCATGAATAGTAAATCTAACTGAAACACAGCATCCACCATTAACGGAAATGCACTTGCTACAAATATCGTTTTGATCCATAAATATGTTATTATAATGTTTATTTTAAAACTAACACATTGTTAAAATTATTTTGTGAATAAATAACATAAACATTTCTTTATGTTGTTGAGTCCCATTGCAAAAATGATTTATTCAATGAATCCCAAATTTCATCAATATTTAAGGATGGATTGGTAAAGTCAGCTTCATCTTGGATAACCAGCTTAGTATATTTTTCCCCCATAGATTCACGAATACCTATTCTAAGTGGCTCAGCAACTTTCATGACATACAGAATTAGTCCGTCGATTGATTGACTATTAATATTATTTTCACTAAGCGAGTCTTTTAGAGCTTCAATATCATCAGAAATTGTTTTTTTGAATAATTTATCTACTGTTAATGGATTCATATTAGTTAAAGAGGACTTTATTTTACCTAATTGTGATATTATATAGAATTTTGTTAAATTATGAGCTAGAGGTTGCATTGATAGTTTAGCAACGGTTCTCAATTCAATCGTTTTTAATTCTTTACGCCAATAATAAATTCCATAAATAATTAGGGGAAAAGACCATAAAATAACTATTTCAAGAAGAATTAAACTAATGTTACCCGAATATAGATTAAGAGCTGAATTCCATTGAAAACTAGAGTCGAGTACACGTTTAACATTATTTATCAAGAAATAGTGAAAAAAGGATATACCGAAGTAAATTATGGTTTTAACAACAACTAAATCTCGCAAAAGCTCTTTATTATCAATTTTTTCGTTAATATACAAGTAAATTCCATAGCTTAGAGCAATACCAAACAATAAAAAAATAGACCAATCAAAGAAAGAAAAAGCATTGGTATTCATAAAAGATTGACTCGAAATCAGTAAAGAAAGCACAAACAAGACGCTAAGCGATATTCCTAAAAAGAAGTAATAGAATAGACCTACTAGAATCCAATGTTGCTTAATAAATAGAAGATTTTTTAGTTGTTCACGAGAATAAAGTCCTGTACCACTCAAAGTTGATCCATTGCTTAACGCAGTTCTGTAATTAACACTCTGATTTTCTTCAGAGGAAAAATTTTGAGATGAATCAGGTGTTTGCCTTCCTTTTTGGAGCTTTTGTTTTATTAAATCTGATTTCATTCGAATGATTTCATTTTTTTGAAAATCTAATGATTTCTTTAATCCTTCAAGTGATTTATTAGCATATTGAGAATTTCCACCACTATTTTGGATCATTTGTAAGTTTTTTTCATCAATTTTATCAGAAATCAAATCATCTAAAGAATCCAAATTTTTTTCAGAAAGCTTAGGGAAGATATGCGTATCAACTTTTTTATTCCCGGAAACAATAATATCACGTAAGGGTGGTGTTAGCCTGAAAAATCTTCCAAACAAGTGATAAAAGATAAGACCAATAACCCAAATGCCCATAATAAGAGTTACTATATTTATTATGTTATAGTGAAGATAAGCTCCTTCTACTAGTCGTTGATGAAATAAATAAGAAATTATTAGCGATAAAACACTGCTAAAAAATAGTAAAAGGCCAGTTCTTAATAAATATTTAAATTTATGACCCTTATTATTAGTAATTGCCTCTAATATATATAAAAATGGTACAGCAAGATACATTGAAATCAATATCACTAAAGCACTATAATAATATGAATCAACATAATAAATAATACTAAAAGTAAATTGTTGATTACGAGTAAGGTATGCTAATGTTATTAGAGGGATAATAATAGATAACCAATAAAAACGAATAGCTTTATAAATAAAAAAAGGATCAAAAGCTTTAAAATCCATATCCATGCCAATGTTATATTCAGGAGAACTGTTTGATTCATACATTATGCAAACCTCAAAGAAAATAATAATAAAAACATCTAAAAAAAGAAAACCTTAATTATAAATAGTGTGGTAAGGGTATTGGAAAGAAGAGAACTGACCTTATTTTTCAATTCAAATTCTAAAATTATCATAATTTTGAAAACATTTTAATTTATAAAAGCAGTTCCTAAGTCAGGTAAAAATTTACATCTAATATCGAGAAAAAATGTATATAGATAAGGAAGACTAAGAAGTTATTACGAAAATTCCTATAAGATTCAGAAAGAGAGTATGGGGTATTTTTATACATAAATATTAGATAACTTGAAAAAATTTACTATTATGGAGAGCATCATTTCTTTTTTTCCCAAATATTGACAATGCACATGTCATAATCTTTTCCAGGTGAAGCTAATTCAAATTTTTCATTAATTGTGGAAATGGTTTCTAATTGTAAAGTGATTTTTGCTCTAAATCCAGGAGGGAGATTTTCATTTTCATTAGCTTCAAAAATAAGGACAGAATTCTTCTTATCAACATCAATTAAAACATATTTACTTATATAACCTTCACCATAAAAGACTCTCAAGAATCCTCGATTAGAAAACTTATCATAACTAAAATAACCAGCGTCTTCGTGGACTTCCCCATCGATATTATTTTTTTGAGGAGGAAATTCAGCACGAACTTTATAATAAATGAATTTCGACAATAGAACTTTTTTATATTTAGCAAAACCAGATCCTTTACCTGGTTTCCCAGAAATTTCTCCAATCCATTCGCCTAAGAATCCTTCGAGTATATTCCAATAATCCTCTGATGAAATTATCATTAATTTTCCCTGTTAATCAATTATTGTCCTTGTTCAAATAAAAAACTAGAAATTCTTTTATAATATCACATTATCATCATTAGTCAGTGAGATTTATAAATCTATTGACTGACAAATGTTTATAAAAGTAGAGTTTTATTAAAAAAATAAATTAATACAGTCATTAAATGAGAAATCAATGCAATTATTTTAATAAAAAACTTGAGTGGTGAAGAATTTATTAGTAATAATAAATCAACATACAATCGATTTATTGATTCATTTAAAAATTATTGGGAAACTATTGAAACAGTAAAGAAAATAACTGTGGAAAACTATGAATCAATAATTTGGCAAAATACACGTTCAGAAATTTTGAATGCGCTTTATAAAGGAATACCTGAAAAAGATGTCTATGGGGTTTATGAATTTACCAGACGGGTATTAAATGCCAAAGAAATATTGAAACAACTCAATTCATATATGCAAATTAGCGTGAAAAAATCGAATTTGTATTTTCATCTAAAGGAACTGGAAAAACTAGGAGTCATTGCCATTGTAACAAAAAGACTAGTAAAAAATAAGTATCTTGCATATTATGGATTAACCTCGAAAAAAATACTTCCTTATATAGAAATTCAGTATGAAATGCCTTTTGATATTCTGGAAACGGAAAATTTCATGAAAATGTTAAATGATTTTAATACAGAAGATGAAAAAACTAACATTATCCTTAAGAAAAAACGATTACTGGAAATTAATCAATTAAAATTTAATTTCGAAAATTGGTTTTTAAAACATGCTTCAATAATCGAGACCTGCAATATTGATATTAAAGAATTAAGTAAATTTTTACAAGTTATTAGCAAATTAGATTTAGAATTAATGAACAATTTGTTAGAGATAAAAAAAATATTGAGATTAGAAAATTCTTGATGTTTTAATATTTGATTTTGATAAATATCTAATAATTATCAATTACTAATTAATTAGTTTTATAAATAGCAATATCTGACAAAATGCTGTCGTATACCATTTTTAAATTTGATAATATTTCTTCCAAATGATTTTTAACTGTATTTGTATCGATACCCCTTGGACACCAAGCAAAATAAAGAGAATTTTTAGTGTTCATTGTTATAGCGGTACGTTTAGCTGGGCCATATAAAATATTGGCTAAAATCCCTTTATCATCCCTTAATAGGATGTCTCCTTCCTTTAATTGTTGATCTTTCCCATTAATTTTGAGAAAAGATTCATTTCCTATCGTTGAGTCAAATATTAAAGAACCCTCGATTTGATCTAGATCATGACCAGATGTTAAAATCAGATTTTTCAATTCAGCATGAAACATACTATCCACTAAAACCGAAACCTGAGGTAAAGTCTTACCCTTAATGATGCTTTGTAACTGAAACTCAATTGGATAAGATTTATCCCATTTTTTAAAGTGTTGTTTAAATATATTAAGAATTTCATCTTCAACCAATCGCTGGTAATCATTTCTTAAAAAATTCTCAAAGTTACGTTTACGACGTTCGAGTTGCGGGTCATTTATCTTGTTGATAATGTTTTTTACGATAAGATTCCCAAAAATAGCATCAGGATAAGATTGTTTAAGAGAATCACTAATTATTACAGAAACCAATTCAAGAACTCCAGTTTTTAAAAAATCAGCTAAATAATCAAAAGTTTTTGGATATCTAATGAGAAACTCATTTAATTGTTGTATTTAAATTTATTTTTGGAATAAAACCTGATCCCAATTCTTGAACTATTTGATGATTAAATATAATTATTAAAACGTCAAGAAACACCAAAGCATAGAATAGAAGTATAATAGACAAACCTAAGCTTGGAAAAGGACTGAATTCAATTAATAACATGTAAATGGTGAAACTAAAGGACCAAAAACAACGAAATAATAAAAATCCAATAATCAAGTTGTTATACTTTCTAAAGTTAACAATTAGTGTTAACAAATTTCCCGTTCCAATAATGTAAGAACACAGAACAAAACTTATCCATTCAAGTCCTTGATTAGGCCAAAAAATTAAAATAAAGCTACTACTGATAATAAGAGTTGCTAATAGTAACCAATTTCTAACACCAATATATTGAAAACCCCTCAAAAGAATTATCTCCACCAGAAAAATAAGAGACTAATATTTATATTTTCGGATAAATGAAATTAAAACTCAAAAATTTGTTTCAAATTAGAAATTTAAATTAAAAACCAAGAAAAAAAGATATTTCAATTATCTAAAATAAGATATTTCTATTGAAAATCATTAAAAGTTAAGAAAAAATTACAGAGTAACATATTTTAAGATGAAGTATCCAATTCAGGTAGTATTTGGTGCTCCTGTACCAGTTTCAATGAAATCTTTCAAACTTTTTAGATAGAGAGCCCATGAGTGGTTAACCATTCCAAATAAATTTTCCGTAGATTTCCAATTCAAATGTTTGAATCTTAAAACTGTTCTGTTTTCATGTTCTTTTAACGTAAAACTTAATTTAGTATCAACCCACTCTGGTAGTCCACCAACACATTCCCATTGGACTGATTTAGGTTTTTTTAAATCTATAACTGTCATTTTGAATACTACTTGTCCTCCGTAGAATCCAAATTCTGATGTAGACCCTATCACGGGTTTAGTTTTAACACTGTGAGTCCACCATTGAGTTAATTGTTCCTCTTCAACTAATGCATCGTAAACATTATTAATATTGCTTTCTATTGTAATTTCTTGAATCATTTCATACATAATTATCTTCCTTTGTTTTTTACCATTTTTGTTTCTTACGTGGATGCCTCCATTGGAGGCTCATGTCCTAAACCCATTTTCTTACCTTCTTCAACATATCTTTTCAATCTCGTGCCGATAAGATCCTTCCAACCACCTGAATAGTTTGTTTTATTAGTATCATCTAATGGCCCCATGGCCTGGTGAGAAAGTAAAACATTAGTACCATCTTTTTCATCTTCCAAAGTAAATGTTACTTTTGCATGATTAAGAGCTGGCATACCAAAAGGCCCAGTAATTTCAATCATTTCGTTCGTTTTCAAAGAAGTAACTTCACCCCATTTGTAACCTTGAACGTTGTCCCAGGTTTCATAAAATAGACCACCAATTTTGGGTTCTAAAATGATATTCGTTGTCTTATCATTTATAATATACGGTCGGCCCCACCAATGACTTACATTAGTAATCAGTGAGTTAAAAACTTTTTCACGAGTAGCTTTAATAAAAATTTTTTGTTCAATTTCCATAAAAGTAATATCCATAACTTTATCTCCTTGTTCAATGCGTTTTTTTAAGTTTATTAGTGACGAAGACCAAATTTTTTCATATGGACGCATCCAGCGAATATATATTTCTTCCAGCGGAATAATATTTAGGAAATACCAATTCTCTCTACCTTTCTTTTTATTTATAACAAGGTTTGCATCTTTCAATAGTTTGAGATGTTTTGTAACAGCTTCTCTAGATATTGAAAAAGATTCAGCAATTCCACCTGCGTTTTTTGAATTTATTCGTAGAATGTCAAGAATTTTGCGTCTCGTTGGGTCTGCTAGTGCTTTCCAAACTGAGTTTTGATCATCCATGTCATGTAACCAAAAGGTTATATATCTTTAAGAATACATTTATGTAACTAAAAAGTTACGTATAGTTGTTAAGAATACAAATAACGCGTTAGACAGCATTTTTCATTAATTATTGAACAATTGGTCTATGAAAAAATACGAATCCTTCAATTTTTAAAAATAAAATATTAATTATATAATCCCATTAGGGTAGAAATTTTTTTAATTTTCTAATATAACTTTCTAAATGCTTTTTCCCTTTTTCTGTTATCTCAATCGATGAATAAAGACGTTTTGGAAATACTTTAACCTTTTTAGAAACTAATTGATTTTGTTCCAATATCCGTAAATGATGATCTAAATTTCCTTTTGATAAACTTAAAAGTTGGGATAAATCTTTTGTCCTGATAATTTCATGAGTGAAAAGAAGTAACATGATAGAGAATCGGGGTTGAGACGAAAATGTTTTATATTGATTAGAAGTTAAATCACTATAATTCAGATTTTCTTTGGCCTTTTTTTGTTTATTCATTCCCTATCTTCCCTTAATGCATAATTCCCTTTTCGTAATTGAAAAATACCTAGAATAATAAAACTAATAGCAGTGATAAGTGTATGAAAATAGAAAATCTCAAAATATGGTCGTGGTGAAAAACTTGATTGTTCTGTCCCCATAAGTTCTCTCAAAAAATCAAAAGGATTGTCATAAGCTGCAAAAGGATTTTGATCAATAAACTGTTGAGTTATTACAAAACTGATTAAAGCAAATAATATTAATGCTATTCCTGTGATCAGAAGTTCTTTATTATTATAATCTGGATAGTATTGTTTAATTACATAATAAGATCCGATAAACATTAGACCACTTAACAATAATGGGCTAATGAAAGAAAATTGTCGATTAGCAAATATAGGATCAAAAAATAGTATTTTAAGAAAAATAAATGAGACAGACCATATAATAATAAATAAAGTCCCTAAAAAAGTTCTTTTTACTACAACAACTTTCTTTTTTATAATCTTAGTTTCTTTTGAATAATAAAACGATTTAATTATAAATAGTAGACTCAGAACTATCACTACAATATTAATAAGCTGTAGAATGTTCCATAAAGAACTATTTGGATCAAGAATTTTGAACACAGTATTAATCAGATTAATACTTGAGTTTAAGAACTCAATAGTTCCAAAAATTAATAGAACTATCCCCCAATTCCGGAAAAAGAGAAACTTCTCATAACGATAAATATATTCAAACGAATCATTAAGATCATGTGGTAAAATCAAAGTAACTACCTCAAATTAGTAGTATTGAATAAAAGCATAAAAATTGTTGATATTTTCTGTAATACAGACTATAAATATTCTTTTTTTCAGCTTCGATAGGATTTCATATTAAAAGGAAGAGTAAGTCGGAAAAAATAATAAAGAATTGTATTAACGTTATTGCATCAAAAAAGAAACGGTTTTTAATATGACAAAAAAAAAAGAGTTGATATCAATCCTGGAGGAATTTCCATTAATTCTCAGATCAGAAATCAATAAATTATCAAAACAAGAATTAGATAAGGTAGTAGTAATGTGGACTGTGAGAAAAATTATTCATCATATAGCAGATTCGCATTTAAATTTATTTATTAGAATTAAAATAGCCTTAACAGAAGAAAATCCAACAATAAAAACATACGATCAAGAAAAATGGGCAGAATTAGCTGATTATGATGGACCAATCGAAGGTTCCATAAATATTATCAATGCAATACATGAAAGGATAGTAATTATTTTAAAAGGATTAAAAGAAAATGATTGGGAAAAAACATTATATCATCCAGAACTAGGAAAATTAACACTGTTGGAGTGTGTAAAGATATTTGCAGATCATGGAGAAGGACATTTAAGCAAAATCAGATAATAATTTCAAAGATATAATCTGTTAGTAGAAGATCAAAATTTTTTTTGATATTTACTATTAACTTTGTTGATGCCGCTGTTCATTTTAGGGAGATAGGGATAAAGTAAGCCGACAAAATTATAAACTCTTTGTATATAAGTTAAATATGACAGTAATTAACAATACACTAAGGATTCGTCGGCAACTTCATCAAGAACCGACAAAATGGCATGACGTTTTTAAACGTACTTATTTTGATAAACTATTAAATAAATGGGTTCACCACGGACAACAAGAAGGAAATTTGCATGGAAAATACCCCCAAGCACTCATCAATAGTGGAATCTTCTCTCAAGCTATCCGACCGAGTTCTCAACATGAATTTATAAATGATTTGGAAGATAATCCCATATGGAGGTCTATTTGCGGTTTTAAAAAATATTTACCAACTCAATCGTGGTTTTCCAAGCATTGGAACAAGGAACAATATTTAGAACCCGTGGAAGGAATTTTTACAGGATTGCGAAATCTTATATCACTCAAAAAGATCCCTTATAAGCTTAGACAAGCTAAACCAGCATTAGATGCTGTGAAATCTGGTTATTTTCCTTTCCTTACAGATAGTACATATTTTTCTCTTTCAGAAAAAAGATTTGATTTTGCTACAAGAGGATATGCTGGACCAAAGAAAAAATATGAACCGGGTGCTAAAATGCATCTTACCGTCGACGGTATAATGAATTCACCTATGGCCTTTACTGTAACTGAAGGGAAAAAACACGGTAGTGATTTACTAGATGATCATAAAGAAGAAATTTCAACTTCTTGTAAACCTTGGTTACGAAATTCATCGGATTCAAAATTAATTCCATTACACATCTTTGATTTGGGATATTGGAATATTAAACGTTTCTGGAAAATGACCAAAGAAGGAAAGATGTTTATCTGCCCTAAAAAGAAAAATTCATTTAATAAATACAAAACAACCTTAGTTAAGAAATCAGCTTCTGAAAATGATCTTCAAGAATATTTCATTTGGAAAGAAGGATCTGATCAACCTCTAAGATGGATCAGTGTTATCAATAAGAAAAAACCTTCGAAACGATGGGAACTACTTACTAATGTTCTCGATTTACCTACTCATCTTATAATATCACTTTATAGACTAAGATGGAAAATAGAACAATTTTTTAAGTGGTTAAAACAACATTTGGGTGTGAAACGTCCGCTTGTAACCTCCTGGACTGGATTTATTCTCCACATTTACTTTAATCTCATTCTAATACTTCTATTACAATATTATCTAGTGTTATTACGTCTACCACGTTGGTTGGATAATTTAAAAGAAATACTAAGGCAGTTACTAACTACTCCTACTCAGCAATGGTTTTATCAACGATTTAAAATACCACTATCATATAAAATGCACTTTATATGACAATGGGAGGACGTT
>MDVS01000118.1 GCA_001940645.1 Candidatus Heimdallarchaeota archaeon LC_3
TCCATGAGATTTATGCATTACTTATCCTTGTCCAAAAAGCCTTTCCAAATTTGTTTATTACTTCCAATCGAGCTGAACAATTTAATAGCGTCCACGATCGTGAAATTAATTATAAAGGTTATAGGTCTCCTGATAATGCAAACAGGCATCTTAAATCATGGATATTATTTAAATATCATAGTAAAGGTGTTGAACAATTTCTTTTAAGACAAAAAATAGTATTTCCTATGTCTATTATTCAAAATAGCTTTCATTTATCATTAAAAAAAGTAATATTTAAATAAGGGTAGATTTATTATCAAAATGACCTTACAACAATTTTCAGAATGTCTCGAAAAAATAATATAAAAAAAGAGATATTAATTTTTAATAAAAAACATAATTTAGTTTTAAAACTTAATACAATTATTTTTAATAGGTTAATATTAGTTTTAAAATAAGCTTTTATATTGAAACATATTTATTGAGGTTATTTTTTTGGAAAGTATATTAGTAACTGGTGGTGCAGGTTATGTAGGATCAACGTTAGTTCCTACTTTATTAACAGAAGGATATAAAGTCAGAGTCCTTGATAATTTAACTTATGGAGGATTTGGTCTTCTCCAGAATTTTATGAATGAAAATTTTGACTTTATTCATGGGGATGCATCTGATGAACAAATAGTTAAAAAATCACTAAAGGATATAGATCACATTATCCATCTTGCTGCATTAGTGGGGTATCCTGCATGTAAACGATATCCAGACGTCGCAGAGAAATCCAATGTCAGGACTACTGAAGTCATCAAGAAACTAAAGTCTTCAGAACAGTGGTTTATTTATTCATCTACTGGGAGTGTATATGGAGTCGTAACAGATGATATTTGTACCGAAACAACTCCAGCGAATGCGTTAAGTATCTATGGAGAAACTAAGGTAAGAGCAGAAAATATTGTTCTAACTGAAGATAAATCGATAGTTTATCGATTTGCAACAGCGTTTGGAATATCTCCAAGATTAAGATTAGATTTATTGATTAATAACTTCGTCTTTCAAGTATTGAAAAACAAGTCTCTAATAGTATATGAAAAATCATTTAAAAGAACTTTCATTCATGTCGATGATATGGCTAAATCATTTATTTTTGCAATAAAGAATAGAGATAAGATGGCAGGGGAAATATATAATGTTGGTAATACTTCTATGAATTATACTAAAGAAAAATTATGTTATATGATCAAAGATAGAATGGATTATTATTTACATTTTGCTGAATATGATGGTGATGCTGATAAAAGAAATTACGAAGTTAGTTATGATAAAATCAATAAATTAGGATATAATACAACTATTTCGATGGAACAAGGCATTGATGAACTTTTCAAAGCATTAGAAGTAATAGATATACCAAACATTTATTCGAATCACGCTATATTATGAAGTATGAATAATTTGTAACTTAAACTACAAAAATTAAATTCTAAACAAATGATATTTTATAAATTGAAAAAATTCAATTATAATCAAATTTTAACTTATTATTCCTGGTTCTCAAGATGGAACAAGAAACTGAAAAATTCCTTGCTTCTTATTTACTCCAAAGATTCACTGCAAAATTGCAAATTCATTATAACGAGAAAAAACGAATTTTTTATAACAATGACGTTTCTCTCTGTATTCAACCAATTTCAAATAGTAAAATTTTCAACGTTTCGATATTAGATAAGAATGTTCCTTGTTATCGGTGTGATGAACATGAAATTCAACTAAAGAAGATACCTGGAAAAAAAAGTGAATGGGAAATTAATTGGGATATTCTTGGAGAAATATTTGATCATCTAACTCTAAAAGGAGAGAGAGAAGATTTATCGGGAAATGAAAAGAATCAAATTCTACTTCCGATTTTAGATATGAAGATTTACCACTTTTATTTATTGCTCATACCTATTTTTAATTGGGAATATACAAAATTCAAAGAGAATCAGTTTGTTATCTGTATAACACACGATATTGATCGAACTGGCGATAGTCGATTATATCGATTTATTACCTATTTTTATCAAGTAATAAAACAACGTAGGCCAAAATTACTTCTTCACGCATTTTTGGGAAAGAATCATGATGCAAATTTCGATGAAATTATTTCAATTGAAAATGATTTTAATACTAAGGCTACCTGGTTTGTTTTAACACGATATGGCTTGAAAAAAAACGCAGATTATACAACAAAAAACAAGAATTACAGGAAAGGAATTAACCAGATTCTTAGAGCAAACCATGAAATCGGTTTACATACTCCTTATATGGATTTAGGAATTGATGAATTGAGAAAAGAAAAAGAAAAACTTCCCATAGATGAAAAAGAAAGCATAGGAGTACGAATGCATCATTTAAGAGGAGAATATCCAGAGTTAACTGAAATACTAGCAAATGCGAAGTTTCGATATGATAGCACTTTCGGGTTCAATTTCATTATGGGATATAGGTTTGGAACTTCTTACCCATTTAAACCGATTAAAATAAATGAAATCGGAGAAAATATAATAGATATTTATGAAATTCCATTAAATATAATGGATATTCAGATTAATTCTGAAACGAAATTTAATGAGAAAATTAAAGAACTTTTTTCAATATTAAAAGAAGTCAGGGGAGTTTGCGTTATTAACTGGCATAATAACAGATTTAACGAAATAAAGTATGGAAATAAATCGAAAAACACTTTTAATTTCATTCTTAAACAAGGAATACAAAATAATGCTTGGCTATGTTCAGTAGAAGAACTATTAAATTTCATAGAATCAAAAACTAATTAGTATAGGTAAAAGTAAATGGTATCAATCCGACGTATTATTTTTCCAGGACTTCTTCCTTCTTTTATAAAAATTCGCTATTATCGCTGGTTTAAAGGAGCGAAAATAGGCAAGGGTAGTAAGATTTCAATATTTTCTTATGTTAAATCTCCAAACATATCGATTGGAATCAATTGCAAAATTGGTATTATGACCTTCATTGAAACTGTTAAAGAAGTAAAATTAGGAAATCGCGTAAAAATAAACATGCAAACAAGTATAAGAACAGGAATATTGCATATTGGTGATGATACTGAAATAATGGATAATGTTCGAATTGGAGGGATTTTGACTCATAAATCAAGTTTATTGATCGGAAAACAAGTTGGAATATTTCCTTATTCGTATATAAATCCATCTTATGAAATAATAATTGAAGATGGAGTAGGAATAGGTGGAAGAAGTCATTTATTTACTCATGGAGGATGGCATTCAGCATTAGATGGCTATCCAATTAAGTATGCTCCAATCATAATAAAAACTAAAGCATGGTTAGCTTGGAGAGTCACTGTTGTTCCAGGTATCACAATAGGTGAAGGATCAATTGTCCAAGCAGATTCTTTAGTCACAAAAGATATACCACCATTCCATTACGCTCGTGGAAACCCAATATTGATATCCAAATTTAAAATTTTTGACCATAATAATGAAAAGAAAATATCCATAATTAAAGAAACGTGGGAAAACTTTTTTGAGTATCAAAAGTTCATTGGGAAAAAAATCGAACTTTTTGAGGAAAATGAGCTTCAAATTTCATATAAAATGCAATTTAAAAAGAATAAAGAAACATTCTTAGTGTTTTGGTACGATGATCATACTGAAAAATATATTGATTGGCGAAAAAATAATCAATTCGATAAAGAAAAAATAATTGTAATGTTTTTAGATAAAAAAATATTCAATGAACTTTCTGATGAATTTAAAACAAAAAAATATTCATATTTCATTATTGAAGATCTTAAGATTTATGGAAGGAATGAAATCAATGGTGAATTACAAGAATTCTTTAAAAGATATTGGATTAATTTTGAATTTAAAAATCATCCCTAAAAAATAACCTTGAACAATAGATTAAGTGAAGATCTTTCTAACTTTTCCAAAAATTAATTAAATGCTGGTTTTCGAAATCCATATCTAAAAATTCTTTCCAGGGAGTTAGAATTAAAATTAAGTCAAATTTATTCTCAAGTGCTTCTTTCACTGAAATCGCATAAATCACACGATTACCGAGGATTTTTTTTGCTTCTGTCATGGCTTGTGGGTCATATACAGTGAGTTTATAAGAATTATCTTCAGAAAGAATTCGTGTTATTTCAAAAGCTTGAGATTCTCCAATATAAGGAACATTGGGTTTATAAGCCATTCCTAAAACTAGTATTGTTTTAACTCTAGAGACTGCTCTGATTCTAATAAGAGCTAATTCCACTTGTCTCATATTAACTTTGCTAGAAGCTTCTGATAAGAAAGCTTGTGCATCCAATTTTTCAGCTAATGCAATTAAAGCTTTATCATCACGAGGAAAACACGGACCACCATATCCCATTCCTGCGTTAAGAAAATAAGGAGAAATTCGTTTATCTAATCCTAATGTTTTAGCAACTAAACCAGAGTTTCCTCCTTCCAATTTTTGACAGATCTCTCCTATAGTATTTGCAAAACTTATTTTTATAGTTAAAAAGCAATTCAATGCAATTTTTACTAGTTCAGCATTATTCACACTCATTCTAACAATAGGAGCATCTGATACGTTTTTATAAATCTCCTCGATAATATTTCCTGATTTTTCATCTTCTTCTCCTATTACTCGAAAATCTGGATTAAGCATATCTTTAATAACACTACCAAGGGCAATGAACTCTGGATTATGAACGAAACCAAAAGCTTTTCCTCTTTTTTTCCCAGAAATTTTTTCTAATAAAGGAACAATCCTAGATAAGCTATCTCCAGGTGAAACTGTACTAACTAGGACTACAACATGGAAAAAAGTAATTTCTTTTAGAATTTCAGCTATCGATTGAGCAACTTTTTCAACAAAGACCGTGTTATAGCTCCCATCAGTTGTACTAGGAGTGTTTACCAGTATAAATGAGGCAATACTCTTTTTTATGGATGATTTAAAATCAGTTGTGGGAAAAAAATTGTTTTTTACAATTTCTTTATCAAGTGTTTCTTGCAGATGGGATTCTTCAAATGGGGATTTTGATTCTTTCAATAAATTTACTTTTGATTCATCTATATCAATACCAAAAACTTTAAATTTTGATAAAGCAAAAGTTACTGCTAAGGGTAAACCCAAATGCCCCATGCCTAAGACAGAAACAGTCCTTTCTAATTTATTTGACATTTTTCATCATAACTTTTTCATGTAAAAATCCTTTAAGATATTCAGGTTCAATATGCGCAATGGTATGAACAATCGCTCCTAAATATGATCTTCCCTTCCTAGCACTATATCTACCTCTATCGAATTGAACTTTAGGATGATATTGTTTTTCTCTATCCATCACCACTCCTCCCAATTTACTTAGAGAGATAACCCGATGTTTTTTCTCCATACAATCTCTTAGATAAGTGTCTTCTCCTAAACCAATTTCATTAATTTCTCTTCTTTGTTTTTCAGAAGCTTTATGAAAAGGTGGATGTACTCTTTTAATTCCTTCATCCTCTGAATTTTCCCAATAAGGTCGATACATAGCATAAAGACCTGTAAAAAGTGACATATAGAGTCCTGAGCCTTTAGGTACTTTATTCAATAAAATTATATAAGTAATTTTTAATAAAAAATCACCTATTGTTCGTAAAAATGTTTCTAAATTATAAGGTTGCTTGAATTTGTATAAAGAAACTAATCCGATATTATTTTTACCTACTAATTTAACAGCTTCTAAAACATTTTTATTAAGATATAAATCAATATCAGCAGCCATAACAATATCGTTTCTAGCTGTTTTAAATCCTAATCGTCTTACCCATGCTTGATGATATTTGAATTCAAGACTACGAGATACAGCTAAAACTTTAGTATCTTTAAGTTTTCCATGCTTGATCGCTAATTTTTTCACAGCTTCTAAAATCAGAGGAGGTGAAGGATCATCAGTACATATGATAACTTCATCTGCACCAGTTTTGTAATAATATGGTAAGGATCGCTTTAATCGTTCAACTTCATCTTTTATTGGAGCGACAATTGTAAATTTAGGAGTAACCACGGTAGGTATTCACCAAAATTATTATCTTATATAATTTAAATTAATTCAATATTTGGATGAGAGGAAAAGAAGAATAATCAAGAAAGACCTTTACCATTTTTTGTCTGCTTCTTCTTTATTTTCCATATACCAAGATATTGTCTCTTCTAATCCTTGGTTTAAAGGAATGGTATTTTTCCAACCCACTTCATTTTTCAATTTTGAAACATCTAAAATTTTCTTGTATTGACCATCAGGCTTATCAGTGTTCCATATAACTTTACCTTTGAAATTCGTAATCTTTGTTATTGACTCTACAAGCTCTTTGATTGTAGTACCAATTCCTGTTCCAATATTTAGCGCTTCAAGAGAGTTATATTTTTCTGCTGCTATTATTATAGCTTCAGCGCAAGCTTTAACGTGCATAAATTCTCTAATAGGCTTACCTGTTCCCCATACTTCTATTTCACCTTTTTTTTCTAACTTTGCTTCAGAAAATTTTCTTATTAAAGCAGCTACAACATGTGAACGATCTGGATTATAACTATCACCTGGTCCGTATAAATTTGTCAATATTAGATGAATAGAATTTAAATTATACTGTTTTTTGTAAGCAATTCCTTGTGTCTGCATAATTTTTTTTGTTAAACCGTAATGTGCAACAGAATCATGGACAGGTCCAGCCCACAAATCATTTTCATTAAGGTCTCCTTCTAGATATCCAGGGTAGGAGCAAGCAGTACCTATTGTAATAAATTTTTCAACATTTACAATTCGTGCTGCTTCCATGACATTGGCACCCATTACAAGATTAGTATAGTATATTTTTCCAGGTTGAGTAGCATTTATTCCTAATCCTCCATAAAAAGCCGCACTATGAATTACGATTTGTGGTTTCTTTTCTTCCATGTATTTTACTGCGTCTTCGATTTTTGTTAAATCGTAGTCTTTACTCCTCGGTGAAAAAACTTCAGCTCCACGATTTTCAAGAATTGACACAATTTGTTTTCCTAAAAATCCAGTTCCACCCGTTACTAAAACTCTTTTATTTTTCCAAAATGACAAAAAATTAACCTCAATTATTAAATAATTTCAAATTTATATATTATTACTTTAAATCAGCTAGGAATTTGTAGTTATTCAGATTTATTTTTCTGAATGTTCTTTATCTTGTTAGGTATTTAGTTTATCCTTGATTACTTTTGTTTATATGGTTTTAGATACATTTTCAAAAACTTTATATTAAAATTACTTTCTTTCATCTACGTTACATCTGATTAAATCCTTAGCATCAATTATAATAGGTTTTTTATCCACCCAATCACCTATTATTCATTTTAGAAATTTCCCGGATCTATCCAATAAAATGATAATTTTGAATTCAAATCTATGATAGGATTAAATTTTTTATCTAAAAAGAGGTCTCATAAAAACATAGTAAATCATATTTAACCTTTTAATCAGGGTGAATTTACGATATGCAAGATGTTTTTAATTTAAATAATATTTTTACTGTATTACAGCAAGACTTATCAATTATAGAAATAATTGGCCTTATTATAATTTTTGTTGTTGCTTTTGCTGGTTTAGCTTATGCCTGGATATTAAGAAGGCAAATCCTTGCTAAAGATACTGGAACTCCTGAAGAACAGAAGATCTCTGGTTGGATTAAACAAGGAGCTGATGCATATTTAAGAAAGCAATTCCAATCTGTTGCAATTTCAGTTGTTGTTTTGACAGTTGTTATGTTTTTAACAGTTACAGTTCCTACATTTCTTAATTCGGCTAGTACTCAAGCAGATATAGATGATTCTATTATATTAGGGTTAGGAAGAGCATTTGCTTTCTTAATGGGTGCATCATTTTCTGCTGCAACAGGGTTTTATGGAATGCGTATGGCAATTTATGCTAATGTAAGAGTTGCCTCTGCTGCTAAAAGATCTTTTGGAGAAGCTTTAGAAATTGCTTATAGAGCTGGTACAATTACTGGAATGCTCACAGATTCTCTTGGATTGTTTGGAGGAACAATAATCTTTGTAGTTTTTGGAATAGATGCTCCCGAAGTTTTGTTAGGATTCGGTTTTGGAGGAACATTACTTGCTTTGTTTATGAGAGTCGGAGGCGGAATCTATACCAAAGCAGCTGATGTTGGTGCTGATCTCGTTGGAAAAGTTGAACAAGACCTTGAAGAAGACGATCCAAGGAATGCTGCTGTAATCGCAGATCTTGTAGGCGATAACGTAGGAGATTGCGCTGGTATGGCTGCTGATATCTTTGAATCGTATGAAGTAACAATTGTAGCTTCAATGATTCTTGGTCTCCACTTGTTTTATGAAACAGGTTCATTTATTTTCATTATGTTTCCTTTATTGGTTAGAACAATAGGTGTATTCGCTTCAATCATAGGAACTAATTTTGTTAAAGCCAAAGATGAAAACGATGATGCTTTTAAAGCTATTGAAAGAGGATTTATTCTATCTGCGATTATAAGTATAGTGTTATTCTTCTTACTTGCATTAACTTATGTAGGAATAGATCCTATTGATATACTCGATTCTAATGGTCAAGTAGTAGGAAGTTTAGAATGGGTTGGGATAAGAGTGTTCATCGCCACCTTTTCCGGAATAATCCTCGCTGTACTGGTAAACCGATTAACTGACTATTATACTGGTACAAATCATGAACCAGTTAAAGATATTGCTCGTTCAAGTAACTCAAGTACTGCAACAAACATCCTATCTGGTTTAGCTGTTGGAATGGAATCTTCTGCTATAGCGATTCTACTTGTAGCTGGCTCAATCTTCTTCGCATTTATTGTTTTTAATGATGCTCCTACTGTTACGTGGATTATTTATGGGGTTGGTTTAGCAGGTATTGGACAATTAACTTTGACGGGTAATAATGTTGCCATGGATGCGTTTGGTCCGATTGCAGATAACGCAAATGGAATTGCAGAAATGACTGATATGGATGATCCAAAAGCTAGGCAAATCATGGCTGATTTGGATGCTGTCGGAAACACTACGAAAGCAATAACAAAAGGAATCGCAATTGGTAGTGCAGTTTTAGCTGCAGTAACCTTATTTGGTGATTTTGCTGTTATTACTAACCAATTTTATGTAGATAACAATATTGCTAAAACCCTTTCTTTAGACTTAGGTAATCCACAAGTCTTTTTTGGATTATTACTCGGTGGAGCACTTCCTATGATTTTCAGTGCATTAGCTATAAGAGCAGTCGGAAGAGCAGCTAATCTGATTATTAAAGAAGTAAGATTAGAATTTAAGAAACCTGGAGTTTGGGAAAAGACTACAGATCCAGATTATGGAAGAGTTGTTGGAATTTGTACGGTTGCAGCTCAAAAAGAACTTCTTACCCTTGGAACAATTACAGTTCTTGCACCCTTTATTATAGGCTTCTTATTTGATGAATTAACTCTAGGAGGATTTCTTGCTGGTATTATTTTAGCAGGACAATTAATGGCAGTGTTTCAAGCAAACTCCGGTGGAGCATGGGATAATGCAAAGAAAACCATCGAAGGCGGACTCTATGGAGGTAAACGCTCAGAAGCACATAAAGCAAGTGTAATAGGAGATACTGTAGGAGATCCGCTAAAAGATACTTCAGGTCCTGCCTTGAATCCAATGATCAAAGTAGTTAATTTGATATCAATTATTATTCTACCATTAGTATTACAATTATCTATCATTGATCCTAATGAAGGTTTGGAACAGTTACTTTCAAAACTTGGAGCTTATCTATTCGCTGGAGTTCTTTTACTAATCGTAATTTTTGCTTTCTTATATTCTAAGAAGGAAAAAGGTTTCTCTCTAGAAGAAGAATCTTCTACCTAAATCCTGAATTCTTTAAAAAACAATTTTCTAAATTATTTTTTTATTTTCTAAGCTTATTCTGTAATAGCTACTATAAAAGTTAGTATTTCTATTAATATTCCTATCCCAAAGATAAGCATGCCTAGTCCAATTAATCCTAAAGGTACGAAATGTTCATTTCCAAATGGTTTAACAACTAACATGCCTATTATGAATAAAACTAATCCAGTAATGAATCCAATAAAAGAATATCCTCCGAGTTTGTAGGATAAACGATTTCTATGAACATTATGATCAATAGATGACATATCTTATCAATAGTACCTAGGTAAACCTTCTTTTTTAAACACTAATGTTGTCTTAGAATAGAAATATGTAGGAGAAATGAGGTTATTAACTAATAAAATGAAAATAATGATTTAAAATCTCATTTCTTTAATTTCCTTTAAAACAATTTTAAATACCCTAAAAATATGTTATATAGCTAATTACTTATTCTAAGACTGTTTTAACTTCACGAAAGCTTTTATGCAATATTCTATCTATTTGTGGGTAAAGTTTGCTAAAACTGTCCCGTAACCGTTCCAAATCAGCCATATTACGAGTTATTTGAGAAATAGGTGATTTATCACCCGAATCTTTTTCATCACTAAAATAGGTTTCGAAGATTTGTTTTACCTGTGAGATCGTACCTTTACAAACTGTTCTTATTTCAAAAAAAGGGAGCATTTGTAATTTCATCTCGTCAAATACAAGGATAAAAATTAGTTCTTCTGTAAAATCAAAGAATAATCTGATAGTATGAAACCCAATATCACTTAATAAACCTGAAATTTTTTCACTAGCAAATTTAGCTATAGCTGAAAAAAAACCAGCAACCAATAAACTATCAGATCCGAATACTGTATTATTACCATCTTTTCGGCTTTGACCTGGTAAGCTTTTATAATTTCTCTCAATTAATGGTAATCCTTCTCTGGTTAAAATATATAGACCAAAAATACCAAAATTTGCTAGCTCAGCTTTAGTTTTTATATCTTTATCAAAAGGAAGTGGTGAATCCATAAATGAAGTTATGTTCTATTAAATTCAAAATATTTTCTATAATAAGTCACGATGAAAAAACTTCATTTGAAGATGAATGTTTTAGGATTTTAATCAAAAAACGATGGTAATTCATTAAAAATTATTCATTATACAATTTACCCTTTATTCTTAATTCTTATATGAAAATTTTGAGTGTTAATATGATTACAACCCCATTAGTAGTTATATTTTGTTTAACAGGAGTAGGAGTTGGTATTCATAAGATTAACAAAAAGTGGACAACTAATTTATCATATAATGAATTAATTATTAACTCTTTAGTTATCAGTTCTGGAATATTAATCATTCCATTAGTGATTTTTGGTTTATGGGATTTTCCCATATTATTTTCTAGCTGGGTCTATTTTTATGCAATTGTAAGTATTATCAGTTATATTTACATTATTTATAAATCATTGAAAACAATTTTATTCAATTTAAATAGTCAACAATTTAAATTTGATATTAGATCCAATAGAATTCTTATTGTTGGAATTATTATCTTTTGTATATATATTCTATACGCTGTTTTTCTTCCACTTAGAGGTTATGACGCGTTATGGATGTATTTACCTGATGCTTTATGGTATTATCAAACAGATTCTATTCCTTTATTCAATTTGTTAAATTTTAGACCTGCTGTAAAAGAACCCATACCTAGTTTATTTTATACATTTTCTTTGTATATCACTCAAGATTTCATAATTAATTTTATTCCATTGATATTTATTCTTTCTTGGAGTTTATTAGCAGTAGAATTTGTTAAATTTTTTTGGCCCGAGCATCCAAGATCATTACAATGGTTTGTGTGGCCAATTTTTCTTATTTTTCCCCTCAATATATGGTTTATGGATAATTGGGCATATTATCAGGATATTTATTTAGGATTTTTCTTTTCTAGTGCCATTTATTATTATTTAAAATTAATAAATTCAAATAATGTCAAAAACCGTAGATATTATTATCTTCTCCTAATTTTTTCAATCATTTTGTCGCTTTTTACTAAAGTAAGCGCTTGGTATTTATTCATCCTCTTTATACTTCTAATTCCGGGTAAGAAAAACATAAAAATTTCTCAAACACTTGTTTGTTTAGGATTACTTGCATTCTTAAGTGCTCAGGTTACTTACAGATCATTTATTGGCTATTCATTGATAATATTTTTCATTGGAATTTTTATCATTTATTTTATTTGGACAAAAAAGGAAATAACACTGAGAAATGCAAATTATTTACCTGTTATTGGAAGTATTTCAATTGGATTAATAATTGGAAGCATTTGGTTAATTGAAAACTTTCAACGGTATAAAACTGCATCTAATACACTATTCAGTGAATATTTTTCTGTTATTCCAGATATACAATATGATTACCTAAGTAATTCGCTTAATAATCCAGGATTCATTATCGAAACGTCACAATCTGCAAGTTTTTTTGCGGGCGTTTTTATAATATTAATAGGCAACTATTTTGCCTTATTTTGGCTTTTACCGAAAATAAGGGGATTTTTTTCAAATAAAAATAATTCAGAAATAACTATTTGGATTTTGAGCATATTTATTCTCTGGATTACCTATTATCATAATGGTTCTCAACGATATTTGACTCCATTAATTATCCCAATTATTTTATTAATTTATATAGGAATCATCCATCTTTGGGAAGATATAACTATATTTCTTAATAAATTTAAACATTTTTCATTTAAATATTCTCTAAAAGATATACCTTTTTTGTACAAACTTATTTTTCTATTACTAGGCACATTAACGTTATATTTTCCATTATCTTTTGAATCAATTTCCAATTTAAATTCCAGTAATAGTTCATTAGGCCATTTGTATTTAGAATCAGCTTTTAATTACTATAAAAACTGGTTTATAGTTGGTTTAGTAGGAATACTAATCCCAATTGTTTTATTTTTGATAATTATTTTAGCTAAATTTATATCAGAAAAAAAATCTCTAAAATATATTAATAATAATAAAATACATGTTACCTTTAGTTCTTTGATTGTGATTTTACTTTTCATAATTCCACTAATTATTCCTACTTTCGTATATTTTTCATCGAATAATAATATCAACGAATTTCAGCAAAACTATGCATTTGAAAATAGAGATTCGGTACATGAAATTTTAAACAAGTTATTAGAAGAAAATGATAAAAAAGAAGCGGTATTAGTTATTAATACTCCTGGAATCCCTGTTTGGACATCTATTCCTGTAATTGATTTCACTTCACAAAAAGAATTGCTAATACCACTTTATGAGAAGAAGAATATCTCTAACGGGCTGAATTTATTGCTTCATCCTTTATCATATATTACATCTTCTGAAAATATAACGATAAATAATGAAAATCTAATACCAGCCATTAAATACGTTATCATTCCTAATATTGACAATTTTGTATTTTCGTATTATAATGGAATTATTAAACAAAACTCATATTTGTTTTCTATAATAAATGATCCTCGATATTTCACAGAGAATTACAGGAATAATGAATTTATAATCTATGAGCGAATTTATAATATCCCGAGTTTTATAGGCCCTTTTGAAATCGAATTAGAGTCAGAATTGCAAAGACTTCCAATCGTTGGAGAAATTTTTCAAGAAAAATCTCTTGGTAAAAATTTAGTTTTACGAGTTAATTGGGACCTTAGTGATATTAATCCTTCAACAATATCATTTAAACATAACATACATGTGAAATTGTTTGATAGTAAAGAATTAATTTGGATTAATTCAACAAATACTAATACTACTGGTGATTATTCAATGTTTCATGTATCATTGATTAATTTTGATACAAATATTGAGCAGATAAAAGAAATTGTTTTAGAAATAAATTATACTGATAGTTCTTCCAAATTAATCTCTTCACAATGGCATTACCTAGCCCCTCATCCGATCGTATTAAAAATTATAAATAATGATTATATCATATTTCAAGGCAATGGTTTAGTTTTGGAGATTTAGAACGGGAGTGAACTACCCCACCTTGAACAGTACTTCGTAACTTTTTCCTCACCTCCTAATAAAGGCATTTCCATGTCATAATAATTCATCACGTGTAAGAGGCAATCAGTGTAAGAAGTACTAGATGTAAGCAATTTATTTGAATACATCAAATCTTTTACAAAATATGCTCTCATAAGAGAAGAATACAAATATGAATTTGAAAAATATCTTAGGAAAATAATTAACTAATTATTTATTTTTAAAGTGAAAATCGTATCAAAACGAATCATTTCTTAAAAATTATTTTCTTAATTATGAATGATTGAATTTTATTATTTTCACCAAGAAGATTGTATTTAAAGAAATAAAATATGAATTTATTAACTAAAATCGTTGGAAATTGTAGGGAAAAACATGGAAACTTCTAAAAAAGGTCATGATATAGTTTTAAATTGCAGTAATCTCATAAAGAATTATAAATTGGGGGGTGTCATCGTACCAGCATTAAGGGGAATGGACTTAGAGGTTTCGAGGGGACAAATGATATCGATAATGGGACCTTCTGGTTGCGGTAAAACAACTCTTCTAAACTTATTAGGGGGATTAGATCAACCATCAGAAGGTACCGTTAAACTAGAAGATAGAGATATAGCAACAATGTCCGATAAGGAATTAACAAAAATTCGTAGACATAAAATCGGATTTATTTTTCAAACCTACAACTTATTACCTGTATTAACTGCTTTTGAAAATGTCGAATTACCTATGTTGATCGCGGGAGTAGGAAAGAAAGAGCGATATTCCCGTACAAATTATTTATTAGAAGTAGTAGGATTAAAAGATCGAAAACATCACAAGCCAGATGAACTTTCAGGCGGAGAACGACAACGAGTAGCAATTGCTAGAGCTCTTTCAAATAAACCAGCAATTATTTTATGTGATGAACCTACTGGAGACTTAGATTCTGAGACTGGAGACAGAATTGTCAAGTTATTGAAAGAAGTAAATAAAACCGAAGGTCAGACAATAATTGTAGTCACTCATGATCAGGTTGTAGCAGATCAAACAGAAATTATCTATCGTTTAAAGGACGGGAAAATTTTAAGCATTGATTATCCTAATAAAAACAGAAATGTCAACCAGGAAGAGAATCTTGCAGTTGCGGAATCGTAATGAAAACAAGATTAGATTCATCTTATTATTACTTTCCTTTTTATTACTTAATTAATTAATAGGCCTGCTATAAACTAGATAAATGTGAAACAGAGAACTTTAATAGGAATTCCAATATTTAATGAAGAAGATCTCCTGGAAAAAACCTTGGATTCATTATACAATGCTGTAAAAGATGATGACATAGATATTTTAGCATATGATGATGGATCAACAGATTTTACTCCAAAAATTCTGAGAGAGAAACAAAAAGAATGGGGAAATAAGCTAATAATAAATAATCATGCTTATTCACTAGGGTATGGTAAAACTATAATTGATATTTTGAAGTTTGGATGCAGCAATAAAGGAAAATATGAATATGTTATCACTTTTGATGCGGATTTACAACATAATCCTGAAACATTATCAGTTATCCTTGAAACATTAAGAAATAAAAAACACGTCGATGTAATTTCTTCAAGTCGTTATTTAGATAATAATTTTGTTAAAAACTCTATAAATGTTCCTGTTGATAGATTCTTAATTAATATGAATATTACGAAATTGTTAAATTCACTATATAGTTTGAATTTGACAGATTCATTTTCTGGATTTAAAGGATATAGAGTATGCAGAGTAGAATCGATGTTTAATATGAGAGATGTAGGATACTCTTCTCCTATAGAATTTTGGATAAATACTGCATTTTATAATTTATTTGTGGTAGAGGTACCAACACCACTCATCTATATTAAAGGAAGAGAAAGTAGAGGAAATGAAAAGCCTTGGAAAGATCGATTGAACAATTATCTAAATGCATTCAAAACATATGCATGGGAAGATAGCCAAAGAGATTACGTTAATAGTATCGAACCGACAATGATGAGTTTCATTAATGAAGACTTGAAAATTTATCATGAAAATCAAGATGAGTTTATTACTACCTTTCAGTATTTTTGGAAAAGACACAAAGAAAGTGAAAAAAATATTTATTCAAAAGAAAATATGAATAATTTGGAAATCCTAAGTAAATAGTACTGTCTATTCCTTTCGTTTTTTCCAACCTTTTGGATAGGTTCCTGGCATCATCAAAACGCGGTCAGTGCGAGCAACTATCCCATTATTCATTTCTATTATCTCATTTGTGGACTTTGTAGAAATAGCTAAAGCAACCGCTTCATCTTTCAAAGATTTTATGAGCACTAAAGTATTTTTTTCGATTCCAGATGTTAATTTCACTACTCCAGGAGCAGTTAAAAACGCACCATGGCAAACAGCATCAATTGCTGAATCTCTCACAGATATACAAGGTAAATGCGATACTGCACTCTCAATAGGAAGTAAATATTTATGTAATAATGAATCATTTTCTTCTTCAAAATAATAAAAGGCTGCTTCCCTTAATTCATTTAATGTAACTGCGCTTGATTCTTTGAATGGACCACTTCTTGTTCTTCTAAGCTCTTTCATATGTCCATTATATCCAAGTAATACGCCTACATCTACACAAATTTTTCTGATATAGGTACCTGCTTGGCATCCAATGCGAAATAAGTATTGTTTATCAAAAAAATCAAGTACCTTAAAATAATAAATATTTCTTACTCTTAATCTACGTTTCACATTACTCCGAACAGGAGGCATCTGATAAATTTTCCCTTGTAATGTTTGGGCTATTCTTTCAACATCACCTTTGGTTACAGGACCATGAACTTTACCAATACCTACATATTCTTTTCCAGCAGGTAATAGGACTTGTATTGCCCTTGTTCCACGACCAGTAGCCACTGGTAGGCATCCAGTTACTTGAGGATCGAGAGTTCCGCCATGCCCTGTTTTTTTGATTTTTAATAACTTTCTGACCCATGCTGCGACTTCGTGTGAAGTAGGATTAGGAGGTTTATCAATATTCAAGACTCCATTGTTCAATTTTTGTATAATTGATCTATCATCTGGAGATGTACCATATTTAGGATTAGTGTAGGCTTCAGTTTTTTGGAAAAGTTGATACGTTTTATCTGATGGTAAATAATCCAAATTGGAATTGAAATCTGCAACCATAAAAATTGATCTTCCAAATCATACAAATGAATTGTCATTTAAGAATTTTTTATACTTTAATGAAAAAAAGTAAAGAGATATTTCTTTGACATTTGATTCAATAAAAAATCGAGGGATAAAATTTTAGAAGTAAAATAATAAAAGAAAAAGAGAAATAAGATCAGATTACACATTAAATTGGTAATCTTCCTTAAAAAAATCATCTAATTTCTGGCTAGTTAATTTTTTTGATACATCTTCGTCAGAAGCATTTTCTTTGATATCAATTTTTTTATCTAGAGCTTCTAAATGTCTAATGTTAGCTCTTCTTCTTCGAACACCAGAGATTTTTGCTCCAGTTACTAAGCAATAATTTTGGTCAACAAATCCGAGAATAACTGCCTTTTTACCAGTTTCTCTTCCACTAGTCTTCACGACTACTCTTCCTATTTCAAATGCTGCGGACATACAGGTCACCAACTCAATTAAGTTCATTTGTATAATAATTACTAACAATTGTCTTGTTTGCTTTTTATACAATTTTTATGGCTATAAACTAATTTTTATTAGTAAGATAAACTTTTTTATCAAAATTAAAAGGATATGCAAAAGAAAAATGAGCTAGAAAAAAGAAATGAAACAGTTAATTGAATCCTTTATTAGTAAATTAGGAAAAATTGTGGTTTTTTATTTTAAAATCGAAAAATATAGCTTATTAAATTAATAAAACCATTAAAACAAATCTGTCTTTTCCCATGTAAACTCTGGTTCATTCCGGCCAAAATGTCCATAATTTGTAGTTTTTCGGTAAATAGGTCTTAGTAAATCAAGGTTTTGGATTATTTGAGCTGGTCTAAAATCAAATTCTTTCTTAACTTTATCAATTATTTTTTCATTGCTCATTTTGCCTGTTCCAAAGGAATCTACATGTAGGGATACAGGTTCCGCAACTCCTATACAATATGCTAATTGAATTTCTATTTTGGCAGCATAACCTGCTTCAACAATGTTTTTAGCTATATATCTAGCAGCATACGAAGCACTTCGATCGACCTTAGAAGGATCCTTTCCAGAAAAGGCTCCACCTCCATGACTCCCAACACCTCCATAGGTATCTGCAATAATTTTTCTTCCAGTTAGACCAGTATCGCCGTGAGGACCGCCAATAACAAATTTTCCTGTTCCGTTAATTAAAATTTTTGTATTATTATCTAGTAAATCACCACAAACAGGTTCTATAACCTTTTCTTTGATATCAGAGATCAGAGACTCATAAGAAATTTCAGGAGAATGTTGAGAAGCGATTACCACTGTATGAATCCTTGAGGGAGTTCCATTTTCAAATTCAACTGTGACCTGACTTTTGCTATCAGGTCTTAAATAATCAATTTTCTTATTTTTACGTGCATGGGTAAGTCCTTTAGTTAATTTATGAGCTAATGTAATGCTAAGAGGCATAAATTCTTTGGTTTCATTAGTCGCATAACCAAACATAAGACCTTGATCTCCTGCACCTTGTTCACCTTCTTCTCGAACAACTCCTTGTGCTATATCAGCACTTTGCTCGTGTATAGCGTTTAAAATGGCAACATCAGGATGAAAACCCCAGGTAGCATCTAAATATCCTATATCTTTAATAACATCTTGAACAATATCACGTATTTCAACATAACCTTTTGTATTAATTTCTCCACCTACTAATGCTAAACCAGTGGTCAAGAATGTTTCACAGGCTACTTTACTATTTTTGTCTTGTTTAATAAGCGCATCCAAAACTGCATCGGATATTTGATCAGCCATTTTGTCAGGATGACCTTCACTAACTGATTCGCTTGTAAATAAAAATTTATTTGACATTGTATAACCTTCAATATGAATGAAAAGAAAAAAGATGATCTTATATCATAAAAAGAACCTTTTTTTCTTTTTAAATGTTAATAAGAACTAATTAAATTGATTTAATAAAATTTTATTTAAGATTGTTATTTCACAAGACAAACTAGATTAGTTTTTACATAAAAATGCTGAAAATTGAGTAATTTTTTATTAGAAAAGATTTTAGTTAATCGAAAGTTCAATGTCTTTCAGTTAATAAAAATCTTAAATTCAATGAGTATCTGAATATAAGTTAGAGAAAGAAGAATCGTGCTCATTTGAGAATCAGGATAGTCTTGTGATTTTCCTAAAGGATTTTTCTGTATTAATTCATTTGACTCTAACTTGTTTTTAATTTCCTTTTACTGTATTCTTAAGTGATTTTTTCTCAGATTTAAATGGTCAATTCTCAGAATGATTTAACCCTTGATTCAAATAAAAAAATCATTTTCAGCTGTGGGGAAGTGAATCTGACTGATTTAAACTCTTAATTCACATTTCTAATCGATTGGGTAACGTTTAGAAAATATGTGCACTTTTCGAATAGTTCAGGTCAAAATTAGTTGAATACCATGAATACCATAAAATTTAATCATATTTTCTGTAATAATACAGAATTAAAATTTATTTGTTCTAATTGTAGAGACAACGTGTTTCACCATTAATAAATAATCGTAACATTAAAGGGATTTTCATTTATATACACCAATAGATTTGTTATAAGGAATAATAGGTATTCTACTAGTTATCTACTGAATGAATCAATGAGCTTGGATTAATTGCTGCAAGATTTGAGCTATTCGAACTAAAAGATTTGGTATTTAATGACCTAAAGATAAATTGGGGTGGAATTAAACTAGATTAATGCTTTCATTAGGAGTAGAATGAGTAGAGTAGTAAAGAGGCCGCTAGTCAATGAGGAAATAACGAATAAAACTAGGGTGAGAAGAAAAAGAAAAGTTGGGAGTTTATTAAATTCTATAACTATTAATGATGGTGTCAATTTATGAATAATAATCATCAAATTAGTTTTGGATATTTTATTAATGGTAAAACTGTATCTATAAAAGTTGAAAGTACTGAAAAAATAGAGAATTTTGATAAATATGCTGTATTGAATGATATGATATCTAAAAAAATCTCTTCTAAACCTGAGAGATTGGAATCACAATTTCAAGATTGGATAAAGACCTTAGAAGAAAGATTTTTATTAGGACTAAAACCAGGTATCTTGAGGGAAGAATTGTGTGATTTATTAGAACAATCTGAGAATGTCTTTCTCCCAAAGGACAAGTATGAGCTTATTACTGATCACATCGTTGATAAAGATGATCTCTTATACAATTATTTTGAAAAATCAGTTTATCCATTATTGCAAACTTAATCTATAATGAGTGATGTATTATGACGTTAGATTACAATAAGACAACTAATAG
>MDVS01000119.1 GCA_001940645.1 Candidatus Heimdallarchaeota archaeon LC_3
AGCAGGTATTGATATTACACAATCGAAAAAATTCTTTCGATGGTTAAAGAAAAATAATTTATTGACTTTTAAATTTGAATTAGAACTTACATCGTGCCACAATCGGCGGTATCCCGTCATTGTACAAGCACAATTACTTAAGGTGAAAAAAGGCAGAAAGCCAGAAAGGGTTTATCTTGACTTCTATGTGTACACGACCAATATTCGAGGTTCAGCAGATTACATTGAGAAAATTTATAGATCTCGTTGGGGAATTGAAACCCAATATCGCGTTGTACATCAGTTTCAAGCTCGAACGACCTCACTAAACTCTATTTTGCGACTTCTTCTCATTGGAATTGGTTTTATCCTTGAAGCTATTTGGCTCCGTATTAATGCATTTTTGCATATAGTAACTCATGTTTTAAAGGTTACTTGCAATTATGAGCTTCCTATTAAAATTTATAAAATAAGTACATTAATTTTGACAGTTTCAAGATTCAAACGTCTACTTCAAGCACTTTGGAGACCAAATGAACGGAGTTGATCTAGACTTGCGGAAGTACTGATATATTATCATATGTCAAACGATAATGTACCTAGTCAAAATGAAAATGAAAAAAATTTATTGGTAAAGAAGACTGATACATGTTATAATATTTCAATCCATTTTAAAGAACGACCCAGATTAGATAAGTTAAATAAACAACTTATTGAGGATTTAATCCAAAACATTAAACAAAATGATTAAAAACAGATGAATAATTTTAGATTTAAGTGAATAATGCAATACTAAACAAACAAATACTAACTAGTAATGAAATTGGAGTCATTATTTTTTTTTCTAAATCACTTTTAGACGTAAAATTTCCTAGTGTGTTTAGAAGTAGATAAAAAGCAAATAACCACACACCAGCTATTGCAATATCTGGGAAGGGAAAGTTTTTCTTTACTCATTATTCGACGAAGAAGACAATAGAAGATTTTTTTTAGAAATATTTTTCTTTTTTTTTAATATTGATGCTTAGAAACTTCGCTGTTTAAAATAGTAATTATACATTTAGATTTTGGCTAAATAAAGTAATTTTTCCCATTTTCTGTCAGAATATTCTTGAATTTCGTTTATTATTTCTCTTCCATTTTCTTGTTTAAAGATGTGCTTGAATCGTCCCTGAGCTTCTAAATACTTCACAATGGGTTTCTTAAATTTTTTTGGGTCTCTAGCAATTTTCATTGATGGAGGGTTAAGTTTGTACTCACCTTTCACTACCTCATAAATTGGATGTAAGCAGGTTTCAATAGCCAATCGAGACATATCCAAACTCAAATGGGTGTCGAAACGATGGCCTCTTGGGCAAGGAGAATCAATCAATATAAATGCTGGACCTTCTACATCTAATCCTGTTCGAACTTTACGAATAAAATCTTTAGGATAAGCAGGAGAAGCAGTAGCAGCAAACGGAATATCATGAGCAATCATAATCTGCATGAAGTCTTTTGTAAACTGTTGTTTTCCTGGAACTACCTTACCACCGGGGCTAGTAGTTGTTGCTGCACCTCTTGGTGTAGCAGATGACCTTTGGATTCCTGTATTCATATATCCTCCATTATTATAACAAATATAAAGAAAATCTGCTCCTCTTTCTACTGCACCTGATAATGATTGGAGTCCTATGTCGTATGTTCCTCCATCACCACCAAAAACAATTATGTCTGTTTTTTCATATTTATATTTTCCTCGACGATTCATTGCTTTATATGCTGCATCTATACCAGACGCAGTAGCTGCAGAATTTTCAAACGCATTATGAATCCATGGTAGCTTCCAAGAGGTAAATGGATAGATTGTTGAAGCAACTTCCAAACAACAGGTTGCATTTACTACTACTGATGCTTTATCAGTAGCCATAGTTGCTAGGCGTGCAATGGTTCCTGCTGCACATCCTGCACATAATCTATGACCAGAATCAAACAAATTTTTGTTAGTTTCTGCTAATATTTTTAATGATAATGGATTTTTTTGTTTTACAGTCATCATAATATCCTCCTTTTACTTCCTAACTCCCCACCATTGGTGTGGCATTACTTTTTCGTTATCGGTATATTCTTTTGTTTGGTAATACATCTCTTTCCATTCGGGTATTAGTACGTCTCTTCCACCAATACCTGCTGTATATCCATAGAGCATAGGTCTTTTTGGAGCATCGTACAATGCAGATCGAATATCAGAATAGACATTTGAGCCAATTCCTCCAAAAGTGTGTGTTCGTTCTACTATAGTTAGTCCTTTCAAGTCTTTAACGGCAGAAATAAGTTCGTTTTGTGGAAAAGGCCTATACGTTCGTAATTTTAGTAAACCAACTTTTTCTCCTTGTGCTCGTAATTCATCAACCAGCGTTTTTGCATTTCCTGCAAATGCTCCCAATGTTAGCATTGCATAGTCTGCATCATCCATTTGATATTGTTCAAGCATTTGATAGTACCTTCCTGTCCTTTCTCCCCAATCCTCAAATATTTTTGGAATTACTGTAGCTGTTTTATCCATTGCTTGCTTTATTTGATATCTAAGTTCCATATAATAATCAGGTAAGGCTAACAATCCAACAGTAATGGGCTTATCTGGATTTAAACTAAATTCTGGATCTCTTTCAGGTAAAAAATCATGAACAAATTCTTTTGTTAAAGGTAATACTCCTTCCAGAGCATGGGATACTATGAAACCATCAAGTCCATAAGCTACAGGTAATTGCACATCTGGGTGTTCTCCGATTCGAAATGCTAGAAAAGTATGATCGTATGCTTCCTGATTGTCTTCTCCAAACATTGATACCCAACCAGCATCACGAAAAGTCATTTGATCTGTTAAATCACCATGAATGTTGATTGGTCCACTTATTGCCCTATTTGCTACACTCATAACAATGGGTAAACGTGAACTTGCTGCAATATATAATATTTCATACATTAAAAGTATCCCTTGCGAGCTTGAGGCTGTGAATACTCTTGCACCGGTTGAAGAAGCCCCTACACAAGCACTCATTGCTGAATGTTCAGATTCTACAGTAATATATTCACTGTTTATTTCCCCATCAGCATAAAAGTCACTGATTCGTTCAACAATTATGGTTTGAGGTGTTATTGGATATGCCGCTACTACATCGGGATCTATAAGCTTAACAGCTTGTGCTACTGCTTCATCTCCAGTCATTCCTACTGGCGAAAGGTTGATTGGTTTATGTAATGTATTCATTTAGTTTCCTCCTTCTGGTTCACAATCTACTTATCTTTAATATCAGTTTTTCCAAGAGGCATCTCTGCAATACCTGGAAAGAGTAACGCACGCTCATCACATTCATAAGCACACATTCCACATCCTTTACAGAAATCAGTTAATATTATTGGATAGCCCTTTGGATTCTCGCTGTAATCCATCTTTATTGCGGTATCTGGACAGACAAAGAAGCAGGTTAGGCAACTAATACATTTTTCTTTAACTAATGTAGGTTGAACAGCGGCCCAATCTCCTGTTTTGAAAGCTTTAGATGAACCTGGATATGGAACGACAGTTCCCATAGGTAATTTCTCATAACCCCATTTTTCTTTTGTCCATTGATTTATAATTGCTATTGGATCATCATTAGTTACGGAGATCATTTTTGAATCTTGTTCGATTTTTGCATCTATTTTTGGTGGTAATTCATCAGTAGCATTTTGAATAATTTTTACATTCATATAGGCCGCTAGTATTGCTTGCCCATTCTTTTCTCCTAATGATCCAGGAAATAACTTTTTTACTGCTATTACCACATTTTCTATATCAACAATTCGAGTTAATTTTACAACTGCTCCAACCATTCCTGTATTAGCTACGGGTCTTCCTAAATGTTTTTGTGCTATAGTAGTTGCATCAATCATTGCCACTGTTATATTTTTTGGTGGTTTAAGATCTTCTTTCAAAATATTTTCATCAGAATGGTTAATAACAACGATTCCTTGATTTACAATTCCTGAAAGAACATTTATTTGTTTAAGTAAGGTGTTATCCTGAACTACGACAATATTTGGTTCATAAATTTCTGTTTTTATGGTAAATTTTTTATCTGACAACCGTGTAAATGCTGCAATTGGTGCTCCTGCACGTTCGGGTCCAAATGCAGGAAATGAATGAACAAATTTTTCTTCAAGTAAAGCTGCCTCAGCAATTAATCGTGCACCAGTTACTACTCCTCCTCCTCCTCGACCATGAAATCTTATATCATGCATATTATCTTTCAAAAGACATATACTCCATTTTATTTTTTTTTTATTTATATTTTTTGAGTATTTCTTAATTTAATCTTATTTCAGCTAATTCTAGTTTAATAAATTAGAATTAAATATTACAATAAGGACACACATGCTCAAATTTAGGTGAAACACTCTTCGGATTACCTACAAAATGAAGCATGTCATTAACCACAAAGTCATTCATTCGTTACAAACTCCATAATTACTAAATTAATCTTATAAAATTTACTCTGAAAATCTCATTAGGTAAAAGGTGAGGAATTGTCTGCACTACATAAATATCCTTTCAAATCAATGATTTCAATCATAAACGAATTAACTTCAAAAAAAAAATCAATAACTCTATACGACATTCAGGGAGCTTCTGGAGCTTGTGTCCCTGATACCATGGAAGCAGCTGAATTGCTTTCCTATCTAACTTCTTTAGGAAAAATAATCGAAACGCCTAAGGGGTGGATAAGAATTGCTGAAAAGATTTCACCGAAAGAGCCACGAAGATATTTTTATCTTAAAGAAATATTACAGATGATTAAATCACTTTCTACAACTGATCCTTTAACTTCACATCAATTAGCAGATAAAATTGGTTTGACAGTTTCAGAAGTTGTACAATATCTTCAATTTTTTAAAGAAATAACATCAGCGGGTCACGTAATAATTGATACTAAGGGATATCCCTATAATTATTACTTAGAACCTTATATAAATGTTATTTAAGAGTAATATTCTCCTGTTTAATTTATTTTTAGTTTGGATACTAAAGTCGTCTTAATTAGATTATTAAAATTAGTTCTTTCAGGCCTTACTCATATTTACAGAAAGTTTGCAAAGAAAATATTCTTCATCAAATCATCATTTAATATTTCTTTAATTGAACTTTTAAGGAAATAAATATATTCTGATATACATTTCGACTAGGGAGAGGGTATATTATAATATTTCGATACTTCATCATAGAAGGTTTCTTCATATTTAGTGTTAAAAGAGTTTATTCGTTCAAAGTCTATTGAATATAAATCTAATATTTTTTCAGGGGTAAAAGGAGTATCTCTGAGTTTATATTGAAGATTTATCTGAAAATATTGTTTGCAGAACTTGATCCAAGGAAGGGGATTTTGAACTGGTAACTTTTTTTCTATTAGGGTTCCTATTTCAACACTCCACATTCTTGAGGTTGAATTTGGATTATATCCTCCACCACCAGTAACTATCATTTTTCCTGTTGATGTTTGTTTTGCTAATGATTTCATTACATTAGCTAATTTTTCATAGGCAAATGATGATAATAATAAATGTCCCATGGGATCTTGCTGATGTGCATCCACACCTGCTTGCCAGACAACTATATCAGGATTAAATTGTTGTACAATAGTTGGAATATATTTAGTAAAATAATGTAGATAAGGTTCATCGTGAGTATATTTGTAAAGAGGAAAGTTTATCGATGAACCTTCAGCTTTATCTGGTTCTCCCAGTTCATCTGGGTATCCTGATCCAGGAAACATAAATTGTCCTGATTCATGAAAACTTACTGTTAACACATCTGGATCATCGTAGAAAATATGTTGTGTCCCATCCCCATGATGAAGATCAGTATCAATATAAGCAACTCGTAGTCCCTGCGTTTGTAATTTTTTTATTAAAATTGCCAAATCATTTAAGTAACAAAAACCACCTGCTTTATTTGGAAATGCATGGTGTAAACCGCCCATCATTACAAAGGAATAGTCATAATCAGCTTCTAAAACTACTTCACCAGCAATTAATGTGGCTCCAGCGATTAACATGCTAGTTTCATATAAATCTGGAAACACTGGACAATCATTAGTACCCAATCCAAATTTATAATTAAATCCAGGTTCTTTTGATAAACGTTTAATTTCTGAAATATAATCTTCTGAATGGATTTTTTTAACTAATTCTTCTTCTGCTTTCTTAGGAGTAATGATATCAACATTTGATAATTCGGATTCAACAATTTTTAATTCTTGCATTAATTTATGAGCAACAACCAACCTTTTTCTATTCATAGGATGACTAATTCCTAGATCATATTGAAAAAAATTATCGGAAAAAATGTAAGCTAGTTTAGGAGTCATTGTTTTTGCCAATAAGGTATTTCTATAAGAATTGGTAGGTTATTCAATTAAGAATAGAAAATTATATTTATATTTAGTATTAAGGTAGTTTATGATAACTTCAGAATATTATTTTCATCAACTTTATTAAAGTAAATTATTGTTATTAGCAAATTGTAATAATTTATCAGCTGAAAATTGAAATAAACTAACAACATTAACTTTATTTGCCTCTTCCCAATTATTATTAGTTTCATTCTTTTCCCTTCTATCTACGAGAACAAGTATTTCTTCAACAATTCCTCTTTCAGATCGAATATTTTGAATAGCAAATTCTTTACTGAATCCTGAACTAATTAAATCGTCTACTAATAAAACTCTTTTATTATCAACTTTAATTCCTTCTAATTTCTTTTTTGTGCCATGAGATTTGATCTCTTTCCTCAGATAAATCAAGGGTTTCTCACAAAAAATCGAGATATAGGTTGCGAATGGGACTCCTGCTGTCGGAATTCCAACTACTATATCAAAATCTAAAGTTCTACATTTTTTGATTAGTAAATCACCAATTTTTTTAAATAATCGAGGATAGCTTGGAATTAATCGTAAATCCAGATAAAATTTTGAGCTTTTTCCAGATGCTAAGGTAAAATCACCAAATTTCAAAGCATTCATTTCACGTAATTTTATTAAAAATGTTTCAGGGTCCATAAATATCAACCTGCGTCTCTAAATGATTTGATATTCTGCTACTCAATAAGAATCTATTTTAAAACTGAATATTTAAAGTTGATATGTAATTTCAGGAAAGATTAATTATGGGAAAATTTAGTAATTTACTCTTGAAAAATGTAACTGACAAAAGTTCTAGAATTATTTGGGCGTTTGATCCTCCTTTAAATTTTAATAATCCAATAAAAGTCGGAAAAATTATCATTAACAGAATAGCGCCTTATATCTCAGCAGTTAAACTAAATAGACAATTAGTGTTACCTTTAGGACTTCAATCTGTGGAATTTCTTTCTTTCATGGACTTACTACGAGAAAATGGATTACCAATTATCATGGATGCAAAGGTGAATGATATTGGATATACAAATTATTCTATAGCAATGAATTACTTTTCTTCTGGATTTGATGCTATTATAGTTAATCCCTTCATCGGTTGGGAGGGAGGTGTAGATCAAATTTTTAAAGCAAGTGATGAATTAGATAAGGAAATAATATTATTAGCTTTTATGAGTCATGATGCTAGTCCTTTCGGTTATGGTCGTACAATTATTGATAATTCTATTAAAACACCATTTTACAAGGTTTTTGCTGAATGTGCTAATACTTGGAATGCTTCCGGAGTGATAGCAGGTGCAACCCATTCCGATAAAATTGTTGACATTAGAAATATACTTGAGAGTGACAAAATGATTTTCTCACCAGGAATTGGAGCTCAAGGAGGAGATTATAGTTTAGCAAGAAAATCTGGCATGGATTTTGGAATAGTGGGTAGAGAAATAACTTTTAGTAATAATCCGGAAATAATCGTTAAAAAATACATAGAAAAAGAAAAAAACTTCAATAATTGATTTCATAATAGTTGCTCTTAATGTGGATTTATAATATTAAATTAGTTGAACACCAGGGAATTTTTGATGGAAAACTAGAGTATTCTCAAGAATCAGGTATGATTACTAAAATTACTCATCAAAAATCTGTAAGTTCAGTTATAAAAGACAATGGAATTGACGGGAAAGGACAATATCTCTGTTCTGGAATGGTCGATATTCATGTCCATTTCAGAGATTTGAATCAATCACACAAAGAGACTTTGGAATCGGGTATGAAAGCTGCAGTTCACGGGGGGATAACTACAGTTTTTGACATGCCAAACAAAGATCCCATTGTGGACAATGTAGAAATATTAAACAAATTAAATAATAAAGCATCTAAAATATCAGAAATTGATATTTTTAATTATATGCTAGTTAATAAGACTAGTGTTTCTCAATTGGTTAAAGAAGACAATCCTTCGAAGTTTTGGAAGGTAGTTTTTGGAGGAACTACTAATGTTGAATCAGAAAATTACGACATAATAACTGAATTCTCAAAATTGGTAAAGGATACCACTTTTCTAGCTATTCATGCTGAGGATTCAGATTTAATTAAAGAAAATCTTAAAAGATTTTATCCAACTTATGATAATCATGATATAATAAGATCAAAGGAAGTAGAAATTAAATCGGTTGAAAGAAGTTTACAATCAATTAATAAAAGCAATAATAAAGCTATAACTTATCATTTTGCACATATAACTACTGAATCAGCCTTGGAACATTTATTAAATAACAAACGTGAAAATTTGAGCTGGGAAGTTACTCCACATCACCTATTTTTAAACACTAAAAATGTAATAAAACTCAAAGAAAAGGGATTTGTTAATCCTCCATTGAGAGATAAAATAAGTCAAGAATCACTTTTGAAAAATTATTTAGAAAACAAAATACCAATTATAGCTACAGATCATGCGCCACATACTTTAGAAGAAAAAGTAAATTATTCTTTAAGCGGGTTTCCTAATTTAGACACAGTTATTCCAGTAATGGTCACCAATAATATTCCATTATGGCTATTGGTGGAAACTTATAGTTATAATCCATCAAAATTAATGAATCTTTCTGATAGGGGAGAAATTTCAGTTGGAAAATTAGCGGATCTTATTCTTATTGATCCAAAAAATGAATTAACAGTTAAAAGTGAATTAATTCAATCAAAAGCAAAATGGAGCCCATGGGACGGAGAAAAATTAAAAGGCTGGGTATCAAAAACTTGGAAGAGAGGCAAAATAGTTTTTGAGAGGTAATTTGTGGGCAAAATTTCTGTTTAGAAATCGAACCACCAAAAATTTGAAATTCCTAAAATGGCTTTTAATAGTACATACATACAATATTTGCTTATACCAATTTAAGAGGTACATCTTTTTTGATTGATTTGTTATATAAACATACATCATAAAATTAAATCGCTATAGAACCTTTGAATAATAGTTTAATAATTCATTTATTTTCAATACGATTTAAATTGAACATAAATACAAATTGTGATACAAAATGACAAATAAATCATCTGTGATAGAAGTTGTGAATCTTACTAAAAGATTTGGTAACATTGTCGCAGTAAATAACATTAGTTTAACTGTAGAAATTGGTACAATTCATGGATTCTTAGGACCAAACGGAGCTGGAAAAACTACAACCCTTAGATGTGCTCTTGGTTTATTACGACCAAATAAAGGAGAAGTAAGAATATTTGGAGAAAAAATGAGCCCAAATAAGACTAATATACAAAAAAAAGTTGGTTATTTACCCGGAGAGGTATATCTTTATCCATACTATTCTGTTAAACAGCTTTTAGACTATTTCGGTAATTTGTATGGCAATCAAAATCCCCCCTTAAGACAAGAACTGGTAGAAAGATTCAATTTAGATGAAAACACGAAAACTAAGGCACTATCTAAGGGAAACGGGCAAAAAGTAGGCATTATTCAAGCTTTAATGCATGATCCTGACCTTTTAATATTAGATGAACCTAGTAGTGGACTTGATCCTCTACTTCAAAATGTGTTCTATAAGGTTTTAAGAGAGTTTAGAGATAGAGGGAAGACAATCTTTTTCTCTTCACATGTACTTTCAGAAGTGCAAAAAGTATGTGATTATGTATCAGTCATTAGAGAAGGAGATATAGTTTCTTCTGAAGATGTATCTATATTAGTTAATAAAATCCAAAGAAAAATAATTTTGACATTTAATGATAATAATATGACTGATCCACCCTCATTTCCTAATCTAGAATTCATTAATAGAGAAGGTGAAAAATTCAATTATTTAGTTAAAGGAACCATCAAAGATAGCATTACCCAATTGAATATTCCTGAAATACAGAACATAATCATCCCTGAATTGTCAGTAGAAGATTATTTTTTAAGTTATTATCAAAAGGAGGATTAATCCCATGTTGTCTCAATATTTGTCTATTTATAAAATTCAATTTAGGCAATTAAGATGGGCCATATTATTTTTTTCGATTCTGATGGCATTTCTAATAAGTTTTATGCTTTTATTTTATCCTGGTAAAGAAGGGATGGAAGCTATGTTTGAAATACTTCAAGATCCTGCCTTTGCATTAATTTTTGGTGACCTTGTAAATATGATAGAAACCAATCCTTTTGGAATGTGGCTTCAATTATTATTCGGATTCTTACCTTTATTTTTCATTATTTTTGGGTTATATTTGGGTGTTGAATCTGCTACCAGGGAACAATCTGATAAAACCTTTGATCTTGGATTTATAGTTCCAGTTCATAGATTATCAATTCTTTCAATCCGAGTTTTAGGCTCTTTGTTTTATATTGGCTTAGTGATGATTTTTGGGACAATAATTACATATCTTTGGGCAAATTCTGCTAATTCCACAATGTCATTAGAAACAATATTGATATTATGGTTTGTAATTGGTGTTCAAACTTTTGTAGGATTGTTCATAGGTCTTTTTATTGGAGTAATCGTATTTGATAAAGGATTTGGACTTCAATTATCATTAATTGTAGTATTCGTCTCTATGTTCATTCTCCTATTCCAAAATGCACTTACAGATCCAGATATTCAAAAATTCTTATCAAATTTTGATATCGTTAGTTATTTGAGATCTTCAGAAATCATTTTTGAAAATAAGTTCGATATTAGTGTCCTATTTCCTTTAGTTGTTTTTTCAGTCCTTTTGTTTGTTGTAAGTTTATTCATTTTCTACAGGCGTGATCTTATTGAAAGTGAATTCCGTCCGTTATATGTTTATCTTAATCCAATGTATTGGTTAAATAAAAGAAATGGCAAAGAAAATGATCAAAGAAGTAGTTCCTCATTTTCTTTAACAAGAATTCTTGTCAGCTGGGCTGGTCCTTATAGAAAAAGGTTTCCTGTTATTGTTGATGAATTATGGTCCCATGGATTTATACTGCTAATTTTCGTTCTTCTCTTGTGGATGATGATATTTTTTCAATTAATAGTCTACCCCGGCGACCAAGAGTCAATTGATATATTAGTTATCCTTAAAGCTAGTGGACTAGAAAGATTGTTTTCCCATGGTGTGGTTTTAGAACAGGATGCTTATCTAGCATATCTCGTAACACAATACTTCGGCCTTGCCTTTATTTTTTATGTCCCCTATATTGTTTATAGATTTTATCGAATTGAAATGCGTGATAACGCTAAAACTGATGAATATCTCTGGGTAAAGCCTATTTCTCAAAATAAAATTTATTTACATAGATTGTCAGCGCTAATGATTGAATATCTAATATTAGTTGCTTTCTCAGCATTATTTTTCATTATTCCAGAAATTATTTATAATAAACTAGAGCATACATTTTTAGAAATTTTTATCTTATTTCTATCAATTCCAGTATATTTCGGAATAGGATTACTGGTTTCAGTTATGATCATATATATACCAAAATACGGAAAATTTCTATCCGTTTTTGTAGTGATAGGATTAATGTTATCCTATTTGTTCGGATTTTTAACAGAGGATACCGAAATAATTGCTCAATTAACACCGTTTTACTATATTGATCCCGTACTTATTCTATATAATGGTCTAACGTTAGAAACATTTCTGGTAACTGGAGGAGCTCTGATTGTTACTATTGCCTTATTAATGTTACGACTTCAGAAAAAATCTAGATATCTTCCTACTAGTGATTAAATCATTAATAATTTTTACTTCTTTCTATTTATCTTAATATTTTCAATCTCCTTTTTTTTTTTATTCGAATTCTACGTCAAATACAAATTAGGGGATAAAAATATTTTTTTGGTCGTACGTTATTATTAATGTAAATGAAATTATCAACAAAAATGAATATTAAATGAAAAGTTTTATTTCTATTCTAGATCACTCTCCTGAAGATTTTATTAGTATCCTTCATCTTGCGGCCCGAATAAAGAAAGAACCGGAGAAGTATGCACATGAGCTTGATGGAAAAATTTTGGCAAATCTTTTTTATGAATCATCAACAAGAACTTCTCTATCTTTTCAATCTGCTATGCAAAGATTAGGAGGATCTGTACTAGGGTTTGCTACGAAAGTTGGCACCAGCGCTGATAAAGGAGAGTCTCTAACAGATACGATTCATATGGCAGTAGGATATTCGGATATAGTTGTTCTCAGACATCCAAAAAGAGGGAGTGGAAAATTAGCTTCAGAAATTTCTTCTGAATATAATGTTCCAGTGATTAGTGGAGGTTCAGGGAGTCAAACTCATCCTACACAAAGTTTACTCGATATTTATAGTATTTGGGAAACCCAAAACAGAGTTGATGGTCTTACAATAGGAATATCTGGTGATTTGAGATACTCAAGAACAATCCCATCTTTACTTCAATTATTCAATAAATTATCTTCAGAACAATCAAACATTCATCTTTTTGCTCATGACTTACTAAAATTACCCGATCAGGTTAGATATGAAATATTACAGGAAAAGAAATTAGTTCTAATTGATAAACCCAGTATTGAAGACGACATTAGTAATTTAGACGTTTTATATTTCACACGTATACAACGTGAACGTTTTCCTGATGATTCAATGTATCAAGATGTTAGGGGAGCATTTGTGTTCCAAGAAAGCTATTTTGAACGAGTAAAACCTAATTTTACTCTTTTACATCCTCTTCCTCGTGTTGATGAAATTGGATATGGAGTTGATAAGAGTAAACATGCTTATTACTTTAAACAAGCAAAAAATGGTGTTTTTGTTAGAATGAGTTTAATATTACATCTGCTTAAATCAGATCTAGTTTCCGGATTAAATTTACCCAAAGAGTTAGGAAATTTTCCAAAATAAAGTGATAATATGAAAAATGGACTAGATGCTAATCAACTTGTAATTGATCGAATAAGTAATGGTATTGTTGTTGATCATATGCCTGCTGGTATGGCCCTTGCGGTTCTGAAAATTTTAGGGGCAGAAAAACAGGAATTTTTAAATAAAGGAAATATTATTGCTGTAGCTATTAATGTTCGAACATTAAAAAGACCTGAGCAAAGAAAAGATGTTCTTAAAATCCAAAATTTTAAGATGCAAAAAATTGATGAAGTTAGATTAGGATTATTAGTACCTGGGTCTACAGTAAACATAATTCAAGATTATTCGATTCTAGAAAAGAAACAAATTACACTTCCAAGATATATTGAAGGATTAAATTGCCCTAGTTCAAGCTGTATAACTAATGAACGCGAAAATACAAAGAAAACATTCGATATCGTATATTTAGAAAATCAAAAGGGTTATTTGCGGTGCAGGTATTGCGAAGAAGCTTTTATACTTGAAAGTGTCACAACTTCTATGAGAAATACTAATTTTCAAACATAATTGTTACCATTACGAAACACTGAGCTAATGGTAATGTCATAATTAAAGTCTAAATAATAGAGGTCTACAAATTGATTTCTTCCTAACTAAAATCGGATATGAATTATGATCGAAAATTATTCTAAATTAAATTTAGACACGAATGTTAAAAATTCATTAAAAAAATTGTCTTCTTTTCGAGACATGCATCCAGAAAATGTTTTATTTGATATTAAATTTAGTAAGTATGATAATTCTGATATTAAATTTATACTTTACCTAAGTATAAGAAATTATTCTAATGATCCTTTACCTAATGAATTATTTTTTGGTGATATATCAGAATTAAGTATCTACGATAGATCTTCTAATAATAGGTTTTACGATTCTATTTTCTCAAACAAAAACCTTATTAGACTCAATTTAGCATTATATAATAATTTTTCTGTAATTCCCGATAATTTTCATATTCTTAGTAGACTTACTGAGTTATCTATTCAAATACCTAATCTTGATTCATTTCCTTCAAGTGTCTGTAGGTTAAAACATTTAATATCATTGACCCTCATTTGTTCTAATATTATTAAACTTCCAGAGTTAATCTTTGAACTAAATTCTAAACTCTTATCACTAACTATTGGTAGTGTGAAAGAAAGCAATATGGACGATATAAAAAATGAAACAAAAAGACTTCAAATTCCTGAAATAATCCTTCTCGGGCAATGAAAAAACATTATAGCTTCCATGCAAAACTGATTTTTAAAAAATGTTAAATATATTCAAATGGATTTATTTTGATAAATGGATTACTCAACAATCTATAAGTATGGTTTAAGTAAATTACCAGATAGACTAATAGAATATTCTGGTGGATCATTTTATAATATAATGGGGAAACTCTTTCCACAAAAACATTCTCAAAATATGTATATTGAAAAATTAGATACTTATATTTCATATCCTTGGGGTTTAGCCTCTGGTTGGGCTGATTCATACATAAAAATGTTGTCTATTAAGAAATTAGGAGCAGGAATAGTATTTGGTAAGACAATAACCTTTTTGCCAAAAAAAGGAAATCCTTATCCAAGGTTAGTCAGGGATCCAAAAAAAAAATGGCTTATTAATTCAATGGGATTACCTAACTATGGTCTGATTCAATGGATACGTTGGCTAAAGAAAAATGGTAAATTACCTTTTGGATGCTTTTTATCTGTAAAAGGAGATACAGGCTATGAGTGGAAAGTTATGATTAATTCTTTAAGTCAATATACTGATTTAATTGAATTAAATGTCTCCTGTCCGAATGTGAGTATAGGAATATTGGATAAAGATAAAACCATTAGGTTAATAAAATCTATATTACGTTCAACAAAAAATACTAATATTTCTCTAAAAATCAGTTCTGAATATTCAACTGATCAGATTTTAGATTTACTTAAATCGTTGGATATAGAAAATGACAATATTTCGGGAATTTCTTTGTTTAATACCTATCCTATTGAACACCAGCGTTTAGGTAATAAACAGAAAATAGGAGGTTTAAGTGGGCCTATTCTTTATCCTAAATTATTAAAGACTGTCAAATTGATTAGAGAATCATACTCATATAATGATCTTCTTATATTTGCAATGGGAGGAATAGATGACATTCAAAAGATTAAGAACCTTTGGGACAATTTTCGCGCTTTTCCTCTCATTTTGACTGCATTTTTGACTGAGGGGCCCTTTATATTCAAAAATTTTATAGATAAGGGGCTTGGAGAATAAAAAGTTCAGTAATTAAAAAGTTAAGTCGGATTTTTTTAAATATTTAGTAGCTGGTAACGGAATAGTATTAAAAACAATAATCAAAAATTAATTAAGTAGAATACCAGAATGTTTAAAAAAAATCTTTATCTAATAACAATTTAATGAATTAAAGAAAAAAGGATGTTTAAAATGACCGAAATTAAACATAAAGTTATCATAATAGGATCCGGACCAGCTGGTTTAACTGCTGCAATATATGCAGGTCGAGCTAACCTTAATCCTCTAGTAGCGGCAGGAGAAGTAGAAGCAACTCAATTACCTGGAGGACAACTAATGTTAACAACAGAGATAGAAAATTATCCTGGTTTTCCAGAGCAAATTACTGGTCCTGAACTTATGGAACGATTCATGGAACAAGCGAGAAAATTTGGTGCAGAATTAGTAGAATCATATGCCACAGATATTAAAAAAGAAGGTGATATCTTCGAGGTAAACATAGGAGGCACTTGGTACAAAACGTATTGTATAATTCTTGCAATGGGCGCTGTTGCGCGATGGTTGAACGCTCCAGGTGAAATAAAGTTCAGAAACAAAGGAATTTCGGCTTGTGCAACATGTGATGGTCCCCTACCTATATTCAGGAACAAGGAAATCTTCGTTGTCGGTGGAGGAGATTCTGCTGTTGAAGAATCTTTATTTCTAACAAAATTTGCAAGTCAAGTAACCATGATTCATCGAAGAGATGAATTAAGGGCAAGTAAAATCATGGCTGAACGCGCAAAAAACCATGCTAAAATTCGAATTCTATGGGATTCAGTAATAGAAGGATATGAAGGGGAAGATTTCTTAGAAAAAGTCAAAATCAAGAATGTTAAAAATAATGATGTGACTGTATATGATGTTACTGGTCTATTTATGGCCATAGGTCATGACCCAGCTACTGAATTTATCAAAAATACAAATTTAGGTATTAAACTTGATGACAAAGGATATATTGAGGTTAAGAGCCATATACATGCTGGAATTGAAGGGATATTTGCAGCAGGTGATGTACACGATACGCATTATAAACAGGCGATTACTGCTGCTGGATTTGGCTGTATGGCAGCAATAACAGCTGAAAGATGGCTTGATGAGAAAGGGCTCAATCACTAATTAGAAACAGATCAAGGCTGTACTATTTGCCTTAAAGTCTGCCCTTTCAGGGAAAGTGATTATCAAACTATCAAACAAAAGTTTTTAGAAAAGAACGAAATTCTACAAATTAGCTAAATATTCTGTAATAATTTTTCTATCTCTCCAGAACTTATTACTTTCCTTTAAGGGATTGAAAATTAATTCCAAATATGATAATTGCTTTAATTTTTTCATTGCTTTAGGTAATTTAGTAATTTTATTATTTCTAAGAAGCAGAACTTCTAGGAATGATAAGCTTCCAATTGATGCAGGTAAAAATGCGATTTTATTATTTTCAATATTTATCCTTTTCAAATTAGCTAAAAGTGCTATTTCTGGTGAAATTTGGTCAATGATATTATTTCCAAGATCTAATTCTTCTAACAGTGATAAATAGTATACCCAAGGAGGTATCAGCTCAAGATTTGAATTATTGATTGATAACTTTTTCAAATTCGTCAGATTAATCATTGTATTCGGAATTTCTAATAGTATTATTAAGTTATTAAGTAAAATTTCTTTCAAATTAAAAAGATTTCCTATTTCTAATGGTATAGACTCTAGTGGATTATTAGACAAATTTAATAATTCAAGATTCTGTAATTTCCCAATTTTTTTTGTAATGTATCCGATTTTATTAAATGATAGATCTAAATGAACCAATTTATCCAAATTTCCAATCGAATCAGGGATTTTGGTAATAATATTTCTTATAATTGTTATTATTTCTAATTTTGAGCATTTTTGGATAGCTTCTGGTAATTTAGAAAGATTTCCTTTATGAATCTCTAATATTTCCAAATTCTCTAATGATATTATTGATTCTGGTAATTGTTGATGTTGATAATAACGCAAATGAACTTCCGTTATGTGATTGTCTGATATTACGACGTTTACTCCTGGTTTATATAACGAAGATATCTTTAAAGTAAACTCAACATTTTTTGTTAAATCAACAAGAAAATTATGCTCATTTTCTGTTAAAGAATCAATTCTTAAATAATTAATGACATAATCGTTTAGAATATTAAAGCAATACTTATGATACCCTATTAGAATTTCTTCGTCATTACAAGGTAATCTACAATACTTACAATAGACTTTGCTTTCAGATATTTTTAAGTTTAGATCAACATCTGTAAATTCTTGCATTTTTATCTAGATTCAATCCTTTTTTTATAAGAAATGTACAAATTTGGTATAATACATTCTTAAAATTCATTTTCAACTCCCACTTTTTAAATTTATCGAGAAAATGATATTAATTTTAAATAAAATGAATAATTTCAAACTAGATATAATAAATTTTGAAAAATTTAATTAAAAATTCAGAAAGGATTTAGAAATTTGAAATTAGTATTTTTACTACTTCTTTAATTTTTTTATACAAAATTTCATTTTTGAATAAATAATTGTTATTTTAATAATGAATCTAAGTTTACCATTAAAAATTTCTTCAAATTAATACTTTAGGCGTTTTATATGGAAGATAGTCAATCTGAAAAAAAACTTAAACAATTTATAGAAAAAATAACTGCTTTTGCAAGTAAAACTGGAATAGCATTTACATCTGGTACTATTTATGGAGGATTTGCTGGATTTTGGGATTATGGACATGTTGGTGTAGAAATAAAAAATAAAATCAAAAACCAGTGGTGGAATGACTTTGTTAGAAATAGAGACGATATTTATGGTTATGATGGAGCAATAATAACTCATCCTAAAGTTTGGGAAGCTTCTGGTCATGTAGCAGGATTTGCTGATCCACTAGTTTTTTGCATAGGTAAATGCAAAAAGAAGATACGATTAGATCATCTTTTAGAAGATGAATTAAAAATTCACCCTGAAAACCTTAGTATTGAGGAAATGTTTGAGCTAGCAAAAGAAAAGGATCTAAAATGTCCTGACTGCAAGGGAGATTTAGGAGAGCCAGTTAAATTTAATTTAATGCTTAAAACTCAAGTTGGTCCTGTAGAGGATTCTTCATCCGTATCATATTTAAGACCAGAGAATGCTCAATCAATTTTTTCAAGTTTCAAAAACACTTTAGACTCTTTGAGAGTTAAAACACCATTTGGTATAGCACAAGTAGGAAAAGTCTTCAGAAATGAAATTTCTCCTCGAAATTTTTTATTTAGAGTTAGAGAATTCGAATTAGCTGAGTTTGAGTACTTTACTGATCCAGATAAAATTGATGAATGCCCAGATTTTGATGAATTAAGTTCAACAAATATCCATATTTATTCTGAAGATGATCAGATAAATGATTTGAAAAAAGATTACAGAGAAATGTCTTTACAGGATGCATGGGATAACAAAATCTTCAAGAATAAGTGGCAAGCTTATTGGTTAACAGAATTTTTTCTTTGGTTTAACAAACTGGGTATTAAAAAGAAAAATATGCGCTTTCGTCAACACTTGAAAAATGAATTGAGTCATTACGCCTTGGATACTTGGGATCTCGAGTATAAATACTCTTTCGGATTTAAAGAATTGATGGGATGCGCTAATCGGACACAGTTCGATTTAAAACAGCACGAAAATTATTCCAAAGTTAAAATGCAAATGCAAGAACAATCTCAAGATGGATTAAAACGTTATATTCCTTTCGTAGTTGCTGAACCATCAATGGGGATTGGTCGAATTTTACTTGCACTATTAGCTGAAGGTTATACTGAAGAAGAAGTTAAGGGCAGACCAAGAGTGGTTTTTAAATTATCCCCCAAATTAGCTCCATATGATGTTGCTATTTTTCCTTTACAGAAGGATGATAAATTAGTCTCAAAAGCAAAGGAAATATTTAAACAACTCAGAAAAGACGATTTTGTTAGTATTCTTGATATTGGTGGATCTATTGGGAAAAAATATCGTCGCCAAGATGAAATTGGAACTCCTTTCTGTGTTACCGTTGATTTTGAATCTTTAGATGATAATTCTGTAACTATTCGTGATAGAGATTCAATGGAGCAAATTCGTGTGCCAATCACACAAATTGCTGATGAAATAAGAAGAAAACAACTTGAATATTCAGTAGATTGATTGAGTTATGTGTAGAAATATTAAACCTTTATTCAATTTTGACCCTCCAGCAACAGATGAAGAAATTAATCTTGCTTCCTTTCAATTCGTTCGAAAAGTTAGTGGATTCACTAAACCATCAAAAATTAATGAAGAAGCCTTCAATAAAGCAATTCTAGAAGTATCAAAAAATGTTCGTGAGATGTTTAATAATATGTCAACAAATTCAAAACCAAAAAATAGAGATATAGAGAAAGAAAAGGCAAAAAAGAGATTTGTAAAATCCCGAGGAGTATGAAGAATCTTTGAAATTGAGATTCTTTACTAACTTATGCTGTTTTTGGTTTCCATCTTTTTAATAATAAAGAGTTTGTTACAACAGATACTGAAGAACTTGCCATTGCTAAGCCTGCTGCAGCAGGGGGCAATAAAATACCGAAAGGCAAAAATAATATAGCAGCAGCTATTGGAATAAGCACAATATTATAACCAAAGGCCCAAATGAAATTTTGACGAATTTTTGATATAGTTTTTTTCGATAAAGAGATACTTTTTGGAATATCTTGTAAATCATCTCTCATCAAAACTATGTCACCAGATTCCATTGCGACGTCTGTTCCTCTACCCATTGCATATCCGATATTTGCTTGAGCAAGTGCTGGGGCATCGTTAATACCGTCACCAACCATAGCGACTATTTTTCCTTGATTTTGCAATTCTTTTACAGAATTTGATTTGTCCTCAGGCATAACTTCTGCTATAACTTCATCAATTCCTGCTTCTTTTGCTATTGCTTCTGCTGTTTTACGATTATCTCCAGTGATCATGACAGTTTTCAATCCGAGCTTTTGAAGTTCAGCTACAGCAATACCGGAAGTTTCTTTTATTGTATCAGCTACAGCAATTATTCCAATTATTTTATCTTGAGCCACTATCATGACTGTTTTTCCTTCTGATTCTAAGATAGAAATTTTTGCTTCAACATCAGCTGGTATTTCTAATTTTTTGTTATTCATCAATCTTCTATTTCCAATGAAGTAGTTTTTATTCTCGATTTCTACGCTTATTCCTTGACCAGAAATAGCTTGAAATGAATCAATTTGTTTTAAAGATAATCCAGAATCTAAGGCTTTAGAAACAATTGCTTCACCTAAAACATGTTCTGATCCTTTTTCAGCAGATGCAGACAGTATTAATATTTCATTTTCTTTCATTGTGTTAAAAGAAATTATATTTGTTACTTCGGGAGCACCTTTTGTTATTGTACCAGTTTTATCGAATATGACTGTGTCAATTTTATGTGCTGCCTCTAAAGCTTCTGCTCCTTTAATTAGAATTCCATATTCTGCTCCTTTTCCTGTTCCAACCATAACTGCTGTTGGAGTTGCTAGCCCTAAAGCACATGGACATGCAATAACAAGAACTGTAATAGCACTAAGGAAAGAAAAAAGGAAAGGATCCATATTTTCAGGTAGAGGCCTGATACCTTGGAAATTGAACAAACTATATCCACTAAACCAGAAAAGAAATGTACCAATTGCAATAAGAATTACTATAGGAACGAAAATAGCCGAGATTTTATCAGCTAAAGCTTGAATGGGTGCTTTTGAAGCTTGAGCGTCTTCTACTAATTTAACAATCTGAGCTAAAGTTGATTCTTGGCCAATTTTTTCAGCTTTTATTTTTAGTAATCCATTTTTATTAATTGTTGCGCCAATAACATTACTACCCTCAGATTTTTCTACTGGTAGTGATTCACCAGTCAACATAGATTCATCAACCTCTGAATTACCAAAGGTGACAATTCCATCGACTGGTATTTTTTCACCAGGTTTTACTAATAGAATATCATTTTTCTGAACTGATTCTATTGGAACTTGAATTTCTTCTCCATCTTTTATCAATACAGCTGTTTTTGCTTGTAAACCCATTAACTTCTTTATAGCTTCAGAAGTTTTTCCTTTTGCTCTATGTTCGAGATATTTGCCAAATAAAATAAACGTAATGAGAAACGCAGATGTTTCAAAGTAGCTGTGTTCAATGAAAGGCAAGATCAAGGCTAAAATACTATAAAAATAAGCTGCATTAGTACCTAACGAAACTAATACATCCATATTTCCATATCCAGCTTTTATAGCCTTATATGCACCACGATGGAACCTCCAACCAGCCCAAAATTGTACTGGTGTTGCTAATAAAAATAATAAAAACATATTTAGAGGAATAAGATCGAGCAGAAGGATTTCATTACCTCCATCTATTAGAATAGCAAGTATATCAAATGATAAAAATGAAGGTGCCATTGATAGTAAAAATATTGGAATTGATAACAGCGCACTTACTAATAGCTTGGTTTTCAGATCTTTTTCTTCTTTTTTTCTTCTTTCATCCTGAGGATCTGATTTTAGAAGGTCTTCCTCAATTAATGAAGCCCCGTATCCTATTTTTTCCACAGCTTTAATCATATCAGAATATTTAGTTTCTGATGGGATATAACGAATAGCTGCTTTTTCCGTTGTTAAGTTTACAGAAGCATCAATAACACCTGGAACTTTGTTTAGAACCTTTTGAACAGCTGTACTACAAGAACTACAAGTCATTCCTTGAATATCCAAGTTTAATACACTAGCTATATTTTTAGAACCCTTTTCTTCAATGATTTCTGCTCCATATCCAACAATTTCAACTGCTTTAATCATGTCTTCAACAGAAGTAACATTAGGATCATATTCAATCATAGCCTTTTCTCCTATTAAATTTACTGAAGCTTTAGATGCCTTTCCCTTATTTTCAAGGGTTTTTTCGACTACATTTACACAAGAAGCGCAGGTCATTTTGAAAATAGCGAATTGAACCGTTTTTATATTTTTTTTGCCATCATCTACAGTTTTTAAGTCTTGCATGAATTTCTACTCCGCTACATATCTAAGAAACTTTTTAATTTAGAATCTCTGCTTCATATCCGATATCTGCTATATTAGTTACTAATTCTTGAAGAGAATCAGGATTGTTTTTATTAACAGTTACTATTGCTTTAGTTAATTCAACTTCAGCGTCTGTTACATTATCTAAACTATTTAAAATTCCTTTTACTGAGCGTATACAAGAATCACATGTTAATAAATTTAATTTTAGAGTTACTTTTGTCACAATATTCACCTTTGGTTATTTAAATATATGTTTTATATCAAGTTAGTATTAGGAAATTCCCTTATCAAATTGTGGGTATAAAAATGAGAAATAAAAGGAGAAAAAAATTTAGAAATTAAAGTTTAAAGATGATTATTTTTTAACTATCTTCATTTCTTGAAAGATAAAGGTTTTTCACTAATCCTTGCTTTAGCTTATCTAGAAAAACTTTATTAATTTCTTCTAAATCTGATAGTATTTCTATTTCAGAATGAAAAAATCTGTTAATGATATTTTTATTGGAAAAAAGATATAAGAAGTCTTCTGGTAGAGTAATAACAATAAATGCAAAATTAATACCTTTTGCACGTTCATCATGGTAGTTACGATCTTTTTTATGAAAAGAAAAAATTATTAACTGAATGGAATTCTCTCCTTTAGTTAATTTTGATTCTGGTAGAGGAAGAGGTCCGAAAACTCCTTCGTGGGCATTAACACCTTGCCCAATGGTTGTTGAATAAAAAATTCCCATTTTCGTTAATAATTCGAAATCATCTGTATTATTTGTTTTAAAAGCACAAACTGGGCCAATTTCGGATAACTTGAATAAATAAAGATTGATCAAATCTTTTAAACCGTCATAAAAAGTTGAAAAAGTCTTTTTTTGACCTTGAATACCATTGTAACGATAATCCATAACCACCTGTGTGATTGTTTGAAAGATTTTTTTGATATTTTCGCCTGTTATTGCAGATGATTCGATATAATGTGTTACTAGATTTTTCATCGATGTCTGTTCAGCTAAATTTTTTCCTTGTTCTTCACTTGACGAATGATCAGTCTTTTCTCTTAAATCAACTTTATTGCCAACTAATATCATCGGAACGGGATTGGGCAAATTTTTCTTGATTTCTTCTATCCAATTAAAAATTCCATCCATGGAAGAAGGATTTGTGACATCAAACACTAATATTATTCCATTTGTACCTTTATAAAATGATTCACGAACCATCGCAAATCTTTGTTGTCCTGCTAGATCCCAAATCTGTAATTTAATGGTTCTTCCATCTTCAAGAGATTGATTTTTTACTGTATAATCTGCACCAATTGTTTGTAAATAACTAGGACGGAAATCAATACCAATATACCTCTCCCGAATGGTCGTCTTTCCTACATAGCCATCTCCGCATAATAATATCTTAGCAATCATGATGAATTTATCCTTAAGAAAAATTCAAATTATATCATCCAAATCCCTCAAGAAAATCTTTTTAGAGGTATATGTGAATATAAATTTCTTTTAAATAACAGTAAAAAATGAACAATATAATATTTATTGGAAAATTTTGTGTCATAAAAAATAATTTTGTATTTGTATAATTTGTATGGTTGAATACTAGAAGTAAATAGAATTGTCAATTAAGTTTATCTATAGGAGATATTTTCTACAAAATAATTGATTATAATTCCTATTAAGTCGATTAATAATAAGGATATTTAGAATAATGCTAAGATCTCAAAAAATAATAAAAATACTTCTTATTGGAGACGGGGCGGTTGGAAAAACGGCTTTACGTGAAAGATTTTTAGGACAAGGTTTTAAAACGGACTACTTAATGACTGTGGGTGCTGATTTTGCGATACATAAATTTGAATCAGCTAAACATGGATCAGTTAAATTACAGATATGGGATTTAGCTGGTCAAAGTCATTTCAGTTCAGTTCGACCACCCTTCTATCTAGGTGCGGCTGGCGTGATCTTAGTTTTTGACGTAACTAATTTAGAAACAATAGAAAATACACCAGATTGGTTAAGAGAAGCTCTTAAATTCATTGGGAAACCTGTTCCTTTCGGTTTTATTGCTAATAAAATTGATATCAGGGAAAAAGGAAATAAATCTCATATTACAAAAGTAAGAGGAAGAAGAATTTTAAAGAAAGTTCAAAAAGACTTTAAATTATCAAAATTTCCGTTTGTTTATTTTGAAACTTCTGCAAAAACTGGTGAAAATGTTGAAGACGCATTTGTAGCAATTACGGAAACAATATTGGATCCAACGATAAATAAGAAATAAATTTTAAATTCTTATCTATTTTATTTTTAATCCCAAAATATCTAATTGTTCTGTATCTACTTCATTTGGAGCTCCTGTTAGAGGACATTCTCCCAATTTATTTTTTGGAAAAGTTATTACCTCTCTGATTGAGTCTCCTCCAGCTAATATCATAAGAAAACGATCTAAACCAAAAGCCATTCCACCGTGTGGGGGTGCTCCGTAACGAAATGAGTCTAAAAGAAACCCGAATCTATTTTGTTGTTCATCTAGTGAGATGTTAAGAATAGTAAAGATTTTTTCTTGCATTTTTTGGTTATGAATACGAATACTCCCTCCTCCAATTTCATATCCATTCAAAATTAAATCATAAGCATTAGCTCTCATATTGTTTGGAGAAGTCTCTAGTTTCTCAATATCCTCAGGATGTGGGCTCGTAAAAGGATGGTGAACTGGGTTCAATCGATTATCCTCCTCAGAAAATTCGAATAATGGAAAATCATGGACCCAAGCAAAAACATATTGATCTTCCTTAATTAAATTAAGTTCTTTCATTAATTCTCTTCGAAAAAGCTCATGCGATTCAGAACAAAAATCATCAGAATTATTTAAAGGAATAAGAAGAACCAAATTCCCTTTTCCCTTTAATTTTTTTGTTTTTAATTGTGTCTGTTTAATTATCATATAACTATTTTCAAACCAGTTATGAGAAGTCAAAATATTTTTAATACTATCTTCAGACGCATTTTCACATGCAATAGCTTTAAATTTTTTTGTTTGATAAGTTATTGTTTGAAAAAAACCATCCCACCTTAAATCGGGTTTATCTGATCCGAATTTTTTCATAACCTCCTCAAATGTTAAAATTGGAAAATTGTTTTCAATTTCGATCCCATTAACTTCTTTAACCAAATAAATTGAAATTTTCTCAATAGTATCCATTACGTCTTCCTTTGTTACGAAACTCATTTCTATATCTAATTGAGTAAATTCAGGTTGACGATCAGAACGCAAATCTTCATCCCTAAAACATTTTGCAATTTGAAAATATTTATCAACCCCCGAAACCATCAAAATTTGTTTCAGTATTTGGGGAGATTGAGGAAGAGCATAGAATTTTCCTTGGTGGACACGAGATGGAATCAAATAATCTCTGGCTCCCTCAGGAGTGCTAGCTATCATGTTTGGTGTCTCTACATGAATAAATCCTAAATTATCCATGATATCCCATATTGCTTTATAAATTTTATGTCTAATCAGGATTGCAGAATGAAATGGCTTATTTCTACGTAAATCAAGATATCTATACTGGTATCGTAAATCTTCAGAAACATCTATGTGTTCATGAATAGCAAATGGTAATTTTTCTTCAGCTTTATTAATCACACCATATTCTGATACTTGAACCTCAATATCTCCAGAAAATAAATCAGGATTAGCTTCCTTCCTTGATACGACAGTTCCATTAATCCAAATAACTGATTCTAATGGAGTTTCATTTATTAGATCTAGATCCACATTTTTTTTAACAAAAACTAATTGGACTAATCCTTTTCTGTCCCTTAAATCCACAAAAGCTAATTTTTTATACAATCTTTTAGCAAATACCCAACCCATTAAGGTAACAGATTGTTCAACATGCGATTTTCTTAACTCTCCAGCATAATTTGATCGTTTTTTTAACATCATTATTTATTCATCCAAAAGGAGGGATTTCATTTTTAATCTAAATATATTTTTTAGACTTTTTCTATTTATAAAAGATTGATTTCAGTTTAAAATTTGCTATGAGAAAAAATTAAATTAATAAACTACATTTAAAAATAAGATTTTAATCTATCTTTGATTTGTTTTTGGATAACTAGCTTCAAAGAATTTTTAAGATCAAGAAAATATTTTTTATCGTAATTATCCTTTTTTATCTCAGTATTGTTACAAAATTCATTAAAAGTTTTTTCAATTTCAAACCGATTATAAAATAACGGATCGAATGATTTTGGATATGCAATTATTGTCATCCAGAATAATGGATTTTGGTCATTGTTTTTTTCTGATGTTTTTTGAGTAAATACCAATGCTTGCATTGATTTTGCATTAGGGACAGGCATTGGTCCAAATAAACCCTCATTATATTGGTTTCCCCCTAGTATACTTGAAAAAAATATCGCTATATAATTTTGATCAATTTCTTGGTCACTTTCTATTATTTCCTTGGGTATATTATCATTGTAGAGATTTTTATGGCCAGTGGCTCCAAAAATAAACGATAAAATATAGAAAGGATCCAAATTCTCTACATTTAGTGGTAATGAAGGTAGTCGACCTGTCATTAATCGAATATATGTTAGTACTTCATTCATTCCAATATCTTGCCACTGTTTTTCTTCATCTGGACGAATAAATGTTTGACGTTGTTTTAACCTATCATATAATTCTAATACTTGACGATGTAAACTTAAAAAATTTTTTTCTTCAGTGATTTTTATTGCTGAGTTTAATGTTTCCAACGCTTCTTTGAATTCAAGTCTCGCACCATATAAAGATCCTCTTATAAGTAATGTTTTTACTATATTTGGAAAAAGACCAGTTCTTTCGGATAAGAAATGCGCTTTATCGACGTTTACAAAAGCTTTTTTTATATATTCCTCATCTAATCCCTTTGTTAAAGTTTGTTCTAAATCAATTTCTGCTAGATATATTGATGCTCTAATCGTATCCTTATATTGATCAATGGTCTCAGCTAATGTTCTTGCTTCTGTAAATAATCTCCTAGCATTTTCTGATTGCCCAAGAGCTTTGAAGCACATTCCTTCTCGCAATTTAAATTTTATATTATCCATATCTGAATTGTGTTTTTTTACAAATGGTTTACATTCATCGAGAATTTCTTTGGCTTTGTTTGTATCACCTTTTTCTAAAAGAATATCTATGAAATTACAGTATTTATCAACAATTTCTACTTCAATATTAGATAATTTATATAGTTTCAAAGTTTCTTGAAATGTTTCGATTGCTTTCATTCTATCTCCGATGACAGCAAATGCTTTACTTATATTTCCTAATGTTATTGGCTGATCCATTAAGTTATTGGATTCTTGATCAATGGCTAGGGCTTCATTAAGAAGTTTCACTCCTTGATCAAATTCTCCAATATTAATAAGCACTAATCCGTTGTTTGAAATGGATTTTGCTTTTAAAAATTGGTCATTTACTTCTTCAGCTAATTTTAATGCAATTTCTGCCTGTTCTAAAGATAATTCAAATTCGCCAACAACTCTATATGCAGCAGAAAGCATATTATGGGCAATACATAATAGTTCCCTATCATTAAATTCTTTTCCTGTGGCAATAACACGAATTAGATTCACAATGGCTCCTTGATATTTTCCTTGATAATAATCAATAATAGAGCGTAAATTGAAAAAATGATAAATCCAATAACGTTCCTTTATCGGATTAGATAAGAATTTTACTAAAGAAAATCCCTGGTTTGTTAAATTCATTGCAGCTGTATTATCACCTGTTAGAAACTTAACAAAACCGAACTCTGAGATAGCTGCTAATTTTGGTGTTAATAATTGCATTTCAGTTGATAAATTAAGAGTTTCTTCAAATTCCTTCGCTGATTCACTGATTTTTCCATTATATCGGAGTAATCTACCAGATAATATTTTTGCTTTTAAAAAAATTTTCATTAAAGTCTTATCAGATGTATTTATATTCTCTAATGAAAATTTAGGAATAGAAAACATCTTTGATAATGTACTATAACCTTGTGAGTATTTTCCTTGTTTTTCAAGTATTTTTGCAGACAGTAAATAATACTTCAAAATTGATTTACTATTCTGATCGTGAATCTCATTAATTGACATGGTTTTTAAAATATTTTGGGCTTGATTTAATCTTCCCTCGCGTAACAATTCTTGAGTTGAATCTAATTGATCCATCATAACAAAATTAACTCTTAAAAATACCAGAAAGCTTTTTTAAAATCCTAAAATGATATCGGACAGTTTATTTTTGAATATCTGTCTATACTGATTATAAATATTACTAAATAAATTTTTCAAAGAATGCATTAAATTGTTATCAAGAATAAAAACGAGAAGAAATAAACTTAATTTTTGTTTATTAACTTCCAATTTAATTTACTTTATAAATACGGCGTGGATTAAATACATTTAATTGTTCAATAGGCTCTTTTAAATCCTTACTACGCTTACGTAAGATTTCAACACGAAAACCTAAAAAACCAAGCGCATTATCATCAACAGGAGCAGGAATCACAGAAGGTAGTTTTTTCAGAACATCTGCTAATTTATTATTACCAACTAACTCCGAACCAAACTTATCTGCTCTTATTTCTAGTAAAAATATTCGATTTTGTTGATGTGCCTTCATAGCGGTATTAGCAATAAGTATTGGCCCTATTAGGGCAATTATAACTACTAGTGCTATACTTATACCATAATCATTAACTAAAATAGGAATATAAGTAAAAAGTAAAATAATACTAAAAAATTTTACTGCTCTTAACCAACCGTCAGTTCCCATTGTTAAATAAGAATTCCGCATATCATTTCCAATAACATGCCCCTGTTCATGTGATAAAACAGCTATTAACTCATCATCAGACAATTTCCATTGAAAATAACGTGAGATGACACATATTGAGTCAATACTTAATCCTGAACGTGTTAATTTAAACCCTAAAGAAGTGACCCCCGCTGATAAAAATAATGAAGCAGGTTTAATATCAGTAAACCTATATTGTGATATTTTATGACTTTCAGGATGATTTTTTGATAAATGGTCATGAACTTTTTGAGGAATTGGCTCTTGTGCAGTTTTAAAGAGTTTTTTTTTCCCTAATTGGGAAATCACTAGTAAAATGAATTGAATTATAACTGATAAAATACCTGCTAATAATAAGAGAAACCAAAGGGGAAAATTATATGTCAATAGAAAATTGAAAATCAAAAAAAGGATTGTTGCTTGAAAGCTAAAAGTAAAGATTTGCATTACAAGGAATAGTAGGTTATCCATATACTTAGGTTCGAAATGAACATATTTAACGAAATTTGAATACGATTTTAATTCATTATGAGACGAAACTTGATAATATACAATAATTAATGAATAAAAAATAGTCAAACTAATAATTACTGATAATAATTCAATATCTGAAATAAAATATCCAAATAACGATAAACCACTGATAATAACTAAAGGATATAAGCAAAGAAATATAAAAATTAATAGCCAATCTGATATTGGTAAAGAAATTCCTTTATTTATTATGTTAGGGTAATTTTTAGTCATTTTCTATTTTTATATCTTATATTATTGGGTTTAAAAATAAAAAGAATGACAGAAAAGTAACAAAATCCGGTTAATTTGTTTGGGTGCAAATATATTTTTTATTTAAAATAAACGAAATTATGGATAATTCCATAAAATTTATTTTTATATAATTTAATAATGTTAAATAGAAAAGGATTTTAATATTAATATTAAATTTTATCAAAAAAACAAATATAGTTTCTAAAACTAACTAAAGAGATTATTTATTGTAAATTTTATATATAAAGTTTCTAGTAAAGCTAAATAAGCCATTAAGGTATTAACAACACATGAACGATGAATTGATTTTTAAGGTTTTGTTATTAGGTGATGGATATTGCGGAAAAACTAGCATGCGTTACCGTTATATGGGACAAGACTTTACTAGCAACTATTTAGCAACTTTAGGTGCAGATTTTGCAATTAAGGAAGAAATTCGCGATAATTTTATTGTGAGGTATCAGATCTGGGATATTGCTGGGCAAACACGATTTAATACTCTAAGAAAAAGTTTTTACTTAGGATCCCAAGGTGCTTTGATCCTTTTTGATTTAACAAATAAAGAATCACTTAGTCATGTCTTAGATTGGGCAATTGAATTCTGGGAAAATAATGGTAAAGGTAAAAGCATGCCCTTAGTTGTTATTGGGAACAAAATTGATCTAAGAGATCAAAAAGCTGATTGTATTTCTACTGATGAAGGAAAAAAATATATAGAGGAACAACTAGATAAACGAGTGGATTACAAGGTGGAATATATTGAAACAAGTGCTTTAACTGGGGAAAATATCGATAAAGCTTTTAAAACTATTGCAGATTATTACATGAAAATGTATGATTTATAATAATTTGAACTTAACTTCAATTTTTAAAAAGATTTGGTGATTTGGGATTTGCAAGAAGTTCGTAATCAACTACTTAGAAATCCTCAACTCTCTTTAGACCTTTCACCAAAAGAAATACCAATTTCTGAAATCAAGTTATTAAATAGAGAAGAAATAGAACTACTTGAAGAACATGTACAAAATTTAGGAGATCTTGTCGATAATTGGTTTAATCTATTAACCATATCAAAACAAACTAAAATTGATCGATTTTTATTAGAAAAAATCTGTTCTTGCGCGTCTATTTTAATTGATAAAACTGATGATGCATATCTTCAATTAAAGTCAACTGGATCAACCTACGTGAAGATTGTTTTTACTGGACTTTATGCTACTGGAAAGACAAGCATAATAAGACACTTAAAAAGGACCGATCCTTTGAAAATTTATCATGAATCTGTTCTAACAGCTCCTAGACCTACTATTGGAATGGATAGTATAAGACTTTCATTTAATGAGATTCCTATTGTTCTTTGGGAATTAGGAGGTCAAGAAGCGTTTAGAAAGAGCTATATTACTGACCCACGAAAATATTTTAGTCATACAAAGGCGATCATTTTTGTTTTCGATGGAAAAGATGAAGAAAAGATAGAAGAATCACTTGAATTTTTAAAAGAATTTAAATCAGCTCTCAAAAAACAAGAAGCTAAATTAAATAAATTTGGAAATCTACCAAAATTTTATTTCATTGTAAATAAAATGGATGAAGGGCCAGATGAGTCTGCTCCATTTATCGCTGAAATGGCAAATAGGATCTCCGAAATTCTACCAGAGACCTCATTAGTTAATATAATGCAAGTTATTTATCCAACTTCAATAAAAATTGGAACATCAATAACAACGTTTTTTGGAAGAGTTCTCGAAGAAATAATTCCTTTTAGAAGATATATTAATGAAGGACTTAGTACACTTTCTCTAATATATAATTTTGACTTTAGTTGTCTCATAGATCTTGAAGTTGGTAGACTTCCTTTAGGTTGGCAGCATAACAATAAACTTGAGCCAAAAAAGATAATAAATCAATTATTAGATTTATTTGAGGAAGGTTTGTTTGAATATTCTACATTCACAGTCGACACAGGAAAACAAATAAAAGAAGTGAATATTTCACGATTGAAAATATTGAAACGAGAATATGTTTACTTATATATTCTTGGTGATGAAGCGAATATTGATCAACTGCTAATGAAAAAGGAAAAAATAGAAGAATTAGCTATTAGAGCTCTTACACCGCAACTAAGATTTATTCAGCTTGCTTTTGATCCTAATTTTCATAAACAAAGATAAAAGAAATAATACTGAAAGTCATAAATCACTGTCTTTATCTTGAGAAGCAAAGCTATCTTTAATTTTTCCTTGGATTGATTACAATGTCTCAATTAAAAATTAAATATCATTATAACCAAATTTCATTAGCATTAAGATTCTAATTTGGTATTATAAGATTTTATATTAATTAGACCCAGTTTGGGATTTAAAAAAATTTCCTCTTTTTACTAATGAAACATTATTTTTAGCTTCAAACTTCCCATTAATCTATTTTTATAGATTCTGCTAACTTAATTCCCAATAAATGCAAAAATTGATTTCAAAAATGATTTATTGTCAGTATTATAAATAGAGATTTATTTTTCGGGCTTAAATCTTTTCGTTGAATGGATTACATCAATAATATTTGACATATCCTCAACATTTTCAAAATGTGTACCGATAACAACGATATCTGCTCCAGCTTCCACTACTTCTCTTGCCTTATCCTCAGATACTACGCCTCCTCCTACAATTATAGGAATATTAATTGTTGATCTAACAGCTTTGATTACGTCTGGAGAAACGGTGTAAGGTGCTTTAGAACCAGCTTCCAAGTAAACAAAAGAATAACCAAGATTTTCTGCTGTTAAACTATAAGCTGCAGGAATTTTCAAGTTGTTTTGAGGTAGGAGATGGCAATTCAAGACATAACCCACAGTCATTCCTGGTTCAAAAATTAGAAAAGCTGTCGCTAATGGTTCAACATTTAATTTTTTAAAAAGAGGAGCTGCATTAGCGGAATTATTTATGACATAATACATGTCTTTCGAGTTCAGAACAGATCCATACAGAATACCATCCGCATCATTGCTGATCATTTCAAAATTAGCATTATAAATTATTACAGGAACATCTTTTGAAACAGCTTTAATTGCTGCTATTGATTCAAAGAATTTAATGGGTTGAACGTGAGATGATCCACCAATTAACAAAATATCTGTACCTTGCTCTACCGCTAATTCTGCTTTGTGTGCTAGAATTTGTAAATCATTTTCCGGATCAAATAATGTGGATTGTAATGGATGTTTTTGTATTTTCTGATATATAATGTCTCTTAAAGGTCTTGCAGGTAATCGAGGAAACATATTTTGTTCTGATTCATCAGTTTTTGTTTTATTTAATAAATTAGTAGTATTATTTAAAATAATAATCATCCTTTGTCAAGGTAAATATATAATTCTTACTCACATTTTGATTTTCTAAAATTTTTTTAAAGTCATTTATCCAATTGAGCGATAGAGTTGTTTTCTAATGTTGGAAAATTTGCTATAATAGATGATAAATCAAAAAATGAGTTACAAATATAATCAGGATTTTGAGCTTCAAGTATTTCTCTGTCTACTAATCCTGTAGGAGATACAAATGCGACAGTTTTTAATCCGACATTCTTTGCTTCGTTTATATCAGCAGGAAGATCACCAATGGATAAAGCACAATCAGGATCTATTCCGAGAGCTTCAAGCGCATCTTTAATTCCGTTAGTCTTATCTGATCCTACATCGCTTCGATCGAGAACAATTGTGAAAAAAACATCTAATCCATTCTTTTGTAAAATACGCATAACATTTCTTTTGGATGAATGAGTAATCAAAATCAACGGAATTCCATTTGAGTGAAGTTCTTTTAATAATTCAGAAACTCCCGGAAATAAAGAGATATTTTCGTAATTCTTTTTAACTTTGTATGCAGAAAAAATTGTTCTTACAGATGAAGTAAGTCTATTCAGTCCTAAAGTTCTACATGTGGTATAAAAAACTTTTAAAAGAAGTAATTTTGGTGCTTGTCTTTCATTACCATTTTCTAACTCCAATTTGTAAGCTTTTCTAGCAATCCTTTGGACATAATCATCTTGAATTGTTTGAAAGCTTTTAACTAATTCTTCTGAAAAAATTGCAAAAAAAGTTGGATAAGTATTAGCAATTGTACCATCAAAATCAAAAACAATGGCTTGTATTGATGATTTATTAGTGTTTGTCTTGTTTAAAAGCAAATTCAACCCTTAGAAAATTTTTCAGAAATTTTAAATTATCAACATTTTATCAAATTTGTTGGTATTATATCAATATTTTTCTTTTGTTTTATTGATATTAAAAGGATATTCATTTTAAAATACCTATAATTTTTTTTCTATTTTGCGTCAATCGTGATTTAATAAAATTTTTCTAGTAAAATTCTATTAATCAATCTGTAATATTATTATTTCTATGTATTCTTTCCAATTTGACTAATTAGAGCAAGATTTCCAATTTCCAATATAAAATTTAGTAAATTTCTCAAATTTAGATTGCGAACATTGTTGGAAAAGAATCCAAAAATTCCCTAAAAAAAATTTGAATAGTCAAGAGAGAAGAAAAAAAGGAAAAAATTCTTTATATTAATTTAGATTAACTTAATAATTTATTCCAATTAGGCCATGGTATAAAGGGATGAATTGCAGATCCCATATATGCGCCTATTGCACCTCCAATACCACCAATTAAAATTGTTAATATAACTACTACTATATCGAGTCCTCCAACTCCTGCTAAACTTAAAAACAAACCACCTAATGTTAGAGCTTTGGGAATAAATATAGCATAATACAAGAAGAACAATAACCATGCCAAGAAATTGGCTGAAAAACCAACTAAAACTCCTCTTGATATTCTTTTATAAAATATACCACAATAAATACCTGAGAGAAATATTACTGGCCAAGATTTTAGAAAAAATCCTAAAATCAAAGTTAAAAGAATACCACCTACTAAAGCCAGGTAAAATCTATAATTAGATATAAAAGAAGATATTTCTTTTTTATTTTCCAAAGATAGGAATGTGCTCAATTTACGTCCCTCCTTTTAAAATTAAGGTAGATTCTTTCAGATTTTCAGGAAATGATGTTCCGATAAGGTACCAATGCATTGGATAATAATCATAATTGTACCAAAGCTCTAAAAAATCTTTATAATGTTTACTTAAAGGATTTCCAGATTGTCCACCAGGTAAAGTAGTTATTGAGTTTGAAAAGCTACTTAAATCAAATATTGCTCTTTCAGATGGTCCTCCAGTTACTAATCCCTTACCATTATTATTTGCTGCGTTTAAAGTGAGAGCACTTCCATCCCATGGACGTGGATCATCTGAAAGATCTCCTCCTACTTGATGAGCGACACTCAATTGGTGATATTCTCCCCATTCCCAGATATCAATATTTGAGCCATAATCATCTTCTAATTCAGTCAATGCATTTTTTAAACTTCTAAGAAGGATGTCATCACGGGTTTCCACTTTAGGTGAAGTTCTTATGTCATCAAACCAATTTCCTATGTTTTCGCTAGTAAAGTATTCTAATACTTCAGGTCTTGGTAAATTCAGGTCTTCGATATTCTTAGCTTCATATTCATCAAGAAAAGTTTCCTCTCTGAGCTCATTTAAGAAAAACCAGTATATTAATGGTGATGATTCATCACGATTCATAACATAATCCCAATTTTCTAATTCAGTGACTGCATCAACCCATGTTGTTATTCCAGAATTATAATCTGTAGCTAATCCACTTTTTGCAGCTGTAAGTAACTTTGGAATAAATGCTTCAGCTGATGAATCAAAATTATCTCTTTGAAATTGTTGAAAATCTGATAGCGTTATTTTCTTATCATCTGTTGTTCCTTCATGAAGGAGAAAATCAATCCTTCTCCCACGATAACCTGGTGCTTGATCAGAACTTAGAAACGGCTGATAATTGGGTCCTACACTTCTTTGATTTGCACTTTGAATATAACCCTGTAATGGATTAACTGAAAAAGGCATTTCATTGTAAGGAATAAAACCTTCCCAGCGATTCATATCAGGGTCAGCAGAAGCATTAACAACAAACCTTCCATTACCTTTAGTTCTAATGGGATACTTTCCTATAATTCTCAAAGCTATATTCCCATCAATATCAGCAAACACAACATTTTGTCCAGGAACATCCCATAATTTTAGAGCATCTTGGTAATCATCCACATTTTTCGCTCTGTTCAGGTAATAAACAGCAGAAAAAATGGTTGAAGAATTATAACCAGTCCATTGCATAACAAGTGGATTATCTAAAGAATCATCCAAAGTCACTAAAGGTCCATAGAGACCATCTTGATTTACTTCTTTTATTTCTATTATCTGATCTGCTCCACCTTTTACTTTAATAGATTCTTCAATCATCACATAATCTCTAAACTCACCATCATAAAAATACTGGGTTCCATCTGAATTTTCTTTAAGATAATACCAATCAATAGCATCTGCACCAACATTTGTAAATCCCCAAGCTGCATACTGATTATGACCTGCAACAACCATTGGAACACCAATAAAAGAATAACCCCACCAGTGATATTCTTCCTGTGAAACCCCATCTCTTGTGTGCAACGAATTTTGATACCATATTGGTGGTAAAGAATGACCTAAGTGCATATCATTTGCTACATATGGTTTACCAGTATCAGTAAAGTTTCCACTAACTACCCAATTATTACTACCAATAAACGAATCTCCAAGTTTACCAAATGGTGTATCGATTGATGATATTTTTGCTCGAACTTGAGCTAATGTAGTAGTAGATTCTTGTAAAAACTCTGGGATAGAATTGCATTCTTCTTCTAAAGTTGTATCCACACTGCTATTGTGATAGGTGGTAGAACCTCGCCAATTATATCCATCAGGCATATAATATGCACCATAATCTGGCATAATAGGTGTTTGATATGGACGAACATAAGGAAATAATTCTCTATACTCATCGGTACTAAAGGCAGAACATATTGTTGATTGTTCAATGTCTGCATCGGAATATGACAGACCATAGGACATTAATTTACCAAATGCTAAAGTATCCACAACTTCCCATCTAGACGGTTTAAAATCAAGAATTTTAAACTCAAAAGGAAGATCCCTATCATTTAAATTGTCAATGTAATAATTAATTCCGTCTGCATACGATTGAATTCCTTCTTTCAGTTCAGGATTTTGATCCAATAATTCGACAGATTTTAACGAAGACCTGTACAATCCAATTTCACGAAAAAATCGATCGGAATCAAGTAAATCCTCCCCTAATAATTCAGCTAATTCTCCTGAAAATAATCTTCTTTGACTTTCTAATTGCCATAATCTATCTTGTGCATGCACATATCCTTGAGCAAAGTAAAGATCATTGTCATTTTCAGCATAAATATGGGGAACTCCATAAGTATCCCTGTAAATAGTTACAGTCTTAGTTAATTCACTCGGAATATTTATTTCTTGATGTTCTGGATATTCAGCGTTAAGAGCGACGTTCCAAACTCCTGCACTTGGATTAATAAAATCTCCTAACGGAGGGATAATTGATATGGGTGTTGTTAATCCAATGAAAAATATTATTCCTAGTACTACACTAATCACTAAATGTATAATATTTTTGGGTTGTATATGATCCATAATTATACCTGATGTTCCATTAAATGAAATTTACGAACTATAAGATAATATAATAATAATTCATACTATTTGACAATTTTTAGATAAAAATTTCAAATAATTATTTTAAACGAAGATAATTATTTGGCTAATAATAAGGGTATCCGTTAACTTGGGAATCATCAATTTGTCCTACTATTTTTTACAAAGGATTTTTTATTATCATAAGTAATTAAAATAAATTCATTAATATTATTTATTTACAGAGAAATTTTACACGTGTTGGACGTTTGGTGAAATTTGTGTTTAAATTAAAAAGAACGATAAACATTGCAGCCAGTCATTCATTAAAGGGTCACCCAAAATGTGGAAGAATGCATGGACATAATTATAACATAACAGTTACTGTTGAAGGAAAAGAAACAGCCTCAAATGGAATGTTAATAGACTTTGGAGAACTTAAAAATATAATCTCTAAAGTTATTGGACGTTATGATCATATGCACATTGGAAGACTCCCGAATGGTTGGCAAGGTAATCCAGATCATATTATTGAAGTACCATTTGAATTTGTTTCTTCTGAAAATTTAGCAAAGCATTGGGCAAATGAGATACAACAAGAACTTCCTGATTCTTTGAAATTATGTCAAATAGAAGTACAAGAAACTCCTAATAATGTTGCAATATGGGAAAATCATTAAAAAAATATTTTGTGATATATTTTGGAAATTGTTGAAATTTTTCAATCTTTACAAGGTGAAGGTTCACTAATCGGAGTACCTATGGTATTTATTAGGTTATGGGGATGTAATATGAAATGCATATGGTGTGATACAAAATATTCTTGGTCCCCTGAATTTAAATATTTAACAAAAAGAGCCCTATTCACACCAGAACAACTTGTTCAAGAACTAAAAAATAAGTATAAATCCAAAACATGGATCAATTTTACTGGTGGAGAACCAACATTATGGAAAGATGAAATATTAAAAACTATTGAGTTATTAAATAGGTTTTTTTTTACCTGTATTCAGACTAATGGTAAGATTTGGGATGAAAAATTATTTTCAACCCTTGATAAGATTTGCATGGATATTAAATGTCCGAAATCAGGTGAAGAATCAAACTTAGCATATTTAAAGAAATTAAGGAAAAAAGATGAAGTCAAATTTGTTTTGGATAATGAAGATGATCTTAATTATGCAATTAATGTAATAAACGATTATGAATTTAGTGCTCAAATTATTATTCAACCAGTTTTACTTCCAGAGTACAGTTTTGATGAATATTTTAAAAAAATAAAATGGATCATTGAACAAACAAAAGAAATTCAAGATAGGAATATTAGAATCTTACCACAATATCACCAACTATTATGGCGAGATCAACCTAGGACATAAAAGGGAATGCTATGACACTTAATGAGAAAATATATGAAAGAGCAATTGTATTATTATCTGGTGGTATGGATTCTACAACATTGTTATATAATGTAATGAAATACCATTTGAATATAATTACATTATCATTTAATTATGGTCAAAGACATCAAAGGGAAATTAAAAGTGCAGTCAAAATAGCTGAAAGGGTTAGAATCAAACATGAAATTATTACTATCCAAATTCCTAAATTTGTTGGGAGTCCTTTAGCGGATTATAACACTGATATTCCAACGCAAGTTGAAAAAAAACAATCAATCACTGTAGTTCCTTTTAGAAACTCACTTTTCTTATTACAAGCTTGTGCTATGGCAAAATTTTATAAAGCAAATCGGATATATATTGCAGCTGTTGCAAATGACCAGCTTTCTTACCCGGATTGTCGTCCTAAATTTTTTCAGGCATTTCAAGAGATGATAAATGCTCAAGAGGAAACAGATATTGAAATTTTTTATCCTTTTGTAACTAAATCAAAAATTGATATTGTCAAATTAGGGCAAGAGCTAGGAGTTCCATGGGAAGATACTTGGTCATGTTATCAGGGATTGGAACTTCCATGTGAAACATGTGATGCATGCAAAGAAAGAATTTATGCCTTTGAAAGCCTGAATTTAAAAGATCCATTAAAGACAAGTTAAAAAAGAAAAAGTGGATAATTTGGCAAAAAAAGCAGTTGTTTTATGTAGCGGTGGAATGGATAGCGTTACGGTCTTAGGTTTAGCATCAAAAAATAATTACGATTGTCATTCTTTGTTTGTTAATTATGGACAAAAAACTGTAAATAAAGAACGAGAATCATCAATTATTGCATCCAAGATATTTTCTAGCCATTTCAAAGAAATTGAATTATTTGCATTAAAAGAAATTACTGAAACTTCATTGATCCATAATACTGGCGAAACCGAAGTTCAAGGAAGAAACGCTGTTTTAATTAGTTTAGCAGTATCTTACGCACAAACTATTGGTGCTTCTGTAATATTTATAGGCTTACAATCTCAGGATGTGCATTATAAAGATGCAAGAAAAGAGTTTTTAGATAATATAAACAGTGCAATGAAATTTGCTTACAATGTTGAGATTCTTGCCCCCTTATTAAACAAATCTAAAGTTGAAATTATTAAAATGGCTGGACAATTGAATATTGATTTAAATTTAACTTATTCTTGTTATTTCGATCCTGAAAAACCTTGCGGTAAATGTCCTAGTTGTGTAGTTCGGCTTTCAGCAGAAAAAGAGTTAAAAAAATAATGTTAAGACAATTTATTAGCAAATTCTTAGTTAATAATTATACAGTTTATTTTAGTTTCCAAGATTCATATCAGCAAAATTGCCTGGTATATTCCCGAAATCAAATCCTGGATTAAAGGAATTGAATCTTTCTGGTACTAAAATTTTCTCTGAATCATTATTCGGGTTGAATTCTTCTGGCAAAATGACACCGATCATTTTTTTCGTTTTCGTATCCTTTAAGATTATAAAATCAATTTGTTCAATCATGTATTCTTCTAAATAATCTTCGATTTCCAAAATGTTTTTTTCATAATTTTTCTTACTAATTACTGGAATCAGCCAATCACGTGCTCGGTTTAATTTCTTAGGTGACCAATATCTAGGAATTTTAACTGGAACTGATTTTATAATATCATCAGGAATAGGGGTAATTCTTCTAGGAGAATTTTTTGGTAAAGGAATAATTTCAAATCCATTTACGACAATTTGATCTTTTTTAGGCATATCAACCCAATAATCAGATGAGAGATCTTCAGACATTTTATAAAGACGTTTAGCATTTATAATTTTTGGAAAAAGCTTATCAAAATAATTTTTAACTTTTTCAATTATAAAACCCCAAGCCCAAATAATTAAATACTGTTTTGTGGCTTCTCCTGGTATAAAACCCTCAGTATCTTGAGAAAACCAATTAATAGAAAATTTTTGATCAAAGTTTGGATTTTTTTCAAAATGTTTGCTTATTTTACTCCAATTTTCTTTAAAATCTAATTCTTTGGAAAATTCAAAACCAAATCCCCACTCTTTATCCTTTTCAGAATCAAAAACTTCAACTACATCATTTTGTGGATTTATAGCATCTATTTTTTCTTCTAAAACTTCATTATCGACTTTTTGGTCAGATTTTCTTGCTTTTTTTGCTTTTCGGGTTTTTTTTGTTGTGGGTTCTGATTTTTTTTTGTTTAGGGATAGATCAGTTTCATTTTCACTTTTTGATAAAGTTTTGTTAACAGGTTTAGCTGTGGACTTTTTTCTAGTCGTTTTTTTTTTTGGCAATTTATCTCTCACTTCATTTTTTTGTATTAAATTTGAATTTAAATTTAAATATTCTTATTAATTGATTTTTAATTATATTTTGGAATAAATTTCTGTAAATAACGTGAAAATCAATGCAACAATTTAATTAATTTTTATTTTTTCCTATAATTAGTGATATTAAAACATTAATTTTTGAATTAATTTAAGAAATTAGTCATGGATTTCTAGATATATTCGTCTCCTTCCTTTTCCCTTATTGTCAACTTTGACTAATTTTATTACTCCCACTTCTCCGGTTTGTCTTACATGTGTTCCTCCATCTGCTTGTTTATCTAATCCTACAATATCTACAGTTCTTATAACTTTTACAAATTTAGGTATCAGATTAATTTTTGTCCGAATTAATTCAGGAACCTTTTCTGCCTCTTCCCGGGATAGAAACTCAATTTTAATATCATGTTTTGCTTTAACAGCTTCGTTACACTTTTTTTCTATGAATTGAATACGATCTTTTGAAAAATTGTCGATATCGAAATCCATTCTTCCTGATAATGATTTGAAATCTCCTCCAGTTACAGTTGATCCAAACTCATTATAAATGACACCACAAAGGATATGCATTGCAGTATGTGTTCGATTATGTTTTTTTCGCAATTCAATATCTATTTCTCCCTCAACAACATCTCCAACATTAATATCAGGTAATTTATCATCTATGTAATGAAGTATAGAATCATTTTGTTTCTTGACATTTGTAACAGAGTAATTCTTGCCTTTGAATGTTAATACTCCTTTATCTTTAGGTTGACCTCCTCCGCCTGGATAAAAAACTGTTTTATCTAATATTATTGCGCCGTCATCTTCAATTGAAGTAATTTTAGCTAAAAAATTTGAAAGATATGAATCTTCTGAATACAACAAATCTGTCATAATAATAACCTGAATCAAAGATTGATCAATTTATTAATCGTAAAATTATTAAGTTATTTTAAAAGAATTTTGATCTGAATATTAATAAGTATTAGAATTAAGGAAATTTTTTTTAGTTAAAAAAGAAAACATATTTTTTTAAGTAATTAACTCAAGTTAGAATGTATCTTCCTGCCCGCTTTGTTCTTCGACAACATTTCGAATTTTCCTTAATTCCATTAACATTTTTCTTCTCAATATTGCAATACCAGTAGCTCTATCCTCTTCGTCAACACCTATTGATACACCTGACGGATCAGAAGTTGTACCAGGGGCAGTATCCTGACCTATAGATGGAATAGAAAATGAAAATCCTTCCGTAGCTTTGGAAGCTTCAGGTTCTTGACTGGTTTGAGGAGTGGGTTCAAAACCAGGAGTTGGAGTAGTTTGATCAAAGGCTGCTCCTCCGAATGTAAAATCTTCTTTTGTTTGTTGTTTTACTTCAGGTTTACTGATCTGTTGTTGAGGTTGTTGTGAAGGAGGAGGGATTTGTGTCGGAAATTGTGGAGGAGGTTGTTGTGGTATTGTTTCCAAACTTGGAGTTTGTGTTGTATAAGCTGGTCTTGGAGTAGTCAACTGTAGAGAATCTTCTTCAGGAGAAGAAAATTTCAAATAGTGTATTTCATCAAACTTAAAGGAGTCACTAATTTTATCTAAAATTTTAAATGGAATTTTATCTTCATCTGCAAGGTAGCGAAGACTTTTTTCAAATGATAACATATGTTTTTTGTATTGTTTCATGACCTCTTCCCAATAATCAATTGGAATATTCTTTAATTTTAGTGAAACTTTAAATTCTAAGTGTTTTCTATCGTCCTTATTTCCCATAATTTTTTTTCATCCTAAGAGATTATAATTTATAATAATATCTGTAATAGAAAGTGGATTTATTTAATTTGTTCTTCTAATAATAATAATAAATTTATATAATAAATTGATATTACTTTTTTTATTTACATGATAATTTTTATCTTATCATAATTTAAAAAGTTGTGCTTTTAAAACTAATACTTCACGTCTTTTATTCTAATTTTGTCGAAATCTCATTTTTAATGGAAATCTACCGTTTTTCTAAAATTTATGACATTTTTAAAGATAAAATTAATAATTTATTCAAATTATTTTTAATGAATTTAAACCTTTTATGATTTTAAGTTACTCCAAATAAAAAATCTTGTAACTATTTTTCAAAAAATTTATTGTTAATTAGTGAAATTATTGAATTATTAATTATGATGAAATTATGCCTAAATTTACTCTATTAACGAATTAATCTTTGATACGAAATCATAGGACTTGACTTTTTTATATCTTTCAATTTTGATAAATATCAAATATTTTTTTATGAATTATTGCTAAGTTATTTTGGGGTATATTCAAGACTACATTTTGTCATAAATTAACCTTTTAACCAAATATTAAAAACTAATTTACTAAATAAGAACTGAACCAATAAAAAAATTGAGGTTAATTCTTTGAGTGAAGTAAGAGTAGCAGTAGTAGGTGTTGGTAATGCAACAAGTGCATTTCTTCAAGCATTAGGGTATTATTCATCCCCACAAGGAGCTCAAAAAGAAAAATTTCTATCTTTTTTAGATATTGGGGGATTATCTATAGCTGATATTAACATTGTCACAGCTTTTGATATTGCTAAGGGAAAAGTCGGCAAGCCTATAAATCAGGCAATATTTTCTCTTCCCAATGTAACTAAGAGATACGTTGACGATTCTTTAATAGACAATTATAATGTAATAGTTCAAAAAGGGCCTGTAATGGATGGTATCAATCCAATAGCTGCTTCTGCTATACAAGAAGACGACAACCATGAAATTGATGTCGTTGATGAACTGAAAAAAGCCAATGCAGAAGTAGTTGTTTGTTTGCTTCCTTCGGGGGCAAAAAAAGCTGTGGAATTTTATGCTGATGCAGCATTAAAAGCTGAATGTGCATTTATTAATGCTACTCCCGCTGATATTGCTTCGTCAAGAAAATGGGCATTGAAATTTAAACGAGCTGGATTGCCTTTAGTTGGTGATGATTTACAGAGTTTATTAGGAGGAACAAGAATCCATAAAGGAATTTTAGAAGTCCTTTCTACTTTTGGAGCTGAAATTGTTCATACGTATAATTTAGACGTAAGTGGTGGAAGTGAGGCATTAATTACATTGGATAGTGGATATAGAATTCAGAAAATGAAAAGTAAAATTAAATCTGAATCTATCCGAAAAATCAATCCACATCTCAAACAAGAAGATGTAGTAACTGGTACTACAGATTATTTAGATTTTCTAGGCTCATTAAGAATCGGACACTTTTGGATAAAGGTCAAAGATTTTCTTGGTGGTGATATTCACATAGATTTAACGGTGAAAACAGATGATGGACCAAATGCTGCAGGGACACTTGTTGATGTAGTAAGGGCTACTAAAATTGCTCTTGCACGAACTATCGATGGTCCTGTAACTAGTATTTCTGCTTATGGATTCAAAAATCCTCCCCAATACGTTCCTGAAGCACAAGCTAAAGTATCTTTTAAAGAATTTATCAGAGGACTAAGAAATAATTAAAGACAGAAATTTATTTTCTTTTATTTAAATATCAGCAAAAAGACCCTTTTCTTTAGGAAGATTTTGAATTTCCTCTTACATTAGTGGAAAGATTCCTTTAATATGGTCCTCCAAACATCTGTACATCAATGATTGAACCATGTCAAAAGTGGTTTCCAAACTCTTTCAGTTGAATGATTACGGAAATAAAAATCGTTTTGATAGACCGAAACGAATAAAATTGGTTATGTTTCAACGAGATACAGAAAACTTCGTTTGAAGTCCTATCATTCTAAGTGGGGTAGTTCACCTTTTATCATAACTCAAGAAGGTCTGATATTTTGTTTCTTCTTTTTTCATTCTTATAATCACTATTGTTACAGAAATTAGTACAAACCCAATAATAGAAACAATTTCTTGAATTTGAACACCTTTGAAGAGAATTCTCACGGGATCAAAATAATAATATGGAGTTATTTGACTTAATAAAAACCAAGATTCATTTAATGCTCCAAGAAAAAATAAGGATAACGATGAAAAAACTAAGATTATTCCTATAATTGCTCCCTTTTTACCAAAAAGATATGTTAGAAGTCCTAGAAATAATCCAATTGATAAGTATAATGGTCCTGATAAAATTATAACAGTAATTTCTAAGTGTGTATACTTCAATTGTCCTAGAAGGATTTCAGGTATCAGAATTGATATTATTACTACCACAACTATGAAATAATATTCAAAAATTGCAGCAATAGTTCTCCAAACAAAAATATTTCTATTAGAAATTGGATAACTTAATAAAAGTTCTTCAGTTTTATTTTGATCGCGTAATTCCAAATAGATAAATGAATAAACAATATAAGGTAGGAATATAAGGGGCAAAAATGCAAAAAGTTGAGCTATTGAATATCCAAGGTAAGGGACGTCAGTTAAATTAAATCCTCTCGCAAATAGTACATAAAATGGAGAATATTGAAAAGCACTGATTATTTCTTTTGCCCCTTCATCTCCTGGATATAATATTAATTGAATAAAGATACTAAGAAACACCATTCCAGAGAATAATGTTATTGTAACACCTTTTGACCATAATTCATCTGAAAATATTGGAAATCTTGATCTAAGCCTTAAAACCCAATATGTTGAAATTCTTGAGATAGAATAACTATTATTAGATGTTATTAACCTTTTTTTTATCTGCAATGGAAAAATTTTAAGGATATGAAGATAGATGGGAGGTAAATCAGAATCAATGATATCCCTTTTTCGGAATAAATATAGAGAAACTATAAACAAGAAGGCAATTCCAAAAATCATTGGTGCAAAAGCTTCTAATTTAAAATTTTTTGCAAAAATAATATCCACATATTGTAAGTAATTGAAGATTGAAAATATTTTAATAATATTAATTAAATTTAATAGAAATTCGATATTTTCAAGGACATTCAACAGAATAGTAAGAGTATATGATAATCCCAAGAATAAAAAACTAAGTTGCAAACCAAATGTCCTATTGAAATAAACCGTTCCAATAAAGCTTCCAAGAAATAGTCCAAATATTGTTTGAAGAAAAATAATAAACCAAACTTGCAATATTGAATCGAGATTGATGTTGAAATTTGCATAAACAGATGTTAAATAGGTAGACAATAGTCCTATGATACAAGCTACCGTGATATACAAAATGGATCCTGTAGATCTTATTAAAAAGTATTTTGTATTGCTTATTGGGAGTGAAAAAATGATGTCTAATGTTTTATTGGCTTGATCATGAGTAATTAATTCTACACCTAAGAATAGTCCAAATGCTAGTAAAATTAACGGTAAAATTGTAACCAAACTCATTTGAATCCATAAACCAAAAAAAAATTGATCTAGGTTTATGAATCTTAGGAGATCAAGAAAAAAAAAGTTTTTAAAGATCTCTAGTGCCGGATTTTCTAGAGCTTCCAATAATTCTCTGAATCCTTCAGAACCCGGATACGCAATTCCCACGACAATTATATATCCTACAATCAAGAAGTAAAAAACGCTAATTATAAGAATAATTTGTCTGAATTGATTCTTTAATAAAGACACGGTGGTAATTATATATCCTCCATTTCATAAAATTTAATAAAATAATCTTCAATCTTTGGTTCTGGTAGAATATAATTGTCTATTCCTTGAATATTAATCAATTCAGATATCTTTGATTTTATATTATTGTTATCAAAACTAAAAATGTAACGATTATCAACTTTATCAATCAAATTAAAAGATTTTTTATTAACGTTTCCTAAATTAAATTTTTCATTCGTATCAATGATCAATTTTCTTTTTAAATTTTTATTGAGAGTTTTTATACTCTCTGTTGCAATAATACTTCCATCTTTAATAATAGATACATAATCACATATTTTTTCAACATCAGATAAAATATGTGATGAAAATATTATTGTTTTTTTCCTTTCTTTAAATTCTCTTATGATTTTAAAGAATTCTATTTTTATCAATGGATCTAAACCTGAAGTTGGTTCATCTAGTATTAATAAATCTGGATCGTGCATAAAAGCTTGCACTAATCCAACTTTTTGTCTATTTCCTGTCGATAAAGATTTTACAGTCTTAGATTCATCTAATTCTAATCTTTTTACTAATTCTTTTCTTAGTGGTGCATTTTTCAGACCTCTTAATGATTCAAAATAATTAAGAAGCTGTCTTACAGTATAATAGTTATATAATACAATATCTCCAGGTAAGTATCCTATTTTATTTTTTAAATTCTTCTCATTTTCGTGTAAAGGTATTCCAAAGATTGTTATGTATCCAGCTGAGGGTTTTAATAATCCCATAATCATTCTTAAGGTAGTAGTTTTTCCGGCACCATTAGGACCAAGAAATCCATGTATGGATCCTTCGGTGATTGACATATTTATATTATTAACTGCTATTAGTTGATTAAATTTTTTTGAGAGATTTATGGTTTTTATTACTGGATTGTTATCATTCATGTTATCATTCATCGTCATCAAAAAAGAATTTTTTTAATAATATTATTGATATTCTAAAGATAAAGTCTTGGTGTTTCTTTCATTGGCAATTGACTTAATTTTCTTTGTATTAATTCTTGATAATGATCTTCTTCGTCTGAAGAACCTGATGGAGCAATTTCTAGAAGAGCATCTTCGAAATGGGATAAATTTATTTTAAAATTTCTGAAATCTTTTGATTTTATCATTTCAATAAATGATTTTTCTCCCCCTGCTTCAGTTATTTTTTGTTTTATTCCTAAGGTAGCAGCACGGTTTGTGACTTCCTCGATATCTGCACCAGTAAAATTTGCCATTTTTTCTGCTGAATCTGCTAAAACAATCTCAGAATCTAGTGGTTTGTCTCTTGTATGTATCCTTAAAATTAATTCTCTTGTTTTAACATTTGGTAAGGGTATATGTATAAGAATTCCTAATCTTCCTGGTCTTAAAAGAGCAGGATCAACTAATTCTGGTCTATTTGTAGCACCTATTACAAAAACATCTTTTAAGGACTGTAAACCATCCATTTCAGCTAAAATTTGTGAGACTACTCTTTCTGCATGAACATTCGTATCATTTCTTTCTCTTACTGGAGCAATTGCATCAATTTCATCAAAAAATAATACACACGGGGAAGATTGACGTGCTTTATTAAAAATTTCTCTTACAGCTTCTTCTGATTTTCCCAACCATTTATTTAACAATTCTGGTCCTTTTATTGAAATGAAATTTGCTTCACATTCACTAGCAACGTTTCTGGTAAGTGTTGTTTTACCAGTTCCATGATTTCCAAAAAATAATACTCCCTTAGGCGATTTTGCCCTCATATATTTACAGATCTCACCATATTTGAGTGGCCATTCAATAGCTTCCTGTAAAAGCTGTTTTACACCCTCTAAACCACCGATATCATTCCAATTTTGTTTAGGAACCTCAATTGTCAAATATCTCAACATCGAAGGTTTTGTAGTACTTAAAGCTGCTTTAAAGTCGTTTTGTGAAATTTTCAAAGCTTTAAGATTATTTAATGGGATTCTTCGTGCTTCTGGTGATAATAAGTTTGAATCAAGTCTTCGAAGTGTGTGCATGGCAGCCTCTCTACATAAAGCAGATAAATCACCCCCTGAATATCCATGTGTGGATTCGCTGAGTTCTAACAAATATACTGTTTCATCCTTTGACAATTTTCTCGTTAGAATTTGTAAAATTTCAAGTCTTTCTTCTTTTGTTGGGATATTTAATTTTATTTCTTTATCGAATCTTCCTGTCCTTCTTAAAGCGGAATCTAATACATCAGGATCTGTAGTTGCACCAACAACCACTACATTATTATGAACCGATAATCCATCCATTAAAGACACCAATTCCGAAACTGTATTTTTCATAACAGTGTCATAAATTAAATCTTCTCTCTTAGGAGCTAGTGGATCCAATTCATCAATAAAAATTATAGAGGGTGCTTTTTTGCTTGCTTCATTAAAAATTTCTTTTAATTTCTTAGGGGCTTGTCCTAAATGTGTACCTACAATTTCAGGGCCAATAATTGAGATGAAATGAGCATCAATGATAGAAGCAATTGCTTTATCTAATACAGTTTTTCCACTCCCATGAGGACCGTGAATTAATATTCCTCTTGGAGGTGAAATTCTGAGTTGTTGATAAATTTCAGGATAAAGAAATGGTAATTGTATATTCTCTATTATTAATCGTTTTGCTTCGTGTAACCCTCCAATATCATCAAAAGAAACTCTAGGTAAATGCTCTATGTCAACATCATTAAGTGGATTATCTCTTATTCTAATTTCTGATTCTGGGGTTATAATAATTGCTTCATGTTCCACAGGAGATATATATGATACGATAAAAGGAACTTTTTTGCCTAAGATATCAAAATCAACGATATCTCCCTTACAAAATACTCTTTTGATAAGGTTAGATTGAATAAAAGCAGTAAGATATGGAATTTTTTGTGGTATTTCAATTGGAGCCAATGACATAACGGCAGCATTAAATGCTTGTGCTTTTTCTACTAATCCATAATTATCTGTAGAAATTTTTGCATTCATTTTTGTATTTAAATCGATTTTAATTGTTTGTATGATTTCTTTACGATCGATTGAGGAAGGTTCACTATTTGTGTCAAATTTCAAAGTTGCATAAGTGTTTCTTTCACCACAAATTTTTAAAATATCTCCCTCTTTTAGATCTAAATCATTTGCTAGATTAAGTGGTTTTCTTACTAAACCAAGACCAATGTCAAAAGGATAAGCTTTTTCAATCAAAACTTGAATAGGCATAATTTTTCAACTGAATTATTTAATTAAAAGTCATTATTTTACATTTTTTATGAACATGGATGTTGTTGTTTTCTGTAATCCTTTTAAAAGAGTTTATGCATAGGTAGTTATAATTTTTCATCATTCTTAAAATAATATGAAATAAAATTAAAAAATGTAATATTTTTAGAGCAATCAAATTTTCAACATAAACTAGACTGAATTCAATTTAAAAAAAAGAATTCTCTGAAAAATGATAAGTTTAACTTCCTAATGATGGAATTATTTATAGATAATAAAAATCATTTAAATATTCAAAATAATAATATTAAAAAGTGATGGGTCTTTTATTGTCTGAAAATCAATTCAATACTGAAGAAATAAAAAAAATTGAATCTTTAACTGGAAAAACTCTTCTTGTATATTGGACATTACTTAAAGGGGGATCTCACTTAGGTGTCAGGGAAATTCAAAGAATTTTAGACTTTTCATCACCAAGTGTAGCTAGCTATCACCTAGAGAAATTAAAAGAATTAGATCTAGTTGATAAAGATATGATTGGTGCTTACATTGTAAAAAGAAAAGCAAATATTGCTGAACTTAAAGACATTGTCGTTTTTAAGTTAGCTAATCGTGTAATTCTTTTACCTAGATATATTTTTTATGCTGTTTTTTCCACGATCATATTTATTGGGTATTTCATATTTTTTTTCCCAAAAGTAATAACAACTGAATTCTTATTTTTGACGATAATTGGATCTTTTTCAACTATAGCTTTCTGGTATGAAACATATAGGATTTACAATAGTAATCCGTTCACTTAAGAGTAAATTCCGTTTAACCAATTATCTACTGTCTTTTGTGATAATAATCCCAAATGAGATACTCTGATAATTCCCTTTAAATCAATAAAGAATGAGGCTGGTATTCCAATATCGATTTTATATTCTTTAACTATATTTTGTGTATAATTTCCATAAGGGATAAAATTCCAATCGAAATCCCAAGCAAGTCTCCAACTTTCTAAAAATGCTGCGGTGTCTAGTTTTTCTATTGTGATACTAACAATTGTAAGTGTTTCGGGGTTATCTGTTAATGTTTGGTTATAGATTTTACCAATTTCTAGACAAGGATTACACCAAGTAGCCATAAAATCAATAATTATCAATTTTTTTCCAATATCATTACTTAGAGTATATTTACTTCCATCTGTAGTTAAAGCTGAGAAATTTGGTGCTATTCTATGATTCGGAGTTTCATTTTCTGGAATAATGGCTATTAAGACCGTGACAATAGAAAAGACAATAATAATTATTCCTAATATCAGAATATTCAACTTTGTCTGAATTTTTCCACTCATTTTCTACATATTTCAAATAATTTTAATAATTAAAATATTTCTACATTGTTTCAAAAATTATTTCAAAGGAAAATAAAATCGTAATCCCTTTTTAGCTATTGAATTATTGTTCTTTTTTTTTAACGAAGAAAAATTTAATATATTTTTATATTTCACCATTACTTGTGTCTAACTATGCTCAAAATTGAAAATTCTATATTGAAGAGTAAATACAACAATCTTTTAAAATTCTTTGAAGGAAAAATAGTTGTAGTTGCATTCAGTGGAGGCATTGATTCTACAATAGTTGCAGAAATAGCACATAGATCTGCTAAACGTATGGTTGCGTTAACAGCAGATTCAATTACCGTTTTACCTGGAGAAGTTGATAAGGCAAAAGATTTAGCGAAAAAACAGGGTTGGGAGCATAAAATTGTTTTTATTAATGAACTAGAAGACAACAATTTTGCTAGAAATCCAACAAACAGGTGTTACTATTGCAAAGCAGGATTATCTAAAGAATTAAATAAATTATTCAAAGAAATAGATGCCGATATCATAGTAGAAGGAACAAATTTTACTGAAGTTACAGGAGAACATAGACCTGGTTTACAAGCATTAAAGGAAAATGAAATTAAATCTCCTTTGCTGGAAGAAGAATTTTCTAAAGATGAAATTCGTGAATTAGCATCAATTCTTGATTTACCTAACTATGATAAGCCTAGTTTAGCCTGTTTAAGCTCCCGGTTTCCTTATGGAGTTGAAATAACACCAGATAAATTAAAAAGAGTAGGATTAGCAGAAAGGTATATTATCGATACATACAAGATTAACTCACTACGTGTTAGAGATCATGAGGGGTTAGCAAGAATAGAAATTTCCCCTAATGAAAGAAGTAAAATATTATCGATCTCAATTTTTGATGATCTCAATGAAAAACTAAAATCTCTCGGCTTTACTTATGTGAGTATCGATTGTCGTGGTTATAAATCAGGATCTTTAAATGAAATGATCACAATAAGTGAATTATAATTCCAGTTATTACATTAAATTTAATTATCTAATTTTATTACCTTTATTTGAGCTATGAATATACTACTTATTGATCCACAGCAAAGTGGAATATCCGGAGATATGCTATTAGCAGGATTAACAGATGTTTTCCATGCTCATGATCAAATTAACAATTTTTTTGATAAAATCATATCTTTTGTTCACAATGTTGAAGCAAAATACACATTAGAGAAAATTACGAAAAAGAATATTTCAGGATCTATCCTTAAATTTAATATCATGAATGACATTAAAAAATCAAACGTAAAAGAATTATTAATATTGATCGATGAAATATTAGATAAATTGTCTCTCTCCGAAGAAGCTCAAAAATTTGTAAAAGATGTTTTTGATCTTATCGTTACTTCAGAAGCCAGCATACATGGGTATACTATAACTGAAACAGATAAAATGCATTTTCATGAATTAAATAGTATTGATTCTATTATAGATATAGTCGGTGTGGCATTTTTAATCGATCATTGTTATAAATGGGATAAACCAATAATTGGTCTTCCTGTAAGCAATGGAACTGGTGCAATATCTTTTTCTCATGGAGAATTTTCTTTACCAGCACCAGCTGTTACAAAAATCTTAGAAATATCAAATTATCCAAATTTTCATATAAATGTACCCTATGAATTAACAACCGTTACTGGGATTGCACTTCTTTCGAAACTTGTTACCGAGCAGAAACTTATTCAAACACTACACAGAAAAAGCAAAACTGGAATTGGACATGGTCAACAAGACATTGGAAAAAGGGCAAATATTATTAATATTCAGTTATTAGAAATTATCAATGTGGATAAAGATAAATCTAATGTTAGTACAGATGAGATTGTTGTATTAGAAAGCCATGTTGATGATTTATCGGGTGAAATTTTAGGTCAGATAATTGAAGAGTTTCAAACTGATTCAAATGTATTAGATATTTCAATATATAATCTTATTATGAAAAAAAATCGTCCTGGTCATTGTATAAGGATTCTATGCTCACGAGAAAACAAACACATAATTACTGAAAAATTAATTAGAAATACAGGAACTTTAGGAGTTAGAATATCTCCGGTTCAAAGACACATTGCAATTCGAGAAATTCAGATTAAAAAAGTTTTACTATATAATAAAGAATACGAAATCAAAATAAAAATTGCAAAATTTGGTGAAAACATAGTAAATGTGAAACCTGAATTTGAAGATTTGAAGAAACTCTCTGAAAAATTAAATAAACCTTTAAAGGAAATAAACGATCTTGTTATTTCTCAAATTAAGAGGAGTTAAATTTTAATGGTAAAGAGAACAATAAAAAGTGTTGAAAATGAAGAATTCAAACCAATTACTAATTTATCCTCTATTAGAAACATTTTAACAAGACTAACAAATGGTAATCTTTCAATTTCTGAAGCGGAATCTTTAATTTCAAATAATTCCCTACTATCCGTAGATGATTTTTTATTATTCGATACATTTCGTGAAGGTCGATCCGGTATACCTGAGGTAATTTTTTCTGAATCCAAATCAAATAATATGCTAATTAAAATTATAGAAAATGTAACTCCAAAGAGAAATGTTGTTTTATTTACTAGATTAACAGATGATCATTTGGAGTTATTTAATACTTATTTTTCTAAGAAGAAAAATTTTCACTCCAACATTGATTATGATGGGAGGACTGCTGTTATTTCGTTGTTGAATTATAAATTTCCAGAACAAAAATTAGGTCCTGTAGTAATTTTAACAGCAGGCTCTTCAGATATCCCTATAGCTAAAGAAGCTCAATTAACTTTGAATTTAATGGGAATAAAAACTCTTACTTCTTATGATGTAGGGATAGCTGGATTACATAGGTTAATCAACCCTTTAAAGATTTTTTTAGAACAGAATCCTGTATGTATTATTGTTTGTGCTGGAATGGAAGGTGCTTTACCTTCTGTTGTAGCTGGTTTAGTTGATGTTCCTGTAATTGGCGTTCCTGTATCAATTGGGTATGGTTATGGAGGAAAAGGAATAGGAGCATTAACTTCAATGCTTCAAAGTTGTTCCCCAGGATTATCAGTCGTTAATATAGATGCAGGATTTAATGCAGGTGCAATGGCTGCATTAATAGCAAAAAGAATTGAAAAAGAATTGAAAAAGAAGTAAGATGACATAAGATGTTAAAGCGCAACTGATCCATGCAATTTCCAAACAATGGCTTTCCTTTCTTTTGAAATGAATTTTTGTACAATTCCTTCTTTTTCTAAAGCTATAAGAGTTCTCGGGACACGATCTTTACATTCATTAGAAATATTAGCAGCCTCATCAATAATTTCAGCTGTGGTAGCTTCAGTGAAATCTTCAAGTATTAAAACAATTGTTTTTTTCGGATCAACTCTATCTTGAGTCAATATAATACCATCCATGTTTTATTATTTACAAAATACTGAAAACTGGTTATATTATAATCTAATTATAAGACTGATAAGCGTTTATGTGAATGTCCTATTAATAAGTCTTATTTTATCATTTTAAATTGAATTCAACTAAAAAGACTAAATATTTCGCTTAAACTAGACGCAATTATTTCAATTTCTTCAATAGTATTATAAATTGAAAAAGAAAATTGATTCACGCCATTTTTATATCCTGATGAGAGGAAAAATTGAGGAGTAGAGAGAAAACCCGAATGAGAAGCAATTTTATACTGAGAATCAAGTATTAGAGATAAATCATGGGGATTAATCATTTTAGAAGCTAAAGAGAATATAGGGATTTGTTTCTTTATTGAAGAAGCTTTGAACATGGTTAAATGAGTAAAGTCGATTTTTTGAATTGCTTCAATAAATTTTTTTGATAAATTTTGTTCATAATCGATGATTTTTTGGATGCCAATTGTATTAATAAACCTTAAAGCTTCGCCAGCACCAATAATACCCGCATAATTTTGAGATAAGCTTTCAAATCTTTCCGGTGGTTTCTTAAATTTATAAGAAGAAGAAAAATTTCTTAAATCATTTAAATTATCAAGTTCTGTTAAGGAGTATTCATTAAAATCTTCTGGATACATTTCATCTATTAAAGAATATTTTCCATACATATAACCTATTCCTGAAGGTCCAAAATTTGTGTCAAATTTTCCTATTGCATAATCAACATCCAATTCATGAACGTCAATTTTATTATGTGATAAAGAATAAGTTGTATCTATTAACACTTCAGCTGAATTATCATGTGAAATTTTGATGATTTCTTCTATTGGATATAATTGACCAGAAATATTAGATATATGAGGGAAAACTACTAACTTTGGTTTAATTGTTGATAATTTTTGATTCAAATCATTGAGATATTCATAATTACTTTCAGTCATACTGAAAAAATGATTTACGTAAACATTTTTATTATTAGGATTTAACCATGGTAATAACCAAGGTAAACTAAGGTTTTTATCAAACAAAATGTTTAGTTTGTCTTTTTTTATTTGATGATAGCTTTTAAGAAAAAGATTTACGGCATCAGGTATACCATTAGTCCAAATTATTTCTCCAGAAGATCTAGCTCCAAGAAATTTTGCTAGTTCAAGTCTAGATTGCTCAAGAAAATCAGTACCTTCAACAACAAGAGAATTTCCAGCTTTATAATAGCATCCTGTAGATTTATCTTGGAAATTCTTCATTGCTTGCTGAACCTGATTAGGAATAGCTGTTTTACATGCAGAATCAGCATATATGCCATCATAATCGTTGATGAAAGTAAATTTCTTCCTGATATTATCCAAAAAACAAATCTTCCTAAAAAACGAGTTATTCTACAAACACTTTTAGTTTTTAAAAAACAATTTTATTTAAAATAAATCGATGGAATTTTAAAGAAAATTTATAGGATTCGTACAATGACACCGATTATTTGATGTGATTTTGTTTGGTTTGTTACAAGATGTTATTTAAAAACTTAGAAATGATATTATTTAATAGATATAGTATAAAAATTAATGACAATGACTGGAAAGAACTTGAAAACGTAATGATTAACGAATTGGAAAATATTCTATTCATCAAAATAAATTCACACAAAGAATTGGTTGAAGCATTGGAACTCCTTAAAAAAAATTATCGTAATTATTTTTTAAGACTTGAAAACAAACTAAAGCTCAATTTTAGAGTATCCAAAGACTCACTAAGTAAGAAGAAGAAACCCAATAAAGAAAATAGAAACAAAATTGAGAATGAAGATAAAGATGAAGATAAAAACGGAGGAGGTGGAATCAGAGTCAATAAAAAAAAGAAAAAAAATGATTTAGAGTATATTTATTTCTAATAATTTTCTAAGTTATTCATTCTTCAATTGTTCAGCACGGTCTTTTAAAATTTTTCTCAGTATTTTTGCATCATTCTCTACATAAAAAATACTAGGGATCCATAAAACCATTGCTAATCCGTATCCAATAACGACGATGGCAATAAAGGTCTGAGGATATCCAAGGGTTGGAATCAGGAATGACGCAATAAATAATCCTATTGATGCGCCAATTTGATCTGCAAAAGTAAATATTGATGAAATTGAACCTCTAGCTTCGGGTTCATTAATATCAAAAGATAATGATCTTCTATTCGGACCTGAAGCTCCTCCTAATAGCGTTCCTAGGAAGAAAAAACTCATGAAAATCAGAAAGGATGAAGATGTTAAAATAAATAATAATACATTAATATTTCCTTTTTCATATACTGGTAAAGCAAAGAAAAATGAGAATGATATCATGGGAACCTGGAGTCCCATTGTTAAAGTGACTAACAAAGCTTTTGCTTTTGTTGTTTGATACTTTTGTTGTAATTTGTCACCTAAATATCCCCAGATAAGAAAACCAAAGATTCTTCCAGAGGCAGAACTTAAAGCTAATATAGTAGCCCAAATTAATGGTAATCCAATTCCTCCATATCTTGTATCGGATAAATAATTAATTAAATAATAATTTAATATAGCACTTGGGATCAATGCTAAAATTCCTTGCGTCATCATAGAAAGGTTAGTTTTCTTCTTAAACAATGAATAAAATGTCTTTATATTAATCAATGGCATTTTTTTATCGTTTAGTTGATTTTTGGAAGCTAATTCAATCAATTCAGGTTCCTTTTCCCCTCTTATGGGTTCTCTTATGCTTAAAAATAGTATTAATAAAAATAAGAAGAATAAAGCGATAATCAAAAAGGGTATTTGCCAATTAATATCCCCAAAAACTCCTCCTAATATAATGCCAATCCCTGAACCTGATATAGTTGCTACTGACGATCCTCCTAGAATAGTGCTTCTTTCATTTATGTCGATAAAGTCACTAGCTAAAGAATAGGAAACAGGTGAAATTGTTCCTATACCGATTCCCATAAAAACTCTTAATAATATGTAGATTTCAATTTTATCTGCAAATATCATCCCAATATTGGAAAAAATAACTATAGCAAATCCAATTAGTAATATTCTCTTTCTTGAATATTTATCGGAAAGATAACCCCATAAGAAAAGAGACATAGTTGATATAAAAATGAAAAATGCTTCAATCAGTCCCAAATAATTTATATTATAATAAATCTCGATAATAGAAATCATCGGGATTATTATCGAATATGCAATTGATCCTGAAAAAAGAATTAGGAAAAATAATAAGATATTTTTTTCAAAGAATTTTTTGTAAACCAAATGAGTCACATTGAATTTTCATTCTAAATTGAATAAAAAGCTAAAAAGATCGTTGAACTTATTGTTCTAGAAATTAAAGGTTATATTAACTTTTCGACGACTATCATTGGGCTTTTTTGAAAACCTAGGGTGCTTAAATATGTAATCAAGTCTCCTTGATTCCAATTAAGCATAGTTTGAATTTTTGAAACGTTTTTTTCCTTAAATTGTTTTATTATTCCATCGCCAAGAAGCGTTCCAATTCTCCTTCCTTGAAAATCTGGATCAACTCCTATGACATTTAACCAACCAATTTTTCCTTTAACACCAAATTCTGAGGATCTCGTATGACCTAAAACAAATCCTACAAATTTTCCATCAATTTCTGCTCCTAAAGAGTATCCAAGTGGAATTACCCATTTTGCTGTTGCTTCTAAGTCAATATCAAAAACAGGTTTTAAAGGATTACTTATTTTTGCGTCTATTTCAATTACTAAATTAATATCTTCGACAGTTAATGGTCTAATTACAATTTTTGACAATTTAAATCTCTCCTTAATCAATTCTAATAATTTTAACTCTCTTACCTATCCAATGAGGAGGTAAGTAAACTCTTCCTGAGTTTCCAGATTTTTTTACAATTTTTTCCAGCATTTCTTTTCCGCCTACTTCAAACTTTGAATCAGAACTCATTTATATCAATCCAAAAATGTTGTTAGTAATTAAATAGAATCTTATTATTGGTATAATTCAGAAATTACTTTTGTATTTAATAAATTAGTAGTAAAAATCAATTTAGGTTTGTTTAATATTATTTTGGAAATCGAAATAAGTAAATATTAATGAATTGAATTTGCTTAAATTCAAATTTAAAAAAAAAATTAATTAAATACTCAATTACGCATTTAAATCTTTCTCAATAAAGGTTTGCATGTCTGAAATTAATGAATCAACTGGTAATTCTAACGTTATTTCAGTGACCCTGCCTTTTGTTCCTTTACTGGTTATCCATGTATGTATCAGTCCTAAATCACTTAGTTTTTGGACATAAGACCATAAACTAGTGTGACCTTTTCCAATAGATAGATTAAAACTTTTACATTCAATTACAAATTGTTTTTTTAATTTGGTTAGTGATATAGTACTTGTATCAGGGTTTAGATGAAATACCTTGCCGATACTCAATAAAGTAACCTTTTGTTGGAGTGGTAAATCTTCTAAAATTTCTTTGCTTATGGGATCTACATTGATTTGGGCTAATCTGACATGATCAGCTTTTACATATAAATCATTTTTATTTTCTGCAATTTTTATACTACGCCATAAAATTTCAATCACCAATCTTGCATCACCACCTTTATCAGACGCAAATTTTGCAATAGACAGAATTAATTCATCTGAAATAATATCCTCTTTTATCCCAAGGATAACTCTTGAAGTAAGAATATCATTCAACTGTTCTTTGGTATAAGATGGAAACTTTACTATGTTTTTTGCTAAACTAGACTTTGTCGAGGGGTCTAATAAATACAAGAACTCTTTATTTCGTGTAATTACTACTAAAGATATTCTTTGATTGTTAATATATGAATTATCATCATTAATTCTAGTAAAAGTATAAAGAAGTGTATTAATCTCAGAATCACGAAATAGATAATCAATTTCATCTAAAGTAAGTAAAAGATACAAATTCATTTGTTCTAACGTCGTTATAAGCTCATGAATCAATTCACTTGCTGAAAAACCTCTATGGGGAAATTTGGGTGATAAACTCTTCATCAAGTCTATTAATAATAAATAAACTGTTCTACTACGACGACAATTTAAATGACGATAGATAAACCTTGTATAAGGCATTTTTTTAATAGCATATTCTTCTAAGTCAAGACCTAACCGTTTGGCTGCTGAAGTTTTTCCGCTTCCTACTGGTCCTACTAATATAATAGACTGACGGAAAGATGGATTTTCTGGTGACTTATTGAATATACCCCTAAGATATCTAGTCATTTCTAGGATTTGGGAATCTCTGTGGGGCATATTTTCAGGCATATAGTCGAATGTAAGTATATTTTCATCTTTAAATAGTGAATAGGAATTAGACCTTTCATTTAGTTCAGCTTCCATTAATTGTCTGATACTCTGTTGCATCTTTAGGTCACCATACAGTTAGCTGATATTGCTTTATATTAACCCAAAAGAGAGTGTTTCAAAAAACCAAATAAATGAAAAATAGAATTTGGAAGAAGTCATAATCGACAATATTATTACAGCAACAAATGCAAACAAGAGATAGTTTCTTATTATTAAAGAAGAGGATAAGTTGTTTTTGAATGTAATATCAATTAATTTCAAATAATGCAAGTATATTATACTTTATTCTGTTTATTTCAATCAGAAGGTGTGTAAGAAGGCATTTTTTTTCTTAAAGGTTTATCTTTTCTATAACCTAAAGCATATTCTCCTTGGATTATTGTTTGAATTTCATTAGTACCTTCATAAATAACAGCCCCACGTGCATTTCTCCACATTCTTTCGACAGGATAATCAGCAGAAAAACCATAACTTCCATGAACCTGAATAGCTTCATTTGCTGCATCTAATGCTGCATTTGTTGCAACCCATTTAGCTAAGGCAGTTTCTTTAGTGTTTCTTATACCTTTATTTTTTAATACGCCAGCTCTATAAACTAATAATCTTGAAGATTCATAATCAGATACCATTTTAGCAATTTTTTGTTGTATAAGTTGATGTCTTCCAATTTCTTGACCAAAGGTTTCTCTTTCATGAGCGTACTTTACAGATACATCTAGAGCAGCTTTAGTTAAACCAACAGCTCCAGCTGCTACCGTATATCTACCATTATCTAGACAACTCATTGCTATTTTAAAACCTTCACCTTCTTCACCAAGCATATTTACAGCAGGGACTTCTACATTTTTAAGTACAATTTCCCCAGTTGATCCAGATCTTACACCTAATTTATTTTCAATATCTGAAGTGGTTACTCCTGGAAAATCTTTTTCTATAATAAAACATGACATTCCTCTCGAAGCACCCTTAGATCGATCTGTATAAGCGAATATGAGAAAATTATCGGCAACCGTAGCGAGAGATATCCACATTTTTTGTCCATTAACTACCCATGTGTCCCCCTTTTTTACTGCCGCCGATCTAATCCCACTGACATCAGATCCAGCAAAAGGTTCAGTTAAACCATAAGTAGCAAATTTTTCTCCTTTAGCTTGTGGCACAAGATATTTTTTCTTTTGTTCTTCAGTTCCCCATTGATATAAGCCACAAGAATTAAGTCCTGTATGGACGGACATTATCACACGTAAGCTTGATTCTCCATATTCTAATTCAGCACAGGCAATCGCTAGAGATATATAATCCATTCCAGCTCCCCCATATTTTTCAGGAAAGCAAATACCTAGAACACCAAGGTTTGCGAAGTCTTTTTTGATTTTATCATAAGGTAATTCGTGATTTAAGTCCCATTCTCTTGCATTTGGTACAACTTCTTTTGCAACATATTCACGAATTGACTTTTGAACCATTTTATGTTCTTCACTTAATTCAAATTCCATAATTTCCACTAACTCTATTTTATGTGTTCCTTTATTGTTTTTTAACAAATTTATAGAAGTTTTACTCCTGGTTGAAAAATATAAGTTATTTTTTCTTTTTTCCCATCTATCTTTATTAATTTTCAAGGTGAAGTGAACTACTACGACCTGAAGGACGTAGCATCAAACGAAGTTTCGTGCATTATTTTTTATGAAAAAGCAACCACTCTTATTCGTTGAGGTCGATTCACGCGACCACTACTCCTGCAGCTTTTAACAGTATAATTAACGACGTTCGGAGCTACTTTTGAATCGATATTCAATGCACCATTGACATCGGCATTAATGTTCAGAAATGGGGGTAATTCATCCCCTACATGAAGGAAGGAGTCTTCTTAGCATTAAATAAAATAGCTCAAGATTGCATCTTTTTCTTCCAATTTTGATATTCTTCATCACTCATAGCATATTGATGTTCTGAGCTTGGATACTTTCCATTTTCAATATCAATTTTAAATAAATTTACTGCATCTTGAATTTGCTTTTCCAAATTAACATATTGTTTAACAAACCGTGGATGTGGACTTGGAGTTAATCCTAGCATATCATGTGTAACCAATACTTGTCCATCACAAAATAGACCAGCTCCTATCCCTATTGTTGGAATTTGTATCTTATTAGTAATTACTTTTGATAATTGCCACGGTATAGCTTCTAACACTATGGAAAATACTCCTGCTTCTTCTAAAGCTAAAGCTTCTTTAATGATTTTATTAGCTATCTCAACACTTTTTCCTTGCACTTTATATCCACCGAGATCGTGAAAGGATTGAGGTGTAAGACCTAAATGTCCCATTACGGGGATACCAATATCTTTTAGAGCATGAACCTCTTCAACTCTTGAAAACCCTCCTTCTAATTTAATTGCTTCAGCTCTTCCTTCTTTTATAAATCTTCCTGCATTTCTTATAGTTTCTTCTTTGGAAACTCCAAATGTTAAGAAAGGCATATCACCAACAACTAGTGAATGATTAGTTGCACCTTTAGAAACTGCTTTTGTATGCATAATTGCTTGTTCTAATGTAACGGGTAAAGTTGATGTTTCTCCATACATTACCATTCCTAATGAATCCCCGACTAGCAAAATATCAATTTTTGCATCATCAAGTATTCGAGCAAACTGATAATCATATGCAGTAAGCATTGATATCTTTTTTGAGTTTTTGAAAGAAATTATATCCCTTGAAGTAATTTTCAATTTGTTAAACTCCATTTAATTTTATTTATTCCCTTTTTTGTACAGTGTTTTTGCATATTGTCTCAAGGCTCCATTGTGAATCTGAAATAGAGAAGTTTGACATAATATTATTTATATTTTTGTTCTTTGGAATTATAAAAAATAATCCTTCACCTAACATTATTTGCGCACTTTTTATTGAAAGTTTTGATAAATTATCAATTAGATTAATTAAATGATTGGAATATAACTTGACTTCTAATGTAAATTTATTAGAAAGCTCAATAAATTTTTCAAAAGATGAATCGGAACTTAATGAATCTAAAAACTTTTTTCCAGTCTTTGAAATTACATTTTGTTTTTCTTTTGAGAATATTATATCAACTGTTGATAATTTACCCAAATTAATTGTTATTAAGTTATCACTTGTATCTAATGATTTAAAAGAGGTTGTTTCTCCGATTCCAGGTGCACCTGATGATATTCTAATTTCCGTTCCTCCCTGATATAGTCCGGAAATATCACCTAATCCACTTCCACATTCAATTTCAGACTCATGAGCCACAGACCATAAATTTTCTTCAGTTAGAGGATTTTTCATTATATTATTTAGAGCAAAAGCTAATCCTACAGCTCCTGCGGCGCTAGCACCATATCCAGATCCGATAGGTATTTCAAAATCATGATGAATTGTCAATTCATCAATAATACTTGAAGGAACAATCTTTTCGATAATTTTTTTTGTAACAATTGCTTCAGATGGATGAATTTCTAAATCATTAAAAAAAATTTTAAGATTATCATTTTTTTCTTCTTTCCTCACAGAGGTTTTTACTCCCCTATTTATACAGAAACCAGCCCCTCTAGATCCTTGTTGTAAAATATTATTGGACTTAATATGGATTTCAAATAAACCTGTAATGTGACCTGCTACCCAATAGGTTGACTTTGCAAACAATTTTGTTCACTCAACAATAATTATTAGATTGACAAATGATTATTTGCTAAAAGAAGGTCTTATTTCTAATTGTTTTACTTGGTTATATAAATTGAAATTAAAAGGAGCATCAATTTTCCCTAATGAAGCTTCTCTAACTATTCTTCCATTTAGAAAATCAATTTCTGTTTGTCTACCTCTTTCTATGTCTTGTAACATTGAACATTTGTTTTCTGAAGTGTTTTTAACAACTGAAAATACAGTATCCAATGGATCATTGTTAGAAATGGTAATATTCCTAATTTTAAAGACATTTATTATTTCCTCTACAACTTTGATCACTAAGTTCTTTAAAGAAGGTTGTTTAAGTAATTCACCATTTCGAACGTTGTTTAAAGTCGCAATAGGATTTATTGGTGAATTTATTAGGCATTTAGTCCAAATTTCTTTATTTATTTGGTCTGTAGCGGTAGTTTGGATACCAACATCTGTTAATAACGAAGCTACCTCTTTCATTAGATTATCCTTAACATTTTTTAAAGGGTGACCAATAAAACTTTTTCCTTGACCTCCATGTAACACATTACCTGGGGAAGTTAAAAGAGCACCCTCTGAAGTTATAATTCTATATATGATTTCTGGATCATAATATTCATAGAAAACTTCTTCGTTTCCTACTCCATTTTGTAATAAAACTATTTTAATTGATTTATTCTTGTTTACTAGTGATTTAAGGTCCATAGCGGTGTATTCATTATCATACGCTTTGCAAGATACAATAATAATGTCTGGATTCAAATCAATATCTTGTTGAAGTTCAGAAATTGTAGGTGCTGCTGATGTGGGACAAGAATTCTGAGATTTTTTCTTTTCTAAGTTATGTATAGTAATTCCTGAAGTATTACAAACAGATACATGAGGTTCTCGACCAACAAGAGAAATAGAAACTCCACTTTTGCATAATCGACCAGCAAATAGAGAACCAATCGATCCAGCACCATAAATTAGAACGGATTGGACCATTATAAAAACATCTTATTTATAATTGTGAATTTATTTGAGAACCTCTTTTATTCTTGCCAAAGGCAATGATGTAAAGCCTTTGAGAAATCCTTTTTAGCTATTATTTAAACATATTTTTCATTAAAAGTAACGGTTAGAATTGAAATATAGAATCCTTCAAAAAGAAAGAAATCAAAGAAAACAATAGTTCTACCTGAAAAAACAAATAAAACAGAATAAAAATACATTAAATTAGATAAAATTAGTGGAAAATATAAATTGAATATCTTGGTATATTTACTATGTTAATACGTGCAGTTTATTTAATTTCTAGATCTGGATTATTGTTACTCGATCGGGTTTATGGTGAAATGGAAAACGCTCCCGATAGTGTCATGGTATCATCATTTTTTACAGCGTTACTTACCTTCAGCTCTGAAAGTGTCAAAAAATTAGCTGAAGCGTTAGATAAATCCTCTTCAACAATAATTGATCAAAGCATCGATGCTTTTACCTATGGAAATTTGAGATTCTTATTTTATGAACAAGATCAAATTTTTTTAGTTCTTGTTGTACCCAGATCAGCTGAACAAGACATGATAAGGCCATTAGGGGATAAAATTTTAGAAAAATTTTTAACGGAATATGATATGTCGTTTGCTTCTCTATCAGATCCTGATATGTCAAAATATGAACCCTTCAAAAGTGAAATAGATAAATTATTAATTCAGGATATAGATTTAAATCCAGTTGTCAAAGAAATAGAATTTTTTAAGCAATTACTTGAAATAAGATGATCAAATTTTGGTGTTAATTTGAGCGGAAACCTAGAAATAAATATCATTGAAGAAAATCCTATAATAACACAGTTTATTTCACTACTAGTGGATGATGATATCGATAATTTTGATTACATGATACGATCCGTCCTTCCCCAGATATCTGAATTTTGGGATAGTATTGCTTATTTATTCTTTGTTAATTTTTTTCTAAAATCTTCTACTTTTTTTGACAAATATGCCTCCGAAGAATGGTTCAGGGATCAGATACGAAACCAAATGCAGTTTTGTGAAGATTATATTATTAAAAAATCAAAATATGAATTAACATGGATTATTCCTTTTTTGAAAATAATCCATGATCCAGAGAGTATTCCCGGAACTATAGATTATCTTCAAGAATTTAATAATTTTTTAGATACTCCTATTAAGAGTGTTCCAAAAAATATAGGACTTATTTTACTGGAGATAGGTCTAGAATTTATCATTAGATCTTACAATACGATCATTCAAAAGAAGGAACTATCTGAAAATCTAAATGCTTTTCTAAAATGGATAGATCAATTGCTACAAAATGGATTAATTACTCAGGATCAACATGACTATTTCGGAATCTATTTATCAATTTGGTTTCCAAAAATACAGTCTTTAGTAACAAAGGAGGATAAAGAAAAATATCTTTCTCAAAATATCAAAATTTGTACAAAATTAGAAAGTGAAATAACAAATTTATTGCCTTTTGAGAAATTGAGATTGAAATTAGTTTATAGTAAATTTCTATTAGATTTTTATAACTTAAACCCAGACAATATGGAAACAGCGAATTCTCTCCTAAGCTCTACCTATGATACGATAATCAATACTCATTATTCTACGGGTACTTTACTTGATTACGCTTTGATGTTGACAAACAGGATTGAAGTTATAGAAAAGACAATTGAAAATTCAACAAGTGTTGAGGAAAAAGGAAATCAAGCTAGTGAAGCTGTTAACCAATCTCTTATTCTTATACATATTTTAGAAAGTTTACCCAAAGATGTTACAATAACGATAGGGTTAAGACTAATAGGTGGACTTTCTGAAATCCTTGGTTACTTGAAAGGTTCAGAATTAATTCAGGCTAGTCAGACATTAATGTCATTATCGGAAAAAACAATAAATGCGGGAAAGAGTTATCTAAGTGAACCTTCTTATTTATCTGGTGACTTATTTAAGAATTTATCTCGGGCATACTTAGCTATAGGAGTTTATACCTCAATTGAAACTAGACATAAATCTAGAGCCTTAGACAATGGTCAAGAATATATTAAACAAGCCATTGCAATTTATGATTATTTAGTATCAAACCTTGAATCCATTGATGCAAGAATTATAAATTTGAAAATAAATTATGAGCAATTTAAATTTTTAATAGAGAAAAAAGCACCTGAAGTGGAGAGTTTAAGTATTCTAACAGATTACTACTCATTAATTAGAGATATTTCAGAATTAATAATTTCACTAAAATCTGACTCGTTGTTAACAAAATTATTTTCCTACGTTGTGCAAAATCAACAATTCATTGAAAATAGTATACCTAGTTCAAAAGAAGCTGATTTAAAACGAATGACGTTAGATATCAAGAGATGGATAAATGAAACTATAAACATTGAAGAATATCACGATATTAAAGAATTAATAAACAAATTCTAACTGTTATTTTTTCGAGGATTTTAATTAAATTGACCACTTGGTTGATGGATAATTTAAGAAATAACTTTCTTTTTTTTAGATTGAATGATAAATAATAACTATATTAAAGAAAAAACATCATTTATAGACAATTACAAAATAAATGCTGAAAACTTGGTTTTTACCCTCAATTGAGAAGTAAAAAAAAGGTCAGTGTTATCACTCATATTAAAATAATTAAAAAAAATCATTGAGATTAAGGTTGATTGAAAGTTTTATAGTTAATTAAACTTCTGTTAACCTGGTAATCTTCAATATTAAAACTAAATGTAGAATAATTATTGGTGAGTTTATTGGGAAAATTGACAGAGCCTATTTATGAGAACACAGTACAGAAAAACCCGGGTGAAAAAGAATTTCATCAAGCTGTTAGAGAAGTATTAGATGCCTTAGAACCACTTGTAGAGAAATATCCTGAATATCTCAAGCATAAGGTTATCGAACGAATTATTGAACCAGAACGTGTAATTATGTTTCGTGTTCCTTGGGTCGATGATCGTGGAGAGGTTCAATTGAACAAAGGATATAGAATTGAATATAATTCTGCAATCGGACCCTATAAAGGAGGGTTACGGTTCCATCCATCAGTGAATTTGAGTATTTTAAAGTTTTTAGGATTTGAGCAAGTTTTCAAAAACAGTTTAACTACTTTACCCA
>MDVS01000120.1 GCA_001940645.1 Candidatus Heimdallarchaeota archaeon LC_3
GAAACGATGGGAACTACTTACTAATGTTCTCGATTTACCTACTCATCTTATAATATCACTTTATAGACTAAGATGGAAAATAGAACAATTTTTTAAGTGGTTAAAACAACACTTGGGTGTGAAACGTCCGCTTGTAACCTCCTGGACTGGATTTATTCTCCACATTTACTTTAATCTCATTCTAATACTTCTATTACAATATTATCTAGTGTTATTACGTCTACCACGTTGGTTGGATAATTTAAAAGAAATACTAAGGCAGTTACTAACTACTCCTACTCAGCAATGGTTTTATCAACGATTTAAAATACCACTATCATATAAAATGCACTTTATATGACAATGGGAGGACGTTGTAAGCAAGAGAGGTGATAGAAAAGAAAATTTATTAAATGGCATTGATAAAGAAATGAATAAAGGCTAGGAATCTTTAAATTAGAAATTTTCACATTGTAAATTACTGTCATATTTAACTAATATGCAAAGAGTTTAAAATTTTGTCGGCTTATTTTATCCCTATCTCCCTAAAATGAACTCCAGCATCAACAAAGATAAATATATTTAACATATCTTTAACACCATCCTGCTGTAAGCCTCCTTTTAGCTTTTTCTAATGTAGTTTTTAACCGAAAGTGTTTTTTTGACCTTGAAATATCATAATCCAGATAATACAATTCAACTAGTTGAGAAATAGTGAAAGTATAACCAATTTTTATTTGATTCATTCCATAATGTTGGAATATTAAATTAAGAAAAAAAACAATGTTCTAATAACTTCTATTTGGAATTTCATAACCTGAATAACAATTAGCTAGGGCAAATTCATGTTTAATATATTTATGGAGTGATTCAAAGTTCCGATGGTCTTTCCAGTATTTGAGATATGATTGGATGGCCAATGTTAATTGATCATAGAGAGGAATGAATAATCCTTTATTCTATTTTTATATCTGGAATCGAGGGATTCCTAAATAAAATTGAAAGCGACCAAGAAGCGATTCTTGAATAAAGGAATGCCGTAGAGCTGTTTATAAGATTTGACTCCGAATGAATGTTTTATAAATTACTCTTAAAAAAAGGGATATCTTTATCCTGACGTAAACTGTTAGGATCCTCCATATTGATGATGAAGACAGTTATTTAGATATAATTAAGATTCTATTAGAAAAACATAAATTTTCCAATATAAAAGTCGATAATACTAATGATCCACAAAAAATAGAGAAAATTTTATTTCAAACAAAATATGATGTAATTTTTTGGGACTATATTATGAACCCTTTGAACAGTTTGGAGGTTCTTAAATATCTAAGAGGAATTGGGATTGAAATTCCATTCATTCTTCTAACTGGAAGATTATAAAATGCCAAAATTAAAAGGAAAATAAATTCATATCCAAATACAAGATATATGTTAAAAAAATTAAATTTAAAGATTATAACTAATAAATTGATATTTATAATTACTCGACTTGCATTTTTTGAGTTTATGAAAATGTAGAAAAGAAGTTGGTTACTTCTTTATTTTGACTAAAAATGAAAAATATAACCAGTTCCTTTCAAAAAAAGTTCTTCTTGTACCTTGAAAAATCTTCTTGTCTGACCAAACGTGACCATGAAGCTCTATGGGAAATTATCTCTGTTCTTATTGGAGCATCTTCTTTCAGTCTTTCTAGCCTCTCTCTTAGGCTTGGACGAAGAATAGGTCGTAATTATTTAGCAAGATTGTTAAAAAAATCTTCTTTCATACAACGAAAGGTCATGGAAGAACTACTTAGAGATGTTCTTACCAGTATAGGTAATCACAAAAAGCTTTATTTTATTATCGATGACACATTAGTCGAAAAATCAGGACAAAAGATATTTGCTTCTCTTCGATGGTATAATCATAGTTTCAGCCGTCAAACTCGTGCTTTATGTCTTGTAAACCTAGTGTTAGAAGTGGAAGGGAAAGTAATTTTGTTCATCCCTTGGCTTCTCATATCTACGACCAAGCCGACAAAAAAACTTTCTAAAAAAGTTAAGCAGCAAGATCTTAAGAATGAAGCAGCAATAACCATGATTCAATCATTTATTAATGTAACAGACATACAAGGTATCTCAAGACAACGCATCATCATTGAAGCTGACTCCTGGTCCAGTCCACATGGATTTCGTTCTTCTTTACAGAAATTGAGTCTAAATTATCGAATAGATGGTAAAAGCACTTATTCTGTTCAGAAAGTTGATCATGATGCTAAAAAGAAAGCCAATGAACAGATAAGAGGGCGTAAACGTACGCGTTTTGTAAAATATGAACAAATAATCAAGTTTATGGGTGACTTTGAAAAGTGGTCTTTTTTTACTTATCCAACATCTAGTGAGCGTATTTTCTATAAAAAAGCATTTGTAACCTTAAAAGCAGGAGGACAGAACATAATCTATGGATACAAGAATGAAAAATATAAAAATCCGAAATTTATCATGGTTAACCCTAAACGTAAACATGTACCAGATCCGAGAACCATTTATCGTGATTACACTTTTAGGTGGATTATTGAAGTATGTCACAGAGAAATCAAACAACAATTTAATATTGGTAAGTGTCAAAGCCGTGATATGTGGATTGTTAATGGTTTTCTCATGCTTCTAGGGTTTACCTTCTCTGTCTGGAAAATTTCAGTCTTTTTTGAAAGTCAAGAAGGTGGAAACATGCCTGGATGTCCAACATGGGCTAATAAGTTTCATGAAGAATATATTAAAAGTCATTGATAAGAGGATTTTGAAATCAAGGAGAAATAAAAGATGTAAATAACCGAAAAATTCAAGAGATTAAAAAGTGCAACTCGAGTAATTAATTCTCTTATAAATGAAAATTCAATTTAAAATGGTATTATAATAACGACGCGTGTTCTGAAGAAATTGATAAAGCATCATTCGGTTTTAAATTTCTTTACAATCACACCTAGATCTGTAGCGATATTTGCAAGTTCTTGAGCTGTGGAAGACATTTCTTGCATTGTAGCGGCCTGCTCTTCTGTGGCAGCACTTGCTTCTTCCGAACCAGAAGCAGTCTCTTCCGAAATAGACGCTACTTCCTGAATCGAACTGGAAATGGATTTTATTGAGGATTCCAGAGATAATCGGAGATCAGCTGTAATCTCATTTACTTTAGAAACAGAATTTTTCCCTTCTTCAGCCAATTGTCGTATGTTTTCTGCTACTACCGCGAATCCTCTACCATATTCCCCAGCACGTGCAGCTTCGATAGAGGCATTAAGCGCCAGCATATTAACTTTTCCAGTAATTTCTTCAATAAGTTTTGAAAGTGATTCAATATTTGCAACTTTTTCATTAAAGTTTTTTTGTAGTTCATCTACCAACACAGCTGATTGAGAACTCTTTGTGCTTTGGTCCTGAGCTCCTCGAGACATTTGTTGGGTAATTGATGATATTTCTTCACTGGTTGCGTTTACTTCTTCAGCAGAGGAAGCCATTTCTTGTGAACTAGTTGCCAAGGTAGTGGAGGTAGATATAATATTTGAAACGACTTCTCTTAATTTTGTAACCATATCGTTGAAATTCTCGCTTAAAGCACCAATTTCGTCCTTTCTATTCCGATATTTTGCTTCTATTTCATTAGTCAAATCTCCATCAGCAATGATCTTTGATGTGTTAGTTAAACGAATTAAGGGTTTAGACAAAGAATTAGCAATAAGAAGAGCTATTAAAATAGCTAAAACTATTCCAATAGCTATTGCAGCAAATGAAACTACTGTAGAGGTAGTAATTGCTGCAATACTTGCAGCCTTAAGTTTTTCCATTTCTATTTCGCTGAAATCACGTAACCACGCCAAATCTTCCAAAATCGGAGCTAAATTATTATTTGCGGTAGCTAAATAACTTTTTGTTAAACTTTGTTGTTCCATACTAAATTCAAGAATTGGTTCCAACTCTTCTTCTAAAATATCATCCAAAGAACCATTAGCAACAGCCCAATCAGAAAAGAGATATTCATCTCCTGCTGCAACGATAGCTGTATTATTGTCACCTAACAATAACGCAGAGCCAATGACATCATTGTCCCAGGTATTATATGCTGATTTGAAAGTATTAAAAGCATTATTATAATTAGTGTAATATGTTGTATTTATTGGTTCTATTATTGCTATTTGAGAATCCATAAGGCTTAGTAGACTATTCATCTGGGTTCGGAAATCATTCGTTTCATTCATACTCGTTCCATCGCCAGTTAGCATATAAACCATTGATGAGATTTGAATTTCTATTGCAACATCGCTCATTTGTGAAACAAAAAGGGATAAATTACTTAACATCCTCTGATCAGGAAGACTTGTCACACCACTAAATCCAAATTTGGAGCTGCTTACAACCGAACCGATCCATAATGGGCGCTGATCCTGGATTTCCTGGACTTTTGAACGTGCAGTAGTTCCTTCAGTTAAATTTTCCAATGTAGACGCGATAGCATCAATATCATTAATATTACCAGTGAAAGCTTCTTTCATACCTGGAATAAGACCTATTGTATATGCTCTCATAAAGGCTTTTTGTTCCTCAAAATTTAAAGATAGTTCATACGACTTTGCTCTTATTATTGCAAATCTATCTAAGACTTGTTCGTTAGTATTAGCTATTGTTTGAGAAGCATCATAACTAACTACCATTCCTACTCCGAATACAATAACGACCAAAGAAAATCCTACAAGTATTTTATTTCTAACTCGTAATCCACTTATTATGGGGATACTAAATCCCGAATCTTTACTTGTTTCTAACAACTTTCATCCCTGAGAATTATTCCTAAGAATTAAAATTTTTAGGTCTACCTACTAATTTTAAATCTTTTTAATCTTTTTAAATCATTTAAATTTTAAATCCAATGTGAAATTTTTATTTCCCTAAAAACATCAATATTTGTTTCTCTTCTCTAAAATTGCTTTGATGACTACTAAAATTAGGGTTACCTAAATTAATTATTTATAGATGGTTTTGATTGGATTCATTTTAAACTGTTGATTAAATTTGAAAGAATTACCTCTAATATCATCGTTGAGAATTTTTAATACGTAATTAGGTTTATTTTACTAATTCAAATAGGAAAATATTGATTGAATTAGTAAAATATTACCTAGAGAAAAATCCATACACTAACTTTAAAATTCTAAAACTGATTCAGCAAATTTGGTATCTATTCTTTTAATGAAAAGATTGATGTCAATATATGCGAGTTTATTATGAAACTACAGACGGTATAAGAAGTTTTAGAGATGATAAGAAATTTTGGTAATGAAATTCCTTTCATCCTTTTAACTGGAAGATTAAGGGATGAAAGGATTAAAAGAAAGATTTTACTCATGAAAAATACCAAATTTTTTAAGAAAAATTTAATTTTGTGGTAAAATCATTAAAATAGATCCTATTCTCTGGTCTAAGAAATTGCATGAATTAACCATTGAATTATATACAGAAAGCCTTAAATTTGATAAAGAATCAATTATTCGTGTCAAAACTAAATTTGTATATCCTTCAAAATCTGATCAAGTCTTGTATCACCAAAAAAATAGTGAATTAAAAAAACGAAGCTTTAGAACAAAATTCATCGAAAAGCAACATTAACTCCTCAAGAAGCAGCACCAATAAAGAAAACCATGAGAAAAATCCGATCGAAGATATTGACTGGATATAGACTCTTGATACAAACCTCTAAACGGCCAGTTGGAATAACACTTAGTTGAGAATCAACATTTGACAATAAACTTGTTGGAGAACGTCCAGATATCCATGAGATTTATGCATTACGTATCCTTGTCCAACAGGCTTTTCCAAATTTGTTTGTTACATCTAATCGAGCTGAACAATTTAATAGCGCCCACGATCGTGAAATTAATTATAAAGGTCATAAATCTCCCGATAATATAAATAAACATCTTAAATCGTGGATATTATTTAAATATCATAATAAAGGTATTGAACAATTTCATTTAAGACAAAAAATGATATTTCCTATGTCTATTATTCAAAATAGCTTTCATTTATCATTAAAAAGAGTAATATTTAAATAAGGATAGATTTATTATCGAAATGACCTTACAACAATTTTCAGAATATCTCGTTATTTTTGAGACCAAAAAAATTAATTATTTTGAAGAAGAAGTTTTTGATTCAACTTATGGAATTATTCTTACTCAATAATTTTATCTTTTCACAAAAAATTAATACCAAACACTGGTTTAGAGTTTTAATTTTGATAAATTAAGTTCTAAACTAAAAGAGTTGAAATCTATTTAATTAAAGTGAGAATAAAAAATGAAAATTAGGTTTAAACTATGCTGTAGTTTTAAGTATATTAGAAAAAACTAAGAGTTTGATAAACCTAATTTAATTTAATTTTATTTTATAAAATTAAAACCTAAACACAAAAAGGAAAAAAGGAAAAAAGGAAAGAAGGGAATGCATTCGTAAATAAGTTTACAAGTCTCACCCTGGAGAAATCTAAGGCTACAATGGAAAATAATTTTGGAATTGAAGCATAAGGAATAAGAAATGAAAATTAGTCAAATTACGGGTTTAATTGATTTTTATAAAAGTAAAGTAAATAATATCTTGATGTGGATACTTTGGGAGTGAGAATTAAGCAAATTAAAGACTTACTTAAAAAGAATGAGCGAGGGTTGACTGTAACAGCTATCTCTAAAGAACTCAGTCTAAGTAGAAATTCAGTAGCAAAATACCTCACCAGTTTATCGATATCTGGGGAAATAGAGATGTTAAAAGTCGGCCCATCTAAAGTATATTATCTTTCGCACCGAATTCCTCTTTCTACCATGTTAAATGTGATATCAGATCAAATTTTGGTGTTAAATGGAAGTCTCATCATTACCCAAACTAATGACTCTTTCTTAAATTTTTGGAAGATTAAGAAGATTGAGGTGTTAAAAAAACCTTTCGAAAATTTTTTCATATTATTTGAACCGAAAAAAAGAATAATTAGACAAATTATAAAGGCTTTACAGGGAATAGAAAATTTTTTAGAAATCGAAATTGAAGCAAAAGAGAAAAACTACTTCTTTAATTTGAAGATAATTCCTACGTCTCTTGAAAATGGATATCCAGGAGTGATATTAGTTTTAAGTGATATCACAGAACAGATAAAGAGCAATGATAGTATTAAGATTTTATTAATAGATAATAATGTTGAATTTCTCGATATTGGGACCAAAATTATGAATGAATATTCTAATAAATTAAAGATAGTTTCGATCTCATCTACTGAAAAAGCGTTTCACCATCTCAAAAAAAATGAATATGATATTATAATCTCAGATAACATGATGCCAGGGCTATCTGGACTCGATCTATTAAGTCAATTACGTGAAATTGATAATTTTACTCCATTTATTCTTTTGATAGGAAAAAGTAGTGAAGATGTTGCTATCCAAGCTTTTAACCTTGGAGTTGATTATTATCTCCAAAAAGGGGATGATTTTAATTATTTATTTACAGAACTATCAGAAATTGTTACTACAATAACTGAACAAAAACGTGAAACTGAAGAATTACAAGAAAAAAAACATTTAACACAAACACTATTAGATGCTCTTCCCTGTGTAGCAATGGTAATGAAACCTAACCGAGATGTATTTATTAGTAACAAAACAGCAACAGAAATAGGAATTCTTCCAGGAAAAAAATGTTACGCTACATGGGTTCAAAGAGACAGTCCCTGTCCTTGGTGTCTTACTCCTAAAGCCCTGAAGAGCGGGAAATCCCAACATCGAATTTTTAAAGCTCAAAACACCCTATGGGATGTTTACTGGGAACCATTAGAATCTGGTCTCTACCTACACTATGCTTTTGATATAACAAAACAAAAGGAGATAATAACAAAAATTGGAAAAAAAATGGTAAAAAACCCAAATTTTAATTATTTCGATATGTAGCTTCACTAACACCGTGTTTACTATTAGAATCAAAAAAATTTCTTCTGGAAAATAAAATTGTTGATAAATTATGACTTGAGTAGTGTTTCGAAATAATTTCTATAAAAAATTTATGGCATGTCACTTTTTAGATGACTATAAAATAGCTTCTGTCGTTTTAATATCGTTTCTTTATCAGCAGGAAACGATTTATAAAATTCTTATCATCATTTTTAAAATTAGCAAATTTTTAAATTTTCGGTATTGTTTTTGTTGGATTTTTTTGTATTCTTACTTAAAGATATAGTTGAATAATTCTTTTTAATAAAAACGGATTAAGTATGCAATTTATTTTTCGTTTTCATTTATATTTTCATCAAAAATGATAGAATTTTCTTCATTTATAATCACAAAATCATCTTTGAACTGTTTCATTTTTTCTCCTAAGGTAAAGCAATTATTCATATGATACTTAATGGCTGCCCCGTAATTTAGTTAAAAGAGAGAAATATGGTTTTGCTATAAAATTAACAGAAAATCTCAATAACTGCGTTAAATTTGGATAAGAATATCCTTTTTTAAGGCGATTAAAATTTTGCTTGGAATTCAAATATAAAAAAGAATTATATTTTAACTATCATTATTTAACTGAATTATGTATATTCTGGTTTCATTTCCAAATCTGAATCTCCTATTAAGGTTCTGATATATACCCATAACACTTCTATCTAACTTATCAGCTATACTTTGATAAGAATATCCCCTTTGTCTTAAATCTCTCATTTTTTCAATTTCTTCTCTTGTGTATCTATTACTTATAGGTAAATACTCTGGATAATATTTTTTTAGTCTTGCATAAATTGATGCTTCCGAAATATCAAATTCTTTAGCAATTTCAGTTAGTGATTTACCTTGTTTTCTTAGTTCAAGAGTTTTTTCAATATCATTTGGCTTATTTGACTTACCCATACTATTTTTCATATTTTTTGTTTTTAAACCATAGAATTTTAAAGCTCTATACATAGTTCCCGCTGATATATTAAATCTTTTTTGCATTTCTCTATAAGTGCATCCGTGATCAATTAAAAAAACAATATCACTTTTATCTGGATAATTATGCTTTTTTTCTGCTATATTCATTTTCTTTTAACATCTGCTTCTTTTAACAAATTTGCGAATCGAATAGAGTTTTTATTATTTCATCAGCTAAAAAACAATATAAAAAAAAAATGCTGAGATTATGGCAATGGGTTCAATTTCATTAAAGTGATAGGATGGTGAAAAGGATCTTTTAACAGTTGTTTGTATAAGAGATCATTTTGTGGGGAGGAAATAAAGTTTCAGACTTTAAATGAACTGAAATTTCTTTTTTATTACCTATTAACCAATTTAAAACCGTTTCTTTCTTATATTTTAATAAAATATCCCTTTATGGCTAGAATTTGACCTTTCTAGGCACATTGAAGACCGGATTTCTAACCATTATTCAATCGTTAATCTTTTCTAATAACATTAATTGTTTTGGGCAAGCATTCCTTCGTGTTTCTGTTTTTAAGAGAAATATTTATTTGTGGATTTATTAATTTATCGGTTTCATAGCTAATGAATGCTCTTCTGCGGTTAGTCCGCTGAACGTTTAGGCATCAGACTTTGCAGAATTTTCCTTATATCAATCTTTAGTTTTCGCGTTTCACTCTCTCTCGAAATCACAATTTTTCTTCTTGCTGCAATAAAATTTTAGGTGAATAAAATAAAAATAAGATCTGAAAAATGAGGATTCATAGAATATCTAGGATTTTTCAAGGTATTGTCGATTAAACTAAATATTTCCGAGTCCCGAATAAATATAAATGATAAATGATCAATTAATATATCATTAATTGGAGTTTTTAAGATTTGATTGATTTATTCGAAATTTTGGACATTGCTTTAACAAATAATTTTATTGGCAACGTTTCCCTTATAATTATAGGTTATTTTGTTACTTATTTCCTAATTAATCGTTATCAATGGCAAAAAGAGAAATTAGAGACTAAAGAAAAGCTGTTAGAAGAAAATAACAGTCTTTTAGAACACCTTAATACCTTAGTTAAGGAGGTTATAGGTAAAATAAACTCTAATACTGAAAAAAACTATCAAATAACTAATTTTAGTCTGAAATATAAGTTATTCTTTGACAAATTAATTATTTATAACATAAAAGTTTCAAAAACCAGTAAATTTGGTGTTATAATCAATAAAGGAGTGGAAAAATTATTGAAATTTGAAAATATTTGTACTGACATCGTTAATAGTAAGAATATTAACGAGAATGTAAAGAAATTTAATGAAATCAGAGAATTCTTTTACCAATTGAATAGGGATTTTACAAATATTATTTTTCATTCGTAAACTTGAGGTTAAAGATTATGGAAAATGAAGAGAACACATATTATTTAGATAAAAAAGGTTACAATTTACTGTATGAGTACAAAAATCTA
>MDVS01000121.1 GCA_001940645.1 Candidatus Heimdallarchaeota archaeon LC_3
AATCAATCCGGTTCTAGCAGTTGAACGAAGCTATAATGTTGATATAAATGACTCAGCTGAATATTTGATAGAAAAATTCCAATGGAATTCTGAATATACCTTAATAGAAGAAGTAGATGCACAGATAGACGGAAAAACAGTTGTATTAGTAAAGGATTATTCTTTTCTTTTAGAAATTAAATCAGAGGGGAATAAAGCATTATTATGCAATTTGGCCGATGGTTTTGATGACTATGAAGTAATTTGTAGTAATTCGTTTTTTAATCCCTATATACCAGCATTAATACACCCTGTATATGCATCATTAGATGATTGGAAGGTATATGCTGATGGAATAGAATCAGTAAATGAGAATATAAATATAGAAATTGATTCCCAATATTATCAGGAAACAGAAGGAACAAACAATAGTGGGAAAGTAGAAAATAGGTATTTGAAATTCAATGTGCAAAAGGGGTTCCTAAAGGAATATTATTACCAGTACTATGAGGGAAATGAATTCAAAAATTATAGGGAAGTACAAATAAGACGAATGGATGAAGATACTTGGACGACAACACAGAAGATAACGACGTCGCCAGGAGGAGAATATTATTTAGTGGTTCTATCAATAATAAGTATTTATTTCATAAAAAGAAGAAAGAATTAATATAAAAACTATAAGCTAATTGGATGAGTCAAACCACTCTTCAAGGGTCAAGGAAGTTTTTTACTTAACGAATCTTATTCTTGACTATCCCCTAGCAACGATTTAGATTTTGTGATATAAAATTTATTCTTTTTTTGAATTTTTGTTATTTAATTCACTAAAATCGCTTATAATTGTTACTTATAAATGAAACTTCAGATCAATTCTCTATGTCTAACGAAAATCTTTCCGTATTATAATCCTTCTACTTTTACTAAGACACTGGGGTCTATTACAGATATATTGAACATTTTTTTTATTTCTTTAGCTTTTTGTAATATTCCGCTGTCTCCTGTTATGAAAAAATCTACAGAATCCTCTGTAACAGTTGAAATAATTCTTGAAAGCGCAATATGGATATTGTCGAGTGTTTTCAATCCAGTTTTCGCTCCTATATTAATTGCAGTCCAATATGTTAATGAAATTTCTGTTTTTTGCCCACTAATGTTTACTTTCAATATATTTTTATCATTGAATATGTTAATATTTTTAATTTTTCTTACTTTTTTCAAAAATGCAAGAGAAATTAAATTTTTATTAGTAAATATACTGGAAAATTTCTCTTCCTGTCTTTTAACAACTGAAACAATCTCGCACAATCCAAATGTTGAAAAATAAGCCTTTATTTGATTATTTTCAATAGCTGAAATAATTAATACACTTTCGTTATGAAAAGGATCATCTTTTATCCATCTTGCTAACAAAACATTAGTATCAATATAAAGGATTCTCATCTTTCTCGATTTTCCGATATGATTTCAGCAATAGGTTTATCAAAGATCTTTTTGCTAATTTTCATTAGTTCTTCATCAGTTATTTCTGAATCAACTTCAACTTCTTCAAGTAAATCATTCATCATATCAACTTTAACAATATCGGATATACCCTTTGAAATAATATGTCTTATTGCTTCACTTCTACTAACAAAATAGCCTGAACTGACAAATTTATCAATTTGGTTTAATACAGTTTTTTCTATTCTTGTAGTCACAATTTCTTCCATTTTCATTCACTTTTTATAATGTAAACAATTGTAAACTTAAATACATTTCGAATACAAAAATGAATTACCAAATTTTGTATGGAAAATGAGGTGTATGAAATTTTACTTCATTAAGAACCTTTTTCAACTCTTTTTCTTGGTAGTTAAGGAGTCATGTCTTCTTTCTTCGATCACTGATAATTCCTCTTGACCACGGTGAATGATTTCAAATCATCGGATTTTAGTAAAAACTATAATAAAAACTAAGAAAATATTCTAATACAAGAGGGATTTACTGATGTCTTATTGAATTAAAAAAAGGAAAGGGAAAAGCCCATGATATTGGACAAATTTTAAAGTATATCGGATGGGTTGGTGCGAAGTTAGATGGGGATGAGGATTCATTAGGAACATTAGTTGCTAACGATTTCCACAAGGAGTTAAAATATACAATATCAAAATTTGATTCAATAGGTTTGGTTCAATATAAACTACAATTTAGTTTAGAGCAATTCAAAATTTAAGGGTAAACTAATGATTATTAATAATTTTGTTTAGCTTCAAGATTTGCTTGTAACAAAATCTAGAGTTTGCACAATTTCTTCAACTGCCGATTCAAACTCTCCAGTATTATTTTGAACGATCTTTAGCAAAGAATCACTTTTTTGAGCAAAAGAAGTAGCAAAGGCTCGATTAATAACTTTATGTTCTTTAACATCTTCAAAAGATTCAATAGTTCTTTCAGGTCTATTTTTATCTAGTTTTCGCCTTCCAGAGATTTCTACTTCATGAGCATCTACTAATATAATAGCTACAGGTTTTAAAATAAATAACATTTTATCTGTTAAACCAGACATATATCCGGCAGGTGTTTTTATTGTACAATGAGTATCTAATAAATAATTACCGTGTTCTTTAGCAATAAGTTCAGCAGTTTCAATTTGTAGTTGTTTCTGGAGTTCATGATTTAAATTTCTTATTTGATCTCGATTTTCAACCAGATTTCTCTCAATACACAAATTAAACATCTTTGTTCCAAAAGAAATTATTTTAAATGTTTTAGATCGTTTTTTATGGACTTCTTTAAGGACACTTGACTTACCTGCACCAGGGACACCTGCTATAATTAGTATTTTATTCAAACTACACACCTTTTACTCATATTAATTAATAAAGCAATTATTTTATAATTAGAATTCGTTATAATATTTGCTAGTAAATTATTTCAATTCCGAATCAAAACTAGCCAACTTGAAACAAATATTATTATTTGATTTGGTATTTTATTTGCCCAGATTATCGTAAAATAGGTTTAGGAACAAGGTTTCTTAAAGAAAGCATGTTTAGAAAATATATCGTTTACCTATCAATACTAATATTAAGGAAGTTAATTACTTCTAATTCTAAATTTTCTTCCAATTTTATCAAATGTCAAAATGTCATTCAACAAACTAAACATATGTTAAAATATCTGAAATATCAAAATAAATAAAATCATGATTGAGACCGATCAATTATAATATAATCTCAGCAAAATGGTGAAAAGACGATGAATTTTCTTAATCCCATTATTCAGACTATGATTTGGGAGTTAAATCATGGATACCATGACTTATCAGGGATCTTGAATAACCTAACAAAAGAAGAAGCCCAGTGGATGCCAACGCCAAACTCAAGAACGTTAGAAATAATTCAAAACTGGAATAAATACGGAAACGGGTGGATAAAAGAACAAATTTTGGATCCAATACCAACTATTGAATATTTAACTTTACATATAGCTCAATGTAAATTAATGTACAATGAATATGCATTCAGAGAAGCGAAACTACAATGGAAGGAGTTAGAATGCCCAGAATGGCCAGAAAGTAAACATTATTTGAAAAAAATACAAGAAAAATTAGTGGAAAGCATTAAGGGAATATCCGATAAGGAATTAGAAAAAAAAGTAAAAACAAATTGGGGTGATTCTTGGCCAATAAAAAAGGTCATTTTCACGCTGATTCATCACGATGCTTATCACTTAGGACAAATAAATACAATAAGAAATTTCTATAAAATACATAACCAATAAACCTGATACTAACATTTTCAGCTAAAAAAGGTTTTATTAAATAAGCCTAGTAGAAAATTATTGAAGTAAGATCAAAAAATCGATCTAAATTTAATTACTAAACTTATTTTTTCCTTCTAATTCAAACTAAATGGATGAAAATATTGCTTTATCTTCATCGTTGATACGTATTCGAAAAATAAGAAAATTTTCTAATATCAATTTTATCTTGGCTGGTATAATGACTGTATCCCTTGAACGTCATCATTTGATAAAGCTCTCCTTTCACCAGAATACGTTGCCTCCATAATCGAACCTCATACAGTACTGTGTCTTAAACCAAGTAAATGTCCAATTTCATGCAGAGAAACAGTTTCAAGGTCTACACCATCATTAGCAGAAAGAGACCAATCCTCAAGTTCATCGAAATGACAAGCCCCAGCATATTGACCACCACAGGGAGGGAGGAAAAGCGTGAGCAAGTGTATTTCCGGGTCCATCAAATGGAGAATTATCTCCATGACGATCAGATTCCCAACTAAACGTGAAAACAGGATCATCATGGGTTTCTACGAAGTCAATAGCTATCGCACGTCGCCAGGTCATTAATGCATTTACTAATGCACTAAATTCTTGGGTCCCGGGGATATTTTCGGTAGAATTCAAAATTAAATAATTTGTCACTGACCTTTAATTAAAGTTTCAAAAAAAAAAAGAGAAACTACTACTACTTTTATGAGATTTAGTGATTAATAATGTCCACCATAACAAAAACAAAAATTATAGAAATTAATTCTGACCGTATTTGGGAAATTATAATGGATTTCAAGAATGTCCATTATTATAATCCATATGTTGATACCGTTGATCTGATAACAAACATTGATTCAGAGGTAGGAGCTACCCGGGTATGTCATTTTTACAATGGCATGAAGTTTAAAGAACAGATCATTGATAAGAAAAACGACGAAGTTACTATTGAAATTTTGGAAGGGGCTCCAGGTGTAAAAAAGAATATTGCATCTTTTCTGGTAAAGTCACTTGATGAAAATAAAACTGAAGTTACCATGACCATTAATTATACACCAAAATATGGAATCTTAGGTCGTTTAATGAGTGTGGTTATGATGAAAAAAGTATTCGGCAGAACTGCTTCAAATCTGTTAAATGGATTAGATCATTATAGTCGGACTGGAGAAAAGATAGGGAAAGGAGGAAAACCTATAGTTGAAGCAACAGAACACAACGAAGAAAGAACTTCAATAACTAATTAATCATCATATTTATTACTAATATTCGAAATAAATTACTACTTTGATATATTCTGGAGATTATTTTGAATAAAAAATTCATTTTAATTATCTTTTTTTAATAAATCTTCTATTATCTCAAAATCTTGTAAATATCTAATTTGATTAGCACAAATTTGAACAAGTCGTCCCCAATTTCTTCTACTAGCCCCAAAATATGTAAGTTGTCGCCTTAAAGTGCGGTCTACTGAAAGAGGATTTTCAGGTTTAACAACTCTTTTTTTTATAAGAAACTGCTTTGAGTCAGTTTTCCAAGAAGATTAAAATTGTTGATATTTTTATAAGAAACTGCTTTGAGTCAGTTTTCCAAGAAGATTAAAATTGTTGATATAAAGAAAATTCTTTTAATTTTTATCATTTCATTACCCTTTACTTTCGTAAAAACAATATTATTATTACTAAACTTTAACAAAATTTAAATAGTTTGGAACAGGAAATGAAGAAAATCTTTAGCATAACTCTCATTAAGAATGGTTCGATTTGAAATTATCAAAACATCAACATTGAGTTAGGAAATTGAACAAATATATATATTAAATCAAAATGAGTGATATTTTTATTTTTCGATACTGGAAGCTATTGCCAAATAAACACTAACCATAAGTAAATGATTGGATATTTACTTTCAATATTTACCCATTCTAGATTATACTTTTAAGCATCACCATCTTCCTTGGTAGAAGAAAATCATAATTTAGTTTAATATTCAGGTTAACGACAGATAATATAAATACCAGGATCAGTTGGGATATCTTTTAATTGAAGAGATCAAGAGTTTAATAAAATTTTTCATGTTGTTACCCTTTTTCAATCCGGAATTGTTTTTGAATTGATAATAATAGAAGAAAAATAGATTTTATTAGGTAGTTTCGAGTTCAATTAATTTATTTGGAGTTATTACAATTATAGAAAGTAATTCGTTTATTTTCATTTTATTTTTTTGAATCATTTTATCAGTAGTAACAAAATAATCGATTTTTTTGTTAAGAATATGATTTATTTGCATAATATGAGAAATATGAAGATTATCGAGAGTTTTTAACTGAGTAAAAGCTGAAATTTTTAAAGAAATAGCATAAGGTGTATAAATACTTCCATTATATGATGGAATATCTAATCGTTCTATTGTAGGTACTTCTAAAATTTCAAGATAGATTTTTTCCATTACATAATTGAAAAATACTTCGGTTTTTTCTTCTAAGGTGAAATCTTTAATCAAATTCTTTATTTCTCTAGATAGATTTTTCTCAATGTTATCAACTTGTTTGGTAAGAACAGCTTTTAGTTCGACCAATAATAACGTTGAAGATAAACAATTTACTATTGAATTTGATAACAATTTTTTGGAATCACTATAAAAAATATCATCAGGTTTAATAGAGGAAACAACAATATTGGTATCTATATATGCATTTTTCATCGTTCACGTTCCTCTGAAACAAGTTGCTCAGCATTTTTGTCTCCTGTTAGAATGAAAGAAACATTTCTTTCTTTAAAAGAATTTAAAATCTTAGCAATCTTATTTTTACTATTTTTATCGAAAAATTCAGTGGTTGACTCACTCTCTAAACCTTTCTTGATTAAATTACGTAAAGCTTCATTTCTACTTCTATATTTCTTTCTTTTAACAAGTAAATCAAGTTGAATGATTAATTCTTCCGGTAATTTAATACTTAATATTTTCATAAGTAGTCAAAAATGTATAAGTATATAAAACTTACTAACAAATAATTAGTGGGCTAATAGAAAAAATAATGAATTTAAAATAATTTTCAGTTGCAAAGCTTAAATTAAACATAAAAACTCCGATCGTAATTAATACAATCCCGAATGATCGTGAGAACAAATAAAAGAGGATAAATAAAGATATGGAAGTAATAATTGATGCAAACTAATGGTTTCAGAAAATCTTTTCTTAATTTCGCAAGCAATAATAATTTTTGAGTTTTCTAAGACATGATCGAGTTCAAACAAAGCCTTTTCAATATCAATAACATCATTACCGATCTTAATAGAACCACTAACTACGCCTTAAATACGGCCGCAGTGCTTAAGTTTAATTTCGGAGATATCTGGATAACAAAATCTAATGTAATGTTCAATAATACCCATACGTTGGCTGAGAAAGAAAAAGTTTTCTTCGCTCTTGGCTTCTTTGCGAAAAAGGATAGATGAAGAACTTACAGGATGAAAATGACTTGATTAAATAATTTTACAACCAGGAAGAATAGGAAAGAGAGAATTCTGATCCCTATTAGGACCAGTTTTTGTCAAGACACACCCTCCAGACTCGTACCGAAATAATTCAAGGTAATTATCTTTAAAAAACTTAGGAAGTTCATGACGTAAGTAGTGAGGAATAAGACAAACTGGTTTTAGATTTAGATTGTCTTATCATTAATTCTCTCAAAGAAATCTCTGTCTCAGATTCACTTTCATCATAGAAAAGGGAGTTAGATTCTTGAGTTGTTATTTCAGTTCAAGAAGCTTTATTATTCCAAGACCTGCTATCAATACTAGCTGGAAGCATAATTGATTATCTGGTTATATTACATCCTCGTTTCTCTAATGTGCTTAGTGATTGGTCGATATTTTCTGGAAGAGTTGATAATTGGTTTTTAAACAAAATTGAGCAGTTAAAATTATTCACAGCAATTATTATTGTAAATGTGTAGGGTAAAAATATTATAATCCTAATGTAGCGATAAAAGCTAGAAAAAAGAATTTAATTAAAATTTAATTGAAAAACCTAAAGGACTTAAAATTAATTTAAATTTAGGAAGAGAGACTAGTGTTAAGTAAGAAAATTCTGTAAAAGACGTTCTGACAGACAACACTATTTGAGTCTTTCTCTTTTTATTTTATACAATGAAATTAAAATAATAGAACTGAAAATTAGGAGAAAATTAGTACTAGTGGTAGTTGGAACAAATTTAGGAATTTCGTCGATTGTGAATAGACTCGCATTATTAGCATTTATATAAACAAAAGCTAAATTATTATTATTTTCATCCCAGTCAAGATCACGGATCCCAGTTTCTAGATCTAAAAATGCTTGAACATCTTCATCCTTATCAAAAGCCCAGTGGATAGGATTGATTTTCCAAATTCGAGCACCATTATTAGATGTACCAACAAATATTTCATCATTTGACTTCCAAGAAAGAGCTGTAACTCGAGAATCTAATCGTAACCTTGACATAAAAATTTCGGTCGAATTCAAATCATAAATCGTAACGGCATATTTTGTGGTTTCTATAAAACCAACGCTTACTTGATAGGATCGGCTAAGAGCTAACAATGAATTATTAGGACTGAAACTGATCACTGGCTTGTTTGAAGAAAAAAAAATAAAATCATCTTCGACAAAAGATAATGAAAAATTATTTGTAGTTGAATCCCAAACAGTAACATACATCTTGTCATTAAAATGTTCCAAAAAAGCTAGTTTTTTCCCATTATTGACCCAATTTAAAGAAGAAGTCCTATTTGTAGATATAATATTAAAAAATTTATTGGTAGTTAAATCATACAAAGCAAGTCTATAACGTCTAATTTCACCTGTTGAATCAAGAGAGAAATATGTAAGTGCAAGAATATTACTATTAGGTTGAAGAGAACCTAACATAGACTCTAATTCTGAAGAAAATTGTATTTCAGATTGTACGGTTCCTTTACTTATGTCTAAAATCTTGAGAGATGTATTAGAATCAACTCCGGGAGCCAAAAATACGATTATTTTGGTACCCTCAGAATTCCACTGAATGAATCGAATACTAGATTCAAAATTGAATGACCATTTGATATTACCTTCAATCGGATTCCAAATCTTTAAGGATTTATTGATAGAACTTGTAGCAACTAAAGAACCATCAGGACTCCAATCAATTGATCGAATCGGGTCTTCATGCCCAATTAAGTCTATTTCTTCTGAATCAACCTGTCCTATTTTATTAAAAACCATTATTATTAAAATTAATAAAAGAAATATTCTAAAAAAAATCAAGATGTGATTTTTGGTCATATAATAAACCTTCTAGGGAATTAGGTTTAATCTAATTTTAATCTCATTTTAGTGATTTAAATCTTTTTGACATCTTTTGGAGAAACTTGCTTTTTAACTTTTTTAATGACCCAAATCATTTTATTTAGTCAATTATATCTTCAGGACTTTTTCAAACCCGGAGAATTATCAACGGATTCATAAAAAGAAATAAAACGATTAATAATATCAGATGAATGAGAATTCCTAATTTCTCGTATATTTCCAGATTCCATTTCCGCAATAATACTGAGAAGTAAAATAGGTCAGTATGATTTTTGTTTCTTCATGTTTTCAATAACCTTAAGCCAAAAAAGAATAAGTTTACTGAAATAACTCATAGACATAAGTTATCTGTCTTAATAAAAGCTATTATATCTAAAATTTCAAAGAAAAAATGAGAAATGTCAAATGCATGATTTTTCTCTTATAAAATTTCATATACTTGCACTTAATATAAATATCACTTTGGTGCTGCTGAATTATGTCAAATCTAGAAAATTTTTAATATTATACAAAAAACGAAATATATTTGTATTTATGTATAATAAAACAAATATTTTTTTAACTAAATTTTACTGTTTTTCGTTATTTCGATAACCTTCCTCTATTAAAACTTTCAACAGAAAGATTTTAAATATTATATTTGATACTTTCGAATATTCTTTTTAATTAACTTTATTCTCTAAAAATGGGGAAAAAAATGGTAAAATGTGACATTTGTGGATCTGAATTAAAAAATCCTAGTTCAAAAAAACATATAAGTAGTAAAAAACACCAAAATGCTTTGAAAGCTAAAGGAATACCCAAAAAAACGTTGTTTGAGACTCCTATAAAAACATTTCCTAAAACTGTGAGTAAACCAACGTCTTTAACGATGATGGAAATTGAAAGTCACATGCTTAATGTATTTGATTCAAAATTTGAAGCATTAACAAATATGGTTAGCAATTTAGAACTTCGTTTAAAAAAAATTGAAGTTATAAGCAAAAGCAATCTTCAATCATCTAAAGTTAGTGAGAAACATCTCAATTCAAGAGATTTTCTAATTATTCTGAAAGAGAAATACAATAAAATAAACATTAGTGAAAGAAAGGGAGGAATGGTTCCGATTCCAAAATTATGGCATGAAATGGATTTGGAAAACATTTCCCGTTCCCAATTCGAAAGTGAATTGTTTGATCTTGAAAAAGAGCGAATAATTGAGCTTCAGACAGCTAGTGATCCTAAGATAGTTAGAGATAGAGATAAGTCTATTTATCATCCTTCTCGTGGTCTAATTAATTATGTTATATGGAGAAAATAACGTAGGGGATGAATTTATGAGTGAAGAACAGTGGCACAAACACTTATTAGAATCTGCAAATCCATTCACAAATATTATTGTTAGATCTGCTTGGGAAGATTTTCCAGATGTTGAATCTATAAATGGATCTTGCACACAGCAAGTATTAAGCTTTCTAAATGATATTAAAGAAAACACGATTTCACGTGTAATGTTGGTTGGGGGACAACCAGGTATTGGGAAAACACATTTTATCTCGAGATTGCGTCGAATCTCTGATAAAAATAATTACCTTTTTGTAGCAATTAGACCAATTTCTGACGTAACTGCCATTTTTAATCATATTTACAGAGAAATATTTACCTCCTTACGAAAAAAGAAAGAAGACCAAAAGTATTCTCCAATGAAGGTCTTAATTTCAAGTATTATTTCCCAATCTCTAATCAAAGCCTTGAAAAAGAAGGGTCAATCTGAACCTCTTTCAAAAAAAATAGAATCTTTGATGGAGAAATTAAAAAAGGATCACACAATAATTTTAAGCCTGATTGGGCATGATAATAATGCAATGGAGATTCTTCAATCGTTGTCCAATATAGCAATTGAAATGGTTGAAGAAGAATACCCAGAAGTTGATTTAACTTTCTTGAAAGTATTATTTAAAGCTCTTCATCCAAAACTACACTCTTACGCTTTGAGATGGCTTCAAGGCGATGATTTAGATGACGATATTCTAAAGAAATTGAAAGTCAAGGATTCGATAAGTAATGATGATATTGCTCAAAGGGTTCTTCATTCTCTATTAACATTATCAGACAAACCAATGTTATTATGTTTTGACCAATTAGAATCAATTTATGATAGATTTCATGATATTAGTATCGTAGTTGGTTTTTTTGATACTATTGTCCGATTATGCAACGAAACACCTAATGCATTGATATTATTAATGACACAAACGGTTACTTGGGCAGAACAGATGGAACCAAATATTCAAAAGTCAGCAAAGGATCGTATAGAACATATAGATACTTTAAGTGTTCCAAGTAATGAAGAAATGAAAGAACTAATATCACAACGTCTCAATCACGTTTGGGGAACATTCCCATATCAACCTCTGTATGAAACTTATCCATTTAGTGAAGAATACATAAAATTTATCAGTCAATCACAAGGATGGAACCCAAGGGGTGTATTAAGAGAATTATCAAGAGAATTTCAATACATGTTAAAGAATAAAGAAGTAAAAGAATTCAAAGTTTCTCAAGAGCAAATTTCTGCTCCAAAGATAGAAACTAAGGTAGTATTGCCAACCAAGGACAGATTAGATCTTTACCTTGAAAATCAAATACATAAGGTAATTACTCAATATAAGGAAAATATTGATGATAATCCTTACAGTACAAGAGAAAATTATCTTGAAGCTGGGTTATTTGACTTATTAAAAGGATGTGTTGACTCAGAATTAACTATTAACAATAAAAAAGTTACTGAACTAGTTTTTAAGAAAAAAAGTAAAGATTTAGACATGATTGCTACAATAATAAATGAATCTGGTCAAGAAGAGAAATGGGGAATAGAAGTCTGTAATAATGAACGAGGTCAGTCGTTTTATGGTATATTAAATAGAATAACTAACAATTTAGCCCAGAAAATAATTACAAAATGGTTTATAATAAGAGATAAAAATTTAGAAATCAAAAAGAGCTGGAAAAAGAGTAACGAGTTACTTGAAGGAATAAAATCATCTGGACATTTAATTTATATAGATATCGATGATAACGCCAGAATCTTTGGGTTAAAAGAAATTCTAGATTTATCAAGCTCAGGAGACCTCGATATTGAGGGTCATCCAGTTGTTAGAAAGGAAGTTTTACCATATATAATGGATAATCTCTTCTTTAAAGTAGATATAATAAATAAAATGTTTGAATTAGAGTCAAAAAAAGAAGGACCCATAATAACTGTTTCAAAACGGCCGAAAAAAGATATAACTACATCTATTCGGGAAGATATTCTATCAAAGGCAAATTCTCAAATGCTAGTAAATTTTCAAAAATTATTTCCAGATTATAAGAAAGAGAAAAAACTGTATAATTCGGTAGTAGAATCGCTTAAAATCGAAGGAAAAATAGTTATTATGAACCAAAGTAAAACTAACATAGTGATTGCAAAAAGCCCATCGGATGACGTGTTTTGAAGTTCAAGGATATTCATTTTTCAGTTACGGATGCGAAAACTGCCGCTTTATGTCCCAGAAAGTTCATCATAAAGAAAAAATACGGAAAAAAGATCTTTAAGGGGACGAGCTCTGGGATTGGGACTCTTGTTCATCATATTATTTCAAAATTTGCAGAAAAAGCTTTGAAATCTCAACGGTTCATTGATAGGTTAAGTAAAACATCAGATGAACATGTAATCGATTTATTTAGAGATGGGATGAGGAATGTTATACATGAAATAAGTCAAAAAAGAGATTTCAGCACTTGGAAACCCGAAGAGTTTGATCGAGTAAATCAAATAGTCGAAATATTAACTAAAGAGATGAATAATAGATATAATGACCTAAAAAAGAACAATAATACTTCTGAAGCTTTGAAAAAACTATTTATAGCAGTTGAGTGGGGATTCAATCACAGTTTTAACATAACACATAATGGGACAACAAAAGAAGTGGAAATCGGGGGACGAATAGATTGGTTATCAATGGATGTAAATAACCAAACCATGACATTGTGGGATTTCAAAACAGGATCAGCAGATAACCTTGAACGAGATATTCCACAAGTAGCCATCTACAGTATTATTATCGAGGAAGAATTTGGGATAGAAACAGCAGCAGCTTTAATGTATATTTCACCAGAAAGTATCGAGGAACATCGAGTAGAACCACAAATATTAAAACAGTTTAAAAGTTTAATACTAAAAACGTTCTACAAAATGGATTCATGGATGAAAAATGAGGAAGAAATACCACACACCATTTATTTAGATGCATGTGAAGATTGTATTGTGTCAAAATTTTGTTTAAAGAAATTCGGATCAAATCCACATTTAGAAGAGTTAGGCATAAAAGAGCAAACAGCAATAGAATTGGACGAAAAAGAGACTAGTGCAGAAGATCCAGAAGAAATAAAAGAACCAATAGTGGAATTAGAACCAGAAAAAGATATGATTACCAAAGAAAAAAGTGATCACAAAGTCGATATGAAAAGAGAAGAAAAAATTGATTTGAAAGATTATTTACAACAAGAAACAACTAATGCAATAATAGGAACCAGTCTGAAAGACAAGGGAGACTTTGAAATACAACCAAGAGTGTTTTTAAAACATGTAGTAACGTTGGGAGCATCTGGATCAGGAAAAACAGTATTAGGAAAAGTATTAATAGAAGAAATATTGAAACAAGGATATTCAGCAATATTAATTGATCCACAAGGAGATTTATGTTCATTAGCGTTACCAGATGATGAGGAAGGAAAAAAATTAGTAAAAAAAACAAAAATCAAGATTTACACACCAAATTCAACAAAAGGAATAAAATTAACAATAGAACCATTATCACCACCAGCACCAGAAGTGCTACAAGATCATGATACCTTAATAACATATTTAGATGCAACAGCAACACAATTATTAGATATTTTAGGCTATAGTATGAAAAGTATTCCACAAGAAAAAGCATTTCTAGAGGCCATGTTAAAAGAGAGCTGGCAAAAATATGAAACGTTAGATTTTAAAATATTAGCATCAAGAGTATTAGATGCGACAACCATTCAATCAGTACAGGATGATTCACTGATAGATGTTGAATTATTGTTAACATCAAGAAAACAGAAAGAATTAAGCCAAAAAATAATGAAATTGGCTATAGGAACGGAAGGATCATTTTTCATAGGAGGAGAATCAATAGATTTTGATGAATTAACAACAAAAGAGTCACAATTATCAATAATAAATCTGGCCAGTGTAGGAACAGACCAAACAAAAAGACAATTAGTAGTATCATGGATATTACGAATGATTTATGATTGGTTATTAAGAAATCCACAGAAAGAGCAAGATAAAATACGATTCTTCTTGTATATAGACGAAGTGGCAGACTTTTTGCCAGCACATCCATATAATCCGCCATCAAAAAAGATGTTGATGTTGTTAATGAGACAAGCAAGAAAATACGGATGTTCGATATTATTAGCAACTCAATCACCAGCAGCGATAGATTATAAAGCAATAGATAATGTGGGAACATTATTCATTGGACGAATACCAACAAAACAAAGTATAGAAAAAGTAGAAGCATTTCTGGAACCATATGGGTATGAAACACAACGAATGGTGAAAAAGGTAATGACAGTAAAACCGGGAGAATTCATGATGATAGGAGGAGGATATACAAAACCAGAGATGTTCAAAACAAGGTGGCTACATACGAAACACCAAACATTGAGTTTGGATGATATTGAGAAAATGAAATAGTTGTGCTCACATCTGTTTTTAAATTTTGAAGGTTTTCATCATTTCACCATCTGGAATTCTAAACATTGAATATTAAATAAATTCTAAAAAGTGACAATAATGCATATCAAACTTGAAAATCGTTTAACAATTCTTGAAATCATATATCATAAAGCAAAACCAGGGAAAATCTACCACATAAATACTTTTATGAGATAAAAATTCCTCGAGATTATATTTATTTTTTACGAAGTAATTATCCAATTAATTGTAGAAAAACTTAGGATTTCAATATTGTATTTAACTCATCCTTTAAAGTCTTTATTGGGGTAAAAAATATTGAATTTTCCAAAAATTCTTTTGAAATATAATCAAATTGATTCTTTCTTAAGGTAGGACCAACAATAATATAGATTATTTTTTTTTTATCCTGATTCTTCAGATCTATAATTAATTGTTTATAATTATTCATATATTTATAAATTTGTACTTTATTTAATGTTTTTGAATCTCTGATCTCAAAAACTAGAATAAAATCATTTAGGCTAAAGATAAGATCGGAAATATTGGATTTATTTTCAAATGGTTCAATTTTAAAATCTTTTTTAACTGAATTGATAATTTCATAGTCAATAGGAATTTCTCGTCTTAATGATGATGTTCTATATCTCTTAGGTAGATTCAAAACAATGTTTTCAAAAATATCATCAATTTCTTTTTCTATATTTAAAGTATTCTTTAAATCTTGGCCTTGATCACTTGATTTGACTATCTGATCTACAAGATAAGAAATATTCGAATAATCAAGTTCTAATTCTGGAGAAAAGGGAATTTTTAATCTATAAAGATATTTCAATGATAAACAAATATTCCTTTTATCATAAATATTTTTTATATCTTTTATCTGAAGATTCCAATAATATCTCATGATTTTTGAATTTAGAAAACCTAGAACGAATAAAATTAACATTTCAGAAGTACCGGCTTTAGGTAATAACATAATGCAAGAATGATCACAAATATATATCCCTTTTCTGTCGTAAAAGAATTCAAATCTCCCAAACCTAGGAGCAATTATTTTATTTTGAATATCTTTTGAATAAATTTTCTTTAAAATATATTTAGTTTTTCCCCTAAATTTGTACCGTTGAATATTAGAACTAGAAACTACAATTTTTTTATCAGAAATGTCATTAACTTCATTTTTGAGAATCATCTTTGGATCAATTTTTTCTCCAAAATTAATATCAAAAAAGTCTGTCAGTTTATATTTTAACTTTTCTATCTGTTCTAGAAATTTGATAGTCTGGAGATCCTGAAATATATTAAACTCAAAATTCTTGTTATTGTGAAATTTATCAATATTTATATCATAAATTGGAAGATTTTGATCAGAAAATATTTTTATGGGGATTTCTTGTTTTCTTTTTTGTCAAAACTAATAATACCGGATAGTCAAGTTTAATAGCTATATTAGTCTCAACGAAACTTCTAGCTTGAATAGTTATATTCCTGTCAATATTAATTATTGTTTCGAAAAAGAAGTTATCTAAGATTGCTTTTCGAAATTTTTCTGCCCAGAGAGATATTAGCGTATCTCCTGAAGTTATAAGAATTAATTTTTCAATAAAAATATCGTGGAGAGACTGAAGATATCTATTTATGTCATGAGGTGATTTCAAAAAGTTATTCGAAAAATAAATAATCACGAATTTAAAAGGTTTTTCCCAATTTTCTTGAATAATTTCGTGGAAATTGAAAAATTTGTAAGTTTTTGTGAAATCTGATAAATTTTCTAACGATTCAAAAGAAAGCTTTGATTTTTTTGAAAGGATCTCAATTGTATGTAAAATTGAGTCATTAAGGTAGTCTTCATACACATAGCTCTTAAAATTTATTTCCTTATCTGTTAAATCAATTATCATCGGTAAAAGGGAAAATAAATCCAGTTGTATTAGAACTATAGAATCATTTTGGGATGGATTTAATATTTTTAATATTTCCACACCTATTTTATAAAATGGTGATATTTTGCTGTAAAAATGATCAGAAATTAAATTTTATTTTAATAAATTCAAATTGAAAAGAATTTTTCTTTTATTTAATATGTTATTTTCTTCAATAAAAGAATAGTAATTAATATATCTATTTATAACTCTATAAAACGTGGAATATGATATTTTACTCTCTTTGTTTGAGTACAAGAAGAAAGAAAAGAAAGAAAAAGGATCAGGGACCATTTAAAAGATATCACAACTAAATTTGATTTGATAAAAGGTCAGATACTTAAAGATTCCCAATCAAAAGAGTCTTTAAGATTTGTTATAGAAAAACTGAAACAAAACATTAAATTTTCAGAGGAAATGCTGGAAATAATATCAAGCAATCTATAAAAATCTAAATTTTTAGTAAAGTAATAAGTAACCTAATAATAACTTCTTTTTAGCTCTAAAAACTCCGGTTCTTTCAGCTTTTTTATTAATAATTTGATTCCTTCATTTATCGTTTGTATGCTTCTTCTTTAAAAAATCCATTTATAGACAAAAATAAAAATTCCCGTAAATCTTGATCTTTTAAGGAACCATCCATTATCAGAAAATCATCATTATAACGACGATTATACTGGATTGTATTTTGCCTTAGATCTTGTTCGAGACTTGCAAAACTTAATTTATAATTAATTGAATCCCTGACTTTATCAGCCAATTCAAAAAGTGACCCTTCATACTTTTTGAGAGATTTTATTTCCTGAGAGACGAAATAGCTATTAACGAAATTATCTCTGAAACTAAGCCAAGATTTGGTATTAGGAAAGCAAATCATATTATACTGACATGAAGGAGTAATTATCATCATTCCAATTTCATTTGGGGTAGGTTCTGGTGTTTTTTGGATTATTTTAATTTCAACATCTTTTATAATCTTAAAAATACTTGTTTTATTACTGTCATCTAGAGACCCAATCCAAGTCCAAAGAATACTTTGTATTCCCCTTGGATTAGATCTTACGAAATTATCCCTAGCATTTGAAAGGATTGGATGTAATGAAATACCATGATTGGTAGTCTCTTTGAAAATATTTTGTTTTTGTTCGTCAAATTCGTTTAATTGATTTTTAATATTTACAATTAACGATTCAAAATATTTCAAAACACTGTAATCATTCAATAAATTTCTAATACCTTCTTCTTGCCTCTTTAGATGTTTTTGATTTAATAGACTAGTTAATCTTTCTAAAATATCCCTCGTTCTAAATAATTCGTTAATATCATAAATTAATTCTTTTTTAACAGAATAAATCTCATTTAGAATGTCAGGTAGAAGACCTTTGGAATATTCCTGAATTTCTTCAAGAAAATAATCAAGGATTGATGCGAAATTCTTGGATATTTCAATAAGAGTAGCTTCAGGTTTCGCTTCAACTTTGAAAAATTCATTTCTAACATTAATTTTAAATGAATTTTCATTTACTGGAACAATATTCATCATCTCATAAATTTTTAATAATTTTCTCATTTTCTCAGAGAAATTACTGAAAAAATCACTTAAACCCTCTTCATTATCACTGTAAGTCCTAACAATGTTAAAATGATTGTTCAATGTTTCATTTCTATATGTTAGAACATCTTTCTTAACTAAAGGATTACCAGATTCACGTGTAAATGGTAAAAATGTCCCTGATTTCTTAAACTTTCCACGTATTCCAGCTCTCATATTACCACACAGTGCTTTTCCGAATTTGAGTTTGGATTTTGGTGGAATTACGAAATCTGACCAAATAACTCTATCCTGGGTATCTTCTCCTGCAATGATAGATCCAGCTGGAAAAAAAATAAAGTATTCAGAAGTATTATCTATGGAAAAATCGTTCATTGATATTGTTTTTATATAATCAGGGATTAGTTTTCCTTTATTTAACGCAGTGATACAATCTATAAATTTGATATCACTATTTTGATCCTTTTCATCAATAGATATGGGAATAAAGTAAGCATCATCTATTACCATTCCTCTTGACAGTTTAGATAATATTGTTATTAAATTTAATTTCAATTTATTAATCTCCGTCTTTTTTAGTTATATTTCTTTAAATAATTGATTTAGGAACCCCTAATCTGAATAAACAGATTTAACTTTGGATTTTCATAAAATGATAATTAGAAATCCTAAATGATTTTCAATTTAGTTCTAGATTAAATAAACAATTTAATTATATTTAAAAATATCTAAGCATTACATTTAAGTAGAATTAGTAATGGATAATGAAAAGGGATCATTGACAGACATAAATAAAAGAAGACAAGAACTAGAAAGTAATAAATACCAGGCAGGATTGTTTGATAATTTAAAGTTAGAAGAAATAATATTGACAACTCAACCAGAAAAGTCAAGATCAGAGCATAATAAAGGAACAGCAGTAGAGGTGATATTAGGAGCAATGTATTTAGATAATGGATTAGAATCTGTAAAGAGATTTATAAAAGGGTGGGAATAAGAGAATCTGTAAAAATGGAAAAAACTTTAGATTTAGGTAATAAAAATGGCTTTACTAATACATTTGCATAGTAAGAAAAAAAAAAAAAAAAATTTCAAAAAAGGTAGGTGTAAAACAATTTAAAAAGATCATGACAAAATTGCAATTTAATTCTAAAATGGGGTTGTTTTATGTCAAATGATGACAGGGTTTCATTTTTTTTAAAAGTTTTTCAAAATCAATTAAAAAATAATCTAGATGCTTATAATAAACGTCACTGGGGTGATCCTAAGAAGAAAGAATCAGCTTCAATATCATTAGAAGAAATTGAAGATGAAATTGTAAAATTAAAAGCTTTCTTGGAGGAATTTCACCCTGATTAATATAACCAAATTGAAGCTTACTGACTGGAAACATCTTAGAGGAATAAGAGAAATTAATTTGGGAAATCATCTAACAATTCTTCAAGCGCCAAATTTTATTGGAAAAACCTCAGTATTAGAAGCATTAGAGTTTGCTTTAACTGGAGAATTGCCAAATTATAAAACTAAGAAAAGCAGCTTCTGGATTGCACAGAATTCTAATCTTTCAACAGTAGAATTATATTTTTCGGATGAATTATCATCTTATGTCGTTAAAAGGACATTACTTTTAAAAAAGAAAAAAACTGATATTACTTCTACACTATTTGAAATGAATGATGATGGATCTACTGTAGAAGTCGAGTCAGGAGATGAAGAAGTCAATAATCGACTTTCAGTTTTGTTTAACTTAAATACTAAATTAATTAATCAAATAATTTTTATGAATGAACAAATTGTTACTGAAATTTCTAAAGCTGGCAAAAATTTGTTAGGTGCCTTAAAAGAAGTTTTAATCATTCCGAAATTTAAAGATTACAGAATAAAACTTGTTGAAGCAAAATTTAATTATGAAAAAGAGGCAGAAAAATACCAGAAAATGTTGAATAAGCAAGAGAAGGATACAGTAGAAAATAGAGATAAGGAAGAAGAAAAAGAACTAGTTTTACGAACTTTGGAACTTAATGTGAAAAATGTGAAAAATGAATTAAACAAGGCAGAAAAAGAGAAAAAAATTATAGAAACCAAGTTTATGATGAAAAAAAGACTTGATGAACTCAATGAAATACAAAAAAATATTGAAACAGAATTTCAAGTTGGAAATAAGAAAGAATTCGAAGAATTAGAAAAATTATATGAAAACAATTTGAAACAACTTCGTGATAATGAAAAGGAAATTTTGGGAGAAAAAAATATCTTATTAGGTCAAAGAAAAACCTTAGCACGAATAAGTGACCTGTTAAAAGATACAGAAGGGAATGTGACTGAATGTCCTGTTTGCCAAAAGCCTTTGGATGATGATGAACATAAAGAATTATTAAAGAATTCAAATAACAATGTGCAATTAATCGATGAGAAAATAGAAAAACAAAAAACAAAAGAAAATGAAATTCATCAAAAAATTACTAACGCTGATAATAAAATAAGTAATTATCGAAATAAAAGACGTAATTATGATAAAAATTCCTTTGAAATAAAAGATATATTGGAAAAAGGTGTGGAAGAGAAAGATTATAGGGATTTATATAATAAAGCTAAAGAGAATTTAAAAACAGCAGATAGCAGATTAAAAGAAGCTGAAAAAGAATATAAAGAGCTTCTGCAATCAATTCTTAGCCTAAAAAGAGTTAGTAGTCTTTTCGATCCGGATCTTCCTCAAAAATTAACTGAGACTTGGCATAAGTTTCATATAGCTAATTTGACAGTCGAATCATTCGAAAAATCTGAAAATGAATTTATAGATTCAATGCTTCAAAATATTGGGAC
>MDVS01000122.1 GCA_001940645.1 Candidatus Heimdallarchaeota archaeon LC_3
TTTTAGAATTAGGAAGAGTAGAAAAAATGAAACCAAATCAATTGTTTAAAGATTAGAGGGAATAACTAGGGTTGAAATTCATTTGAAATTTGTTAATTTGATTCAGAAAGGATTATCCTTCCAGCAGCTAATGGATGAGCTAATATTTTTTTATTTTTGGCTTTGATAATAATTTCATCAATTTTACGAGAATTCTCTGGTGTATAATAAGGTTCACTACAATTATTACAAATCCATGCTGGAATTTCAGAAATCACAAGAACTTGATCCTTAATACTAACGGTATATTCAGCTAAACCTTCTGATAGGGTCCCTTTGCAAAAACTACATTGATTTGGTTTCATTTTTTCTACTCTTCCTAATTCTAAAATTATCCCATTGGTCTATTGATGGAATATACAAGGTTATTATTCTAATATGATCATTACAATTGCCTAGAACTATATGATATTTAGAATCTTTAAGATTTCCAAGTAACAACGCTGAAGGACAAGGAAAATCGCTTGGGTACGTTTCTATAATTTCATCATTTTGAATTATCGATATTAAATAATCTGTGTTGATATTATATTGATCCATCCTTAAACGAGCATGATTAGAAATAATAAAGTGATCATTAGTCACTTTGCTTTTTATTTCATCAATGTTAAAATTTATCACTATTTTGATAATTTTCTATGATGTTAAAAGAATTACTTTATTGGCTATAAACACTTTTTAACAAAAAAATAACTATGAAGCCTAATTTTAGAGCTGACTTACAGAACTTACACGATTTAAATTACTTAATTTATGAGTCACAATGGACCATAATTATAATGACATTTCTAATATGAAATCAAATGAAATAAAAATAATTCTCACTAATAATAATGACCATTTTGAAAGAATTAGTTGAATTATTCCAATATCAGATTCGTTAAATCCAAAAGAACTATCTAACCTTGTTTCTTCAATAAGAGAAAACCTAATCTTTTAACATGGTTCGACCAATACTATGATCAACTTTGGGATGAACACCACAACAATCAATAATAGGGATGCTGGGTTTATTAATAGCAAAATAATCTTTTAATTCGGGCCAATTAGTAACAATGATAGCAGAATCAACGTGATCAAATGTATCAACAATAGTATGGCGATAACAGAGAGAAGGAAATTCTACAGTCATACAAGGCTCAGCTTTGGGGTCTCAGCAATGAACATTAGCATAACGTGAAAGAAGTTCGTTGATAATGATTTTAGCAGGAGCTTCACGGATATCTTCAGTATGGGGTTTAAATAAAAGACCAAGAGAAAATCAATTGATATTAACAGAAATAACTAAAAATTAATAGTGAAAAGAGCTTCTTAACCTCAATAATCCTTTTTCCTTTTTTTTCGTGATATTTTTCATTTTTCTTAAGAATTTTATTAAATGATAATATTCTTTCTTTGTGATAATATCCCTAGTTAGTAAAACTGAAAAAAATTCTGCTAACTGAATAATATCTATTCGAGAAGTTATTCCTTCTTGTAACATTGAATGATCCTCCGTGATGACAAAATAATCCTTAATTTCAGCATATTCAAGCAGGGAAGCATCTGCATTATCGAATCCCTTATCTAAATACTTTTGAAAACTAATGTTTAATCTAGGAAAGACACTAATGAATTTAAATAAATCAGTTTCATCAGAAAAACGATAATCAAGTTCTTCTTTAACATCATGGGTAATGAAAATCGGATTTTTACTAATAATTTCATAAATCAGATTCTTCCAATCAAGAGAGAATAATTCAATGAGTTTAAACCAAGAAAAAGTATCGATTCCAATCATAATTATAATATTAAACAAAATGTTTATAAAGATAAAGATAGAAAACGTAACTATGGCTCAAATATCTTTTAAAATTCCTGATGAAGAAATGAAATTTCTTTATTGGTGGTCTAAAAAGTCAGGAAATCCAATAAGTAGTATATATAGAAACATTACATTGGATTTGTTTAAAGAATGGAAGATAGAAGTACTTTTAAAAGAATATCAAAAAGGAATTATTGGATTCAAGCAATTCTGTAACTTATCAGGGATGTCATTTAATGAAGCATCACTATTAATGCAAACAGAAGACATAGAACCCCCAATTTCTGCTTTAATTGATGAATACACAAGTAAAATTAGAGAAAAATTAATAAAAACTGATATAATAAAATCAGGAAAAGAATTTAAAAGAAAAACACCTGAAATTGATCTTCCAGAACCTCAATAATAACAAAATTTGTTTTATAATCCTTAGTAACATTCATTGTAATTGCTAAAGTAACTTTTACGGCATCTGGTATAGAAGAAGTATTAACATTTACTTCTCTTAGCGCACCGTTAGAAGTAATAACGGAATCTGGATCATCATTACCATCTCGTTGAATAATACTGCAATTACTGTGCTATTTGTTTTAGCAATCATTTTTATTGGTATTTCTTTTGTCTTTTTATTAATGAAAAAGGTTGTTATAGTTTTTATAATATTAAACATAGGAAAATTTATATATATTAGATTTATAATATGCATATGATAACCATTCCTATAGGTCTTGATGAAAAAATCATTGAAAAAATTGATTTATTGATAAAAATTGGTAGATATAAAAATAGAACAGAAGCCTTACGAGATCAAATAGTCAAGGGATTAGAAAAAATTAGCTTACTAGAAGAAAATAACAAAGTGAAAGACAAAATCAACCTTTTTTTAAAATTATTATTAGATATGAAAGACCCTCCAACGATTTTTCCCACACAACGAAGTGCAATTGAAATTGTAACTGAGGAAAGAAATGCATGAAAACTGTGTATATAGATACAAATATATTTCTGTCTTTTCTTCGACAAACTGATCCAAATTTTCAAACAGTAAAATCTTTATTTGAAATTCCAAATCTAAGATATGTCACAGGAATAGTAACATTACTCGAACTAAATTCTATATTAGTACGAGAGGGAGAATTGGTAAGAACAGGATTACTTGAAATATTGAGAAAGGATGGATCAGAAAAATCATTTGATTTAACTGTAAAAGAAATAGTTATTCTTGTTATAACATATTTATTGACAAAAACGAAAGTTTCAATATTGAATGACGCAGAGAATGAACCAGGAGAAGCATTTTCACATTCAACGAAAATAAATTCAATAATGAAAATTGCATTAAATATTAATAGTGAAACAAAACTACGAACACTCGATAATATTCATTTTGCAACAGCATTGTATCATTCAACTATATTAGAGACAAAAATAAACTATTTTGTAACTTTGGATGAGAATTTTTTATCAAAGAAGGTAAATTGCCAGAAATTAATGGAGACATTAGTATTACATCCAAATTCAGTTATACAGTTAGAAAAAAGTTAAAAAATGTGGTTTCAAAGAATAAAGTGAGATCAATACATTTTTACTAAAGAAGGGATAGCAGAGATAGTAAATATGAAATAAAAAGAATCAGCTACAAACAGATCAGTAAATTTACTAATAGCTTGGTTAGCGAATGTTTCAGCTTAATTAATAATTTGACAAACTTGAAAAAAGTGTAATAGCTCTTATATTGAGGAGAGGAAGATGAATTACTCATAGTTTTCTATCTATATTTACAACAACTTTAATCTTTTATTTATTGATTTACTATAGAAAGGAACGAATAAAAGAAGTTCAAGGATATTATAGGTTTAGATTTGAAAATTTAGCTATTTATAAAAAACTAGCATAATCTAATTATCTAATATTTTGGAATTTGACAAAATCTTTTACTCTGGTTCGACCAATACTGCGGTCAGCTTCAGGATAAGCACCACAACCATCAATAATAGGGATGTTGGGTTTATTATTGGCAAAACAATCTTTTAATTCAGGCCAATCAGTAACATTAATGGCAGAATCAACGTGTTCAAATGTATCAACAGTAGTATGGCGATAACAGAGAGAAGGAAATTTATGGATAAGTAAAAACAAATTTAATCCTTATGATCCTTAAGAAAATGTGAATGTTAATAACATTCCTTAAAATTGCTAAGGTAATTTATACTGCATCAGGTATAGAAGCAGTATTAATCAAGGAATATGTGATTAAATTTTGTAATCAATCCTTAAACGAAATCCTTTACTAGCAATTGCCTTAGCTTATGAACCAGGATTTATTTTAACATTAGATAACTAATTAATTTTCTGTAAAGAAAAAGTTAAAATAAGTATTGAGGCTAGAGTTTTTATCTAAATTTATGATATTTTGATCCCTTTGATATCTATAAAGATTCTTATTAATTTAAGAGGTCCGGGTTAATTTTTGATTTTAAATTTTATAAATTGGAAATTTTTATATATAGCTATATACAGAAGAAACAAATGATCGAAATGGCCTCTAAAACAATAATGATTCAGGAAGAAATTTATCTAAAATTAATGAACTTAAAAAAGAACAATGAATCATTTAATGATGTGATAGATAGATTGATTAAAAAGGAACAACATCTTAAACCTTTTTTTGGACTCTTTACTGAAACAGAGGGAGATATAATTGAAATGTCTATTGAACAAGCGAAAAAGGAAAACGAAATTGCAGACTTAGATAGAACTGAGTGAAGAAAAAATGCCAAATTCGGTTTGTTTAGACACTAGAATATTGTCGATGTTTTTGAAAGGAAAAAAAAGTGCTTTAAAAATCATTGAGGAAATGAAGGAACAAAATCGAGAAGTTTACACGACAACGATAAATGTTTCAGAATTTTTTATGGGATACTACAAAACTGACATCGTTACAGAGGAAAAAAATAAAAAATTATTTGAATTCTTCCAATTGCTTATTCCAAAATCACTGGATTATAAATCTGCGATACTTGCAGGAAAATTATTTGCTCAAACTTTAAAAAATAATCCTATTGGTTGGCGTGACACCTTTATTGCAGCTATAGCACTTTTAAACGGTAAAATGATTATTACAACTAATGCAAAACATTTTTCACGAATACCAGATTTAGAAATCATTGAATACCATTAATACAGTCTAAAATATCTAATTAAAATAAGCATCCACAATAGGGATAATGGGTTTAGGGATTAAATTTCAAATTAATACTTTTACAATACAAAAAAAATTGAAGAAAAAATAGTAATTAAACAAAAACAAAGCCATTAATTATTGATTTTTCTGACATTCAAGATCAATAAAAGTTTCTGGAGATAATAATAAAGTAATTGAATCAGATTTTAAGACTTCTCTTCCAGATTGGAATAAATGGTCAGCTGTTACGACATAATTGATTGAAAAATCTTTATACTCTGTAAAATATTTTGCATGGCAATAATGAAGCAAGTCCAAAGTCCTCAATCTAGAACTAATAGTAAATGATATCAATAATTTAAAGATTGGGTGAATTTTTATCTGTATAGAGCGAAACTTTTCAAATTCTGGCTTATCATCTGAAAGAATATGAATATTGTAATAATCAAGGAGAAATTCAATAGCTAATCTTATCTGAAGATTTTTTGAAAGAAAACTTAGTTCAATTAAATCATTATTCGTCAATAATTTGTTTAATGCTAGCTTAAAAGTTTCTTTTTCTCTTAATAATATATTAAAAATCTCGATAATAGATAAGGTGCTTGTTACAAACTGCAAATGATTTTGTTTCTTAATTATCTTCATTAATGAATAATTAGGATCCTGAATTCTAAATGGTGATAAAATTAAGCTAGTATCAAGATAGACACGCTTCATTTATCTCTTCCCTCAGATACAAGTTCAGTGAGAGATTTCTTTGTATTCAAAAATTGAGGAGGGGATGGAAGATTGATCAAAGCCTCTAAAAGTTTTTGATATCGTTCTGAATTAACTTCAGGATTGCTGACAATAGAAATTTTGTCTAAATTTTTGGTAATTTGGTCTCTTAAGGCTTCAGATCTGTTTTTATACCTTCCTTGGCGAACTAATAAGTCAATTTTTTCAATAATTTCATCATCTAAATTGATAGGAATAATACCCATGTGTTTATAAAAAAATATATATTTATAAAGATTCTTATAAAAAATGGAAATTAGTAGATGGAGAAAAAGACCAATTTTAAATCATTAAAGAACTTTAAATTTCTCTCTGGTATTAAACACGTTATAATATTAGTGTTTAATAATCTTTTATCATATCAAGAGTAGTTATTTCCATTATTGGTCCATTATTAGGAAGAATTTTATAAAAAAGTATCAAATAATCAAGTTTAAATGATTCTCAAATATCAATTATCGAATGTTTTGAAGTTTGACAAAATCTTTTACTCTGGTCCGACCAATACTACGATCAGCTTCAGGATAAACACCACGATCATTAATAATAGGGATGCTGGATTTATTATTGGCAAAATACTCTTTAATTTAGACTAATCAGTAGAAAAATCATTTAATGTCTCAGGTGAAAGAATATCGAAAGGAAATTTGGTAAATGATTGATTAAGAAAGCATCCTAAGACCATTTTTACCTTAATAGAAGTTAATAGAAAAAAAGTAAAGCCGTTAATGCGATATCACAAAGAATTTATTATTAAATTAATAAGCTCTATTAACTATAATGATAAAAATAAAATGATACATTAAGATAATTGGAGATTTTTTTTGACAATTACCCTTGAGAATAAAATTGCTGAAGATTTAATAAAATTCAAATTAAATTCTGTCCAAGAAACTCTTAATAACATATTAACTAAATGGAACCAAGATAATGCAGAAGATTTTATTTTAAAAGCGAAATCAGGATCGTTAGAAGACGCGGAGTTGGATGGGATTACAGTTAAACAGCTTGTAAAAGATATAGATGATCTGAATAATCTCCTAAAGACTATAAAGTAAGGATATTAATGGGAGATCCACTATCAAGACTCAAAGAATGTCGCTCAATAATTTTCGATGCTTTAAAGGATGATATAACTGAAATAACAATTGATTCATCAGTCTATCAATTAAAAGTTGTGTTTTCCATTGGATCTATTCTCTATATACGATTTAATGAATTTGACGAATATGGATATCAGCTTATTTACACTAAAAAGAAAGGAGATTTTATTAGATTCGATAATTTTGACGACAAATGGGAGATTAAGTCAAAACCAAACCATTATCATACAAGATATAATGGAGAAATAATTGAAAGTCCAATGATTGGAGTACCAAGTAAGGATATGCAAAAGCTAATCAAAATAATCAAAAAGAGTTTATTTTAGGAATATTCAGTATATTATTACTTTTTAAAACAAAGCAGATAATTTTCCTATGGTTTTTTTTAAATGAACTTGATATGACTCCTTACCTAACAATATCTAACAAACAAACATTTCTTAAATATAGAGTCCATTTAATTAATATTGGATCTGATTCTTATGCAGTATTCATTACTGCTCACTCTATTCCCCACAATCTGCCTCAATTGATGTATGATTATCTTCATAGAATGTATTTCGTTATCCATGAAGAAATCTATGACATTGATTACGTACCTCCCAATGATATCTATACAATTATTAGAGATTCCACACTAATGAGTTTTTACAATTCTCCTTTTATTTATCTTTTTATTTATTGATAGGACAAAGATATCTGCAATGTTTCACGTAGTTGGTCTAGGTTTTCTTTTCATTTATTTTGCTAATTTTTTTGTTTTAAATCAATACAATAACCAGACGATATCAGGAGTAACGCTTAAAATTGCTTATGATGTAGGATATTAATTTATTATCGGTGCTTTACTACTCTTATTGTTTTCTACATTTGTGAAATTTAAAAGAAAATCATTTTTTATCAAATTTGGAGTAGTCATTTCCATTATTGGTGCATTATTAAGAAGTATTTTAAAATAAATATTGCTAATAATAAAGTTTAAATGATTCTCAAATATCAATTATCTAATATTTTGAAGTTTAACGAAATCTTTAACTCGGGTTCAACCAATACTACGATCAGCTTCAGGATAAATACCACGACCATCAATAATATCGATGCTGGGCTTATTATTAGTAAAATAATCCTTTAATTCAGGCCAATCAGTAACAATAATGGCAGAATCAATGTGACTAAATGTATCAGCAATAGTATCATGATAACAGAGAGAAGGAAATTCCACAGTCACATGGGGTCCAGCTTTAGGATCCCAACAGCGAACGTTTGCATGACGAGAAAGAAGTTCGTTGATAATGATTTTAGCAGGAGCCTCACGTATATCTTCAGTGTGAGGTTTAAAAGAAAAACCAAAGGAAAATCAAATGATATAAAAGAAATAATTCCAAAAGAATAAGCGAAAGCGATAAAAGACTTTTCGTTAAATTAAATCGTTAATATTTACTAAATTTCACTCTTTCCTTTATAAAATATCTCCAATCTTTAGCTATAACTATTTGATGATCTTTTTTCAATTCTTCTATTAGAGCCTTTTGTTTTCCTTCTACTTCTCTTCTATATTTTGCTTCTATAACCATTTTCTCATATTTAAAATCAATTTCTATTTTATTTTTTAGTATATAACATGGATTGTTGTGTTTTATTGTTAAATATACGAGATTTTCATACACTGCTCCTATATCACGGAACCCTGTTGTAATATTTCTCATACCCACATCCGAAATATATATCTTTTTAGGATTTTTTATTTGCTCGTTTAATGTTCCACAATAAGGCATTTCATAGAATAAATATGCGTCTTCAAAGTATCCAAGAACTCTTTTAACAAAATCTCTTGATAAATCTAAAATATTTGATAATTTAGTATAAGATATTCTTTTTCCCACTCGTTCACATAAAAGTTGATAATATTCTTTCAGTTGCTTTACATTTTCAATTTTAAATTTCAAAGCAATATCTTTAGTAATTATATCATCGATTACTTTTTGTAAATCTTCTGGATCTTTAGATAAAACATATTCTGGCATTCCCCCATCCAACATGTATTTTTCAAAGTAATTTTCGCTTAATTGAGGTTCACTTTTTTGCAGAGTCAATTTATTGAATACTAAATACTCTGCAAAGTCTAATGGATGTACTTCTATTGTTCTTGAGCGACCAGTGAGTAAACTAGAACGTTCTTTCATGATAGACGCACTTGAGGATGATGCAAAAATCTTAGTTTTCTCGTTGTCGTAAAAATCTTTCAATTCGATATGAAAATTTTCTTTTTCAGCAATTTCGTCTAAAAATAAAAATGATTTATCAGATGAACGCAACCCATGTATTTTTCTGTAGATCCGAACAATTTCATGAATTGATTGGTTCAAAAGTCCATATGCATCGATAGGTACAAATAGTATATCTGAAGATTTAACTCCTTTCTCTAAAAGATGGCTAATATAGTCTTTTAGTATTGTAGTTTTACCAACACGCCGGAGGCCTGTGACGAAGATGATATCTTTTTTGTTCAATAACATATTTAGAGATTTTATATATCTTGATCGCAGTATAGAATCTGTTTCATATTCATTTTCCCACCATGGGTTGTACCGAAATAATAATTCTTCGATTTCTACCATAATTAGGAAATTTCATTAATATAATAAAAATGTTTGCCGATGATATCAACGAATAATTATAGTCTTTGATTTTTGCACCAACAAAAAATGTATTATTCATTGATATTAGATGAACTAATAGTAGAACTAAAGTAATAATTTAATTTATTTTAACAGTGTAACCGAAAATATTAAAGAAATGCAATAATATTTTGGAATTTGACAAAATCTTTTACTTTGGTTCGACCAATACTACGATCAGCTTCAGAATAAACACCACGACCATCAATATAATAACCAAACGATATCCAGAGTAACGCTTAATATTGCTTATGATGCAGGATATTACCTTATAATTAGTGCATTACTTCTCTTATTGATATCTACGTTCGTGAAATTTAAAAGAAAATAATTTTTATCATATTAGGAATAGTCTTTTCCATTATTAGAAAGAATTTTGTAAAAATATTCCTAATAATCAAGTTTCAATTGATTCTCGAAAATCAATTATCGAATATTTTGAAGTTTGACAAAATTTTTAACCCTAGCTCTACCAATACTACGATCAGCTTCAGGATAAATAACACGACCATCAATAATAGGGATATTAGGTTTATTGTTAGCAAAATAATCTTTTAATTCAGGCCAATCAGTAACTATAATGGCAGAATCAACGTGATCAAAAGTATCAAGAATAATATAGTAATAACAGAGAGAAGGGAATTCCACAGCTATAGGAGGTTCAGTTTTAGGATCCTAACAGTGAACATTAGCACGACGAGAAAGAGCATCAATTCTTAAAAATAGCAATTTATTTTTTTTTTCTTTTTCGTTGTAATAACTTAAGATGTAAATGGGAAGTAGCATACTAAAAATTATATCCAAATCGCTTGAAATGATATCATCAAGTATTTCTTTTGTTTCTGTTACCTGTTCCACTTTTGTTTATAGCCCATCAAGAAATTAAACGTATTTTAATTTGATTTAATTGCACAATAAGAATTTTATTTTGTGTATCTTGAAGGTCATAATTGTTTATGAACGAATTGAAAAGTGAATTAACTGCTTTTTTACCTTGTGTTAAGGATTTCAATAATATTACACCATAAATTTTCTGACTCTTAGCTAAATGGGAATGAATAAAGTCATTATCTAATGTAATCAGGATTCTCTGTTCATCAAAACAATGTTTTATTAAATCATGATCATCTGTTCCGACAAGTCCTTCATGTAAAACACTGTCAACTTGATGAGCACCAGAAGATTCAATTATTCTTTTCAAAGAAAATGGAAGATTTTCATCTAATTTAAATTTCATCCAATATCACTTAAGATGAACTCCTAATGGGAATTATTCTTTCGGTCGTTAAATACGAAGCATATTGGATTGCTGCTTGAATGTCCTCATGTTTGATGGTCGGATATTCGACTAATATTTCCTCGAAAGTAGAACCCTCTGCAAGATTGTCTAATATGACTGAGATCATAACTCTGGTACCTTTAATACATACTTTCCCATGACAAACATTAGGGTCTGTACTAATTCTTTCTAACCATGAAAAAGACATTCTAATTCACTATTTATTGTATTAATGGTGATATTTCATTAAGGTTTGTATTATTATTTAAAAGCATCAAAATTTGATACAACATTCTAATTCAAAAAGTTAACATTTTTGTTTGTGAAAATGAATTAATTTATAGCTAATATCTCTACCAAGAAAAGTAAAATGATATCTACACCAAACCCTATTAAAGAGGATTTAGAAAAGATTTTATGTTATGATGACGGAATATTCAACGATATCGTTAAGTTAAGTCCTAGTTTTCCTATGGTTTTTTTAGATGAACTTGATCTGATTCCTTACCTAACGATATCTAAAAATCAATCAATTCTTAAAAATCGAGTCCATTTAATTGATACCGGATCGGATTTTTATGGAATTTTCATTCCTAATTCATTTCCAAAGTCATAAAATTTTTAACCCTGGTAAGACCAATACTACAATCAGCATAGAAATAGACACCACGATAATCAATAATAGGGATAATGGGTTTAGGGATTAAATTTCAAATTAATACTTTTACAATACAAAAAAAATTGAAGAAAAAATAGGAATTAAACAAAAACAAAGCCATTAATTATTGATTTTTCTGACATTCAAGATCAATAAGAGTTTCCGGAGATAATAATAAAGTAATTGAATCAGATTTTAAGACTTCTCTTCCAGATTGGAATAAATGGTCAGCTGTTACGAGATAATTGATTGAAAAATCTTTATACTCTGTAAAATATTTTGCATGGCAATAATGAAGCAAGTCTAAAGTCCTCAATCTAGAACTAATAGTAAATGATAGCAATAATTTAAAGATTGGGTGAATTTTTATCTGTATAGAACGAAACTTTTCAAATTCTGGCTTATCATCTGAAAGAATATCAATATTGTAATAATCAAGGAGAAATTCAATAGCTAATCTTATCTGAAGATTTCTTGAAAGGAAACTTAGTTCAATTAAATCATTATTCGTCAATAATTTGTTTAATGCTAGCTTAAATGTTTCTTTTTCTCTTAATAATATATTAAAAATCTCGATAATAGATAAGGTGCTTGTTACAAACTGCAAATGATTTTGTTTCTTAATTATCTCCATTAATGAATAATTAGGATCCTGAATTCTAAATGGTGATAAAATTAAGTTAGTATCAAGATAGACACGCTTCATCTATCTCTTCCTTCAGATACAAGTTCAGTGAGAGATTTCTTGGTATTCAAAAATTGAGGAGGGGATGGAAGATTGATCAAAGTCTCTAAAAGTTTTTGATATCGTTCTGAACTAACTTCAGGATTGCTGACAATAGAAATTTTGTCTAAATTTTTGGTGATTTGGTCTCTTAAGGCTTCAGATCTGTTTTTATACCTTCCTTGGCGAACTAGTAAGTCAATTTTTTCAATAATTTCCTCATCTAAATTGATAGGAATAATACCCATGTGTTTATATAAAAATATATATTTATAAAGATTCTTATAAAAAATGAAAATTAGTAGATGTAGAAAATGGAAAAATTGCTTAAATATGAAATGATACTTTATTGGAGTAAAGAGGACGATGCATTTATTGTAGAAGTTCCAAAATTATCAGGTTGTATGGCAGATGGAACAACCTGCGAAGAAGCAGTAAATCTGCGCAGAATTCCATAGCCATAGAAAGTTCAGTTTTAGGATCCCAACAGTGGACATTAGCAGAACGAGAAAGAAGCTTGTTGATAATGATTTTAGCAGGAGCCTCATGGATATCTTCAGTATGAGGTCTAAAAGATAGCCCAAAAACTGCTATATCACAGAAATCTTAATTAAATCTAATTTGAGGATCATTCAAGGAATTTTTTTGTATTAAGTCAACCAAAATAGGAATATCAAATTTAGGGTTTCCTTTCATAGGACTATCAAATCCATTCTTACTATTTCGAGGATGAAAATGATTCGGCCTTGTCGAAACATTCCAAGTATCATCAAAATTATCAAATCTTACTCTGTCATATTTAATATTTGAAAAAATCAAATTATAACTATACTCATTGTAGTTATTATAACGAATAAACAAAATAGAACTGTCATTTAGAACACACTTTATGGAACCAAGATTAGAATCGAGATCAATAGATTGAATAAGATTTTTTAGTTCTGATTGAATAATAGTTAGTGCAGAGCTTAGGTTTGTAATTCTTGACAAAAATTAATCCCATTTTTTCCTTAAATTAAATAGTTCATCTCTAATATCTAAAAGGTTCCTTAAAGAAATAGCATCATCCTCTGATTCCTCCAATATTCCTTCTTTAGCATCAGAAATAAATTTTTTAGGATCATCATAATTCCATTTCTTCAAAATATTATTAATCTCAAAAACAATTGAAAAAAGTTTAGTATTAACTAAATCAATTGCTAAAGATTTTTCAATTGAAACTGAAGCCATAATTTTATCTCCAAAAT
>MDVS01000123.1 GCA_001940645.1 Candidatus Heimdallarchaeota archaeon LC_3
AACGAATATTTTCAACGCCTTTCATAAAAAAAACTCCAAATTTGTTCCTTAATAATTTCTGGAGTAAATCGTAAATTACGTTTAGTTACGACTATACGAAATTTATCCTCTCTTTAGAAGGATCGATCGATCAAAAAGAGATACAGACTTTCATCAATGGATTTATTAATAAAACCAGAAATCTCGATCACAGAAAAATAATGACAAGTATACAATCCTCTAACAGGTTACAATCACAGTTAGTTTATATGATAGCTCTCGAAACTGATATTGAAGAGAACCTTGAAAAATTGATGCCTAAAGTATCAGGCCATAATGAAGCAATAGCTTTACTCACGGGTTTTCATACCCTGAGTAATAAACATCGTCAAGCCTTAGAAACTCGATTACATACAATAGCCGACAAAGAAACTCCAATGAAAAATCCTTCTACAGACTTTCATGCCAACCGATTGAGTGAGAAAGATAATTTTCCTGTATCGACTGCATTACAGATAATTTATACTTTTTTCAATCAGGCAGTTATCGGCTACTCAGTCTTGCATCCACTTGCTACACGCTTCTTGGATAGTCCATATATCGCGGATGAAGGTACTTCATACCATCTGACACGGCAGCATACACAAAATTATGTTCAGGCCATTCAGCAGATATCTCGCTTACTCCATGATGTTGTACTATGGGAGCTTGATCAAGAAGGTCTTGAATGTCAATGCATGTGTCCATCATGTGGGATCGGAATATGTCTTTGCGCATTAGCAGGTCGATCGTTTTTGAGTCAGGTGTGGGTTGAAGAGAGCCCTATTGCAGTTGATAAGGAGATTTTTGTTCATCCCCCAAAACTGGATAGTGCTGCAACGAAAGCTGGACTGGGTAAAGGAGATGTCATTTTAGCAGTTAACGGGGAAGAATTGGAATGGTTTGGAGACATCCAGGAAGTAGTGAAGAAAACCGAACCGGGAAAAGAAATTCGATTGATGGTACGTCGTAGTTCAGATGAGAAGGAGGAGGTTGTGTTGTACATCCATGAGTAATATATCGAATTGTAGATGCTAATAATTTTTTCAATACAGTATCAAGTGCTTATTATCATCCTAATACGCAATTCGATTGATAGATATTATCTTCTCTTTGGAGGTAGAATTTTTATAAATCTTGCAAAATGATTTTTCTCAATAAATCCTAATTTCAGGTATTTGACTAATTAGATGAAACTATGCAGATTGGTGAAATTAAGTAAAATAGAAAGAAGTCTTGAATTAATAATAATTATTCATAATGAAATTAAAATATTCGGTATCGAAAAACACATGGCTGCATCCTATCCAGCAGTATATAAACAAGAAAATATCAAATTCTTAGGAATAGGAACAATAAATAACAAATATCCATTATCCACAAGTTGGAAGACAAGAAAACAAGTCGGAGAGACCAAACTCTTTGGGACTTATTACAAAAATGTTATTCTCAAGTTAATTAATTTAGCACCAGAGAAGACTGGAATATTAATATTTGTTCCTAGCTATCAGATATTAGAACAAATACAATTACCAGATGTTATAAACAAGACCGTTGCGGTCTATAAAGAGCCTTCTTCAAAAATTCATTATTACGAAGATCCAGAGAAAAAAAATGATCAAAAAAGGGACGAAAAAGATAAAACTGATTCTTGGGAGGAGACCTTAATTCAGAAAAATGTAATTCATTATGTGAATTAAGAAACCTATATGAATTTAGATGGCGTGATTCTTTAAAAGAACTCAGCAAAGCAATCATAAGTAACAAAGAATTAAATTCAAAGGATATAATGGATAGAAGATCTGATCAATCCCTTTCAAGATTTATTCAATATAATTCTAATTTCTTTACGGAATCTAATGAAAATCCTGCAGTCTATACAGTTAATATACCCATTATTCAACGCGATTTCTTAAATAAGTATAAGGACGAGCGAAAATATTGCTCAATTTTTAGTGAAGAAAAATTATCAAAGGAGATAAATAATTTACCTGAAAAGATTCATATATTCAGTTTTCAAAATTTTTTAAATTCGAGATCAGATAATAGACGAGAATTTTCCACTGATGATGAAATATCAGAAGAAATAGAAGATGAGGAGGATTTCATAGAAACAATTAAAATTCAAGAGGATCAACTTGAAATACTTGCAGATAAAATAAGCAGTAAACTAGAGAAGGTATTCAGAGATCTTTTCAAAGATGCAAAATTAATAAAAAAGTAACTACAATTATAAAATATAAGGAAAAGATAAATTAGGAGTTATAAAAATTCATAAACTAAATTTTCCTTATGATATTACACCAGGACAAGTAGAATACATTAAATTTATTAAAGATAATAAAGATGAGAAGAAAGTACTTCTCCTTGAAGCAGGGACTGGAGATTAGCCTAACAGTAAGAATAATCATTTCTTTTTCTGAGTTTCAAGGAGAAATATTTAATAAATCATTTAAATTAGGAAATTACACTTGGAAGAACAGTACGAATATAAGACAAAATACAAACAAAAGAATCTAAAAATTTTTTATCAGCATCGTTTGTATAGACTGGTGACGGCGCTATATGAAGGTGATTCAACAAAAGTGGATACGACAAACAAATATATACGATATATCAGAGATAACATACGATATACTGTACATGCTAGTACCCAAGATTATCAAGATAATTATGGGCCCAAGAATGATGGTCACAGTGTTAAAAAAATGTATAGAAGATCTAAGGCATCATTAATAATGGATAATTTGTTATTTAATAAATAATAAAAGTAAAAATCGACTACTTTTCATATTATCAACAAACCGTTGAATATTTAACTCTTCTAAACAAATCATTAGAACAGAAAAATTCTGTCTACATTACTATTGTAAACAATGAATAAGATAAATTTAGTGATTAACATGTTTAAAATGGTTAAAGGGAAGAATTTTTGCATTTCCATGGTTTTATTTTTAGTTGTTATTTCTTTAGAAGCTTTATCTGTTTCTCCATCCATATCACAAGAATATAATGGTAAAGAGTTAACGGAAACTGATCCAATGATTTTTTATGTTAATAAGAATTTTCAAGAAAGTCAAATTGATTCGAATCCAATGGATTTTGATGAAAGCGCTAAATTCGTAATAGAAAGTAAATCAGGTAACATTTTTACTATTTATTGGGAACATAATGGTAGCCATTTACACAGCTACATAACAACACAATCCACCGGTCATATCGCTTTAGGTTGGAAGTTAGAGAAACCTGCAAATCTTGGTGTCGGGGTTATGGAAAATTCCAATATAATCATTGGCCAACAATTTGCCAATGGAACTCAACAGGTTAGAGATCACTTTGGAATTATTGGTAATCATTTTGCGGATACAGTTTTAGGTGGAACTGATGATTTGGTATTTTCAAGCATTATTAATAAGGACAGTGCTATCACTTTGGAATTCGTTTACCCGTTGATAACTACTGACACAGCTTCAACAGATACAGGTAATTTGGTGGATGTTAATCTGCCTCTTGATTTCAACAACTGGGCTTATTTCCTTATAAGTGCCTCAGATATAACTGATGAGAATTTTATAACTTATCACGAAGAAAACCGTCACATTATTAGTAGACCAGTGTATTTACAGAAGAATGAAGAAGATTCTTATCCAAATTTCCTTAAAGATGCAGATTATATAATTCAAAAGTCTGGTACTATGCTTACTACAACAATAGCAAAACAAGAAATGTTTGATTTACAAGATTCACAAGTGGATGTCCAAATAGTCATTGAAGCACAATTAACACCATGGACAAATAATGTCACTGTATATCAAAATAAGGGATTTGATCCAGAATTAGAATTTATTGATCCTAAAGATGCTTACGCAAGAATCCCTAATGTGATGATTAAAAATCAGCTCGCTAATTCTTCTATAAGTAGTCGTCTAAATTTTACTTACTTGAATGACATTGATTATGGAGGATTAATAACTCCCAACATTTCAGTTTTTACTAATCAAGTTGTACGATTCGTATTTAAAGCACTTGACACGGAACATGGAATTGTATTAGGAGAGACAGGTGATCCAGAATTAGATGTATTTTCAAATCCATTCGCAAGAACCTTTCCACAAGGTGAAATCATCGTAATGTATTGGCAAGCTCCAAGTGAGCCTAAAACATTTGAGTATCGATGCACATTCTTTTGCGGTGCTGGTCATGTCGGGATGTTTGGCTCCTTATATGTATTAGAACCATCTGAAGGCATTTTCATAATAACAACTGGACGATTAATAATACAATATTCTGAGGGAATTCAGATTACAACATTTAGCGGAATTAGTGCAGGATTTCTTATTCTAATTACAATAATTTTATTCTTTCCTAGAAGAAAGAGATTACATTAAAAAAAAATTTTGAAAAGCTTTTCTTTTAATTTTCTAAAAGCCGTTTATCCTTGGCATTGTATGAAATGATGGAATATAATATGCATGAGAATAGTCTCGTTTGTGAAATTTGTGGTTTGAGACAATCAGTTCCAATCATTATAATAAGAATCTGAAAATTGTGATTAAGAAAACTAATTGATCAGAAATAATAGAATTATGTTGTTATTATAATAATTAATATGTTTAATAAGATTACTATTCCTTATTTTTATCTAATTCCACTTCTATTAATAGCTCATCATGGTCATCCCAACAATCACCACATACTACAACATTACACATCGGACAAATGGAGGGTTTGTTGCCTCTTGTCCCGCATAGATAACAAGCTACTGTAAATGGGTTCTCTTCTGCTTCTAATTCCCCAGATTCTTCTAGAGGTATTTCTTCTTCATTTAGGAGTTTGATAAATTTTTCTAGATTAATCATCCTATTTTTTTGCTTAAATTTGTGGATATTTCTGGATTCATGAATCAATTGTTCAGTAAAAATCCCGTGGTCGGATGTAATACCAAATTCTTTTTTACAATTGGGACAAATAATCATTGGCAAACAAAACACCTGTTAAAAACTCCTTTTAAAAATTATTTTATCCAATATACATAATTGATTAGTCTTAGTAGCTTGGATTAATAAGACACCTTTTTTTCTTAAGATAATCGGAATAGCTGATGCGTTTCTTCTATTAGTAATAGTAAATAAATATTTGATTTTTTGCTCAATATTTTGATAAGTCCTATTTATTATCGGACTTTGAGTCTCTAAAGTGTCTAAATTAACTTGCTCATTAGAAACATCAAAAGATTTGTCTTCGGAAGATACATTCTCTGAAAAATCAAGACCTGCTCCCTGCATCTGACTAGTTTGAGATTGAATAAATAAAGTAAAACCACCAATGGAAGCGGGGTTAGATTCTTTTTTATCCATTTTAATCAAATAATCTGAGATAAGTCCTTGAAACGCACCAACTTCCGTGGGAAGAATCTCAAAAATATGCATTAGTGATCGAATAATCGTTATTCTAAGCTCTGGATATTCCTGCATAATAAGAAAGGGATCTAAAGAAAAATCTCCAGGAACAAAACGCTTCACAATAAAAGGAACATCTAAGGGTAAAGCAAATTGGTAATCATGAAAATTATAAATAATGGTCAAATCATCAGTATTAGTCCCTTTTCTCTTGTAATTATTGAACAAGTTCTATTTTTTAGATTCCTGTATATAAATATAGCAGTTCTTTTAATTATTGGATTTTTTTATTATATTTTTTATTTACTTGATTTAATGATATTAAGAAAGAAAAATAATGTTGAAATTGAAAAAGAGTCTTAATTTCAAGAAATCAGGCCATTATTAATTAACATTTTTTCTTAAGAGAATAATAGAGAGGAAGACTAACTTGGGAAGCAGAAATAACCCAAAAAATTACGGATAAGACTAATAGCATCCTAGATATTGCTGAAAACCAAATAATAATATCAATCAAATCTTGACTGTAGGTTATGAACAAAATAAGACCATTGAAGAGGATGTGGACCATGTACCACCATCAGAAGCGCCTTCTGATAACTATGGAAGTTGAATCAATATCAATCCAATATGTCGAATATAATAGTTCAATAATATCACGTCCTGATCCCTATTTTACTGGAATTATTGCTACAAAACATCCAAATGAATCTTTATGGAAAACACATGTATTTCAAGGTTTTAGATATAATCAATGAGATGTAGCTGATAAATGGGGATCGCATCAACCAGAAATTAATGTCTCTTGTAGAAAATTACAAGAAAAGTTAATGTTCCTAATCCAATAAAAACAGGCATTAATCCTATTGAAATAAACGGAAATTGTTTCTGGATCATATCGTTCTTCATTTATATAGTTATTAGCTTTCCCATGATCTATTAATAAATATGATCCATTAGTAAAATCGGATCCAAAAGGGCCACCAGCTATTCTTATTGTTACTATATAAGAGAAGAAATTAAAAACATATTCCTTTTCCCCTCCTCTTGTATCGGTATGATAAGCATGTGTTATAACAGATGTTGTTACAACTGAATAGGTTATAACAGATTAAAAACTTGATTTTTCTCTAATTTCGCTAAAGAAAGAGAATATAAGCAGGTAAAAAGTCTTGACAACTCAAAATAGAATTCCAGGTAGGAAGATTAATACCAAATAATTGAATGGATCTAGACCATAGAGGTAGTTTTCATGTTCTCTTCGACCTCTTTGATAATTTCAGGGATTATTGTCTACCCAAAACCCAAAAAAAACCTTAAGTCGAAAAAAAGGGGGGTGTAGCAAAGGTCAATGGTTTTTTGATACGAGATACTTATCTTATTTTGAATTTCATCTTTAGTAAAGAAAAAGTATAATATTTTTATCCTAAATTTGTCATCTCAATCTAAAATAAATAATATCCACCCATAGCTGATTCAGACCCCAGCAACCAGCATCAGTGAAAAGAAGACCCCAAATTTTAACTTTATTTCGTCTGATTTACATATCTTTCTCTTACCTCTCCTTTTTCTATCATGTCTGGATAACCCCAATGCTTTTGACACACATAATATTCCTTCCCTTCTTTTTTCTGCATCTTTTCCTTGCATTCAGGACAGACAAATTCCGATTGTTGTGTTACTGTTTCATCCACTATTTTTAGCGTTAGTAATTCTTCAGCATTAGTTATTTTTGGAGTAATTCCTTTTGTTTCCATTTCCCATCCTTCTAATTGATGTTCTATTGATTGTCTTACCTTGTTACTAGCGTCAAATAGACTTTCTCCTTCTTCCAACTCAGCTTCCGCAGTTATTTGGAAATCTTTTGTTTCATAATTCCCTAAGTTTATTTTTCTTGATATTCCGACTGCTACTTTCTTTATTTGCATCTTTTCTTCACCTTCAGTTTTGATTTACCTCATATACTTTATTGAAAGTGAAGAATAAATAATCAGATCCCACGTCATTAGAATAATAATGTTTATCTCATGCTGCAATCATTATTCTAATACCGACAAATATAATATTTATTTTATTAAGGGAAGAAATAATCTTTTCAGCGCTAATTAAGTAGTTTTTTGTCTCAAATAATTTTTCTTGAAAATTGAAATTAGGAAAGAAAATCCGTAATCAATATTCCTTTAAAAATTGCTAGCTTGACTCTGAGTTGAAAACATTTTTAAAGAGGATTATCCAAATTTATTGTAACCCGTAGATGTATTAAGTTATCTATCTCTCCTAATCATTAGTTAGATAACTGACATTATTTTTTTATCTGCGGGTTCTTTCCCCTCTGTAAAATTATTTATTTGGTAATTTGATACTTTTTTCTGCATCTTTTCTCCCGAATACACCATTTTCTCAAGTAAAAATGTCGCGATTTCCATTTGGTAACTTGATTACTTGATAAGTCTAGCAATCAAAATAAGACCAAAAGAATAAACTTACTTTATTGCTATATTGAATAATATATTGTATCAACCATAAAAATCACACAAAACTCTTTCAAACTAATTAATAGTCAGAGTTTAAATAATGAAAATATGGTAGGGAGGTATGCGTCAATGTGGAAAATGCGAAGAAACGGATTTTGAGCAGGTCTATGGATCAGTTTGGGGATGTAAAAATTGTCAAACGCTATCTGGAGAATTGAAGGATTTAGAGGAATTACAAACACCAGTAAAACAAGCAATAAAGAAAATAAGAAAAGACCACGAAGTAGCTATGAACCAGTGATGCTGAAATGCAAATTGTGTAAAGAAGAAATCATAACACTGAATTATCCAGAAGAAAATGATTTTAAGAAAAAGCAGGGAGAGTGGAAAAAGCACCACTGTAAAATACTGACTGAATACTATATTTAGGGGAAAAATAAACAGGGATAGATACACTTAGAGAAGTAGTATTTTCAGTATTAGTAACAGTTAGGGTCTGAGGATTTGTAAGTAAATGGAATAAATAAGGTTTATCAGAAATTTTAATTGTGACATTATCATAGAAATTTTTCTATCATTGATTCATCAACCAGATGTATAACTTGTTAGTTGATATGCACTTGATCTTTTTCTCAATCGATCGATGTGTCACCTCTGACCAGATTCAATGCAGACATCAAATAAGAATTTAATTCCGATTTTTTTATTCTTTCCAGTGTTGAGAGATTGATATTTTTCCATTTAGTGATCTCAGACTCCAAAATTTGAATTTCATTTGTAATTTTCTCTACTATTGAGTTAAGAGCATATTTTACTGCCTGTGATTTAAGCTCATGGAGGAGCTCCAGCGCTTCTTCGATGTCACCTTTGACATAATATTTGTATTTTGCAACTAGAAGCTGATAACTGCTGTATTCACTAATTGTTGTTGGATTTTTCATAAGAGGGCTTTTCCCGATATCATTTATCAGAACATCGATTTTCTGTTTGGTATCTCCAACAATATCATTTGATAGATCTTGGAAATACATTTCCACTAGATACATTTTCAATTCAATTGTGCGATCGATTTTTTGGTAGAAACGATCCAATCCGGTTGGATAATATTCAATTAATTCCTCAAAAATGTCTATTGCTTGTACTCTCTCCCGTAATCCACCCATTTTTAAAATTAATGCGTTTGCTCTTTTCGATAATCGATCCATAGTTAGATCTTTTGGATTATCGTTAGCAAGAGAAATCAACTTATGTCTGTATTTGACTGCGTTTTTCCATTGATCTTCTTCTTTAGAGATATTGTGCATACGTAAATAGAATGAGAAAAGAGAATTGTATTCACTAAATTTAAGATTTGGGATACCTTTTTTAATAGACATTTCAACTACCTTTAGAAGTAATTCTTCTGCTTTTTGATATTCTGAATTTAATTCTAAGACGTATGCATGCATATTATAAGCCAAACGAGTTATAAAATAATTTCCACCTGCAATTGCTTTTTCCAAATTTATACTCGAATACCTTTTGGCTTGTGTGAGATCACCAGTAATAATAGATATGTTTACCAGCCCTGAAAGGCCAAATACTGATACATCTGTTTCCTTGCACAATTCTATTGAGTGAGAATAGGAAATTCTTGCCTTCTCAAACTTACCATGTTGCTCGAAAATTTGCCCATAGGATATTTCTTGATATAATTTGAAAAGGTGACCATATTCAGGGAGTTTTGAGTTACTTATCCTTAATTTTTCGATAAGTTCAATTTTTTTCTCTAAATCAGGCTCTTTTTCAACTTCTGCATGCAGAATAATCGATAACGTATAGTATTTTTCCCAATCATCTTGAAATGTAACACTCTGGATTTCTTTTTTTGCCTTTTCATAGTATTCATTTGCCTTATCTACATCAACAGGTGGATGTAACCAGCCATTATAGTAGAAGAAGTAATAGCCGTAAGTAAGAATTCTAATAATTTGGTCTTTTGATTGTTCTAGACTTTCCAAGATTGGTAGCATTTGGTCAAATTGATTGAAATACATTAACCACTCAGCTAACCACAATGCTCCAATTTCTCCATCAAGAGTTCCTTTATGCTCGTCAGCAAAGTTTGCATAGACTTTCATTAATTGGTTTACGTGCTGAGTCTTGAAGTATTCAACAAATATTTTTTTATGAAATTCTTCAAATTTTGGAAAACGAGTCATGAATTAATTAATCCCCAGTTCAATTATGAAAGTTACAATTCACAATATAAATTAATTTGGTAAAAGATCTAATCTCCCTGATTCGAGCCGGCTCACTCTCTGTCTGAAATGAAATTTCTAACATTTGATTAAACTCCCGTTCTTTATTCCATCTTTTAAATAAATTTGATTTATCCATAGGATTTTCATCCCCATTTTTCTGAGTAAATTTAAAAAAAACTATTATGTTTAAAAGATATACTAATATTTATTCAAGTTATTATTGTCTTTCTTCTTAGGAATAAACTTTCTATCAAACCTTTTAGCATCTGGACCGGTTGCCTTTTTGGTAGCACACTTTGGTTATAATGGTGTTAAAGGAAGATTTGGAATTGGCCCTTTTGCTCAAAATGTTGCAAAATTCGATTTTCCTCAAGCCATGAGATCAATGTCTATGAAAGACATGCTTACTAATCCAAGATTCTGGGCTTATGGACTAATTGTGGACGCTTTATTAGTAGTTGAAATAGCAGTGCCTGTTTCCTTTATTAAAGTTCCTTGGTTAGCTCTAAATTTTGCACCTGGTTGGGTTGATGCATGGATTCCAGCACTAGGTAAGACCTATGTCCTAGCTTTTGTAATAGCTTTAGTAGGAATTATTTTGACTATAAAGCTATTAAAAGTTTGGATGTGGAGACCACAAGGACCACCACCATCTTAACTTTCTCTAATAGAATTCAGAAATAAGAATCTCTTATCTTTTTCTCTTTAATTCTATTTCTGAAATTATTCCATTTTTCATCCTTTCCCCTCGATCGAACAGAATCAATTTCGAATTTCAATTTCGAAATTGAAAGCACATTATCTTTTACAAAACTTTTTATAATCAATTTTGCACGAAGTTCGTATAGTTATTGATAGAGATGATTGTGATGGGTAAAGATTTTGAAGATTTTGAAGGAAACTTTTGAAGATTTTAAAGATTTTGAAGATTTAGAAGATTTAGAAGATATAGAAGTTTCAAGTTTCCTTAATTCAATCTCAGATCTACTATTCTTTTTTGTAGTGATAATAGTAAGTTTATTTATAGCAAGTCAATTCTCAAGGCTGTTAGGAGCTGTTATAATTTTTGGATATTTCCTTCTTTATATAGCTTATATAGTCTATAAAGCCTTGAAAAAAGGAAAAAAATAATTATTCACATGATT
>MDVS01000124.1 GCA_001940645.1 Candidatus Heimdallarchaeota archaeon LC_3
TACTTTAGAATTAGAGACATAAACAATAGCATGGTTAAATTCAATATTATATTCCTTCATTATCAATCCTCAGAATACCTTAATGCTACAAATTATTACTGATTATCAAACGTAGAAAATTGATCATTGCATTTATTAATATTATAGTAGGATTCTTCCATCCTAATGAAAGCTTGCAATAATCATATTTAAAACTGATTGAAGGAATAAAATCCTTGAAACTTGTCCTTTTATTTTGTATCGTCGAATTCAGGAACAATTAATATGTTAGAGTGAATTTTTCTTACAATTTCTTGAAATAAAGGAATTTCTTCAGGTTTTCTTGGAACATACAAGGAAATTAAATCAGGTGAGGAATAATTCGAATAATTAAGTATCTCAAAATGATCCATAGAAGGTTCTAAAGATTGTATTTCTAAATCAAAGGCATATTTTTCTAGCCAATATTTAATATCATAATATATTTTAGATATTTTTTCTTGAATTTCTTTTAATTCTTCTTCTGGTGGAATTTCACTGATTATTACATGTTTTTTATAAAAAGGTAAAATATTTACTCTTGGTTTTAAATTTCTGTTAATCCATATTAATGTTTTGAATAATCGTGCATTGAACCAATCACTAATTACCATTAAAACATTTTTGTAGCTTCCTTCCAGCATTTTTTCTGGTTTTTTTATTATCAGTAAAGGAATGGGTGTATCATGCATCACAAATGAGACTAATGATTCAATTGTTTTCCCTAACGAATCTTCATCAAATTTTTCTTCTTCCAAGAATTCGGCAAAAGGATATTGAACAATAATTAAATCTACTCGACTTGTTTGCACAATTTCACAAATACCTTGAAATGGGTCACCCTCTTGAACCATTTCAATTTCTCCTGTGGATACATTTTCATTTTTAATTGTTTCTACTAAATCATCAAGTGTTTTTACTTTAATACCAAGCTTTTCTGCTTTAGATCGATAAAAATGTAAAGCATTTAACAATTTAATCTGAGCTCGATCATGTTTAATTAATTCAGCTATTACTTTAGCAAATTCACTATGATGTTTTGGATTAGTTAAAATAACTAAAATGCGCTTTATATCGATATCTGGTGATTTATCTAATTCTGATTGAAAAACACCTTCAATTTTTTTCCTATATTTATCATAATCGGTTGAAAACAAATTTCACACCCAATACACAAATTCAGCTAATAATAAAACGTATATACTTCCAAAAATCACAGCTGTAAGTGATAGGAATATTCCAATTTTAAGAAAATCAAAGAATTTGACATGTCGCGTAGGATCTTTTTCTCTGTTAAGCATTTCAACAGCCTGTACACCTGAAGCAGAAGCTATTGGTGTTATGTTACCTCCAGAGTTTGTTCCAATAACAGCTGCCCAAATTAAAGGTTTAGTTTGATCGGAAGTGAACGCAAGGTCATTTTTTATGGAATCAATAACATTAGTCATTATTGCAGCCATAGGTATGTTATCCAAGAATGAAGAGAAGAATGTATTAAGAGTAATAATTAGAATCAATCCAAACATTAAATTAATACCAAAAACATCTTCAATTGGCTGCACTATAGGTACTAATAAATCAGCCTGCTCAACAATTCCTACAACTATTAATAAACCACTATAAAAGAAAATAATTGGCCATTCAATATTTTTCAAGGCATGTTCTGCCTTATCACCTGATACTAAAGCAATAGAAGCAAAACCTCCTGCTATGGCTATATATCCCAATTCTATGCTAATAAAATCTTCAATAAATGATGATAAGAAAAATCCAATCACCGTTAATACAATTAATAGTGCTGCACGATTAAATAATCGTTTATCCCTAATTACTTGAGACTCATCCAATTGATGTAACCGTATTATTGAAGTTTCTGATATTTTCTTATTTAATTCTTTCCTGAAAATGAATTTTAAAATAAAAAAGGATACTATTGCACTAACAAAAACTAATGGAAACATAACTATAGAGAATTCGAAAAAACTGATATCAAAATGGGAACCTAATATTAAATTGGGAGGAGAAGCGACCCGCGTTAACATACCCCCAATATTAGCGAAAAAAGCTTCTGCAAGTAAAAAGGGACGTGGATTGATCGGATCTCCATTTTCATAATATAAGCCATTAGAGGAAACAATGGTTATTGTACCTACAATCAAAATTGCCATGTAAGCATCTAAAAATGCAGCAAAAACCAATGTTAAGAAACAAAGATAAAGTAATAGTCTGGTTAAGTTTCCATTGGAAGCTTTTAAAATTTTTAATGCTATCCACTCAAAAATTCCAGTTTCAGAGCATACCCCTACCAATAGGGTCATTCCTAAAATAATAAACATTAAATCAGGTTCAATAAGAAGTAGTAGATCTTCCACATGCTCAATAATTATCTGATCTCTTGTTTCTCCCCACATAGGAAGAATTGCTAGAAAAAGTGCTAATCCAGACCCAGTTAGACTTACCATTATTTTATCACCCTTTTCAAGAACCAAAAGGGCTAATGTAACTAACAGGACCATTGCAAGAAAGAATTCAATAATTTCCAATGAATAATACCACGATTTTCTATTTTAATAGAATAAGATATGTGAATACCTATTTTCCAGATTAATTTTGCTAATTGCTAAATGAAAAATGGGAACTTATAAAATAATTACAATATTATTTGTTAATATTTTTTAATGAAGTCACTAATACAGTCGCAGAAATTTTTTTAATAATTAATTCCCATAAATGATGGGCATAAGAGACAATAACAAGTTGAATTCCAAATTCATCGACTATTTTTGCAATATCTTCAATATTTGATTCTTTAGTTTCTATTATTTTTCTTAATCGAATATCATGAAATTCAAATTCTTTCTTTATGGCATCTGTGTGTTTACCTTCAGTCAGAGCATATAATTTGGTGTCCTCACTTAATAATTTAGCTAATCTAATAGTGTAAGCTATCGAAACTAATGAATTTGGTTGTAAATCAGTAACTAATAAAATTGGCGATATTTTTAATGTATTTAAATTCGGAATATTATTTAGTTTTTCAAAAAAAAAATTGTACCGTTTTTCATAGGTCAAATTATAAGAATCAATTTTTCTTTTGACTATATTTTCTAAAATATTTCCTAGTTTCATTCAAATCGCCAAAATTTTACCTTTTTTAATGAAATTAATAGTTATAAAAGTTTTTTCAGAATCCCAAATTCTTAACAGTTATTTTTTACTATTTTAAGCACTTAATAAATACCCTTAATTTTTCTGGTATTGGTACCAAGGTCTTGGAATTAAAATTATTTCTATTTGAATGGTCTAAAAGATTAGATTATTTACTGTTTTTTTCAATAATTTCATTTTTCATAAAAGGATTTGTCTAAAAAATTGAAGGTATTAAAAGTAATGATCTTCAGTACTTCCGAAAGTCATTTTTCATCTCCCAATTTCATCCACCATATCGCTTGAATGATGCGTTTCAATCTTGGAACAGTCAATACTAGCGTATCTTTAATATTAATTTTTATAGGAAGATCAAAATCAATGACACTATGAGCCTGTGACTTTATACGATTCAATACAAGATTGACACGAAGCCAAAGACCCGTTAAAACGAAACTCAGTCCAATTAGGAGAATACGCAAATTAGTACATAGCGAGGTAGTTTTAGCTTGAAATTGATGTGTAACACGATATTGGGTCTCGATTCCCCATCGTAATTTGTAGAGATCTTCTAAATACTCCCCTGAAGCAGAAATATTCGTTGTATAAACGTAGAAATCCAAATATTCTTTATGTGGTTTTCGACCTTTTTTCCTCTTCACCAAAACGGTTTGTACTACAACCGGAAAACGGCGATTATTCCTCATTGTAAGAATTGAATCGAATTTAAAGGTCAGTAGTCTATGTTTTTTCAACCACTTATAAAAAATCATAGGGTCTGATTTATCAATGCCTTTAGCTTTTGCCAGGAGTATTTGAGTTTCTCTAATCATCTCTAATTTCTTTTTACCTATACGTTGAGTCTTCAAATTGAACAAATATTCGAGATTATAGAGGTCTAATAAATCAAACAATTCTTTGGAGAAAAACCAGGCATCTGCTAGAACACGTGAAAATGGACACCACCAGTTAATCTCTCTAATTAAATCCTTCATGAGCTTATAGGGACTAACTCCATCTTCTTGTCTTAAAGGACAAACATAAATAGGAATACGATATGTTTTTGTCAGAATGCAAGCTGTAAAATAGCGATTAAAGAAGAAGGTTCCTGCTTTCTCCTTAGATCCTACAGAAAGTTCATGATCACGATTACCATACCACGGATAATCAGTAACATCTACAGCAATAGTTAAAATAGTGTTTTTGTGTATTTGAAATCCCTGTGCATTATATCTTAGCAGGTTATTGATTTGTTTGACTGTTTGATTGAAATCAAGTCCTTTAAGGCGATATTGAACAGTATCAGGACTACAACCTTCAAATGATGTACAAACATCCTCTAAAGAAATATTTTCTAGAGCAGCCTGAGCTAATCGTTGGAAAACATGAGTAGAACTCCAACGAGACTGCTTCGAATAATTCCATCCATTTGTGCCTTCAATAAACTTACCGAAAAGTTTATGAAGTTCTGCCCATACTTGCTGCCTGACTGTGTTGCCTGTTGTTTTTTTCATTGCAGTTAAAATTAACAACAATGCAGTCACTTATACTTTTTGTCGGATTTAAATTATAGAATTGATATGATTTAACATAAACTTTCGAAGACTTTCGGAAGTACTGGATCTTTATGTGACTTCTGTGTTATCTGGTAATAGAAATTTCACAGGACGTGTTCATACTCTCACATCTGGTAATTTTTTAGCTTCTCCTATGTTAGTTATGGCTTATGCTTTAGCTGGAACATCTAAGATTAATTTGAGAATTGATCCTTTGGGTATGGATGAGAACAATAATCCAGTATTTTTAAAAGATCTTTGGCCATCACAAGAAGAAATTCTAAGATGTATGCAAGAGGGAATAAATTCAGAAATGTTTCAACAAACATATGATACTATCTTAGAAGGAGATGAGAAGTGGAAATCTTTAGAAGCGGAAAAGTCAATACAATATCCATGGGATCCTAAATCAACTTATATTAAACCGACCCCCTTTTTTTAAAGATTTCAGACAGGGTGAAAAAGAAATAAGAGATATCATTGGAGCAAGAGTTCTTGTAATGGCTGACATGAAGGTTTCAACTGATCATATTTCTCCAGCAGGTGCAATAGCCAAAGATAGTCCAGCAGCGAAATATTTAGTATCTCAGGGTGTAGGTCCTATTGATTTCAATACCTATGGTGCAAGAAGAGGAAATGACGAAGTTATGACCCGCGGTGCCTTTGCAAACGTTAAATTCAAAAATGTGTTAGCTGGTGAAAAACAGGGTTGGTGGACAAAAGCCCATCTAACAGGAGATATAGACACAATATATGATACTGCGATGCACTACCAAAAAGAAGGGATACCAGCTATAGTCTTAGGAGCAGATAGCTACGGGCGCGGTTCATCCCGAGATTGGGAGTAAAAATGTGATGCTTCAAGGAGTGAAAGCTGTAATTGTCAAAGATTTCGAAAGGATCCATCGTAGTAACTTGATTGGTGTTGGAGTAATACCATTGGAATTTAAAAAAGGAGAAGGCTGGAAAGAGCTTGGTTTAGACGGTACTGAGTCGTTTGATGTTTTAGGATTGTCAGAAGGTATCGTTCCAAGGAAAAAACTAAAAGTTATAGCAAAGAAAAACGGATCATCAAAAGAATTTGATGTAATTTTAAGAGTTGATAGTCCTATAGAAATTGATTATATAAAATACGGCGGAATTATGCCATATATCGTTGCCCAATCGCTTAATTAGTTGATTTTTTCTTTTTTTTAACATCTTTTTCCCTCAAATTTCCCTCAAATTTCCAAGAAAATAATTTTCTCGCTATTTCAACCGATCTAGGGCTAGCTTTTGATATAAAATTGAAGAATATTTCTTGTTCAGATTTACTTCCAATTTTGACATCAAAATATTCTTTGTCAGGGTATCTCAAATCAGTAACTAACCTACTTTTTGAATTAATACCCAAAACATTATTTATTTTTTCAGAAAGTTTTAATACATCATTTTCACTGAAGTTTTGAGTGTTGATGTAAATTTCACTTTTATTTATTTCTCCATCTCCAATGTATAAATGTAATAATAAATTTGGAGTTACTGTTTGAAGGAAATAATTCTTTCAAAAAAAAGAAATAATTCCTTCAAAAGAAATAAATTTTCAGACCTGTAATTTTGGAATAAATCCAAATTCATAATATTCTTGAGAATCATGAGCTAATACAAATAATAATTATGATCTGAATGATATATCAGGAAAAGGAATGGAAATTTGATTCTACTGCAATATTCAAAACTATTTCTTTTAGACAAATCATTAATAAAGGATTACAT
>MDVS01000125.1 GCA_001940645.1 Candidatus Heimdallarchaeota archaeon LC_3
CTTAAAGTATTGAATTATAGCAAGAAACAATGGCACAGAGTTAAAAGATCATATAAGTTTCTTTATCGATTTAGAATCTGCTGGACTAATATGATGATTATGAATGCTGCAAAATTCGGCTTTTTCTATGCTATGATTGAATATCAAGATAAACATCCAGACATTGAGCTTATCAAAAATTATATTCATTTGGACTTGGCATTCAAAAATCATAGAGTGGCAATTGTATGCGTCCCTTATGGAAATGTATCGGAATTATTAAAAAACTTTGATTTCATACAGCTTACTGAATGGAAATGGAATTTTAATTTTCATGAATTCTCACATGATAAAAATGATACCTTTAATGGATGGGGAAACTACAAAGGACCCGATCTTTTATCGAAATCTACTAGAATTGATGAATATGTCCATTGGGATTTAGAAACTTCATACAAAGATGAATTCTCACTGAATGAAATCGAAATATTAAAGAATCTGTCTAAGAGCAATACTTTAAGTCTTAGATCTCTTGATTTACTCTCTGATAAACAAAGTTCAGGAGGAATAAGACATCATTTAGCAAATTTTGCAGAAAATGGAATCTTTCAATTATATCCCCACGTAGCTCATTTAGGATTAAAGGATATTATATTCGTTAAAATTTATTGTAAAGATATGGAATTCTATAAGAGCCTTCAACACAATTTTCTTTCTTTTCCCGAATCACACATTTTTACAAATGATAAAGAAAATCTTATAATAGGGTATTTTCATCTTCCAAGTAATTTAACAAATATAGTTACCGATCAATTGAATTTATTAACTCTATTACTTGGTAATAACATAGAATTAGAATATGAACTCCTACCAAAAGATAAAATGTTAAGAAAATTTATTGAACTTTCTAAATTCAATTTCGCAGTTCGACATGGATCAGCATTTACGGTCGACTAACGCTTATGTCCGATAAAAAAATCAAACTATTTTTTAAAATCCGTAATAATTATTTCCCAATGTTTTTGTTCTTCATTATAGGAAGTACTCACTGCAACATCAAGCAAAGATTCAATGCTACTCTCTACAATATCCATTCTTTCGGTATCATCTTTATCAAAAAATAAGATAATTAAATCTCCCCGACTTTCTCCACCGAACATAAGAACTATCGCTTGAAGAATTCGAAATTTTTCTTTTTTAGTATAATATATCGTTGGTTTTTTTAATAATTCGAAATCTTTTCCTAAATATTCTTTTAGTCTTTCATCAAACATTTGCCATATCCAGCTTAATAAGTTAGATTCGAGAATTTCTACTTAATAAATTCATGGAAAAGTTATTATACTCATTGTGTTTTTATTAATTTCATGATAAAAGCTAAAATTACTAAAAATGGAATGATTAATATTCCTGCAGAATTACGTAAAAAATTGGATATAAAGGCCGGTGATAGTGTCAGTTTTATTGAAACTCCTGATGGTATTATGATTGTTCCCATCAAGAATATTTTAGATTTGACTAATCCAAAAGAATATGATTTAGCAATGGAAACAATTAAAGAAATTCGCAATGACCGTGAGAACGAATACTGGGGTTAAGGGATAAGGGCTTATTGTGGATATTGTTTGGGATACTGGTGCTATTACCCTTTTTTTTGCTGATCACGCTCAAGCCAAGGATTATATGAAAAAAATCAGCCAAAATCAAATAACTGGCTACGTTCCGAGGTTAATTCTTGCAGAATTTTACTATAAAACTACAGAAAAGTTGGGAAAAGAAATAGCCCAAATAAGAATTGTTGCATTAAGAAATTCTAAATTAATTGAAGAAGTTATGGAGGAGGATGATATTTTCTCAATAGGATCCATAAAATTAAGTAATAATAATCTTTCATTGGCTGATTGTACCCTAGGGAGTGTAGCGATGAAAAGAAAAGCCACAATACTCACTACTGAATCAGGATTTGATAAGGTGAAAGCAATCCATTCAATTAAATTGGATTATTGATTACGCTTGGTATTGCTTGTAACTAAAGCAGTGTCTAAATTTTTAGCAGTATTAAAATTGTCTTTTACCAAATAGAAATAGGAAAGTCCCAATAGTAATACAAAGAAAAAGTTGATTATAAGGGCCATTGGTTCAGTATTTTCAAATTTATCAACATTTCCTATGTCATCAACATTCATATTTAATACCTACCAGTTTTCTTTTTCGGTAAACAATTATCAATTCAATTTCAAATTCATTGAATGCATTCAATGAAAAGAACTCTTAGATTTCGTTAATATAATTTTAGATAGTAAAGATGAAAAGGTTGACAATATAAAATGAATTAGAAAAAATTTCACTACTGATTGACCTTAGGAAATATATGTAAGTTAGTTTCTAAAGAAAATGTTTATTTCTGGGAGGCTAATTTAATGTCGTTTTCTTTAACTGTTTTTCTTCCAGAATGACGGGCTATCTCTACTGCAAATTTTGCAATATTCTTACCCCAGTCAGTTAATACTTCATTCATTTTTTCTACAGCATCAGCTGATACTCTTTGTGCGCCGGCTTGACGAATTAGTTTTTCAATACGTGCGTTTGCAAAGTTTCCTGCCATTTTTTTCATTTCCATTATCTATTTGTAGCAGATCTCTCAAATATAATATTCAGTTATTTTGACACGGTTCTTTTCAAACTCAAATTCTTAATTATAAATTCAAAAAGGTTTTGAGTGAACTACTGGTTTAGAAATTTTTATTTTATTTAAAAATGTTTGGATTTCAAACTCGTGTTGAAGAAATTGATATTTTGTTGGTTTTTTTTAAGAATTAACTAAATTTTTAATTTAACAATTAATGGTTTCTCAGTGAAAACGTTTTTCTGAATATTAAATCTAGATATTTTGAGTGAACTAATAATTTTAATTGTTCTTTCTACCATAATAGGATCAACAGCAATATCAATAGTTTTCAGGAAGAATCAAATTGATACACGTAAAGGACTACTTGAATTGATTTAATTTTTAGTTTTTGGGAAGCTGAGCTAGTGTTATGCATGACTCCGGTTCTTGATGATAATTATTGTTTAAAACCAAGACTTGACATAAATATTCAGTGATTTTGTTGATTCCTCACCTTTTGATCAAGTAACTGGGGATTATCTTTTTTATGAGCCTGAAATTGTTGATGTTATCGACCTGGACCCTAATCAAGAAACTCAAATTACTGTTGAATGTTCAAAATTGAGTTTTCCTATCAATTTGTACAATTTGTACAATTTGTACAAAATCCATTTTGAAATTACAATTTATTATTCTATAATTACGTCTGGCCTCTTTAATAATGTTATAACTCCTTCATCATCCCCAATAATTATCTCGTTGTTTTGTGCTTGTAATGCGCGTATTACAGTATCTCCAATATCCAATCTAGTATTATTTTTCTCGTTTTCTTTAGAAAACCAACTAATATAAGTCGGATACGCGTATACAATCCACTTATCTGATATTTGACCAATTGGTGCAAATACTTCTCTTTCAATATTTTGATACTTGTTAATTATATTTCCGTTCTTATTTTCTAACCTAATTAGTGGTCCATTGTAAAGTGTTACCCATAAATCTCCTCCACTATATGTAATAGAATGACTTATTGATTCTTCTAATAGGTTTATTCTCTAGACTAAATCACCTTTTAAATTAAATTTGTAAATCTCTCTATAATTATTTAGACATATACAAGCGTCAGTCCACAACAAATGACGTATACTTTCATTATTAAATTGATATTTACAGATAAACTTTCCATCATTCGATTTTAAAATGGTTAATTCTCCATTTTTATTACCAATTATTATACGATTTTTGGGAGTTAATGTTAAACCCTTTGTGATCCCATTTTCTCTATATGTCCATTTGATTGAGTGCTCAGATCCCTTCCAATCCCAGCATTCAATCCCTAAGTCTGGTTTATTTATAAAAAACAATTTTTTCTTGAAATCATCGACTCCAAATGAAACTTTACTAGTTGAGACACTTTTTTCTATGCTAATTACATCTTTTTCTATCAAAAATGTCCCAAATTCATATAAACCGCAATAAAACCCGTACGATTTATTGACTCCTATATTTAATATATATTCTGCTTTTGTTTTGATAGATTTATCAACATAAAGAAGATCGAAAGTAACTTCGTGAACTATTGAATTTCCTTTTTTTAATAAAAAACACTTTTTTTCTTCTCCTGATTTCAAAACTTCAACTTTGTCACATTCTTCTTTATATAAACATTTTCTGAGCAATTTTTTCGTATTCAGATCATTAACTTTGAGATATTGTTTATAAAATCTAACACTCAAATTTAAATCATGTATAGCTATTTTTAAAATAAGATTTTTTGAAATAATGTCTAAAATCACGTATTCCCCACAAATCCAAATACTATCATCAAATAATTATCAGTAATTATATTCTCTTTGGTCAGAAAGAATTCTATTTTCACATAGAGAGAAATTGTTAGAATTTAATTCTTTTGTAAAAATTTTTATTTCCGATATTTAGGTGATTAACTAATTTACCTTTCTTTTTTTGTGATTTTTTTACGAGAGGAACACTTTTTCCTCAATGAATTAAGATTCCCTGATACTCAGAAAATTTGTTAATAAATCAATAAAGTCTTTCAAATTCTTAAAATACAGGATTAAAAGGTGTGTTTAATAAAGCACAATTCAGAAATACAAGATATTTTTCCATTCACATCGACTAGAAAAAATAGAAAGAATCGAATCTTATAAAGAATATGCAAGCAAATCATCTGGAGAAGGATAAAAATGGATTTAGGACTAAAAAATAAGCATGTATTAGTTACAGGTGCATCTGGAGGTATTGGAAATGAAATAACAAATTTTTTTCTTTCTGAAGGAGCAAATGTTACCGCACACTTTTTCACGAACAAAAAAACTTTAGAAACTCTACTTAAAGAGCATCCTTCAACTTTTAGTATGTTTTCCGCGGATTTACGTATTGAAATAGAAGTAAAAAATTTATTTATTCATGCGAACAAACAGTTTGGCAGAGTAGATTCTCTTGTGGCTAATGCTGGAGTTTGGCCGGAAAATGAGACCCCTATTCATAATATGTCTTTTAATCAATGGGAAAATACACTTAAAACAAATTTGTCTAATGTTTTTCTTTGCATAAAATATTTTTGTCGCAATTTAGTCCAATATCCAGGAAATTATGGATCTATCATAGTCATAGGCTCCTCAGCAGGTGTTTTTGGGGAAGCAGGTCATGTAGATTATTCTAGTTCTAAAGCTGCATTGAAAGGATTAATGCTTACAGTAAAAAACGAGATCGTACATTTAGCACCAAAGGGACGAATTAATTTAGTCAATCCCGGGTGGACAATAACCCCTATGGTGAAAGATTCCTTAAAAGATAAATCTATTGTTAAGAGAGTCCTTCAGACTATCCCAATGCGAAAAGTAGCGACGACTCAAGATATTGCAAATGTGGTAGTCTTTTTGACTTCAGATAAAGCCTCGGGACATATAAGTGGACAAATTATAACAGTAGCTGGGGGAATGGAAGGACGGATGTTATTTGAAAAAAAAGACATAGAAATTTGATATTACTAAATTGAATATATATTGTGTCTTTTTGAAGATGTCACTTGGTCTAAAGTTCAGTCTTTTCCCCAAATTGACTACAAAACACACCTGTGACCTCAATTACTGAATTACATTGAATGCACGATTCTTTTATTGAATCTGGTTCAGTTAGTGTTTCTATATTTCCAATTTGTAATTCTTCTAATAATTGATCAGATACGCATTTCCCACACTAGAGTAAATATGGGTCGAAATTCCTTTCAATAAGCTCATCCTTCAAATCTAACACAGTAGATAACATTCTTCTATTATTCTTCCTTCTTCACTAATGTATTCCATTCAGAATCATCAAGTTTTTCCCTCCACTTTTTTGCAAGAAATTCATCTAATTTTTCATCAGCACCATTTAAACCCTGCGATTTAGCTGTAGTCAACAGTAATAATTTCTTAATTTCTACTACTTCTTTCTTTATCTGATTGAGTGTGTCAACCACAATAGCAATAGTAAATAATATTGCGATAAATATTAACAATCCAACTATTTCGAGAATATAATTACCTTGCATTTTACTCACTTCCAAGAAAAACATAACTTAATTTAATCAATGCTCCCTATCTGGTTCATTCAATACTTCAGGGAACATTTTAGTTATGTCTTGACCAAAATTTGAAGAATATTTAAATATTGAGAAGAAGAATTTTTAGTTATAAAATTACCTTCTCAGTCCCTTCTGGTCTTCGATGAACGAATCACTCAAAATTGTTCCAGTTTCAAGGTACTGTTTAATAAAATCAGACTCACTGAACCCTAGATAAATTCCGTTTATGGGCTCTTTCTCCATAAATCTATTGAAATCTTTAGTAATGGTTTCATAAATACCTGAATAATATTCATACATAAATTGTTCTTCCTTATGGGTAATTGGATTTGTTGTAATTGCTATCGCATAACTGTCACTCAGTGTGGTAACTAAATGTATTCTGTACTTTAATTCTGCTTGATTTTCTTCAAGATTATAAAGACGGGAGGTAAATTTGTCATTATGGTTTATTGAACAAGTTGGATTATCTTTCAGGATTCCTGACAATTAGTTAAGCTGAAAGTCGATAATATCAAGGAAAAATTTTCTCTTTGGATAAAAGAAAACATAACTTACTTACATCCATTGAATAAATTTCAAAACGAAATAATTTCTTATTATGGTGATCATTCAGAGGAACTATAGTTCTTTACCTAGTATAATTTATAAGGATCTTTTTTAACCAAGAAATAAAACTGGTAAAGAGACTCAGTTGTTTGCAACCTCAGAAAATAAATACTTCAGTAAGATTGGATAATTCAAACTTACTCTTTTCTTTTGTGTTAGGGGCAATTTTATTTTTCTTTAGTCTTTATTTTCCTTGGTTCAATTTTATCCTTCCATTTTCTCTTAAATTTTTTCCTCGATACTATAGTATAGGAATTACTGTTTGCCTTTTAATTAATATTGCTGGGTTAATTTTGGTTAGCATTCGAGGGAATGGGAAAAGCGATATAGTAGAGTTAATAACTTATATTAGTATTTTAACAAGCATTGCTATTCTTTTTTTATTTGGTATTAGTATTTATAACTATTTTTCTTTAGGATTCCTAAATGTCTTAGGTACAGGTTTTTATTTGTGTGTTGGAGGATTATTTTCTAATCTTTTTTCATTATCACAAATAAAATCACAAAAGACAATCGAAGAAGGAATAGTCTATCAATCTTATCAACAATTACTGAGAAATGAAAAATCACAAAAGACAATCGAAGAAGGAATAGTCTATCAATCTTATCAACAATTACTGAGAAATGAAAAAAGATTCTGTAATAATTGTGGAAAAGGACTAATCCAAGACGGAGAATTTTGTATTGATTGTGATTCAAAAAATAATTAATTATTATTAATTTGAATCACTAGTTACCACAAATCAATTGATAAAACTTTTGCTAGAAAATTCCTCAACAATGCAAGCGAAATCTTCAACATATGCTTAATAATTATTTTCCTTTTAGAAATCTAGGAGTTTTAATTTTTATTTTAAATACGAAATAAGTAATAAAACCTAAGAGAAATCCTAATAAATGTCCTAAATACGCATTTCCAAACCCGAAAGTCCATAAGTATAATTCTAGAAATATTCCTTCTGGTAACCCTCCATCATGAATGAACAAATAAGCAATAACATCTAGCACAACATAGAGAAGAAAACCCAATATAGGTCCCAAAAAATTAGAAACCACATATAGAATCGAAAAATTTATTTCTTTAATTGTTTTTTTAAAAAAGGAGAGATTAAACATTAATGTATAACTTGCAATCCGCATAATAACCCCGGAATAACCGATTATACCTTTGCCAAGCAATCCAATATCAATAACCCAAGGGCCTAGAAATATATTTCCAATAAAAACAAATAAAATTTGAGCAATTCCTATCAAAGATCCGAAAAAAATTAGAAAAAAGATGATGGTTTTCTTAGAAGATCTTAAAACAAATAATGTCCCAAATAACCAGAGAAATAATAAATTTACGATTAGATGATCTTGAGAAATATGAGAAAAATAATGAAAGATTAGTTCAAATACTTGGGGTCTGTGAGGATCGAAAAATTTTAAAAAATCAAAAAAATAAATTAAAAATAAAATTATGGAAAATATAAGTAAAAAAACAAGATTTTCTTTTTTATTCCTTATATCCACCTTGAACACTCCAATCTAATCTTGATAGAAATAACAAATGATAAGTTTCCTTCTTTAGTTTACTGGTAAATGGATGGGGTTCGATGTCTTGAATGACGAAACTTAATTATCCTCATTATCAATTTACCAATCTATTTCAATGTTGAAAATAAAGAGTTTTGGTCTATCAAGTTCTAAATAATTCCATTCAATATAGTCAATAAACAGATTTTTATTAGGCTCCTCAATAGGATTTTTTAAAAAAGCCACCCACTGATTTTCCAATAGGCTGATAGGCAATCTACTTTTAACTAACTCAAATAATTCGTTATTCAAATGACAAGGGTTCTTTATTATTGCACCATATATATAATCGTCATAATACAGATATTCAATAATTTCTAATGGAACTTCATATTCTTGGAGTCCAATATTTTTTGTTGAATTATTCTCTAAAATTCTTGATATATTATGAAAATTAAGGCTGATATCGTTAATCCAGATTTATTACTCATTAAAACTATTAGCAAATATTATTTTATTTGTAGAAAGTTTTTCAAGAGACACCAAGATTATCAAGACCAGATCCAATTAAAAGCGAAAGAATACCTATTAAAGAATATTCAGAAAGAGATTAGAAGAGATGTAAAAAATAATTATCTATTTTTTGAAAATGAAAATTCTGATATAAAAAGTGGTGAGGACTCTAATTATTCTATTATATTAAAAACAAAAAAACATTCATATAATTTTCCTCATTTCTTTATTAAGTACATGGACCGGTTGCAAAATATCAATATGATTCCAATAAAAGAATTGGATCTCAGGCCGCTCGACCGATTTATGCAAGGATTTTCAGAAAATTCGGCATCAACTATTGATCTGGACCAATATTTTGATTTACTTCAACAGCATTTACAATTGGTCTACATTCCCTTAAGGAAAAGAGAAAAAGAATTATTTAATTTTCTCACTTCCTTACCACTATATGAAAAAACATTAATTGGTAATAAACGACTCTCTCTTCCAGATATACAAGAATTACATGATTTAACTGGAAGATCGGAGTACAATCTCTACAGATCATTAAAATTCTTATTGGAAAATAATATAGTATCAATTATTCCCTCTATTGATTATAGTAGGCTCAATTTTACATATTATTTAATATTTAATGAAAAATCTAATGAATTTAACAACTCCCTGAAAAATTTTATTTTTTGGGAGATGCCTCAAGAAAAAAAGGATTATTATTTAGTAATAATTCCTCCAAATCGGAAGGAGAAATTTCTCTCAAATTACCAACCACTCAAAATTACTAAGTATTATTATAATATAAATTTGTTTGATATCCATAATAGGATAGAACAAAAAGAATCTAATATGTTACCCGATCTTAATAGTTTTAGTGCACGAACATCGAATTATCAAAAAATTAATCTTGATTTTCCTTTAACGCCTGATAATAATTTAAATAAGGCAGATATTGCGACCCTCGGAAGAATATCGACCACTTCTATTCAAAGCATATTTGATCTTAATCGGTTTAATCAGGATATTCAAAAGAGTACCAATAGTGCTATCAGGTCTCTTAGAGAAAAAGACATTATTTATTATTTTCCACAAGTCAATCATATAGGATTAACATTCCAAACGCTCATTCTTACTTTTTCTTCTAGCCAATTGCTGGAAAATGCCCTTCATGTCTTTTTATCTTATCCTGTTTCACAATGTTTTATCGATGAGACTAACACTACTCTTATTTGTGCTGTATGGTTCCCAAAGGAATATTTATCAACATTTTTAATTAATGCACGAATGTTCATCACTTCCTATTCTGAAACACAAGCAAAAATTTCATTATTAAAAAGTGCAAGAATAAATCAGAAAATCAAAATATCTCAAAATGATGCAGATTTTATATAAATTGATAAATAAATTATGATTATTTTGAATTAGAGGGATAGTTGTGAGTTGTGTAGATGCCAAAATATTTCCCAATAATGATTAGACTTTAAATAAAATGATTATAACAAATTATTTGGGCAAAATGGAAATTAAGAAATAAAAATAGTCCTTTATCTCAGTCTCTCGATATCAAATGGTAGGGATGAATCATAAATCCTCCTAATGTTGAACTATCAGCAATAGAAACAAAAATTGTAGATATACTGTGTTCTAGATCATTTCTTGATACTTTTTCTAACAAATCCACAAGAATCACTCCTCCGACCAATAAAGAAATAGCAGATCAAATAACCATTCAAACAAGGACTTTAATCCAAATTATTAAAAGTTTAGAGACAAAAATTCGCCCTAAGATTTTATTAATGACTAATCCAGCCAAAATTGGTTATGGACTTTATTATGTAAGGAATTGTCCTATATCTGAAAGAGAAAAACTGACTGATTACGAATTAATCTTTATTCCACTTGACACTTTTTATTGTGATTTGATAATTTCTATCCCAGAAGGTAATAAAGATGAGATAGTCAGAAATATTGAAGATTATAGTTTTTTCAGATTCAGTGATTGGTACTGGAATTATAATTACACAAAAAAGTCAAAAAGCAACTATTCTCACTTCGATCTTACTCAATCATGGTATCAGAAAGCAACTTCGTTTGAAACTCAGAGCATTACAAAAATTACAAATAAAAGTTTTCCAATTGCTAGTACAATAGCAATGACAACAAGCCATATCTACCAAAAACAATTAAATGAACTTTTTGAAAATCATATAAGTAAATTTTATTTATACATAAAGAATATTAATGAAGATCTTATGATAATAAACATTAAGATTAAAAAAGGAAGTGTAGACTCATTATCGAACATTTTAGACCTCTGTTCAAGGTATTCTTTTTCACATATCTTTCAATACACAGATCAAGAAAAAACTGGTCTTTTCGGTATAATTAGTATTGAATCAAATAAAACACAGATGAATGATTTTAATCAGTTATTAGAAAAAAATATTCCTAAAGAAAGTCTGCTCTCAGTAAAAACCATGATTATGAAAAATAAATCGTTTTTTCTTCCCCCATTTAATTTTTATAAAAAATCGTTTAATGTTAAAAATGGTCAAGCATTTTTATTAGCAAAAAGCCTAATAAAAGATAAAATTGCCATTGAAAATATTCAGATAGGAAAATCGATTCCTTATATGGATAATCAATCAATAGATTTACGATTAGCAGTAAAGAAAATCGTTAAGGGAAAAATTATTGTTAATTACAGAATTTTTGATTGGATTTATTGTATTATCATAAAAAATAAGATTGATGACGAATTTCAGCTATTTGATTACTTATCGAAAAATACTATGTTTAGTTTGAGAATAAGAAATTCGAAAGAAGTTATTCAAGTAGTGTGTATCCCAAGAAGGGAATATTTTCGACTCTTAAAGAGTACGGATTATTTATTATTAACGCAATTAAAATTTACGAAGACTGATCCTGAGACGATTTCCTGGTCTGAATTTGTGCTACCTTTATTTATAGAAGATGCGAAAAAATTTCCTTATACTGAATGGGATCTCAATAAAGGAAATGGACCTTTGAGTGGATATTCTCCAAGTGTGATTGACTATACTAAAGAGTTAGAAGGTAAAAATTTTGTAAATACGCTGGATATAAGTACCCACTACCCTGAATTAGATTTTCAGCAAAAAGTATATTTACAAAATAATATAGAAGGCTCTTTCTTATCGTTATTGGATGATACCAATCATTTTTGCTTAGGAATCCTTATTACATCCATCACCACTAAGAAGGCATTTCAAAGGTTTCAAGATTTTTTTCTCTCATTTCCCTTTGTAAAAATTTTTACAAATACGACCACTAATCTTATTCTTGCTCTTATTTTTATTCATCAAGATTTATTACCCCCTTTAATTGAGAATCTCAGTCAAATTATCAATAACAATCTACAAATCAAAATGAAAATGACAGAAATAGAAGAAATCAAAAACATCAAAGAATATTTATATAAAACAAACCAGTCAATAACACAAAGGATTAAATCATTTTGAATACTGAGACTGATCTTGTCTTAAAATTTATTAATGATTTAAATTTTGTTTGGGAAGAATTATCAGATCTTATTAATATCATCAAAAGTCATCGATCTCTCCAGATTATGACAAGATCAGACATTCATTCAATCCTGCATGCGCAACAGACATGGATGAGGAAGCAATGTAAAAATTTTTTTAAAAAGTACGCTAATATTTTTCCCATATATTACTCTAAATATCAAATGGACACTGTATCATCACTACAATTTCGATTACCGAAATATCATATCTTTTTCCGGTTCCCATATGATTTTCTTAATATTCTGACAGAAACCACTTTTCAATTACCAAGAAATCCATTAATATCAATTAAAGACTTGACAAAAAACCGTTCTTATGAAAGTGTAATTCTAAATTTATTATGGATCCTAAATTCTCAGAAAAAGACCTTAACTAATGTAGATACTAGAATCCTGCAAGTTTATGCCAATTATCGTTCATTAATGAAGGATGTATCAAAAAATTTCGATACTATGTATCCTCCGACAAAGCAAGATATAATAGATATGGCCAATATTAATGCTTGGACTTATGGAAATTATATTCGGTATTACTACGAATCTGGGATACTTCAACCAGTCATCTTCATTAATCCCTTAATCAATAATAAACTCTATATGATTATAAGGGAAAAAGAAAATTCTCAGACATTTAATATTCCATCAATAATGAAATTTCAATCTAAGAATTATAATATCAATATAATTACATCCAAACAGCTTAATTCTATTCCTAATAAATTACTTGATAGCTCTTGTCAACTCCGTATGATAAATATTCATCAAAATGTAAATGAATACTATTATCAACAAAAAAAAATTGACTCTCCCGAGGCCTACTCCGAAACTCTTTGTTCTGTGAATATGATACCAGGGTCTTTTAAATTAAGTCCAGAACAAATGAATATTATTACTGTATTTAAATTCGTAAGTGAATCACCAATGATCCTCCATAAAAAAACAGTCTATTCTCCTTATAAAGAAGTGACAAAAAAAATTCCCGTAAAATTATCTTTGGTGACAAAGACTATAAAACAATCATATAAGACCGGTCTAATTCATTATTTTCCAAAAATTAACTTTTTAGAATCAGAAAAATTACGATTGGTGTTTGTGAATATAGATCATGTCCCACTTAGTAGAATTGATTCATTAATCGATCTTTTCAAGCAATTTAATACTAGTATTCACTTTATAGGCTCAAAATATTGCTTATTTTTTATTAAAACATCAGCATTGTTAGATTCTTTATTGAAAGTATCTTTAGAGAATAAATTTCCTTATTTGAAAGAAAAAATTCAATATGATGAATTCAACTATCCCGAACCTGATATTTCATTGATGCACTTACAAATTGCTGATTAAACTTTTAATAGAATTTCCCTCAGAGTAAATTTTAGTTTTGAACAATAATAATTTGTCTATATTTCTCAAAACCAATATTTATTAATTCAAATTACTATACCATGATCACGCGATTCTTTACTGTCTATTTAATTGTGTTTTAATAGATACTACAAATTAGATTTAAATAAAAAAAAGGATCTTAACAAATATTTTGAGAAGAAAATACACTAGTCTTTTCAATAAGACCAATTAGTGAATTCCTCCAAAATTAGGTAAAAAATTTGACTACTCCCTGAGAAGATTATTATTAGGGGAATTTCTTTAGCCTTGCAAAAAGATTAATTTTGCAAAAAGAAAAGGCAATTGAATTTACTTCGAATCCCAAATCTTCCAACATCGTACACAAAACTCTAAATGTAGTTTTTGTTGATGATAATGAAGAGATTTTAGAGTTGTTAAATCTTCTAGTTATAAGAAATTATAAGCAAGTCAATCTTTTTCGCTTTCGTTCAGCTGAAGAAGCATTGTTTTTTATAATTTTAAATAAGAAGGAAATATTCATTGATGTAATATTTTCAGATTATCATATGTCAAATATCAACGGGATTGAGTTTTTTGAAAAATTGCAAGAACATGAAATATATTATCCTTTTATATTATTAACTGCATTAACAAATCCCTTGATTCGTGAAAACTGCTATAAAGCGGGTATTAAACATTTTTATAAAAAAGAATTTTCAATTATTTTAGATTTGTTCAATAAACTGGATAATTTAATATGATACGTGAGGAATTTTTTTAGAAATTGTTAAAATATTTCAAATTCTCCTTTTGCAAAAACACCATTCAATTTTGGCTAGTGAGTTGTAATCAACCTTTAGTGGCCTGATGGAGTATATTGTATTTACCTAAAGATATCACCAATTATCTTTTCGTAATTGATAATAGAACAAAAAATATTATTGTAAATTATCAAAGCAGCTAAAATTAGTTATTAATCTGAAATAATTTTTTGTCAAAGGTATTGAATGTGATGGTCAACAAACTCGTTGAAAGTTTGAACAATTTTGCTGATCCAAGACTACTTGATCCTTTAGTTCTCCTTACAGCAGTTATGAGCTTTCAACGTCCATATATTGTTTTAGTAGATGATGATGAAGACTTCTTAGAACTCATGGAATATTTTCTATTAGGTAAATATCCATTATTTGAGTTTATAAAATTTAATTGTCCTTTAGATGCTCAAAAATTTATTTTTAAACATCGAGAAGAGATTGCATTCATAATTTCAGATTACCACATGAAAAGAACCAACGGTATAAGATTTTTCCAAAACATTAAAAGTATAGGAATTTCGATTCCCTTTCTAATAGTATCCTCCGACACTTCTCAAAAAGTCCAACAAGAAGCAGAAAAAATAGGTGTAACTGATTATGTACTAAAATCTTTAGATATATACGAGATGTTTAATACAATAGAAAGCTATGTTAGAACAGTACAAGTTTTCTAGTCAAAATAATATTCAATAACTCTAATAACCCCTCGGGAATAAAAATGAATAGACAATCAAATAATAATCGAAATATGATCTATACTTGCACTTGCCAAACACCGTTATCAAATTTACCTGTAGTGGAAATATTCAATAACGAATTAAACATTCTTGCAAGTAACTCAAATTGTTGTTCATCTTTATCACCCCAATGGAGTGCTAGTTTCTTATCAGTAAATTCCGCACCAAAATTTGAAAGCACATTACCTAATAACAACCATTTATCAGATTGTGTAATATTTCTATCTGATTTCTTGAGGATTTTCTGAATGGTCTTCATATCCTGTGTCTTACCAATATTGTTTGTATGTCTTACTTCAAGTGCCATATTATTCATCACCAAATTATTTTCAATCAGGAACATCGGATCCAGGCGTACGAGTATCATCAATCCCAGCATAAGACTCTTCAACAGGAAGAACACTATCAGGAATATCGGATCCGGGAGTGCGAGTATTCATAAGTTCATAGTTATTATTATTTACTTGCAATCCATCTTCAGAAGTTGCTTCTGCAAAAGTGAATGCAACACCTATGGTGGTCAGTGTGACCATCAAAATCAAGAAAATCATAGATTTGGACATTTTCAAAGATATCACCAACTTATGAAAAGTAAGATAATTAATTAAAAAGATAGCGCTTATAATTAATCATTTACCCACTTCAAAATTGGGTAAACAAGGAAAATAAATAAAAAGGTCAATAAAGACATGAACGCAACCGAAGTAACCCCACAGATAATCCAACTAGAAGAGGAGATAGTTGAGGAAATTAAAATGGGTTATTTCAAATGTCGTCAATTTTTTGAGAAATATACTAATGAAGAAATAGATTCCTATTTTGAAAAGAAAAAAGAATTTCTTATTGATTTATGTCAAGGATTCTATCAGAAATTTTCTGGATATGAAAATGTATTTTCTGGACCAAAAGCGCTAGAATATATTAATAAATATCAATTTGTTGTGATTTATTATCGGAACGGGGCTCTTAACTATCCTAGATCATTTTCAGTATTTATTGATCGAATTAAAGATTTCAATAATATTCCTAAAGAAACACCTGATATGTTTGATATTGATAGATACATAACAAATTATCAATCATCAAGAGGATTAGATCAATTTTTACATGGCTTTTTCAAAAAGCTTCGAAGAATAGACATTCCCCTCCGAGAAAGAGAAGTCCAAGTCTTAAAGTTGATTTCAGATTTAAACTTTTTAGGATTTAAGTCTGATGGAACGCATAGGATATTCTCCCCAACAGATCTAGAAATACTCCAAGCATTACAATGGACTAAAAGACAATCAACTACCGTATCTCGTGCAGTTAATTTCCTGTATAATTATAAAATCTGTAAATTTAGTAGCATCATCATGAACACGTCAAAATTGGGATTCTATTATGCTTTATATGATGATTACAATGCAGGATTAGAATTGAATCCTAATGAAAAATTTTGGGAGATTCCTTTTGCTCATCATACCTCTAAAATAGCTTGTATGCCTTTTAGTACAGTTATTGATAGATTAAAAGATGTTAATTATATTCCTTTGACTCATTGGTATTGGAATGTTAATTTAAGTAAATTTCATGAAGAAAAAAAATCTGGATGGTCAACCTTTGAAAACCCTGATTTCTTTGCAGAATCATTAAAATCCTTTAATTATAAGAAATGGATACTCAATCAACCTCTATCTTATGATTTGGAAGATCACCAAATTGAAATTGCCAAAAAATTATCTAAATTCAATCTTCTCTCACCAGAAACATTAAATGACTTTTCTCCTGAAAATGATACTAAATATGTTTATGGGTTCTTAGAGAAGTTAGCCCGACAAGAAGTCTTTCAGTATTATCCTAATATTAATTTCGTTGGTACAGATTACAAAATACAATTTAGATTTGATATTAAAGACTCGAAATTATTTGAGAAGGTTCTTCAGGGATTATTAACATTTCCTGTTGTACAAATTTTTGTTAATGAGCAATTAGGAGCTGCATTGGGATATATTAAAATGCCTAGACCTGTTGTAAGTAGATTTTTTGATTTTCAAGATGATTTTGTTGATGAGTATCCTGAACATACGTTTTCTATTTCTACTGCTTCCAAGGTGTTCCTCTCTCGTAGCCACGATATTTCAGATATCAATTTTTCAATAAAAGATGGAACAGCATATTTGAATTAATAATCTGAGAGAGAAAAAACGAATTTATAGTTTTATTTTATAAATCTCTTATTTTTTTTGAATAATATACATTAGTCATTTTCAATATGATAAATTGGC
>MDVS01000126.1 GCA_001940645.1 Candidatus Heimdallarchaeota archaeon LC_3
GTTCTTTTAATTTTAAAGATTTATTTGCTTTTTGAATATCAAGATTGATTATTTCTCTTTTTAATTCTTCATTTGATAATTTATTGTAATTTTTAATTTCTTCCTCATAACCTTTATCAAACATCTCTTTACGTAATTCTGCAAGTTCTAATTTTCTTACATGTTCCTCTTGCATTTCTCTAAATGAAAGAAAAGTAGTTGAAATAACCTTACCTCTATTATTATATTTTACAATAGCAAACCCAAAATCATCAACTTGTTCAACTCTAACTCTAACTGGTTTACCAACATAACGAGAATAACGTTCTTGCTCTGCTAAGGTAAAAGCTAATTTATTGAATTCATCATTTGCTTCAGCTACTAACGTATAATTTCCAGTTTTTGAATCAAAATCTATATCAGCTTTATTTACATCACCAAACGTTTCAAATTTGGTGCGACCTTTCTTAAATGTGTTTGATTTTTGCTTCTCATCTATCCAATCACCAATAGTATCATCATTAGAGGATTTGGTGGATGATTTACTACCTAAACTCGTACTTAGAGATTGTCCCGTATTTCTTCTTCGAGTAGTTCTTCTTTTTCGCAATTTTTTCACCTTAGTTTTTATACCTTTTTTTAAATCCGACATTAAATATTATTTTCTAAATTATCTAATTCTTCTATTGCTTTAATTAATTCAATCTGTTTTTTCATATCGTTCAATGATGAGAACAATAGAGATATTATTTTTTTATTTAATACAGTAATTCTCTGTAATGTTGTCAAACTAATTTTTGAAACATCCTATTAATCATGAAAGTAATGTAGTAAACACATTATTTTTTTCTAGCTTTTCTAACTGCTTTTTTTTTAATTATCTTTGCTTTATTTGGAGTCTTTACCTCTTGAATAGACAATTCTTTCTCCAATTGATAAAACTCCAACAGAGAAATTTTGTCATTATTTTCTAGTTGTGTGTGTGCATCCTGTAATTTCATAAATAAAACACGATATCTAGGAGCACTATTTATTCCACGTTCCTTAATATTGAAAAATTCAGAAATTTTTTTATTGCTAATGTTTTTGTTAAACTCCCAAGCCAAAATTAAGGCTTCAAATAATTCTAATTCTGAGGAATCTACCTGTTTACTTAGTAACATAAGAAATTGATCGATACTCACATGATTTGCTACAATTTCACTCAAAACATTATTTTCATATTCAACTAAAAAGGATTTAATCAAATACTCTTTAATAAGTTCATGATCCCCAAATAATCCTTTATATTCCTTGAAACTAAATAAATAATCATAAAATTGATGCATGCGAACTCTTAATTTTACTGTGTTAGTTTTATCATCAAACTCTTGATAAAATAATTTTTCTATTAATCCTTCATTTAGATTTTTTATCAAATGAGTAGCAATCTTTTTTACACCTTCCCAAGAACGATTAACGGGTGCAACAATTGGTTTAGGATTAAAAGAATAAATAAAATCCAACATATCAACTAAAGAATATTTTTTAGGAATCCAGGATACTGTTAAAAATTTGAAATTATTCCTATCATCAATATACAACGTTTCATTAGGTTGTAACGCTTGAATTCTACGATAAACCTCATTAAATTGATCATCATCAATATGAAACAATTCATGTTGAACGATTGCTTTTGAATCATTTTTATTACTCTTCTTCCAAAAAAATAATCCACAATGAAGTCTAGCATCATTATTTAATTGAGCAACTGAATGAGTTGACATTAACCACCTGACCCTAAATCCTCTCCATTGAGACAACCACCAAGTCATCTCAAGCACTTTCCCATAAAGAGCTTTATGAGGATTCTTACTAAAAGTTGGAATAATATGATTAGCTTCATCAAGAAAAACGACTAGATTATTATTTTCCCAATCAGTTTCTCTTTTCTCTCTTAATTGTAAAAAAAAGTGATAATACTGATCAATTAATACACTCTTGTTTTTAGTCTCTTTTAAAATATCAAAAACTAGCAGATTAATTTTATATTTTTGAATTTCATAAGGATTAGAAATTACAACAATGGGATTACCATGTTTTCTCTCATATTTATTCCAGAACGCTAACATTTGTTCTTTATCGTCATTAATATAATACTCTGAATTAATCCAATTCAATATGTCTTGCACACATTGAAATCGACTAATAAGATCAAATTTACCCATTTCCCTAAAAATAACTGTATATCCCCTTACTAGATATTTGAGTATCAAATTAACAAAAAGAGTAGATTTACCCGATCCACTAATACCATTAACTAAGATATGAGGTAAATAATCACCGTCAAAAGAAAAAGCTGTCTCAAGATTAATTGCTTCAACATCTTGGTAAACAATCTGATCAGTTTTTGTCAAATATTATCACTTCAATAATCATTTTAAATATTACTTTCAGAACTATCTCTCATAAATGTTTTAGGGATGTATTTTGCTAAGAAATCATTAAGAGTCATTTTATTTCGAAGATACATATTCATACTTTTATCGGACCAAAATTTAACTTGTTTAATCCACCAATCAGTTTTTCTAAAATCAAGATCAGATTTATTAACTCCTCTCTTTTTTAATTCGTATTTATACACTAACCAGAACGAAGAAAACATACTTTCAACCATACGATCTAAATGTAATTCAATTTCGCGAGCAATTTGTTTAAGAGCATCAACATCAGCCTTTTGAATAACATCAATCTGACTATTAATTGTCCGAACCTTTTTACTTGAACTACTCAATTTCTTTACCTATTTTTTCTTAATCCTATTTTTTAGTATTTTTTGGTGACTTTTTGCTAGTTTTATTTTTTTCAGTAATTTCTGGTGATTTAACAATTACATTTTGATTTTCTGATTCATCTAGTAACTCTGTTTCATCTGGTAATCCCTGATCTTCAGTAAGCACAACTTCCTTCGATTCAAAAAAAGATTTTAACTCAATCAGATCTTTTTGAAGAGTTATAATCAATAATTCAAATTTTTCATCTTTTGTTATTGATTTCATAGAGATTTTCATACGATTAATAAAAACCTCAACAAATTTATTCAAATCACCCTGTAAAAAAAATTGAAACAAACTAGCATATTCAATTATGATTTTAGGTAAATGAATTTTACCGTCATTTAATTCCAATCTATTCATGTCATACTCAAGTTTGGCAAAAAAATGATTAAGTTTGTTTATCATTTTAAACTCATTCATAGTTTCATCAACTTGAATAACATTTTCGTTTTTTCCGACCTTCTTAGATCTAAATCTATCCAATATCTTATTCATTTTCATTTACACCATCATTGATATTTTGATCATTATCACCTATTATTTGGTCATCATATTCATCTAAATCTTCAGATTCATCACGTGAAGCTTTTAATTTTTTCTTACGATCAATATTACCTTGACTATCCATTTTTAATCCCACAGACTCTAAAATTTCAGCATATTTTGGAAGATTTTTAGCGAAATCCTCCTGAAATATTGTAGAAGAAACCAACACATAACTCTCATATCTAGCAGCATTTTCTTTTATAGACACTTGAAATTTGTGAGAACGTTTCAAATCTACGTTTTCAATAAGCGTATTATCATAATCTCCTTCCATATCGTTAACAATCATAGCATCCAAGATAGCTGCAGAAGCATTACGACCTAACGGATCAATAATAATAGATTTTTGATCCTCAAAATGAATATAAGCGAAGAAAAAGACTAACAAGAAAGCAAAAACAATACTGATCCAGATAAGTTCTTTAATAAAAAAAGCAAGAAAAAAACTAACCCCACTAACAACTATTAACGCAATATTAATATAATCTTGATATTTTTTAGGTAAAAGAACTGAGGATTTTTCTTCAAAATCAGCGGTAAGAATAATCTCGTTTTTCTTATATTTTTCATCTTTTCCACCCGCAGGAACAACAGTAGTCGATTCCCAAGCAATTTTTACTCCACCCCAAATTAAATTAGTAATAAAAGACAAAATAGAATCAGGATTATGTGTATAGACCTTTCTTCCTCTCCATGTCGTATAAAAATGAAGTTCCATCCAATCACCATCAGGTAAAACGTCCTTCAATTTTTTTCTTAATTCATTAGTATCACGATTAATCAATTTTTCAAACAATTCTTTGCGATTTTCATAAGGAATATTTAATTTAACAACTAATGCTTTTCCTAAAGCCTGATTACGAAAAGCTGAAGGAATCCAGAGCGAAATTAATACCGCAATAGAAACACTAACAAATTCGGGTTTTACACCCGCAAATTGTCTAAAAATTTCTTCTTCGGTCCCAGAGATACTGTTTGAAAGAATTTGGGAAACTAAATTAAATAAAAATACAATAAAAAACAACAATCCAGCAATAATAATAGACGATAATGGAATAGCAGGATAAACCCGATTTACTTTAGCTGTAAGAATACTTCCAACAACAATACCAACAATTAATGCCACAACGAAATAAGCTACCTGAACATACGCATAAGAATAAATCTGATCATTAGTTAATGTAACCGGAATTGATCCATAATTTGTTCTATGCCAAAAATCAACTGATAAATCTAAATACTGAATAAGAATATACTCCTTATCATCAGTCGGTTTTAAAGCACTCCAGACCGTAGTATCAATTTTTTTAATAGCATAACGAGTATCTCCATACTCATTTTGACCTTTTTTCATTGTTAAGGTAATATTATCAACAAGCTTTGTATAATCAGTCACATTCCTGGTGATCCATTCAAGTGTTTCAGGGTCCTGAAATTGGACAAGTGTCGTTTCTAGCTGATACAGATTCAAAGTAACATTTCTTGGAGTATCGTCATAATCCAGAAAATCAATGTAAATGTAAAATTTTTCATTAGGTAATAAACAACGATCAAAAGGAATATCTTCACAATCTTGAGGATAATAAAAATCCCTATTACTTGTAGGTCGAAAAATCTGAATAGCAGTCCCATCCTCAGCTTGAATACCCAAAATACGAAAACCGGTAACAGGATTAACTGAAAAATACAATCCAATACCTAAACTGAATAAAACAGTAAATAATGGTAATAACAAATATTTATTATTCATAATTGATCACTTACGATTAGAAATTTCTCTCCTAAGATTATTAATTTCTCTTCTAAATCTTCCTTTACCTTTATCGTATTGTTCATCAAGATAAGGCTCAGCACGCTCAACACGCTTAATATACGCCTTAACTAAAAGAAGAGTTAAACCTACAATAACAACAATATCTAAAAGCTCACTTCTTTGTTGACCGTCCTTAATTTGAGAAACATCACTAGATAATTCTGTATCGGATGGAAAACTAATAGGTGGTGGAGTAACAGTAGTTACTGGTGGATTATTTAGATTAATATCAACATCTGGAGTAAAATCCACCACCAGATATGTAAAATTATAATATAATTCATACCCAGTTGAAAATTGAACTGTAATATTTAAATCATGATTACCGTAAGATTGATTTTTTGAAAATTCACTAAATCCCTCAGAACCATTATAAACAATATTACCAGTCAAATTATCATAGACAAAAACAGAAGAATTACGATAATTAGTGGAAAGATACAAAATAATAGAATCTTCAGTCTCATAAATATCAAAATTAGTTGTTTGTTCTAAATACGTAAACGTAGCAATATTTAAAATTTGAGAATAAATTAACGAATCATTATTCGTAATAGCATTAAGAATAGAAACCGTTTGAGTAAATAAGGTCGAATTACTTTGTTGAATCAAAGAAAGAATAGAAACTGTTTGACCGTATAAAGTTGAATTTATATTTGAAATATCAGCTAAAATACTAATCGTTTGAGAATATAACGTAGAGTTAACATTAGTAATATTTCCAATAATACTTACTGTTTGAATGGTCAAATCACTATCTAAATTAGCTATATTACTTAAAACAGTTACCGTTTGAGAATATAATGTTGAATTAATATTAGTAATATTTCCAATAATGTTAAGAGTTTGTTGAGCTATATCTGAATCTAAATTAGCAACATTACCTAAAATAGTAATTGTTTGATCAAATAAAGTTGAATTACTATTAGTAATAGCATTAAGAATAGAAACCGTTTGAGTAAATAAGGTCGAATTACTTTGTTGAATCAAAGAAAGAATAGAAACTGTTTGACCGTATAAAGTTGAATTTATATTTGAAATATCAGCTAAAATACTAATCGTTTGAGAATATAACGTAGAGTTAACATTAGTAATATTTCCAATAATACTTACTGTTTGAATGGTCAAATCACTATCTAAATTAGCTATATTACTTAAAACAGTTACCGTTTGAGAATATAATGTTGAATTAATATTAGTAATATTTCCAATAATGTTAAGAGTTTGTTGAGCTATATCTGAATCTAAATTAGCAACATTACCTAAAATAGTAAT
>MDVS01000127.1 GCA_001940645.1 Candidatus Heimdallarchaeota archaeon LC_3
AGATTCCTTCTTCAGTTATAGTAAATACAGCTTCGCTCTCTGGTAAAAGGGGAGAATCAGCAATTCTAGCAATTCTACGATTTCCTTTTGATTTTCTCAACATTACTCTTGTTTGTGCTGCATGTGCAACGACATGTCCCCCTACGGGAGCCGTTGGATCACCAAAAAATTGGTCTGGTTTTGCATGTACTTGGTTAGTTGCTACTACAGCAAGATTGCTTACTTCAGCTATTCTGAGAATCGCATGGATATGTTGGTTTAACTTTTGCTGTCTTTCTGCTAATGTTCCTCTTCCAATGTATTCTGCACGGAAATGGGAGGTTAAGGAATCTATAATTATTAATCCAATATTTTCACTTTGAGAATCTTTACCGACTTTGTCAATTAAAGCTATTTGGTGATCAGTATTATAACATCGTCCAACTAAGATATTTTTTAGAACCTCTTGGGGATCTAAGGAAGGATATCGCTGTGCCATTGCAATTATTCTTTCCGGGCGAAATGTTCCTTCAGTATCAATGTAAATAGCTTTTACTGGTTCACTTTTCTTTCCAGCTTCTTTTAAACCACCTTCTTCACGTAGTAATTGAATTGTTACGCACATTTGGTGTGCAAGTTGTGTCTTTCCTGTTCTAAATTCACCGTAAAATTCAGTTAGTGAATTAGTTTCAACACCGCCTCTAAACAATTCATCTAGTGCTTGTGATCCAGTTGTAATTCGAAGAAGCTTATGCCTCTGATCTAAAATTTTCTCTGCAGAAGTAAATGATAAATTCAAAGCTAAACGTGCAGTTTCAATCATTTTTTGGGCAGTTTTTTCTCCTAATGATGCGATACTCGTTAACTGTGCTACAGATGCAGCAGCCACTGACATTAATGAATCATAGCCGTTTTCGGATAGTTTTTTAGCAGTTGTTGGCCCAACTCCAGGCAAATCATTAATTGCTTCAATTTTTTTTTCTTTACCTGATTTCTGTTCGGTTCCGTTATCAGTTTCTTCTTCATCAATAAGTTCCATTAATTCAAGTTCATCTTCCATTGACAAGGTAACAATCCTCATTGTATAATAGATTTTTATTTCATTGATATGTAGTTACATACTAAAACCACCTATCTTAAGAAACAAGGACACTTACCTGAAACTATAGAAATTATGAAAAATAGCATAAAAATGAAATAATCGCAACAAAATTGATATTTTTGATATTGAAAGATAAAATATTAATAAATCTTTTAAAAAATAAAAATAATTCAAGATTTTTTATTTAGTGTACTGTTCAGCCTCTTTCCAAATACTATTTATTGCGTGAACTGGAGGAATATAATTTTCAAACATTCCAAATATTAAAACTGGCCATCTTGCTTTAGGCTCTTTTAATTCATTTATTCCACCCACTTCATTTTGTAAATGATAATTGAAATATTTATGTGCCCATACCAACTCAGATAAAGAAGCGCTGATATTATTGTGTTTAGTAGCACGCAATATAGCATGAGTAGCAGCTAATGAAAGGAAATCAAGAAAAAATAGAAAACCAACTCGGTTGTTCAGATCCATCAAATCGATAGGAGGATTAAATTCAAAATCATCCCAATCATATTCTTGTATATACAATCCAGTTGTATGAAGAACAATGGCAATAGGGAGACGAAATTCATCAGTGTCTACTATTTCATTTAACAAACCATAGGATTCATCATCTAATTCATATTTTTCGTTATCAAATATTGCTGTTTCATTATCAATCATTTCAGTAAAATCATAAAATTTCTTTATCTCATTGAATAATTTAGAAATGATCGGAGAATATTTGTTAATCCAATCCTCAATGATTTCATCTTTTTCAACCATTAAGGTATTACAAAAAATACATGTTGATTGTTTCTTGCTTTCAAATATACTCGATAAACAATTAGAACAAAAATAAATTCTTTTTTTAGACATAAGATCACAAAATATGAGAATTCTAATAAATAAGTTTATATCCGTTAATGTTCTTAGCTTCAATTATCTTTCAATTGGTTTAATTATGGAAGTAAATTCTTTAAAACAAATTACTAGCATTTCAGAGTTAAAAATAGATGGATTGAAAAAACAATATATACAAAGAGTAATTCATCTTATTTCAAAGCATTTTTCTAACTCTGTTATTAGATTAGGTGTTTTTGGATCGGTTGCAAGGGGAACAGCTGATGAATTTTCTGATGTTGATCTAATTATTGTTTATAAAGACAATATAACTAAAATAGATCACAAAAATATGGTTATAAAGTTTCTTTCTTTAGAAAGACAATTTAGTTATCAATTAGGAAACAAGTCCTTTGATAATTCATTTCTTAGATCTATTCTTCATATAACTGGTATGTTTCGATCCATATTTTTGGTAAGTGAAACAAATTGGAAAAATGAAAAATTTAAGGAAATTTTTAACTTAGGTCCATTTATTAATATAATCGCACCTAAAAGACTCGTTTTTTCTTCAGTGATTCTTGATTTGAAATGGATTCAAATAAATGAAAAATCCTTTTTAGAAACACGGTTATTTAAAAATTATTCCTTGAAGAAACTAAATAAATTAACTAATCCTAAAATATTCTGGATCGAATGGATACGTAGTTATATTACAGCTCAACTTCTTTCATTAGGAGCATTTTTTATTACCCCTTTTTTTGAAGAAAGTACTAAATTTAGTATAGAAGCAGTTAAATGGTCTCTCAACTCCTTTATTCTACTTTATAAAATCAAAACTCTTTCAGTTAAAGATTATTCTTTTTTAAAAATAAACAATGATTACTTATTTAAAATTCTTGAAGAAAAACTCAATCTTCAAGAATTTTCAGGTCTAAGAAGTAATTATTATAGAAATCCAAAACTAAATTTTTTAGCGATGGGAAAAATATTGAAAGTATTTAGCTCTTTTAACAACCTTACCAAGAACCTTCAGCATATTATCTAGGGAATATTCTTTTTAATAATCGACAAAAGTCTCCTTCTATTAAATCAATCCTATCTTATTTCAATGGTGTGTATTAATGAAAAAACCAGTTAGTCCAAGAGAAAATATAAGCAAGAATACTATGTTACTTCCTCAAAATGATATAATTATTGAGAATTACCTTCAAAATTATTTAAAAGTGTTTTCTCAACTAAATATGCAAATAAAAGATTTGAAAAACCGTGTAGACAAATTAGTAGCTGAATAAATTTATAAATCATCGTTCTTTTATCATTCTAAATTTTTTTTGTCTACAAATTCAATATATTTTTTTCATTTTAAATTTTTTAAAAAGAATTTCAGAAAGCATCAATTTTTCCATTAAATATTGTATAGAGGAAAATTTGGACTTGCAATAACTTCAGTAACTTCCACCAAATATTTTCAATTTTGCAACATTTATCATTATAATTAATGAAAGGATAAAAATATAGTATTTTTATCATTTTCAATAATTGGTTCAATAAAAGATCGGGTTTAAAATTTATCTCCTTAACTCATTTTGAAATTCGAAAGAAGTTTCATCCAATATCCTAGAACATTGTAAACAAGGAAAAACTTCTACTTTTTATTGCAACGCTAAGTACATTTCTCATCATTTTTAAATTTGATTTTCATTTTATTCATGTTATTAGCTTCATTTTAAAAATGTGATTCACAATTTCCTTTCTCTATTCTTAATTAGGGTTTTTTTCTTTTTATATTTTAATCCTTATCAATTGTAAATTTGTACAGTTCTTTTGACCTGACTTCATTTTTCCGGTAAAATATATGTTAAATCATTTTTACATGTTCTCTTATTTTTACAGTAAAATTTATATACTCATGTATACATGTATATAATTGAAGACATGTTCAATAAGAAAAACATGAAATATAAATTCAAAAATAAAGGGATTAAAATGAGTGGATTAAATAAATTAAATATACATAGAGCTGAAGAATTACTTCAAAGTGTGCCTCGCAGTGTTCGTATAGTATTTGAAGTAATTAAAAAAAGTAAATCACCTATTAAACCTAGTGATTTAGTTATGATGACGAAATTAACTGATAGAACTATTCGATCAGCATTATCAAGACTTTATTATTTACAACTCGTAATTAAAGTACCAGATTTAAACGATCTTAGAAGTCACTACTTACAATTAGCAGCTGTAGCATAACAAAGAAAAAAAATAATACTGATATCATGCGAAAATTTATTAGCATGAACTTTTTTTATATTCATGTTTACACGATTCTGGTGATATAATATGGCAACTAAAAATGGAGAAACTTCAACATCAGAAAAAAAAATCAATATGCAAATAAAAACTAGTGAAAAGCTCCATCAGGAATTTAAACAGTATGCAGAACAGAGGTTTTTGTCAATACAGTCTGCTGGAGTTGAAGCTTTAGAATTTTGGACAGTAATTCAAAAGGAAATTGGGAGTTATTTTTCAACTACAGATCCTGATGAACTTAAGACAAAAATTCGCTCTGCTTTTAATGAAGCTGTTGATAATTGGTCAAAAAATATCAGAAACGAGAAATTTAAGGATGATAGTTTTCAAAAGATAATAGGAATGACTTCTGGTAATAGAAATTTAAGTCGTAAAAATGATCGTTATTATGCAGAAAAAAATAGTTGATAACATAAAATAGTTGTAGAGACTTCTTATGCCATATTCGCAATCCATTTTTATAGATACAACAGCTTTCTTGGCATTAATAAATAGAACAGATGAAAATTATACGAGTGCTGTTAAATTTGTTCAGACTTGGGAAAAAAAACTTCCCGAATATAAAAATCTAATAACTTCAGATTATATCGTTTCAGAGACTATCTCTAAAATAAGATTTTGGATAGGAAACGTTGAAGCAATAGAATTTGGGAATAATTTATTTAATAGTAGATTAGTCGAAATTATTTATACAAAAAAGGAAACTTTTGACCGTGCATGGGAAATATTTCAGTTAATTGAGCAATATAATATTCAAAGAGGATTCACTAAACTTCCCAATAGCAAACACCATTATGGAGAAAATTATATCCCAATGATATCTTATACTGATTCAGCAACCTTAGCTTGTATAGATCAATATGATATACCAGCCTTGTTTGTTTTCGATCCAGATTTAGTTTATCTTGCTCAAAAAGGAATTCTTAAAAATCAAGATTTCTTAAAAAACTGTGAGCTAAAGGTCTATCCTTAAGAATTTTCTGGAGAAATTTCTATAATTTTAAAAAAATTTTAATTTAAGGTACAAAAATATTAAAATACTCAATATCTTTTTTGATCATAAATATTATTGAAGTTGAGAGAAAATAGTGTCAAAAAAACTCATAGATTCTATTAAAAGAAAGAAAACCAAACTTAATGCAATACAAACTGCTGAATATAGATGGATAATTCCTGGAAATAAAACCTTAATGTTTCATATAGACTTACCAGAAGAAGATCGAATTTGGGCAATATCGGGACAAATATTGCAAATTGAAGTCACTCCAGGAGGTAGATGGAACAATAATATATTTCAAGAAGGATATTTACCCTATCGAACTTTCTTCGGAGATATATCAGTGGCTGATCTTTATACAATGAGAGTTAGTGATCCTCTTCAAGTAATAGCACAGATAGAGATACCTCACATCTTGTTAAATTTAAATTTTATGAACAAACTCTTGACAGAAGAGTTTTCACATGATTATAGTCCTTTAACGGAACTTTGGCGTGAATATATTTCTTTATTGCCTATATATTCTTCTCTTATGAGGCCTGATGTTATTCCTGTAGATTTAGAAACCGGTGAACCAATCAAACTGGGTTCACTACAATTTTCTCCCACTTCAAATAAAACAGAAATTGAGTTTTGGACTCAAGATAATCGTGCATTTAGAATAAAAATGGGTGATAATTCAGACATTTTTCTTTTCGATGAAAATGAACTCGATAAAAAGGTGTATAAAATGTCATTGCATCTTAGCACATTTACTTGCTGTCCCCAAAATTGGACTGCAGGTTTTCCTGATAGATTTGGTGGACAAAAAGTCACTTTTCATGAAGAATTAGGAGAAATTACCTTAGAGGACGTATTATTTCATGCTCAAGGGGATGAAGTAGTTTTAGATGAGAAAATGGTATAGAATTGTCCAAAAAATGTCTGAATTATCACCCATTTTTATTCTAAATGCACGATTATCTTGAGTCCAAAACTCAATATCTATTTTGATCATAAATATTATTGAAGTTGAGAGAAAATAGTGTCAAAAAAACTCATAGATTCTATTAAAAGAAAGAAAACCAAACTTAATGCAATACAAACTGCTGAATATAGATGGATAATTCCTGGAAACAAAACATTAATGTTTTATATAGACTTACCAGAAGAAGATCGAAATTGGGTAATATCGGGACAAATATTGCAAATTGAAGTCACTCCAGGAGGTAGATGGAACAATAATATATTTCAAGAAGGATATTTACCCTATCGAACTTTCTTCGGAGATATATCAGTGGCTGATCTTTATACAATGAGAGTTAGTGATCCTCTTCAAGTAATAGTACAGATAGAGATACCTCACATCTTGTTAAATTTAAATTTTATGAACAAACTCTTAACAGAAGAGTTTTCACATGATTATAGTCCTTTAACGGAACTTTGGCGTAAATATATTTCTTTATTGCCTATATATTCTTCTCTTATGAGGCCTGATGTTATTCCTGTAGATTTAGAAACCGGTGAACCAATCAAACTGGGTTCACTACAATTTTCTCCCACTTCAAATAAAACAGAAATTGAGTTTTGGACTCAAGATAATCGTGCATTTAGAATAAAAATGGGTGATAATTCAGACATTTTTCTTTTCGATGAAAATGAACTCGATAAAAAGGTGTATAAAATGTCATTGCATCTTAGCACATTTACTTGCTGTCCCCAAAATTGGACTGCAGGTTTTCCTGATAGATTTGGTGGACAAAAAGTCACTTTTCATGAAGAATTAGGAGAAATTACCTTAGAGGACGTATTATTTCATGCTCAAGGGGATGAAGTAGTTTTAGATGAGAAAATGGT
>MDVS01000128.1 GCA_001940645.1 Candidatus Heimdallarchaeota archaeon LC_3
GTAATATATTTGAATTCTTCGGGGTTATTAATTTTATTATTATTATTTTCATTATTTAACATAACAGATGTCAAAAATCATCTCAAATATTTTTTCAAATGGATAAAAAGAATTAAAATTAGCATGATACTCTATTGAAATATGCTGTATTATTGTGTTATAACAGAATGCGTTATAATAGATGTCGTTATAACTGAACAGATTAAAAACTTGATTCTTCTTTATTTTGGTTGAAGAAAGAGTATTTGAGTAGGAAAAAAGTCTTGACCACTCAAAATAGAATTCCAGGTAGGAAGATCAACACCGAAAAATTGGTCGAGATAAGCTTGGATCACCAATTAGCGAGAGAAATAATATTATAGGTGATTAGATCCTATTGTGTTATAATAGAATATGTTATAACAGATCTTGTTATAGATGAATTATTTTTCTATTTAGATAATGATCTACCTTATTCGACATGGAGAAGGAAGCAAGATGGGGCTTATAGTGTCTGGATTTCGTTTATTAAACTTGATAAATACGATGTTCCAAGTGCAAAAACGGTATTATATAATCAGAAGTCTATGAAAATTAAGATATCGAATAGTAAAAATCGAGAAAAGAATAGAGAATTTATTTTTTCACCGTTTGAATATACATTTGTATTGGATATATTCAAAGAGTTCAGAAATCAAGTAGTAAGAACATATGTAACGAAAAATGAGAGTAATGGATATAATTTGGATGTTGATCCTGAATAATATTTATTTCCCTTATAAGAATCATTTCCTACACAAAAATAAATAAATAATCCTATTCTATCTATTCATTTACATTGAAATTATTCAAAAAAGGACTATATTTAATCGTCCTTTTAATTTTAGCAGTTTCTGTTAAAAATAGTATACTACCAATTAAAGCAGATGATTCTACAGAATTAACTCTCTCATTAACAAATATAAATAATGTAGAAGATTATTATAACCCCGAAGAATTCAAATATATTACTGCTAGATAATTGATAAAAACTGCCTAATATTAACATTATTGATATTAACAATAAAGTTTGAGTCATAAAAGCATAAAAATGCCTTTTTCTATGTTCAGGATGTGTAAGAAGTCTGTATCCGAGAGAAGACTCTTTTATTTTATAGCTTGAAAGTAAATCAATTATAGCTCTAAAAGGATTTCTTATTCCACCAGGTTTTTCATACCATTGGGTAAGACCAGAAATTATCTCTTTTTTGGACATAAGCACTTTTTGAATTACGCGATGGTTTTTCTCATCTCTAATAGGAAAATAATAACCAAACTCATCTCCATAAGCTAACATTAATATTTTTATTTTGGAAATGCTAGAAATTAGGATTTCAACCAGCGATAGATTTTGATAATTCTTTTTCTCTGTTTTGTGATAGAACCCAAAATATTCGATCCATTATTCCTTCAAAGGTAAAAAGCACGACTGAAGACTTTGAAACAATTGAAAAGACTCTCAATCAAATTGGTTTACTAGAAAATGAAATTAAAATGACTAGAAACAAAATAATTGAGGATAAAAAAAAATTAGGATTATTAAAAGTCAGAAATAATAATTTAATGATGAATATCGTTCTTAACAGAAAATCCGTTGAGAGTCATCTTTAAAATATTTGATGTAGTATTTTTAAATTCAAAATTTTTAACATCCTTAGAAATGGGAACCATATATATATACAAATTACATTAACGTGGGAAATAGTTAGTAGCTTGAAGTTTTTTTATAATAGGTTGTAACTCGCTATAGGTTTGAATAACTTGAAATTCTGTATACTTGATATCAACAGAATGCACTAAACTATTTCTTATATCCCAGAACTTTATTAATGTATTAAAATCAATCTCGTTTATCAGATCCTCATCTTTTAATAGCTTTATTTCTTTCTCAAAATTGATAATCTCGTTTGAATTATATGCTTTTTTACTAGAAATGAAAATTTCACGCACTATATTCTCTATTTCTATTCCAAGTGAAATTATTGACAGAGGAAGGTTTCCTTCATCAAAATATTGATTTGGAGTTTTTTGTTTAAAGATCATTAATGAATTCATTCTCCCTTTGTCATAAGTACTGCTTTTCCAATCCGGATCGGTCTGTGGCCATGCCTTAGAATCATCTAATTTCAAAATGTAATCAATATGCTGATCTTCACTGTTTTTAAATTTAATATCAATCATTAATTTAAATTCACCCCATCCTTTAGAGATAATAGAAAATTTTGATTTGGGATCGGTTACATATCTTATTGGATCAGGAAATGATTCATGAAGGGTGTATTTAACACTTAATATTTTATTTAAAGAGTTATAATCTTCATCAATAAATACTTTCCATCTATAGTAATTCCTAATGTTAGTTTTACTGACTAATTGTTTATAATTATTGATTTTGATTTTATCCAAATTTATTTCTCCTTTTTTAACTCTAATTTAGTTGAAAACGCTGGAATTTGTATTGGTTTCGAGATCCAGATATTTTTATCTTCATCTTCAATTGTAATTTTATAATTGCAGCCCCTTCTTAACCACGATGTCTTTATCTTAACACTCCAACCTGCGTGAGTGGAATATACAGAGATAGGAAATTTGGTGTCTGGCGCTTCACTCGATTTAATTTCAATAAAAGCTACTTTTGATTCTGAAAATAACTGAATTTCGTCATCAAATTCGAAATTTGATTCTAATTCATAATATTCATATTCTGGATACTTTGACATTAATTTCCAAGTTAAAACACCTAGTATAAAAATCCCTCCAACTATGATCATCAGAATAATTCCTTTTTCACTGAATTCTGGAGAAATTAAAATTGAAATTGCTATTATAAATAAAAAAAATATGATTGCAAAAAGAATCTGAATTGGACGAGTACTTTTACTAATAATTTTGTCTAAGAAATCTAATTGTTCTTTTAGAGTCTTTGTAACCAATATTTAATCCCAAGTTTTGACTTTTAATTATTCAAATTTCTTACAATTTAATGAAATAGACCTATTTTATATAAAGGAGGAGGTAAATAAACCAATATCCAGTAATGACAGAAATTGAAGAAATTATGGCTGCCTTTATAAATTTCTGATTTTGCGAATAATTAATTCATTTTTCCTTTGTTAAATTGGATTTCATAAAAATATTTCCCCAAGGAACATATCTTCTTTGGTGAAATTTACAATTGGAATATTTGCAATTGGAGTATTTGATGGTATTATTGTGGTCTTCTTAGGAATTTATTTTATCATTTTCCCTTTCTTAGGAATTTTAATTAATCTTTTTACTATCTAGTGAATATTTTTCCAGGATGTTAATTCCAATGAGTACAAATTAAATCCTTCATTATTTAGACCAGGTAAATATTCACACTTTTCCTCTACTTGATCGTGTTGTTCATCGGTAAAGTGTTTCTTCTCTATTCTAAAATAGATGTATGCCCGTAGATGATATAGAAAGGGTTCCTTGTCTTCCGTCCAAAATATTTTTTTATAGTATTCAATGAGCAGTCATGGGGAATTCTCTTGAAAAATAGAATTGTTTTCAATCAATGTTCCAATAATAATACTGTAGTCGAAATGAGACCTTTTATTGAATTTATCTATGGATTTCATAATATAGGCTATTCCAAATTTCATTTCCTCAAACCAATTTTTAATAATCACAATGAACACCTTTTCTTTACGTCTTTCTCCTAAATCACTTAATAAACTATCTATACCTTGATGTATATCTGTAATAATAACAAAATATAGTCTCGAATTATCTGATCTGTGAACTACTAAATCAAATGTTCTTGAAGATGGAAAAAATATTATTTCAGAACTTCGGTGTCTTTCACGAAGAAAATCTCCTAAAGCTTTTACTGCTTGTCCATGAAAGTTGGTGGGATATTTTCTATATCTTCTAGTTTTTCCATAATTTCTTGCCTCAATTTCTGCGGTCTTGACTGCTTGAATTGTCTCTTCTTCTATATCAAGTATTTTTAAAAATTTTGAAAATTCAATAATATAAAATGTCTTTCCATTAGTTTTTCTTCGAAATTCGTCAATTAATTCAAATTTTGGAAAAATAGTCATCTTTGAACTTTTTGTAAACCAATCGTTTTTGGTTTCATCTGAAACAAAGACTACATCACTTTTCTTTCCTGAGCCTAAATCCAAAATCGCCTTCCATATTATATAATCTCCAGCTACATTTTCGTTTTTATTAGTGTCTTTGTAACCCGGGGGAATTTTATTTTTCATTCTATTGCTAAATTCTGATTGAAATTCTTCAATATTTATTGTAGTTTTTAGAATTAGAGAATCGTTAAATAATTCACTATACACCACGTTTATAGGATCATTCCAACTCCATGAATACATTAAATCTGTAACATTGTCGATTTCAGCATTAAATTTGTCGATTTCAGCATTAATTTTTTTTTCGAGTTCTTTTAAACTCTTAAAATCATCACTCCCTTCAAATATTGGATAATTTCCTAGTGTCATTTTATTCTTTTTTCTAGAATAAATTTGATGAAATAATTCACTTATTTTAGTTTGTCTCTTGTTGACATATTCTTTTATTACATGATCTGGAATAAATAACCTTTCTTCATCGATTAAATACTTATATTTATCTTTTATATTTCCAAAGTCTTGCGATCCAATACTATAAGGTGCAAGCAATATGTTTGTATCAAGTACAAATAAGCAAGATTCCTTAATTTCTTCTAGAGGTTTTATATTGAAGTTAAAGATATCATTTATTTCTGGATATTTATTGTGCAAAAATATTATATTGTCAGTAAGATCTTCTTCTTTGGATTCATGTTCGTCAGACATCTTTCTTACTCCTTTCTTATTTCTTTGCTTAAAAAATAATTTATAGTAAATACTAATTAGTTTTTGGAAAAATCGGAGAGTAAACCGATTTTATTTTACAAATAAAATTTGTCTAAAAAAGTCCAATTTACCACATCAAATTATAAACTTGACCCATAATAGTCAAAACCGATTATTTTATTCGCTCCACCACTATACACCTGAATTTTGCCAGTTATCGAAACAACAGTTATCAATTTCCAATTATTAGTATTTTGCTAGAAAAAAAAGGTGATTATCCATTTCCTAATGCTTATGTGATATTACTTAGTCCGCGATCTATTACTGCTCAACAAGCATCAAAACTTCAAGATGGAGAGGGATTTGAACTACTTGGAGATATAAAAGAACTGGATTGTGATCGAGAAGTTATAAAAGAGTATATTTACTTAAATAAGAAACATCTCTAGTAAAAGCTTATGATACTTTTTTACAGACTTTTTTTACAAAAATGACTGATTAATAAACATTTTTTCTTTTGCTGAGATGGAGAAGATATCATAAATCATTTCATTTAGGTAATCCTCAGATTTCGATAATAAGGAATATAAATCACTCTTTAATTGATATTTAGCTAATTTTTCTAGGATATAAGTCAAATTTTCTGTTTGAATTATGGAATCAAGCTCAAATGAATTAAATACATCGGAAAGACTACCTTTTTCTCTATTAAATAGCTCAGGATCTATACTTTCAAGAAAGAATCTAAAAAATTCCTCTTCGTTATTTGATGGTATTTCTATTTTGTAAAATTCTTCCTCGTTGACTTTAATAATCAATAATCCATTTAATTTTTCAGTTAGGATCTCAGTTACTTTAATTTTTCGTTTTTTGTCTTTAAACATTAGATTTGAAAATTTACCTTTAAAATATTCATTGATTGTTATTCGATCTTTTCCTCTATAGGTCTTAAGGATTTTTAATATGTTTTTATCAAAAGATAATATCAACTTTTGTACATCAATGATTTCCTTTACTTTATTAGTAATAAATTGTTTCTGTTCATCACTTGCTCTAAAAATTGGAGTCTTTTTTGCATAACCTGGGACTAAGTCCATGCTTCTGATTGCATTATTGTAGATAAATTTGTAATGAAAATAGTTTATTAGTTTTGAATTAATCATCCCAAGTAGAAAATAGATATTATCTTCATTATTGGGATAAATCTTTACAACCGTATCATATGTAATAACACTTTCTTCATCTATACAAGCTGTAATTTTTATATGATCCCGAATATGCGCAATTATTCTTTGTGCTACAATCTTTCTCCTTGGAGGATTTTCAAATTTAAATTTTGAAATTTCTGTATTATCAGGATTAAAAAACTGTCTACTACGTAAATAATAGCGTTGGATATCATTTCCTTTCAGGACTACGAAATCTCCCTCCATTTTTTGGTCTCTGAATACCCCTTTTTTCTCAAGGTAATTGATCCCGGTCCCACTCCGAATATTAGCAACTGATCCTAATAATTCACTTTGGGATTTTATTTTATGAAAAATACTATCCAGCACTCTATTGTATTGTAGAAACATGTAATCATTTTCTATACAAAGAGATTGCATCACATTACCAATATTGATAATATTTTTTTCAAATACTTTCCCCAATTGGATAATATTATCTTCATTATCGAAATTCTTTTCTAAAATAACGATAATTTGTTCTAATTTGACATTTTTGAATGCTTTTCCACAATCTACTAAATAAAGTATTTTAGTAGTATCTATAAGCTTTTCTCGAATTTTTTTCCATGCTGAAGCAAATGCTAGTTGTTTTGGGACGATTAATCCTAATTTTCCTCCATTTTTCAATAATTTTAGACTTTTATTGATAAAGACAGCTGCAGCATTGACACCTGCTAATTTTATTTCTAAGAAATCATTTGTTTTATTTAGAGGGTTAGATTTTCTTATTTTGAAATAAGGTGGATTACCAATAATTATATCAAATCCTGAATTTGATCCCTCATTCATTTCAGTAAATTCTTCGTTCCATTTAAAGGCGTGAACTGATAATTCTTCATCCTCAATGATACTATCTCCACATTTTATTCTATTTTCGAGGTCATTTAATGGAACATTTTTCTGAGCAGTCTTAAACCACAAACTCATTTTTGATATCTCTACTGATTCTGGGTTAAGATCGACTCCAAAAATATTATTGGAAAGGATTTTTGTATCAAATTCTGCTTTGTATCCTTGAATCTGTTCAATAAACTTAGATAATTTGTGAGGAGTGCTTTTAGCTCTAACAATCTCATTATATTCAAGATATTTGTCATATAATATATCATAAGCACTTGAAAGAAAAGTACCTGATCCACAAGCCGGATCTAATACTTTTAATTTTGGTAGGTAGTCTATATTTCTATCCAACGTTCTTAAAATTGTATTTTCAATTATAAAATGCACAATATATTTTGGAGTATAATATATTCCATGTTTTTTTCGAATTTTTTTAGTTGATTCTTCTTTTAGGACAATTTTCGATCCTTCTTCTTTAATTTTCAATGATAGACCTAGGTATTGCTCATAAATATGGCCAAGAATATCAATTGGAATAGTAGAAAAATCTATATATTTCCCATCTGAATAATAATATACTTGATTGATAATGGATACTAATATATCGTCATCTACTTCAAGTTTTTTAACCAGTGGATCAGGAGCGAATAGTCCTCCATTATATGCAAAAATTTCATCTTCAGTTGATCCTTCGTAAATATTAGTAAATAAATCTGATATAAATAACAATAACGGGGTCCTTTCTTTTATTCCAGAAGGTAAATTCATCCATGTCTCCATGAATAATTTCAAGAATATCTTATTGAATAGATTATTATCTTCAGCAAATCTAATGAAAACTATTCGATCAAGAATCTTTTGACCAACTTCCATGAGGGTGTTTTCGTCTTTTATTATTTCTCTATTTTTATTAATGAGGTTATCAAATAGAATCCTTCTACATCTAAATAATATTTCATAAATTTCTTCATTTAACTCCTCTTTTAGTAATTCCGTCTTGGAAAACAATTTACCAAGTAGCTTTGATTTAAAACTCTCTTTAGAAAATACGATATAAAACAAAGAAAGCGTTTTACTATCTTTAAGATCTTCTAATGTGAATTTTTCATAAAAATTATAAACAACTTGCCCTGATATATGAGTCTTATATAATCTCCATTCATACCCATTTGTTATAATGAACCAATCAATTCCTCTCTCCGTCGAATAAATTAATCCTTGTTGAACATCTGATTTATAACGATTTTTATCGTCAGATCGATATTTGTCTAAATCTTTTTTCCAGTATTTTGCTTCTAATAAGACATTAGGAGTCTTTAATTCTCTCGATGTGCGTATAGCGATATCAATCGAACCTTTAAATGCGGATTCCTCAAAGTTCAAATCCTGAGCTATATCAAAATTAAGAAATTCAAGTAAAGGTAAGACAATCTTTATTTTTACATTCTCTTCATTACCCGCCTTTTTCCCCATAGTTATACTTTGTTCAGATAAAGAAAAAACATTATCGATTATTTTTCTTATTTTTTCTTCTTCAAAACTAATTTTTGAAGCTTCTTCTTGTAATAGATGACTGTCAAATAACTTAAAATGGTTAGACTCCACTTTTAATACCAAAACCAATTTTTCCCCTATTTTGACTACTAAATATTAAGATTTTTATTTCACTTTGAAAGTATTATTAGTCTATGATCAAAATTACGACATACATCAAAATATATGAAAAAGTTGTTTCAAATACTTAATCGGACCAGTATATAACTCTAATGCCTAATTAGGTAAAAGAATAAAATCGAATAGTTCATGACAATTTTCTGCAATTTCTTTTATTGAATTATCGACCATATTTTGCACCTTTTCTAATTCACTTGGGTATAGATTTTTTATTAATTGAATTGAGTTTAATAAAAGATTTAATATGATATTAATCTGTCGAAGACTTTCTTTTTCATCAAATTCATTTTTAAATATTCTTATCCAATTTGCATGCGAATTATGACTCAATTCCTTATAAAACATTTTATTTTTATCCTTAATATCATCTTCAGAGTAAATATTGTTTAAAAAGACACTTGCACCGAAATAACGGTTGTTCCTGAATTGAATTTTATCTTCATCTGTTATTTCAACGATATTTGGTTTCATATATTCCTTTTTAGCGATTTCTATCATTTCTTTCTGTTTTTCGGAATCCATTTTTTGGTTGCTCAAGATGAATAAAAGAGGTGGAAAAATTTCCTTCTCAAAAATTTTTGCCAATTCTTCTGTTGTTGGTATTCCATAGATGACGTTATTCTCATTTTGTATATGCTTAATGAATAAATCTTTCAATGACTCGTCGATTGAATGAGAATTCAAAAACAGTATGGTCAAGATATTTTCATAGACTGTCCCGACAATAGAATAAAATGAAGTAGTACTAGAATTTTTCCAACATACAAAGCTATCATAAAGATTGGAAAAATTTGATAATAACATTAAAATGGGAAAAAAGGACTTAATCTTGTTTAAAACTTCATCTGTGTTATCAAATGATATCGATTGATAATATTTTATATAATTTATGTTTACAATATTTATCCATGAATGAAATAAGGCAAGGTTTTTTCCAATTAGGTTATTTTCTTTATCAAAATGTTTTAAAGTTAAGATCTTATTTTTCTCCAAATTTCTCTCATGACCAGTTAACATTTCTTATCAAAAACTATAAATTATTTTCAATATAAATGTCTTCCTTATATTGAGCATTGTGGAAATAAGTAGTACAATTTCACTTTCGATCATCTCTCCCTGTGGCAGCATGGTCTTTTAACTTTCAAAGTAGTGTCAATTTAGTGAATATTTTTTGGAAGCATTCTTGTTAGACTTATATCCTAAGATTTAATTCATTCAAATAACGATTAATTAATAAAATTATATCTCAAGAATAGAATAAATATGTCGCATTAAATAAATAGTTTCTGTGACTCCTATGGAAAAATCGCGTCAGCATTTTGTTCAGAAAAAGATCCTGTCAAATTTCTCAAATTCACCAGATCGTCCATATGATAAACAAACAATATGGGTTCATGATAAATCCTCAAATGATTCCTTTATCTCTAATATTAAAAATATTGCCGTTAAAAAAAAGTTTCTTGAGAAAAATGCAGATGATGTACTAACTGCAATTGAAAGTGAATGTTATCCAGCATTAGCGAGGATTATAGATCAAAAATGTATTTTATGCAAGAAATTTGGCCCAAGAGAAGCATTAGAGAACCACATATTTCTTTATAGATATGTTGGTCACCAATTGTATCGTACACCAGCTTATAGAAGACGTATCATGAATTTACCTTATTGGAGAGGTAAAAACCAAGAGGACTTAATAAAATACCAAAGTAATTTGTTCAATAAGGCTAAATATGTTCTAATTGATTTTGATTTAGAAGGAAAGAACAGAGCAATTCCCGATGAAAAAAGAAATATGTCAAAAATATATTATGAAACCTTGGTTAAATTAACTAAATTAAAGTTAAATCAGTCAGATGACTTAGCTGCTAGTCTGTTCAATGTAATTCAACCCATAATTTTGGTAAACAAATCTAATATACCATTCTATACAAATGATGTAGGTCTAGCTTGGTTTTTTCCATTCTACAAGACGATTAATCTTATAGCGGATGGATATAAAATAGAATCATGGTTGGTTTTCCCTATTTCACCTAAAGTAGCTATATTTCTATGTACCACAAAATCTACATCAATTTGGGCTAACAGTATAGAAGATGATAATAGAGGAATGATATTAGACTTTCAAGACGAGAAGACGATTAATTTAGTGAATAAAAATATTAAAGAACTTTCCGAGAGATATGTTTTTTCAACAATCAAAATTGATTCTAATTAGACTACTTGAGGAAGATATTTGCGTCAAATAAGATAAATAAGGCTATTGTGAGTGGTTGTATTAGAAAAAGTAGAATCAAAACCGGTAGTGCTTTGTGAATAGCAAAAAATCTTGTAAAATTGCTGTAGATGAGGCAAAAACACAGATAGATATCCAAGATAGTTATTTTTAAAATTCTTAGTAATGATCTAATTCGCATAAAAGAAAGACACACTCTCTATCCATCCAGAAAAGAAAGTATTTATTTTTAGTTTTTTTCATTCAACCCTATTGAGTGATTAAAAACATTATTAGATGATGTGACCATTGTAAGACAGTTGTAGCGGGTGATGATGGAGCTTACAAATTGGATTTTCTTCTTTGTTTAAACAGAAAATTAATTTTAATAATTTGAGGAATTTTCACAAATCAAGTAATAAATTCTTAATAATCATCATATTAAGGTCAAAATCATGAATTAATTGATTCAGATCTCTATAATCGAACATAGCTCCTTTTTTCCCATTAAGCTGTATATGATTGTGAAAATCTTTTCTATCAGATTCATCGATATTTTGTAAAGTAAAAGCGAAAATACCAGAACACATTTTTAAAAATGTCATCAATTTGGGAAAAAGATCAGTTCTTAATCCTAATTGTTGACTGAATATTAAAGGACTATAGGTAGAAATGACAAATAAGAGAGGTGAACCGATTTTCGAAATTTCTGGTTCATTCGAACGGTTAATTATTAATAAATAAGTTGTTACAACATTTAGTTCATCAATTATTAAAAAATCGTAGTATATGGATATTATTTCTTTAATAAATTTGGAAAAACTAGGATTCACATTTTCCTCCTTATAGGTATGACTCTTTCCGTAATGTGACCATAAATCATTTAATTCATTCCAATAATCTTTTATCTCCAATTTTTTTTCATCGGTAATTCCTTTTATAGTATCAGTATATTGAGGGAAATACCTCAACAACTGGGGATTGCTAAAGACAAATGATTCAATTAGTTCTTTATCCCATAATTCTAATGTTATTTTATTTTCTTTATCTAAAAAGGTCTTATAGCGATCTAAAACTCCTTTACTAAATCCACTAAGACAAATGATAATTATATGGTTTACTTTGTTATTCCTTGCATCATTTAAAATATCAAAAAACTCATTCTTTTGCAATTTACGTGCTAAATACCTTTTTACTTGTACCATTACCCTGTTTTTAACTACCCGACCACGTTCACTTTTATAATACTCATTTGCTATAATGTCGATACTTTCGTCTCCAACTCTTCCTAATTTGATAACTTCATGAAATTTCAAAATAACGAGCAAATCTCTACAAAAAGACTCAAAATTATCTGCAGAAATTTCTTCCCAATCTAAATCCATTTTGCTTCCTTCGTTATCAATTATTTCACAAATATTTAATAAATAATATCGACTGAATATTCTTATAACTTCCTTGATATTAAAAAAAGGTCATTTATTTAAAATTTCCTTTTCCAATTCAATTGGATTTATATCAATATAGAAAGATTTTTTTTCTAAAGTTCTTAATTTTTCAGAAATTTGGCTTAAATGGATATTTAAGAATTCTAAATATTTCTCATAGTCAGGTATTGGATTGAATTGTGGAATATCAAAATTTTCTTTAAATAGTTTTTCTTCTACATTAAAATTGATATGTTGTAAATCATCTATTAATTTTTCATCTTTCTCTGACAAATTAATTGATTTAATTATCTTATAAATTATCCAAATATTATTATTTATCTCAATTGGCAATGTTTCGTTAATCCTGTTGTTTAAAGTAAACAAAATTATCCGAAAGGGACTAAGAGAATGAAAAGTCCCTTTTTTATAATGTAAATCACATTCGGATATGAAACATTTTCCATATTTAAAATTAAGTGTAAAATCAAAATCGTCAAAGACATATGGAGATTCAGTGAGTAGTTTATAGAATTTTAGATAAATGATAAATATATTATCACTAAGATTCTTTATTTTTTTAAAATTAATCTTGTCAGATTTCAATTTTAGACCTCTGCTCGATCCAGAATTTATATCCAATTTATTGATATTAGTTTTTTCGTCCTCACTAATATCAATAAATTGGTAAACAGATTTGGGATCTAGTGAAATTGATTCTTTCGCATCATTTTCATTTATAAAATATGCCCATTTTGATGTGCAGTATGTATTTATTTCATTTACTATTAATGCCAATTCTGAACTCAAAAAGATAATTTCTTTATGAATTTTTGAAATACAATAAAGACCATGGTTTATAGGATCACCAATTTTCTCTGGTATTTTAACTATTTGTTCCATCCAAACATGACGGTTCTTTATATCTTTTGAGTACTTCATGCCTAACATTTGACGAATAAAATGACTTCCGATTTCTTCAATATGATCAATAAGTTGAGTTTGACAAACTAGTGCAAAACTTGTATAATCATTACTTCGAAGGTGACCTTCAAGTAACCTAATCTTTGGGAGTCTAAAAGTCTCTGTGAAAGGTTTCCTTAAGTAAGTTCTTCTAACAGCACCATCATCTTCCCATTCATATCCAAACTCGAGAGGTCTCCGATACTGTTCAAATATGACTATTTTCACAATAATTCGGTAATTTTTATAAGATTCCCAAATAAAAAGAAGACTAATTATTACTAGACTTATTGCTATTAGTATTATAATAGACAATGTTGCAACATCAAATGAAGTAGAATAAGGTTCAATTAAAATATTAGGAATTCCTTTATTATTCAGCAATAGAATAGTAGAAAGTAATCCTAAAATAATAAATATCTTTGATACCATGGAATCAATCAGTCCTTTTGTAAAATCACCAGAAATAGATGAAAATAAAGTATTTATATCAAAAATCTTTGAAAATAATAAAAATAATGTATAAGCAGATATAAAAATCCAATTAACGATTTCTGTTGTTCCCAATATTAGACTGATTATAGTAACTAAAAATAGAAGTTGAAATGATTCTTGAAATTCTGTCGGCCAAGGATTTTCTATAATTAATAAAACCAAAATTGTCGAAAAAAAGAAAATACTTCCAGGTACCCTACTAGATGCTAAAACTGATCTTAACAAATTACATCATCAAAAATATTTATTCTTTATTAAATCGCTATAAATTTCCTTATGTAATTCAATCCATCTCTGGTCAATTTATATACCTTGTTTCTTTCTCGGGGAATTATAAGCACAAGACCCTCACTTCTTAATCTTTTTAATTGCTTTTTTGCATATTTCTTATCATTGTTTCCTACTTTTGAAGTTATACAGTTAATGGGTACACTAGCCGAAAGGCTTCCATTTACACAATTATATATCGCTATTAAATAAAAACGCTGTTCACTAGTAACCATTTTCTTTATACCTATTTAGTAAAATAATATTATTTTTAAATAAATTCATTATTTTCTTATCATTTTTTTATTCATCTTTTAAGATTTCTATTTTTTAACTACTTTGGATAAAACAATTCAAATAGAATATACTTTATAACAAATCAGTTTAGGACTAATGTTATACTTCTGTAATATTACCTAAGTCGATAGCAATTTTCCATTAGATCATTATATCGGATTTAAATTAAATATATGAAATATTGGATTACTAAGATAATCTTTTTTTAATATTAATTCTTGTTGTAATTGTGATTTAATATAAAATAAATTATTGAAATTAGAATTAACGTTAGTAATTTTAATAAATATGATTTCTGGCTAGAAATTTATTCTTAAATATTACAAAAAAATTAAGTTAGGTCAAAAACAAATAAAAAAGAATTTTTAAAATAGTACCCTAGGCCTGTGAAGATTTATTTGCATCATTAAAACATAAAGAAAAATATACTGGATTTATATAAAAATGATCAAAAAATTAATAAATTTGTATTGAATAGTAAATTTAATAGAAATACTTATAAATAGTAAAAATTGATCTTTGTTCTTAAAATAACATTAAAATATCTTCATAAACTATATATAAATTGTAGAAATATTGATTCAAGATAAATAAAATTATAATTTAACTTAATTATAACCAAATAATATTATTGCAATAGGTGAATAATATTCCAAAAAAATCACAAAATATTAGGAAAAAATTAAGTAAAGCGCGAAATAAGGCTAGCGAAATAAGAAGAGAAAGATTAATGGATAATATCTCAAATATCTCAGAATATATTGATGAAAATCCTGGTATTACCCTAATTGATTTATCGAAAAAGTTCAATTTCTCTATTGGAAAAATGCAATATATTGTTAACTACTGTGAAAGAAAAAATAAATCAATTTATTCGGAGTACAAAGTAGAAAATGGACGGACTAAAAGAAAATTATTTCCAGTATCTTGGTATGAAAGATTAAATTGGAAAAATATGGAAAATAATGAAACATTAACTGTTTTATTAAAGAAAGTCAAAATAATTCAAGAGGAAGCTAGTAAAGAGGGATTGAAAATTAATCTTTCTGTTGATTTGCAGAAGTTACTAGAAAGACATTTTGTTAACAACGAAGACATTCAATAAAATTCATTTATCTAGGGATTCCTTAAGATAATTTTAGTTTCACTTTAATTTTTTCCGCTAATTCTAATGTCGTGCATTCTATTTTAATTTTTTGCATAATAGTCTTTAGTTTGAGTTTCAAAAATAATTCTCTATTATTTCTCGGATTATGAGAGACTTCTAGCGTTTCTTCTGGAGACCTACATGGATGGAATCGTCCAGGTAATACTCTTGCCCACCTATCTATTGATTTTACTAATTCTTCAATCCACAATATCCGTGAATCTCTCCTAAATCCTAATGGATGTCTTCCTTTCTTCATCCTTGATTTTTGAATGACCATTCTTTTTCACCACTCTCTTGATTTATGTCCTTTTTTATTCTTATTTCGTCTGTTTTGCATAGATTTCTCTTTCTCTTACTTCTCCCTTCTCTATCATATCTGGATAGCCCCAATGCTTTTTACACATATAATATTCTTTCCCTTCTTTTTTCTGCATCTTTTCCTTGCATTCAGGACAGACAAATTCCGATTGTTTTGTTGTTGTTTCCTCTACTATTTTTGGAGGTAATAACTCTGAAGCATTATTAATTTTCGGTGTTATTCCTTTCGTCTCCATTTCCCATCCTTCTAATTGGTGTTCCAGTGTTTGTCTTACCTTATTACTGACATCGTATAGACTCTCTCCTTCTTCTAATTCTACTTCGGCTGTTAACTGGAAATCTTTTGTCTCGTAATTACCTAAGTTAATTTTTCTTGTTATTCCGACTGTTACTTTCG
>MDVS01000129.1 GCA_001940645.1 Candidatus Heimdallarchaeota archaeon LC_3
AGAAAATTTTTCTTTAGATACTTTTTGCAATACAAAAACAGGATTATGTTCGGAATCTGACCACAATATTGCATCTAAATTTTTCCATAGTTCTAATGCATTATGATTCCAGTAAGACCATAAATTATATGCTAAAGCTCTCAAACCAGAAATTCGATCTGGTATTTTAGATAAATCGATTGGGAGTTGTTCATTGAACAAATAATTACACCGCTAATCAAAAAAAGAAATTAATTCAGAGTTTATTCTAATTTCTGGCTTGATAATATTAATGATAAATTTGTTTATAATGAATACTTTTATTTGAAACAAGATTAATGAATAAATAAGAAACTAATAATTGAAGGTGTTCATTGTGTTTTTATTTGATAATCTAACGAATGACCTAAAATTAAAAAATTAATATACTAAAATAAATATAAATATTAACAAGGACAAAAGACTTGACATATTTTGATAATCAGGATGAGCAAAATTTGAAAATTCCAGATTCTATGAGAACTTATTGCCCCAAATGTAATAAGTATAGTGTAATGAAGGTTTCAATCGAAAAAACTAGACAACGAAGTGGTGGGAAATCAAAAGGAGCACGGCGTCAAGAACGGAACGCAAAAGGTTATGGTAATCATGGTAGATACTCTAAAAGACCAGTTGCTTCAAGGAACATGAGAGTCAAAACTTCAAAAAAAACTGATTTACGATTAAAGTGTCCAGATTGCTCGAAAAAATGGATTAGAAGTCGTCCAAGAGCAAAAAGAGTGGAAATACTTCGGAAATAGGAAGTTTCAAGAAAAGTATCCTATTAGCATTATTTTCTATAATCGGATGATAGTTAATCCTTAATTGGATCAAAATAGGAACATATTTTATTGAATAAAAATGAAAAGAATAATTCATCTTTTAGTGAGAAAAATTTTCCTATTCTAAAAAATGGAATAGAATTATTATTTATGGTTTTAATTGCAGTTATTGTACTTATTTCTGTATTAACGGTTTTCAATATCTATCTTGGAACAGGGACCCCTGTTGCTGTGACTACTACTTCTATGGCTCCTGTGTATGGTGGATTTAAACCAGATTTACTATTTGATGAACCTGAACTTAGAAAGTATTATCTTCCTTTAGATGGTGATCTTCTTGTTTTGAAGAAACAAACTCCCCATCTTGGAGACACAATTGTATTCAAAAAAAATAGTGCCCATACCCCTACACCTATAGTTCATAGAATTATCGCAATTCAAACTAATTCATCAGGGTTCGCTTATTATTTAACAAAGGGTGATAACAATTTTGGGACTGATTATAAAAGATTTGGATGGATATCCGAAGATGAACTAATAGGGGTGGTTATAGGTAAAATACCGTCAATTGGTTGGTTGAGTTTAGAGATTCAGAATATAACAATGCGTATATTTCTTATTATTGGTTTAGGTGTTTTGCTTTTATTGATGCTATTTGAAGAAGAAGATAAAAAAACTAAAGAAAAAGGAAATCACTATAAGAAAAGTAGTTCAGGAATTTTTTTAAAATTTTTTAACAAATTAAAGCCTAAATATTCAGGACTGAATTATAATAAATCTCGTTGGATTGTTAAAATGTTTTCCACACCAAAAGGAAATATTTTTACAGTTGCTTTAATAATAACAACTATTTTTTTAAGTTTAAATATTCAAAAAGCATTTGTTTTGAATAATGGGGTGAATATTACTTCCTCAAATACTCTTGAGCTCATAAATGCTGGACCAGAAAACATTGGTACAGGATTTTATTTCATTCATTTTGATCTTGAAATAATATCTCGGGGAATTTTTAACTGGGTTTATAAAATAGAATTGAGATTAAATAGTTCAGATAATGATGTAGTTTACATTTGGATTATACCATATTCTTTTGATGGTAAATTGATTATTAAAAGTGGTTTTCCCATTTCACAAGAAATAATAACTTCTACTGGAAATTATTCAATAAACCTATATTATACGATATACTCTTTGGGTTTATTTTCACAAGAGCCAGTAACACAGATGTTCAGTTTAAATTATTTGATTTGAAAACTAAAAACCACTATTGATCCCCTTTCATAATGTATAATGATACATGGTGTCTTTTAAAGTTTAGACTTTCCCAGAATTTAGTTTCAAAACTTGAAAATGCTTCAGCACGAAGTTGTTGCCCACGTATACATTTTTTTTCGAGGATAATATTTAATAATTTTCTTCCAATTCGTCTTCGTCTAAATTCGTGAAGTACATAAATCCCCCGAATATAAAAGGCATTTTCTTTTATTCTCGTTGCATCGATTTCAATAAAACCAACAATTTGACGGTCTATCTCTCCTGATTTCTCTATTTCGACATTTTCTGCTAATAAAACATTTCCTGGGTGTAATTCAATTCTTTCTAACATTTCTACACCCACAGATTGAGCAAAACCTGGAATTATCGTATCCTGCATTGCAGCTACTGCAAAATCATAAATAGTGCCAACATCATCTGGAGTTGCGAATCTGTATTCAATTATGTGCTTCGTTTCATCATGTGTCATATACATAATTTCCTAATTTTGTTTAGAAAGTTTTTTTGGATCTAATCACTTTTATATTGATTAATTTTTATTATTTAATTAATTAATTTAATTATTGATGTCAAAATAAAGAATAATGTTGAGTGTAAAATGAAATCTATAGATATTGTTTTACATAATATGCATATCTTCTGAAAGTAATTTCTTTGTTTTTATCCTGAAACTTGAACTTTATTCTTAATATATTGAATATTAATTAAAAAATAGTTTCAGGTAGGTACGTTCTATGAAAAGTTTTTATGTTGAACCAACCAATAAAATGGAAGAAAATATGAATAAGACTTTATTAACACAAGATATTAGTTCCTTAGATGCTTCAGTTCTTAATATTTTGAAAAAACAAGGGCCAATAACAAGAGGACAATTAGTGAAAAAAACAGGGATACCAAGATCGACATTGTATGATTCATTGTTTAGATTAATGTTAAAGGGTTTGGTGAAAAAATTCCCAGATAGAACAAATGTCTCACGAGGTAGACCCCAAGTATTTTTTGAGGCAAATACTTAAGAGTCTAAGGTTGAGTTCTTTTTTATTAATTATTGGAAAAAAATGAGAGCATATGTGAATATTATTCATATATATTATTTACGGATTTTGAAATCGTACTTTTTTTTATTGTCATCTTCATCTAAGTCATCATCTTCGGTGGTATATTCGTCTTCATCTTTTGTGATATCGTCGTTTTCACTACTAATTGTGGTTTTTGGTGATTCTTTAGAAATGGTTTGAGTCGAGTCTTTAGAAATATCTTCATTATTTTCTTTTGAGTCTTTTTCATCTGTAGCATCAGTATCTGTTACTGGAGTTTCGGTTTCATATTCTTCAGAGGCTTCTCCTCTCTCTAATTCTTCATAGAAATTATCTACCCAAATTCCAAAAATGTCAACCTTATCATGAAGGCGTTTCAATTCGGTAAAAGTTTTTGTAATATGACAATTACCACACATAACAGTTGCAATACGAACAGGATGTTCTTTAATCTCAATTTTAACTGCTTCTGCTTCGCATCTCGGGCACTCGAAAATTGTTGGTAAACTGGGTCGAGGTCTTGTTACGACTTTCCTATGTAATTTTCTTCCCATTTATATTACATCCATTTTTTAATAATACTTATTTTATTTGCTTTTTTTCTTTCTTCTAGAAGACTTTATTTGCTTTTTACCTTTTTCATATTGCTTCTTATTATTATTAGATTTTGTCTTTTCTTTTGGTTGTTCCTGACTTTCTCTTTTAATTGTTGGAGTTACAGTTACTTGAGGAATTACATCTTTATTTCTAATAAATAAAATAAACCCAGTAATAATAAATATTGCACCTAAGATTATTTGACCTGTTATTAATATAAGCAAAAAATCAAAGTTTTTTTGTGGTTGATCAACGGAATTTTCATTTTGAGTCCAATTTATTGAATCTATCCAAACTTCTGCATTACTAGCAGTGTTTAACCAAGAAACACTTGTTGAATTTGTTGAATCAGGTCCTGAAAGATCGGAAAACATAAGAGCAGATCCCATTAGAAATAATCTTGATGTTGTAAGTTCACTAGGATAACCACCTAGGATTACAGGACTATCTTGACCTAGATCAAACGTCCCATCAGAAGCAACGCCGAAAGCATCTAAACCAGCTTCAACCATTATATATTCATGGAGGATTTCTACGTGATTACTTTTTGTAACAATTTTGCTTCCATTCTTAAATGAAAATTCAGAGCTATTGAGTAAAGGAATAGTGAGAATGGTAATATCATCATAAGAACCTTTTTCTAGTTTTTGTATTGCTATTCCTTCACCAGACGATCCAGCAGAAAACCTACTTGCTGGAAAAGCATCTAATCCATTTAGAATTTGGTTTAAATTATTATTATTCATATCTAAGGTGCTATTAGAAGTATAAGGATTTGATAAAAGAATGAATCCATGTCTTGGTTGTAAAATCCACTCATTAATATAAGAAATTTCTTGATCAGAATACCGATAATTAAGTTCTTGTCCTGAAGGAGCTTTTGGAGAACCAGTAATGATTAATATATCTATTCCAGTCAATGATGTTCTATTTAAAGGTTCAGATGAAAATCTAACAGAAAAATTGTTACTAGTTAAGAGATCAAGAGCACCTTTCATTATAGTGGAATTGAAATATTGATTTTTTCCTTGATGAAACATCACAATAGCTTTAGGATTAGTAGTGTCCGTGTTTTGATCTGTAGAGGCTATTACTCCTATATTACTTTGATAGAGGCTTATAATTGTAATCATTACTAGTGTTAAGGCAATTACATTATGTTTTTTTCTCAAAAACTTCAAAACTTCCACCTATTTTGTTGATACGTATAATTATTAGAAGATTTATAACTTTATTCTCTAATTATTTGTCTATATTTTAATATAAACACGAATTCTCCCCTTAAGAAAAGCTAAAAAGATTTCATATAAAGATTCATTGTAAAAAAAAAATATTATGAGTCTTGATAATAACTCCTATGATAAAAATACCACAAAATTTCTTTTAAAAAATATATACTTGACATGCTATGATAAAAAATTTTTACTAAAAAGGTAGAATTGCATTCCTCCAAAAGTACAACAAAAATCCTAATCTTGCTTTTAAATTCCAAATAAAAATCATTTTCAATTTCAATTTATCGAAAAATTACTTGTAAACCAATGATTTGAAAAAAAAATTAATTAACAAGTAAGATCAAAAATTCACTCAACACAAGTTATAGAAATCAAACTGTTTTGAATAAATTAATGGTTGACTTATTTGAAAAAATCGGTAACTATACCCACTGCTATGGTTTGACCAGCATGTCGCATTACTAATCTTCCTAGAATTGGCTGATCACTGTATTTTTCTACGATTATTGGATTTTGAGTTTTAATTTCTAAAGAAACTAAATCTCCAGGAAATGCTAGCATAATGGATTTATCTTTTCTTGGTTTTTTAGTTTTTTCTACTTTTAAAATTCGTTGAATTCGTGCAGAAGTATGTGATAGACCAACGTGGATTAATGGATTACTTCCTGGTATTAGAGGTCTACCTTCAGTTTCTAATACTAAAACCCGGCAAATTATGGTGGTAGATGGTCTTAATTCTGTATTATTTGAGCAAATTACTGTTCCTGGAATTAATCTGTCCCGTTCTATCCCTTTGATTTGTATTCGACCAAAATCTCCTGCATTCAATATGGGAATGGATTCAGAATGAATATCTAATAAATCTTTAATAATACCTTTATCAGCTGATGGTAATAATTTTATATTTTGTTCAATTTTTAAAGTACCTGCAATTAAACGCCCATATAACATATTACCAACTCCAG
>MDVS01000130.1 GCA_001940645.1 Candidatus Heimdallarchaeota archaeon LC_3
ATTGGTATATCATCTAAGGTTGGAGGAACAAATTTATTAAGAAAATTGTCTAGTGGATCCTTTTCATCTTCGATCTTTTTTTTCTTACGTTTTTCTTTTGTTCCATCTGGGGAAGAGTTGATAATCTAATACGCTCCTAGGAAATTGTCTTTCAAATAATGGTTTATTGTTTTGCTTGAACAAATTCAATTTTTTTGTTTAAAATGAACAAATCCCTTGAATATTTTTTAAATAATTTACTGTATTCAATCGTTGAAATTTCTCCCGTCTCTTGTTTTTCATCTAAATTTACCATTAGTTCGGATATAGCGATTTGTTCTGCCTCTAAACTTGCAACCTGATCCTCAGTTTTCGTTCCTTTATAACTACTAGTTCCTGTAGCTCCAATGGCTTCTTTCGCACGAATATGAGTTAATTCCTCATCACGTTTGGTTACCTCTTCTTTTAATTTGTCCAATTCTTTACGCATCACTGCAACTTCCGAAGATATAGCCTGTGAACCAGCTGCAGTCCTTGTTGCTGTCGGTAGTGGAGCCCTACGATTAGATGCAGGAAAAATTGGTCGGTTTTGTGTATATTGAGCTGAAGATGACATTGGAGTAGTTTGCTTAGTAGTTGATGGAGTTTGTCGATTTCCTGGATTTCTTTTTAATAAGGAAGTTAGTTGGAGAATTATTTGATAAATATGATATTCAACCCGCCAATTCTCTAAAATTCTTAAGGATACACGACCGTCAGCATCAATATTTGGATGAGAAACTTTTCTTAATGCGCGAACGACAGGAGGAACCTTGGGAAACATGCGTGGTAAAAAAATTTCGAAAGAGATATTCTCTATAGTTCCTCGCCACGTACGAAGAGATCCTTCACTCATTGACCAGCCTTCTACATTGGAAAACACCAATTGTGCTTCCCTTGCTAGAATCTCAGTCTCTTGCATATCTGCCATGTTATTTCACAATAAAGTTTAGTAATATTAATAGGTGTTCATGGTAATGAACAAAACTAGAATAGTTTGACTTAATTTATTTTTGTAAGGTATTACAAATATACACTCTAGTGAATATATTTTAAACTTACTCTAATATATTCTTTGATGCATGCTTAGATACTCCTAAGATTGAGTAATAATATAAGAGTAAAAGATATTATCTAACAAGAATGTTCGATATAAGAGAAAATCATATTTGAATAATGAAAATTAACCCATTTTATAGTTTATTTCTTCAAAAACGTTGATTTCCAACTCCTTACGAATATCTATAATTTGTACTCAAGTGTTAGATCAATTACTCTATCATTTTACTTCTTAATAACTGAAGGATCAACTTTGATATTATTTCTCTAAACATTAAAATTTTTAAATTTTTCAAGAATAGAGAAATTAATTAAATAATATTTTTATTTGTTTCCTCCTAAAAAAACCGCTTCAAGAATACGCATATCCAAAAAGTAATTCCAAAACTGTCAGTGGTTTGTTTCTTAAGAGTATTAATGAAGAAGATTAGGTTAAATATGTCTCGTTGTCCTGCTTTTCAAGAATTTCATAAGATTTACATTACAGATTATTGCAAAAATTATCATCTGAATCATTGTTTGCAATTAATTGAGCAATTTGCTGAAGAACATAAAGGCACATTAGACGGTGAACTAGCCTTAGAATTACGTGCTTTCTGGCATATTATTATGGTAGAGTTCGATGAAGCCCTAACAATTCTTGATAGGTACGAAAACTCTGAACATGATTTATCTCGAATTTTTACGTATAAATATCTCATTCGATATTATGGAGGTTGGATGAATCCTTCAATTGATTTAAAGAAACGTGAGGAATATTATCAAAAACACCAAAATCTTCACCCAAAATTAGTTCTTACCAATGATTGGGAAAAAGCCTTTTTTGGTATTTTCAAAATCCAGGAGGAATATGAAAAAGAAATTGATTATGAAAAGAAGGCAAAATACATACCAAATTTAAGACGATTGATGAATAAAGTCCCTGAATATGGAGCGACTTATAGTTTATGGCTTGAGAATAATTATGCGGGTGTATTCTACTCAATAGGTAAATTTGAAGAAGCACGAGAATCCTTTGAATTAACAATTAAGTTCTATAAAAATGCAGACATAAGCGGTGCAGGATATAATGGTTTAATTGGTTTAGCAATAAACCAAGGGAAAATGGAGGAAGCTGAAATGTATCTAAATAAAATCTGGGATTTAGTAGAGGAAGGAGATAATCATGTGTGTAGGACAATATTGTATTCGACAAAAGCACGTATAGCTGAATTACGTCTAAATCTTGAGGAAGCCGAAATAGTGCGATTTGATATCGTTGCAATGAATGAATCAAAGGGAAATGCATTACATGTATTCAGAGCCTTGTATAATCTTTTTGAGTTTTATAATAGAGTATACAGTTTCACCGACAATTACGAATACTACAAAAGAGCTGTAAACACTCATTCAAAACTCGAAACGATAGCACAAAATCATCAAAATGATTCTACAATGAAAAGATTAACAAAAATGGCAAATGCTGAATTGATGAAGCATGGAGGAATAAAAGATCGAAGTAAATCGATTACCATGTTTGAGGAATTATTGGAAGTTTATCCAACATCATTGGACATCAAAATGCAGTTAGTTGAGTTATATTTCGAAGATTTGGGTCGAGATCCAACCGGTGAAGCGAAAAGAATAATAGATTCATATCTTGATGAAATTCAAAAAAGCCCTCTGATGAAAAATCCAACTAAGATTTCAGAATACAGTATTTATCAAATACTAATTGCAAAGTATATTTATTACCTCGAGGGTGATATTGACAAGGCACTGCACATTCTTTATGATTTGAGAGAACAAGCTGAAAAGTTTGGTTTAAAACCAGTTGAAGAGAACATTTCAAAGGAGATCACAACACTGGAGGATGAAATTCAAAAATGGAACAATGTACAATTAACGACGAAGGAAAGAATTGAGAAATCAAAGATACAATCATATTTCAAGAGTGCACTCAAATTAATTGGCTCAACAGGACCGGAAGAATAAAGTTGAGTATAAATAATTTCATTGCCGATAAATGAATTGACTTTAAAAATTATTATTCATTTCTTGTTTTTTTACCTTGAATTTTTGAAAGTTTTTCATTTATTTCCTCCAAAATTATGATTTCCAACTCTTTTCGAATATCTTGCCACCTGTGTATTCCTGGAATATTAATACCTGCGGCTCCCTTATGTCCACTACCCGTTGCATCAGCAAACTTGGAAGCTATTTTTCCTGCTAGTTCTCCTAAGTGTAGAGATAATACATTTAAAGCGTTCATTTTACCTCTTAGACTGATTCTAGTTTCTTTTTTTGTCTCTGCAATAGCACAAGTAATATCAGCGCCAATTAAAATTAATGCTTTAGCTGTTGAAGCTTCATAAGAAGATATATTAGTAAAACATATGATATAGTCTTGTATTTGTCTTATTATAACTCGTTGAGCTCCTTTAAGTCTCGCAATTTTTTCACTTTTAGAATAATCATTGTCTAATTCTTCAAATAATGATGATATCGAAAAGTCATCTTGTTTTTCTAGCCAAAAAGCTAATAATTTAAACAATGGAGCATCTGCTAGCATTAATCTCCTTGAATCTGTTAAAATTCCGATTATTAAAACTTTTAGATAATCACTCCTTAAATCATGATCTAACATGTACATAAGTTGCAATACTATTTCTGAAGAAGCTTTATAATTGTTACATACATATTTATGTTCAGCAGTATTTGAAGAAAAACTATATTTACTTATATCCTGCGTAGAATGTTCAGTTTCTAAATGATGATCAATTATAAACACATTTTGTACTTTAAGTAATAGATCTGTTTCTAATAGTTGGATATTACTATAATTATGTGTATCACAAATTATTAAATCATAATATTTGTTTCTATCAAGGTTCAGTTTGAAATTGTTACTTTCTATTGAGTTTTTTGTCAAGTGCTCTTCTAATTCCAATGATGAGAGAATTTGAGAACTAAACCTGCTTAAAGAATTTATTCCAAAAAATATTTTTTTTTCAGGATAAAAGTAGGAAAATAAATTGAATAATCCAAAAATAGCCCCTATTCCATCAGGATCAGCATTAGTATGAGTAGATAAAACGATATCATTGTTTGATTCATCTAAAGCTTTGAATATTAACATCAATTCATTATAAGTAGAACATTCTCTAAAAAAAGATTTTTCTGATTTTCTAATAGAATAATGTAAAGATTTTGGCATCTTATAGGCCAAATTGATTTTAATAATAATTTTGTGATATAGAAGAAAGTAATCTAACTTTCCACTACCCGTTCTATTGGTTAATTTGTAAGCTATTTAAACTCTGCGGCCTCTCCGACCTCCACGAGCTCTGATACTATCGTGGGATATAGGAGTCACATCTTCAATTCGTCTGATTTGCAAACCAGATCGTGCAAGTGCACGAATTGCTGCTTGAGCACCGGGTCCTGGATTTTTGCTTCCTGATCCACCTGGAGCACGAACTTTAACAACTAATCGTTTAATTCCTTTGTCTTTTGCAGCTTGGCTGACAGCCCAAGCAATTCTCATAGCGGCGTAAGGGCTTGATTCGTTTCTTGCTTCTTTTACGACCATTCCACCACTACATCGATAGATGATTTCGGCGCCTGTTAAATCTGTCAGAGTAATGATAGTATTGTTGAAACTTGCGAATATATGACAAATCGCCCACATTCCGGATCTGTTTTTTGCACTAGTTGGAGCTTCACTCATTGTTGTTCCTCCTTGGGTTCTTCTAAAGTTTTATTGCCCATTAAATTGAGTAATTCTTTTCTCAATGGATGTTCATCGTCTCTATATACACTATTAGGTGCATAAGTGATGAAGTCTTCTTCTCCTAAACTTAAGTGATAAGACGGTATAGTTGTTCTCCTTCCTTTTATTGCAATGTGTCCATGAGTTATTAAATTTCTGGCCGCATAAATTGTTGCAGTTAAGCCTTTTTTGTGTACCTGTGTTTGTAATCTTCGTTCAAGAAAATTTTCAACCGTTAAAGACAATACGGTATCAAGATTTTTCTGAGTTTCTTTTAACACTCCAATTTTAACAAGTTTATCAATTACAAAATTTTGTTCACGTATTCTTTGTATGACACTTTCATCCATTCCCAATAAAGCACGAGCACGTTGTCTGAATCTACGGAGTTTTGTTTTAGCACGATATAATTCACGTTTATTTCTTAATCCATAAACTCCCATTAATTGTTGCTCTTGTGTAAATCTTTCCAAGTTAAATGGGTGTCTTGGCCCAATAAATTTTTTTCGTACTTTTTTTGCACTACCCATGATAAAACCTAACTAAATTTAATAAAAGATTAATTTTATTTTCTTCGTTGGACGCCAACTGATTTTCCTGTTCCTCTTCCTGAGGTTCTTGTTCTTTGTCCACGCACTGTAAGTCCTAAACTGTGTCTAATGCCTTTGATTGATCGTGTTTTCTTCATCCGATCGATATCATTCTTTAAACTTGTAGCAAGATCATTGCCTATCAAGTTTGTATCCTTTCCGGTAATAGGATCTTTTATTCTATTCAAAAGGAAACGTGGAATATTAAATGAATTGGGGTTTGACAGAACATCATCAATTTTTGATAAATCATCCTCTGAAATAAAACCTATACGGATATTAGTAGGAATACCAGTTTTTTCTAAAATGATTCTGGATAATCTGGGACCCACTCCTTTGATTTTCGTGAGACCGTGAACTGTCAAGTAGTCTCCTCGAATATCTGATCCTCCAATACGAACAATATATTGAAAAGATTCTTCACTAGACAAATTTAAACCTCGATAATAAATGATAATTAATGAACATACTTGAGTATATCAATTAAAGTTTGAATTACTTTTAATATTGATAGTTGAAATTAATTTATAGCTTTACATATCCCTTATTAATTTGATAGAATCAACTTATTTATTCTATCAAAGCTGCAAAAATCTTTGGTCATATTAAAGAGATATGAATTTGTTCTGTTTTATCCTTAATATTCTTCTAAGAAAAAATGGAAAAATTTACTGTTGTCTTCTTCTTTCATCTTTTTGGTATTAGGCTGCTTAGTGGAGATTGAGAGGTTTTAATCGTTCCAACTAAAGATTCGGATATATGATCAAATAATTTGAGAATATCTTTCACTGATAATCCACTCTCTTCGGATCTTAGGCTCTGAGATTGAGAAGTGAAATGTATTTCACCAGTTAATTCGTTACTCTCTTCATCGTAATCCATAAGGAAATCAGATTTTCGTATTGCTATATTCATGAGTTCTTGATCTAGCTTTTTCTTACCAAAATTAAAAGTTAAAACTAACAGAAAATCATACTCCTCATAAACAGTCACAGCTAAATTGTATTCTTTTGCGTAAAGCTCAATAATCGATTTTATTAGTTTGGGGCTATTTAATTGCCATGATAAAGGATTTATGGTTATTAGTTCCTTTTTAAGGTCAACAAAGAGTAAATTCTTATTAAAAGTCAAAAGATATGTCTGATCATCGTATTTTTTTGAGTTTTGAATATTAAAATGATTTAATAATTTATCAAATTCCTTTAAAGGATTTTGTTTTGGTTTTTTGTTTCCAAAAATCTTGTAAAAATCGTTCAAATAAATTGAAATGTCCGGAAGCAGAAAGACTTTTTTTTGATAGTTTTCAAAAATTTCTTTCAAACGAACAGAATAACAAAATGTAGGTATATCATTGCTTTTATACCCTGAAAAAAGTAGTAGATCCTGGAAATGTCTATTTTGACACTTTGGTCGTAAAATACATACCACTCTGTTACCCTGACATTCAGAACAAACTGTATTTTTGAAGCTTTCAAGCATATTTTGTTGTAATCGACTAGTTATAGCCTGGTTAGAAGATTTAAGGCCAAATCGAAGTCCATCAAAGTCAAATTCAGTAGTTTTTTTGTTATAGCTCATGTTTTCGTTACTCTAGTTGTATTGGTTATGTTTTTGATTATAAATTCCGACAATAATAATAATTTGATAGGAAATTATGATTTTGAATTCATTTACTCAATTAAATAGTATTTAACGAACCTAAATAAATGTTATCAATGCGAGAATATAGGAAAATTTATTGTTTTAGCGTTATAAATTTTTTTTATCACTATAAGAAAGTTAATTAAACGAAAATTAGATAATATTAAATCAATATGAGATTAATCTACCTTTTATAAATTAAAGCAAAAAGGGGTAATGGATAATAATCTAATTATTAAATTAAACACAAATTAAAAAATTTTAACGAATTTAATTTTAAAAATTGAAAAATTTTTAATTTCCAAATTTAATTATTATTAACAAAAAAAATATTGATTAAATTTCTTAACATATTCAAAAAAGATATATTATATTCTATCTAATTAAGAAATAAGAGTAAAATTGTTTTTGACTAACAAATGGTTGTGTAAATATTATTTTTAGAAACAGTTTTTCGAGTAAAGAAACTAAAGAACTTATTTTAGCCTCTTTGTTAGTTGCAGGGGTTACTCTTTCAATATTAGCCGTTAGTAGATATTTAGATGTTCTTGATTATTATTTCATAGTTTTAATATTGGGTGGTGCAATATTAAATTATGTTCTGCATGAATTTGCTCATAAATACCTTGCAAAACGCTATGGATTGTTTGCAGAGTATGGCATAATAAGAGAAGGAGCTATATTTACAGCGTTAGGAATTATTCCATTTTTTCCGTTTAAATTCATTGCCCCAGGAGCAGTCTTCGTTAGAGGTTCTTCCAATCCTGAAGAAACAGGTAGAATTGCATTAGCCGGTCCATTCACTAATTTGATATTGTCTGGAATATTCTTAACTCTATCAGGACTAGGGGAAAGGATTGAGACATTTCTAGACCCTAGTATTTCATTTCAGTTAAGCATTTCATTTTACTTTTTAGCTTTAATCTCTTCAACTATAGCAATGTTTAATTTAATCCCTTTTGGACCTTTAGATGGATCTAGCATATTGAAATGGGATAAAAATGTATTTATTGTTACATTTGTATTTGCATTGACATCTTGGTTATTAGTTTATTCAATACGATAGAAAGTAGTGATAAGGATGGAAAATATTCAAACTTGGTATGATAAGCTCTCAAAATCAGAAAAATATCTTTTTTTTATTCTGATTACATATATAATTCTTACCTCACTAATATTTCTTGCGTTCAGAGATCCGGAGTTTTTTTTTCTATATAATTTATTAATTGGAATATTAATTTTCACCTTTAGTTTGTACTTTGCTTATTTTCTTATTCCTAGAAAACCTAAAGTAATATATTTTTATGGTGATTCAAGATCAAACGAGGAATATTATTCAGAAAAAAGATTAAGAACTGAGATCGATCTTAGATCGTTAGATAAAGAAGAAAATAATATTGAAAAAATAAAATCGGTAAAAACAAAATTTGCACCGGGTTGTTCAATATGCCATAAAAGGGAACTACTTCCTTATGTCTGCAAATATTGTAGGAGAAGTTTTTGTTCTGAACACCGTCTACCAGAAAAGCACTCTTGCGATGGACTTTGACTTAAACACTACATAGGATAAAGAAATTCTATTAACTCATATCCACTTATAATTTCATCCTTTTTTGCTTGAAAGTTTATTTTATTCCCAATTATCTTGTGTGAGGTCTGACTTTGTACTTTAAGCACAACACCTGGCAAGTTCCAATTGGCTGTTATCAAATATGGGCTTTTTTGATCATAGCCTGCTAATTCAATAATATTTCTCCCATTAAATAATTTGTATGATGAGCTTGATACTTCAAATGTTAATAATGGATATTCCAAAGATTCTGTATCTGGATAACTGATATATCCGTCCACTATATCGAGAAACAATTCTTCTTGGTTTATGAATACCTTATCTTCATCCAAATATTTCTGCATATTGTCAATTATTTTACTAAATTCTTCATTCTCACCTTTAACATCCAAATCACGTTTAATTTTATTATATATTTGGTCTGGATCAAAATAATAAAAGTTTATAATCTGATTAAGATTAGATTCAGCAATGGTAATTTCTGCTAATGCTTTTAAAGGTACTTCGAGCAAAATAACCCCTAAATTTTGTTAATGATGATTATATTATTTTTAATGTTAAATAAATGTAGAATCAGGAGAACTATCTGGTTTTGAATCTTCTCCTCTTTCAAGCGAAGCAACTAGTTCTTGGCGTGCAGCAGGGGTTATTTCTTCAATAACAGGATTCAAGTAGGAATCAAGCTGCATTTTTAAATCAAAATAATTATCAAGAAAATTTAACCCCTTTCTAGAAGCTAATAATCCAAGTAACTGAGAAACTGCTCCATTGAATTTATATTTTTCAGCTGACGATGTTTCAACCATTATAGTAACTGTTGGAATGTTAAATCTTTCACCAATTATTGCTGGTAAAACGCCATTCAAACCTGAGATAAACCCTTGCGGTTCACGAACAATTTCATCATCTGGATGTTGAACTGAAAGAGAAAATTCTTCAAAATCCAGGGAACCACAAGTAGCAATGTAAAGTTTTCTTTTTTTGTTTAATTCCTGGTTAATTATCTGATCAGCAATAGTTGTAAAATCTGTCCGTCCTTCTGACAAGAATTTACTTGAAGAAGGTAGAATTTCAGTGATAAATGCTCCAAAAGATATATATAGATCAATTGGAGATTCTTCGTGTATATGGCGAAAATCGTTAACAAATTTTTGAATGAATAAGCTTGTTAATTCATCTGAACGTGGTTGAGGCCCTAAAAGTGCATGAAAACTTCTTAAATCATGGTGAGCACGATAAATTCTTGCACATTGGTTTTCAATTCTTCCATTCTCTATAATTGCTACATTAGGGAAAAATTCTGCATAATCAATTGAAATGTTGTTGGATTCTAATCCTTTGAGGAAAAATTTTGTTGCATTAAATCCAACTAGCCCCATTCCAACAAGTCCTTGTAAAAAAAATTCCTTCCAATCACCTAAAAAATCCAAATAAAATACCTACCAATTAAACATTCAGGAATTTATAACCAATGTAAAGGTAAATTTAAGCGAATGAGAACTTAAACTTGTTTTAATTACAACGATGATAATTAAATAAGAATTATTTGATCCTAATAATAAATTTCTTATTTAACATCGAGTTATAGGTATCAATATTTTTTTTTGTAAAATTAAAAAAGTACCATAAAAAGTGAAATTTTGTATTAAAATTCAACACTATTGATTAAAACTAAATGAAATTCGGAAAATTTTATTCTTATTTTAACAGTTGAATACAAAAATTTGCAATAGCCGTTGTGGTGTAGACTCTCAGTAGATTAATTACTGGAAATAAAATGGTAACATAAGAGACTGTGGATCTTTTGTCCGGGGTTCAATTCCCCGCTACGGCTCTTTTTCTTAAATTTCGTATCAAAAAAGGTTTTTTCTATAATTAAAAATTAATTGATGGGAAAAAAAAAGCAATAAAAATTCTTTCCTTTAAAACAAACTGCAAATATCTGATTTAATATTCTGAAGATGAAAATTGAAATTTTTCTATTTTTCTAAAATAAAATGAAATTTCAATAATAAAAAATTAATTATCTATTCAAAAATTACCAACAATAAAACAAGATTTGGTTATAAATCGAATTATATCGGCTTAAATTAGCTTTTGGATTATCAATTAATTATTTCTGGAAGATTACCTCTTACTTTTTGTATACCGACAAAAATATTTCCTTATTCACCTATATACCGTGATAATACGTGAATATATAGAAAAATTGATATAGTTTATTTTCTTTCTATTCCTTAATTAAAAAGTTCTTATAGAAATTTGCTATATGTTAAAATAGGAATTATATTTTTAATAATACAACATTATCCGGTGATTCACTTGATGACCTTGAATGAAATTCAAAATCGATTTTCTAATGCATTAATCTATTTATCTAATGGGGGAGCACAATTTTCAAGAACTATACCCGATGAAGTCCTTTCCTTGGCTCAGCAATTTCAACAGAACCCAAGACTACCAATTGCAGCTGTTCGACCGGAGGATTTAGTAACATCGTTTCTCAACCTCTTGATTATTGCATCGGAAATTGGTATAGATTTAGAAGAAAAAACTCAGGAAGTAATAGCCGCTCTTGAAAGTCCCGCATTCTTTTCTGCATAACAAACATGTTATTCGGGATTGTTAAGGTCCTACACCCTCATTATTGCTAAACAGTGTTGTTTGGACATATGTGATTTTCATAACAGATAAACCACTACTTGTAACTACAAATAGGAAATCATCTGTGTATTCTAAAGCTTGAATGTTATTATTTGCTAAGCCATTTTGAGAAGAATATTTTTGAACTAATCTGTTTTCACTAAGATCGTACTGCATCAATTGATGGTTAGTTCCGAAATAGAGATTATTTTTTTTATCTGTAATAACGGAGGTAATAGCTTCTTCATTATCGGTAAGTTTAATTACAGATTCAACTTCTTTAGTTTCTAATGACCACGTATAAACTTCCAGACTTGTTGTAAAAACGAGGTGCTTCTGATCTGGAGAAATGGTTAATGAAGTAATATTCCTAGTTCCTGTATTATTGATATTTAAAGAATAGAATGTTTCAGAAGACGGATTGTATGAAACAACAATATTTTCAGATGTGACGAAATAAATTTCTTTTGATGAATCGCTATGTGTCATCGCTTTAATATATTGATCATCAGATCCAAAAACATATGTTCTTTGTGTTATCATGCCAGTTCTTTCATCAAAAATAAATAATTGATTTTCTGAGGTTCCAATAAATAATTTTCCTGAACTTGCTGTGAGAGCTGTTATCTCCAATGATTTCTCAAAGTTGAGTTTTATTTTTATATGTGACATTTTCTCTTTTGCTGGATCATAAGTGTAAATGCCTGAAATTCCTGCTATATACAATAAATTCGTTGTAGAGCTATAGGCCATTGCTTTCGGCTTAGTTAGTCTGTAATCATCTCCTATAAAATATGGAGAAATGCTGTCTTCACTCACAGAATATAAATATAATCCTGTATCTGTTCCAATGACAAATTCAGATTCAACACGAGTAATAGAATATATATTTGCATTTGATAATGATTCGTCAGCTACATCAGTAAAAGTTTTTAATTTCCAATTGAAAAGCTTAATCCCTCCAAGTTTCTGCTTAATTAAGGATTTGTTTGTTTCTGGATCATTTGAAAAAAACATTTCTTGACTAAATGTTATTACAAACGTTTCATAGTCTAGAAAATGAGCAGCTTGAATTGATCCCAAATTCTTGATGTTTTTTGGGGGATTATATCTTGTGAGTATTTTTTCTCTAATATCCCAAAAAATAAAATCCTTAGATTCAGTTATTAATAAAATAGGCATTTTTTCTGAAAGATAACTCACATGAATAACTTTCTCTTTTGGGAGATTGCTAAAACGGAAAAAAGCTCGCTTTAGTAATTGTTTTTCTTTTTGGTATATTATAATTTGATCCTCAGTATTATTATTTAGTAAATAGGTTCCGAAATCAGGATCATATATAATCTTTTGAAAGAACAAAGAATTAACACTCAATTTTTGGCCGTGAGCAATATAATTTATTTCTAAAGAAGATATATTTAAAACCCCTAACCCAGAGGCTGAAGACCCATGAATAAATAATAATTCATTTGTTTCAGGGATAAACTTCAGATCAACAATGTTGTTTGATTTTAATATTGAATTTTCAGCCGTAATAAGTAAAATTGATTGATTTTCTCTGTAATAAAATACAATTCCTTCATCACCTGCTAAAAAGTAAATTGAATTAGTCTCATCTATATCAAAACTGTTAACCTGGTTGGTTTGTATATCAAAATTTTCTAAAAGATTTACATCCTTATCCCGGAAATCGATTTCATAAAGCCCATTTGAGCTGGAAGCAAGAATTTTTTGGTTACTAGAACCAACATTTTTTATCTGAAAAATTTCTGGTTCACCGTAGATATTTATAAATAAATGATCTTGAACCGTAATATAGGTGTTAAGGTTATTTTCAGTTATTTCATCTTCTACAATAGGAGTATTGTTCATGAAAACACTAATCATCAAAAATCCTAATATTAAGGATGTTACCAAAACTTGGCCAGATACCACCTTATGTTTACGATCTGTTTCTTTTTTTGGTGGTATTCTACAGCTCATGCAAATCCCGGTTATAAATTTTTTAAAAAATACTTATCTTTTGAATTTTTAATTAAAATTCTATTTTCCATCCAATCTGGGCACATATTTGCTCAATAAGATAGTTTGCCTTCTCAGTTTCGGCTTTCAATGTGTCAGGGATTGTAATTTTACGTTCTTCTGCTTCTGCATTCAGTAAATTGGAACATTGTTTTTGTAAAGGGCATTCAGGACAAGTTCCTTCATGTTCGTACCAAATATGAACTCCTATGCTAGGTTGAAATGAAATAAACGCTCGACGATTAAGCATAGGACTAAAACCAATTGCAAAACCATATACATCACTTATCTTGTTTAGTTTCACGAAATTGGATCGAGCAACGTCTTCTATTATTAATTTAACTTTTTTATTTGTTACTCTGATAGTTTTTGAAACATAAGCTAAGGAAGCATTGAGATTATTCGCAATTTCAGTTGTACTGGTTTTTTCCATCCTAAGCTTCCATATTCGAGCTTGTGTGATAGAAGGAAAAGAAACGTTGTGGATTGACCTCTGATTAGGGGATAACTGGAATGTCATTTAATTACCTGCTACTTGTATTGTATAACTCCAATTAATAATTCAAATATAAAATTTCTGACGAGATTTTTCTAAATTAAACAATTATTTTAGTTATAATTTACCAAAATAACCTGAAAATCAATCTATTTTAGTTATTTAATTATCGAAAATTGTGATGCATTATAAATATACTCATCAATGAAACGAGAAATAGTTGAACTAGAAATTTCAAAGTTAAACTTGAATTAAAAAGGGAAAAACGAAGGCTAATTCATATAGATATTAGATTTTTCTTTATTAAATCTTTGTAATTCATTCCAAACAATCGGCAGGTATTTGATAAGATTCAAGGTCGAAAAGATTTCATTTTTTGAAAATAGATATTCTCCCGTTAGTCCTGTCCAAAACGCTCCTGAAATAGCACTATTGAAACAATCAGAATAACGTGCTAAAAGTCCAGACGTTACGCCTGCTAAAACATCCCCTGTACCACCAATAGTCATAGCAGAACAACCAGTATGATTTTGTATTACTTTACCCTTAGAAGCTATCAGATCAATTTTTCCTTTTACTAGCCAAGTAATCGGGTAAAGTCTACTTATTTTACTTACCTGAACAATTCTTTCTTCAAGATTTTTTACTGGAGCTAATGATTCTCCAGTTATTGATTCAAATTCTCCAGCATGAGGAGTAAGAACAATGTTTTGCCTCAATTTACCTATTACAGGTTTTAGGAATTTTAAAGCATCTGCATCTATAACTATACTAGGCTTTTTTGTCAATTTAATCCATTTGTTTATAAATAATTGAACAAATTCTTCAACTTCTGGTTTATCTCCTATTCCTGGACCAAGTAAGAGAGAGGATTTATTTTTAATGAGGTTAATTGCTTCTGGAACAATTTCCTTGCACAGATATGGATATTCATACGGATGTACAATAAATTCAGGATTTGATTGTCTAATTACAGATGTTATCTCAGCTGGAGCAATGATAGTTAATAAATCAATGTTGGTTTTTAACATTGCAAGAGCACTTAATACGGGAGCACCATGATAATAAATAGATCCTCCTATAAGTAGATTCGTTCCATTTTCCCCTTTATGAGAAAATTCACCATGTGATTTGTAATATTGTAGATAACCTGGTCCTGAACCTATAATAGCATCAAGAGGTATACCTATTGGAAGAGTAATTGTCTTACCTAAATTATATGTTCCAAATTTTGGTTTATGTAAGGCAAATATAATATCAGCTTGGATTATTTTTTGGCTTGGTTTTCCAGTAACCAGTAACCCACTCGGAAGATCAACTGACCAAATCTTTGTTTTTTCTATGTGTCGTTCGTTTATTTTCTCAATTAAAGTTGCATGAGGATCATGTGGTTCTGATTTCAAACCTGCTCCTAGAATAGCATCAATGATTAAATCAAATTTCTCCCATTTTATTTTTTCAATATCCTGAGAGTCAAAAATAAATCTTTTTTCTAAATTTTGCAATTTTTGAAGAGTTTTCCAATTTTTTTGGGCCGGTTTTGATGATATTCTTTCAGGTCGTCCTAGCAGGAAGACTGTAACTTTGTACTGATGATACAAATGTCTTGCAACAACCATCCCATCACCACCATTTCCTCCGCTACCACAAAAAATTGCAATGGATTTAATATTCTCATTTTCAGAAGCCAAAATAGATCGAATAAAATTTGCAATATTAGCACCAGCGTTTTCCATTAAATTGTATCTAGGAACCCCATACCATTCAGAATTAATATCATAAATACTCATTTCAACAGAAGAAATTTCGTCCTTCACCATAGAATATCTATCCTTTTCTTATTACTAACATACATGAAATATAAAATTTCATTTGAAATATTTTATTCATGGTACGTAAAAATTTAATATTAATAAAAAATAGGAGTTCATAACCATTTAATCAACAATATCTTTAATTGCAAATTAAAATTTAAAATTAACATTAAATAACAGGACACGATTAAATTGGTTTCTGAACCTTCCGAACATAGACAAGAACGAGCATATAGGTCAGAATATGAAAAATTATTTTATCCATTAGGTGTGTTACTCTCAAAATATGTTTCTGCAAACACCATTTCATATTTAGGTGTTGTTTTTTCAATAATTTCTATGATAGCGTTTCTTTATTCACGAAATGATGAATACATATTCATATATATCGCTGTTCTTTTTCTAGGGATTTCTGCATTAATGGATATGTTAGATGGAAGTGTAGCTAGAGCTGAAAAAGCAAAGGGGAAAAAAATTGGAAAATATGGCGCTTTATTAGATCCTGTTGCTGATCGATATGCAGAAGTATTTTTTCTAATTGGAATAATGCTTTCAAAATATTCACCACCAGAATGGGTTTTATTCTGCTTTGCGGGTATGATCATGGCATCATACACAAGAGCACGTGCAGAATCACTTGGTCCTGATGCTCATGGAAAAAAGCTGTTTATTTCTAGAGGTATAGAACGTAAAGAAAAATTATTAATATTAGTAGTTGGTGCATTAATTGAAGCCTTATTAATTCAAACTCAAAATAAAAGCTTGTGGCCACCTATTGAATACGGGGAGTTTATTATAGGGCCTTTAGCATGGGGAGTTATGATTGTGGCAATATTATCCCATATTGCAGCATTTCAACGTTTAAACTTAGCAAAAAAATATTTAGTCGAGTTAGATTAATTCTCAACACAGGTTTAGAATCTACGTTCGGGAAGTTTTAGTTTCTTTCTACAAACCGGACAGGTCCCTTTGATTTTTACCCATTCAGCTAAATGTGAATAGTGTCCTACACTTTCACAGGAACCACATTTCGCAATCTCCTCTCCCTCTTTTATCTGACGTTTACAGATACTACATCTTTCAATTTGACTTGTTTGTGTTTTAACAGATTCTATTGTAGATTGAGAAGTGGATAGATTCCGTTTGGGACTTTGACTTTTAGCGATTTGAGCTGGGATAGAACTCAATAGTGATTGAGCCCGATTACGATAAGAAGTTTGGGATTGAGAGGTAACGCCTCTTTCTGCTGCAATAAGATAGTATTCCCGAGCTAATTCTGGTGAGGTTTGTTCATAAGATAGTCCTGCTTCTGCAAAAACCTCAGCAGGAAAATAGTCACCCGTATAGTCTAATAATTCAGAATAAGCTACTTGAGACTGCATAATTTGATTAATCTTATAAGCATCTCTGGCTCGCTTTAAATTTTTTAAACTCGATTGTAATCTTGTATAATCTCTCAACAAAGATTCAACTTCAGGTGAAGACTCTTTTTTCAGAGTATTTATTATGAAATTCAGTTTATTCAACATAGCTTCAGATTCTTGAAATTTTCCTTGCTTCATCTTTGCTATGATCAAATGTAATTGTTGATTCAAAGAAGAAATTCCTTGTTCTGGTCTTCTTTGAGGTAATGTATCAATAGTTTTGCCTGAAGCGACTAATATTGCTGATGCTTCTTCTTCTGCTCCAATTATTCTTAAAAGTTCTGCTGCTTCAACTATCTTTTGGTTTTCATAAGCAAATTTAGCTAGGTTTCTAATTGCTTTTTCCCGATCACGAATTAGTAGTGGATTATTATCAATAACTTGGATTGCATCATCAATATGATCTAATCCAGCAAGAATATAGATTTGAGAAGATTTCCATGGCAATTGGGCATAGTTATAAGCAATAGCAGCAAATATTCGTTGTTTATTTCTGATAAAATTATCTCCAAGATTCAAGAAAAGCGATTTCAGCTTGTTTGGTTCTAATTGGGCTTGTAATCGATGAAATATTATTGTTTGTGTTCCTTGGGGTGCTTCTATAATAGTTTCAGCAACTTTTTCCCATGATTTATTGGAAAAATATATTTCTGCTGCTTCTCCATACCGTTTTTCTCTTACAAGTTGATTAGCTTGCACAAGGCGCTTAGATTTTTGATTTCGGCTTGAAAGGATTATGATAATTATTACAATAATGAAAAGGCCAATGAAAATTCCATTTAAATTCTGCATCAATCAACCATCTTTTTGCGATTATTCCTTGGTTTTATAATTATTATTTTGGCTTTTAAAATATTCATTCTCAGGAAGAAAAACTTACTAGAACGTTCACTAAAGCACGTTTTTCACCTAGCTGCACGATTGATTACGTAAAATAAGACATTTTTCTGTTATATAGAAAAGAAAAACATAATTTCATATTTATATAGTGAAATAATTTTAAAAAAAATATCTATAATGTTAGAAAAACAGATTAAAAACTGTACTAACAAAATTTTACATTAATAATTACTTTTTGATTATTTATAGGAGTATATATATTGATTCCAATGGAAGAAGGAATGGAAGAAAACCTTCTAGTGCCTTTAGAAGATTACCTCAAGTCGGGCGTTCATATTGGTACTTCGTCAGGCTTAGACAGTATGCAACCGTATATATACAGAGTCCGAAATGATGGATTGTACGTTTTAGATGTTAGAAAAACCGATGAGCGTATTAGAATAGCTGCCAAGTTTATAGCTCGCTTTAATTCTACTGATGTTGTTATAGCAAGTGTAAGAACATATGGTATGTTCCCCGCAATTCGTTTCGCTCAATATTTAGGTTGTATTGCCCTAACGGGAAGATTTATACCAGGTAGTTTCACGAATCCAAGCCTTTCTGGACAATATAATTTCTCGGAACCTCAATTAGTTATTATTTCTGATCCTAACACAGATAGACAAGCTTTAAGAGAAGCTAATGATATAGGAATTCCAGTAATTGCTCTAGCCGATACTGACAACACTACTTCAGGTGTTGATTTTGTCATTCCATGTAATAACAAAGGAAGAAACTCTTTGGCGACAGTTTTTTGGTTATTGGCGAGAGAAACATTAAGAGAACGCGGTGAATTAACACCAGAAAGAGATTCTGAGTTAGTTCTTGATAATTTCCGTGCTCCCCGTGGAAAAAAGCGTGTAACTGAAACCTTAGATGATTTATAAATAAAACTAATAGGTAGATTGTAATTTGCTTATCGAAATGAGATGTATAACGTGTGGAACTCCAATTGCTCATTTATATGATGATTGGATAAAAAGAAAAGAAGAAGGTGAAAATCCAAAAGAGATTTTAGATGATTTAGGATTAAATCGTTATTGTTGCCGAAGAATGCTTGTCACTCATGTTGAATTGCTTGCAGAAACAATCAAATTCTCTTTACATGCTCATAAACAGAGACCATTCTAATTTCTTATCAAACTAGTGAATTGGTACCTGTAAGAGTCCAAAATCTATTTTTCATTATTATAGCATATATTAGAAAGTTCAAAAGGAATTTTTTGATTTTTGTTTTCTTTTGATTTTATTATATATCAATTAAATAGTATTTAAAACTGAATATTATTTATTAAAAAATAAGGTTTTATTAGAAAAACTATTAATTATTAAATTATTATGCAACAAATAATTCTAATAGTTGAAAATTCTTGTTCAAAATTAAGGTGAAATTTGTCTAATGAGAACTGTCATAGCGAAAACTCAAGGATTATGGGTTGCCCTTTGGGGTTTAGGTGTTTTTTTACTTGTAGGAGCGCTATTAATTTTATTAAATGTCTTTGAATTACCTACTGGAACTGGAAATTTAGGTTATACCGACTTTATATATGCAGGAAGTATATTGTTAGTTTTAGGTATTTCTTTCGGTCTTTCAACAACAAAAGGTAGTGAAAGGGAGTTTATTTTTCGTTTAAGTCCAATTTGGTTTATTATGATCATATTAGGGATTTTTTTCAACCTAAATGCTATATTAAAGCTATTTGCTTTTGAAAGTAATTGGGAATCATGGTTTTATCTCGCTATTCCCCTCCTAACTTTCGGATTAATATTTTTATTTGGTTCTATGAAAGATGAAACGAGAAATACTTTTAGCAAATTTTGGTTGTTATATCTATTGCTAGTGATTATTGGTTTAGTTATTGGTATCCTGTCTATTGTTGGTATTTATGATATACTAGGAACAGACCACACGGTTGGATCAGCTGGTTGGAACCATTATCCTGTATATGGACTAATTCCTATGGCTTTAGGTTTGATTCCGCTAGCTTATACTCTTTCAGCAAATGATTCTCTAAAAGACTTACTAAACAAATTATGGATTGTATGGTTGCTTCTAGCTATATTATCAATTGTGGTTTATATTTTAGCTGCATTAGATATTCTTTTAGCAAACAATGTTCTACTTATTAACGATATTGGTCGAGAACCCGGATTACTGGTAGCTTTGCCTTTCGCGCTAGTAGGATTTATACTCTTCTTCTCAAGTACTGATGAAAAAGTAAGATCAATCGTTAAGCCCCTTTTACCAGTATGGATTGTTTTAACATTTGCTGGATTGATAATTTTTAGCTTAAATTCACTAATACCAGACACCTTTGATGTATCTACATATGGTTTAGGATTCATGTTTATATTATTTAGCTCTGGACTAGTTTATAAGTCTTTAAGTTATGATTTTCTTCCTACTTTATCAATTCAAGGTGCTGTAAGAACGGTTTCTTCTTCTGGTCAATATCAGGGTAAGATTGAAGATTCTGATTTATTACAAAAAGCTTCTGTAGACGAAGCTACAGTTTATCTCAATGTTCAAAAGAAATCAATGGAAAACTCAATGACGCAATTACAAAATGCTTTTAGATCTGGACGAATTAGTCAAGCTTTCCACAATGCTGTGTCATCAAGTTTACAAGGTAAAATCACCGGATATGAGGACCAGATTTCCACTTTGAGAGTTTCGTCGAAACGCTCAACAAGAAAATCAATCTTTGAAGAGGAACTTGGAATAAAGCAAGAAGTTCCCCCTGCACAACAAGCATCACAACCAGCTCCCAAACCACAACCACAAGCTCCACCTGCTTCAAAATCACCACCACCAAGTACATCTCCCACAGGACCAACACAACCAGTTTCTGCACCAACCGGACCACCCAAACCTCCCGGATCGGCTAGTCCTCCTAGTTCTCCACCTGCAGAACCTACACCACCTTCAGGACCGCCTGCACCACCAGGTATACCTTCACCAGATACACCGAAACCAGCAACACCGAAACCAGCAACACCCTCAGGACCTCCTGAACCTCCAGGTTTACCTTCTTCTAGTGGACCGAGTCCTCCAGGTATGCCACCAGCAAGTCCATCTGTTGGACCGCCTGCACCACCTGGTGCTGGGCCTCCACCACTTCCTGGTGGCCAAAGTAGTGGACCAGCTCCTGGACCTGATGTTGTAGGTTCAGCCCGATCCACATCAATTGCCGAACTTCGTGGTGAAATGCTTAAGGAATTAAGAAGATTAAGAGATATCTTCAAAGAAGATCAAAAATAAACAACCTCAACTTGAAGGGTTAGGCTTCAAACGAATCTTAAACAGAAATTCACCCTCTCCATAAAGAAAGAGGTCTTCCTACCCATTTTAAAAAAAATCAATTTTTACTCTTTTATTAACATCTATTTTTCTAATCTCTTTTCTATCAATATCTCCTATTAAAATAATATCTGCTGGATCTAGAAATAAACCAGTTTCCACCACACCTGTTATAGACTTCAGAGAGTTGTCAATTTTCATTAAGAATGTTTTCTCAGAATTTATTGGTTTTTCTAAAAAAATATCAATAATATAGTTATTATTATCACTTACAAATCGTCCTTCTTCATCATGTTTTTTTCTAATTGACAGATTCTTAATGGAAAATTTATCACTATTGAGCTGTAATAATTTTTTCATAGTTATTTTATATCCAAATTTAAGAACTTCAACAGGAATTGGTGATTTTTCCCCTAAAAAGGTTACTTGTTTATTAGATGTGATGATAACAATAAATTTGTTACTTATTTTTCTTAGAATTTTTTCCTGTGTGAGAGCACCTCCCAAACCTTTTACTGCTAACCCCGTATTGGTTATCTCATCTGCTCCATCAAGATAGACACTGATTGATTCAACATTATCTACTGAAACGTACCTTATTTGATTTTTTTTACAAATGATTTCAGTTTCTTTAGATGAACAAACAAATTCAACATTTTCTAAAGTACTATTATTTATTTTTTCTCCAATGTGTTGAATTAGATATCTAACTGTTGTTCCTGATCCTAGTCCTATAGTACAATTTGATTTTATATAGGTAGAAGACTCTAAAGCAACTTTATCTTTCATTTCTTCAATAATATCTGACATTATTAATAATCCTATCTATATTAATCATCCTAAAATCAATAACTATTGAATCATTGTTATCAAAGCTTTTTCTTTATAGATCAAGCCAATTGAGACTTGCGAAACTGAGTATTAATGAAATTATGATTACCTATGTTCTTCCAAATCAGCTACAAAAAATTTAAGTTTTAATACCATAAAGAACATATTTTCTAAGAAATTTATCAAGAACAGGATACATATGTTCAAGTGTCTCTGGTTTCTTGAATCCATGACCTTCTCCTTCATATACATGATATTCAACATACCCTTTCACGTTAGATTTAATTCTTTCTGACTGATCCTTTGGTACGACTTTATCATCAGCGCCTTGGAAAATAATAAGAGGATCAATAATTTTATCGGCGTGATAAATTGCAGAAGATTCAATATATTTTTCTGAGGCTTCAGGAAGTGGTCCTACTAAAGAATCAGTATAACGCGACTCTAAATAGTGTGTATCCTCTGCTAACCCAAAATTATCAGAAACCCCAAAAAGATCAATGCCTGCTGAATAAAATCCAGGTTTTTTTACCATTGACATTAATACTGTGAAACCTCCTGCGCTTCCTCCCATTATGCAAGATCGTTTTCGATCAATATATCCTTTTTCAGTTGCATAATTCAATGCATCAGCGCTGTCATTAACATCATAATTCCCCCAATTACCATTGAGTTTTTCTCGATAGTCTTTTCCATATCCGATACTTCCCCTATGGTTGATTGCAAATACTCCATATCCTCTTGTAGCAAGATATTGAATGAAACCATTAAATTGATCTGTACTCATCCCTGTTGGCCCTCCATGAACTAAAATTACTCCCGGAGCATTTTCTTTTTTTCCCATATTATCAGCTTTTAAATACAATAAACCATGAGATTTGGATTTGTCACTCGTTGGAAAGGAAATAATTTCTGGTTCAACTAGAGATTTTTTTGTTTCCATGTTAATGTAAGGTGTAGAAGAATATACAGGATCCAAAATCATTTCATCTTGATTTGAATGTGGACTTATTAAACAAATTTGGGGTTTTGTCCTATAATTCATATATAAAACTGATATTAATGATCTTTGACCAGTTGTTGATGATCGAATATCAGCATAAACTCCTTTTTCAAGAGACATCTTAATAATTTCAGCTGTTTCGACATTAAATCTATTAAGCGAAAAGAAACCATCGTTATTTCTGCTAAAAATGATTTCTTTGCTGTTTGGAAGCCAAGTATAAGATGAACCTCCAGTTACCCATGTAGAATAGCCATGTTCTACATTTTCTTTAACTATCGGTCTTGCATCTGAACCATTATTTTTTGCAATCCATAAATTGAGCCAACCAGATTTCTCGCTAAGAAAGGTTATGTATTTTCCATCAGGTGAAAATCTTGGTTGAGAAGTTGCAATAGTATCAGACCCTGCAATTGTGTAGCTTAGATTTTCTCCAGTGTTTAAAGAATCATCAGTTAATTCATTTAGTGGAATTAACGAAATTTTGCTTCCATTCCAAGACATATTGGGGAAATTCCAGTTATGAACTAATATATTTTTTTCATCAGGACTGATTTGAGGATCATATATAAAATTAGCATAAAAATTTAATTGTTGAGGCCATATTGATGATGGATTACTATTTTTAAGCTTTAATAGGCCTAATGACATTGTCTTTTTTTGTTCAACGGAGAAAATTAAATAATTCTTACTAGCAAAAGGTGCATAGGCTAGATGTTCCTTTCTATCGAATATAGATTGAGCAAATGAGTCAGTTTCAAAACTAAAGGAATACAGTTTTCCATCAGAAGAAAAAAATATTCTTTTGGAATCAGATGACCAGCAGTATAAGCCTCCACCATAAGGAGTTCCTGTGGAAAGTGAATGATGAGTCACCTCTTTTAAATTATTTATTGAATTACCATTAATATTCGAAGTAAATAATTTATTACCTTCAATTGACAAAGTAAATGAAAGATGTTCTCCATTTGGAGATATTCTGCCATTGCTGCAAGAAAGACCCGGTTTAACTAAGTCAACAGATAAACCGTCCCACAATCCTCTATTTGAACCAAGTTGGTTAGTCATACGTATCAACTTCCTATTTTAAAATGACGTATTAAATCGAAACAAGTTTATGATATCTATTTGAATGATGTTAATTTTCTTTTTTTAAAATTTAAGCTTTCTTTATCAAAATTGATTATGAGAATATTGATTAAAGCACAAAGATTATCCCCAAAGCAATATTTTCTTACTTCTCATCTTCATCATATTGAAATCACTAATTCCAAAGTAGTAATTATATGTCCGATAATGACTATTCAGATAAAAATGATAGTAAAAAACAGGAAAGTCCACCTGAAATAATAGGATTATTTGTAAAACCAAATATTCACATTTATGGTGAAAATAAATTTTATTATTACGAATCTGGATATTACGGAAATAAGTCTGAAGATTTTTTAGAGCTTTCTTTTGAAGAAGCTTTGCTATTAGCTGAACGGGGAAGAATAAGAATTTTTTCAAATGAAGACAATACATTACCCAATGAAGGACCAATTTCAAATGATAAAATCCAATTACTAACTGAATTAGATGTCACAAGTTTAACACAAATAATAACTAGAGAAGTTCCTAATTTTTGGGGTAGATATTTAGTCTATAAAGACCTAAGGTCAAGAGGATATGTTGTCAGACCTGGATACGGATCATCATCACCTTATAGAAGATATCCTAGAGGCACAAAAGCTGAAAAATCTCAAAGTAATGCTTTAATCTATCCATTTATAGAAGGGACAAAAATTGAGCTATTTGAGCTCGAACGGCTAGAAGAATCAGCTCATGCAAATCGAAAAACATTGATATTAGGGATTGTTGATAGGTCAGGGGATGTAACATATTATAAAACATCTGAATTCGAATTAAATGAAAATAAAGAAATCTATGAGTGGCATGATGAAGATTCACAAAGGGATGATAAATTAGATAATGAAAATGATTCATCTAACTTAGATACTACAATAGAAGGAACAAAGAACGAATAGATACTTATTTGTTTTATAAGGCTAAATTAATTTGAAATTTATCTTTTGATTAGAATTTAAATGTTATATCACATAAAATAAAAGAAATAGATTAATGATAAAATTACTTCGTATATTTGATATGCGTTAAGAAAAATAATACTCGTTTGAAAAAACTGAGTAAGATAATCAAAAATTAAGGGATAATTGATAATAATTCTTATAATCAAGGATTGAATCCAAATTTCATAAATAAGATTATCTAAAAGAAATCGGGTCACCGGTCTTATCCGCCCCGTAAAAGTTGATAAAAAATGGGACATCGTCATAAATCTGCACCTAATAGAGGATCACTTGGTTTTAGACCACGGAAACGTGTAAAAAGAGAATCTGCTAGATGGCGTGCTTATCCTGAATGGACAGATAAAGCGGATCCTAATGTATTGGGTTTTGCTGGCTACAAAGTCGGAATGACACACATTATTAAACAAGAAGAGAAAATTCGCGCTCCTAAATTCAAACAGGAAGTACTCACAGCAGTTACTATTATAGAATTACCTAAAACATTGTGTTTTGGACTTCGTTTATTAAAAGTCGGAGATACTGGCATTCTACAAGTTTTAGGAGAAGTTTGGTACACTAATGTTGACAAAGATTTCAAGAAAAAACTAAAACCTCCTAAAAAACTTGATGAAAAAGACTTCAACAAGAAATTGGATGATTTGAAATCACAAGTAGATAAGGCAATTGAAGTTAGACTTTTATTATATACTGTTCCACGTGAAGCAGGATTACCTAAAAAAACACCTGATATCATAGAAACAAAAATTGCCGGTAAAGATTTACAAGCGAATTTTGATTATGGAGCTTCCTTGTTAGGTAAAGAAATTAAATTTCCTGATGTATTTAATGAGGGAGAATATGTTGATATTACTGCTGTTACAATAGGAAAAGGCTTCCAAGGACCTGTCAAAAGACATGGTATTAAAATATTACCACGTAAAAAGAGAAAAGGAAGACGAGTGGTAGGTGCGATTGGCTCTTGGCACCCAGCGAGAACACCATGGACCACTCCAAGAGCAGGCCAGCTTGGTTACCACCAAAGAACTGAATTTAACAAAAAAGTATTGAAATACTCAGAAAATCCAAGAGAAATTAATCCTAAAGGTGGTTTCAAACATTTTGGAGTTGTTAAATCTTCGTATGTTTTAATTGAAGGATCCATCCCTGGTCCAAGTAAACGATTAATACGATTAAGAAAAGCAATGTTAAAGCCAAAGGACAAATATCCTGAAGCACAAGACGTCAAAATTGCATATATTAGTACATCATTCAGACAAAGAGATTCTGAACAAGAGGAGGGCTTGTAAAAATGAAAGCGCGAGTATACAGCTTAACTGGTGAAGAAATAGAACAAATAGATTTACCAAAAGTCTTTGAAACAGATTTTAGACCAGACATTATAAAAAGAGCAGTACTTGCAGCACAATCAGCAAAAAGACAACCCTATGGACCTGATCCTGAAGCAGGTAAACGAACTTCAGCTGAAAATTGGGGTGTAGGTCGTGGTGTAGCAAGATTACCTCGTGTAAAAGGTTCTCGTCATCATAGAGGAGCCAAAGCTGCTTTTGTTGGTATTGTTGTTGGTGGTTCCGTAACTCATGGTCCTAAACCAACACGAGTTTATAAAGAAAAAATTAATAAAAAGGAAAGGCTTATCGCTATACGTTCAGCCATTGCTGCCACAACTGACGCATTACTTGTAGAATCTAGAGGTCATTGGATATCGGATATCCAAGATTTTCCAATTGTTGTTTCCTCTGATTTTGAACAAATTAAGACAACTAAAGAAGCGATAGTTGCATTTAGTAACCTAGGACTGATTCGTACTCCAAAAGAAATAGAAACAGAAAATCCCGTTGATTTTGGAGATATCGATAAAGCTAGTCGAAGAATGAGGACTTTACGTTCAGGTAAAGGGAAAAGAAGAGGACGTAAATATAAAAATGCTAAATCTTTATTATTCGTTCATGGTGATCCTGCTGAAGCTGTAAAAGAAGAAGTATCGATAAGAAAATCAGCAAAAAATTTACCAGGAGTAGATATCTGTTCAGTGAGTCATCTTAATTCTGAATTATTGGCTCCAGGATCTCATCCCGGTAGACTTACAGTCTGGTCAAAAAATGCTATAGACCAATTAAAAGAAAAAAAGCTGTTTCTTTCTAAAAAAGGAGATTTATAAATTATGAAATACGATCCATACCAGATAATCATTTCTCCTGTGATGACAGAAGGAGTTTTTGACCTTTTAGAGGCAGAAAACAAACTTGTCTTTACCTGTCACAGAGAAGCAACAAAACCTCAGATTAAAAAAGCTGTTGAAGAACTATTTGAGATTAAAACTCAAAATATAAATACGCAAATAAGACCAGGAGGTACCAAGCGTGCTTATATCCGTTTAACTGAAGATTATTCAGCAATGGATGTAGCTATGCAGCTTGGAATGTTTTAGTTAAAAGTGGGTGATTATTATGGGTAAAAAAATTCTTGTTCAACGAAGAGGTCGAGGATCCAAAATCTTCAGAGCTCCTCTCAATAGAATAGCTCCTGCACGTTATCCTTCCAAAGAATTAATTGGTGCTGGAGAAAAAGTAGGTTATGCTATTTCTGATTTAGTTCACGAAGCAGGACGTGGTGTACCTTTAGTAAAATTAACTCATCCTTCTACTAAGGAAGTAATATATCTCCCTTCCACAGAAGGAATTTCTGTTGGTGGAACCGTCGAAATTGGTGAATCCGCGGGTGTAAAGCCTGGAAATATTCTTCCATTAAAAAATATACCCGAATCAGCAATTATTAGCAATATCGAAATTAGGCCTGGAGATGGAGGAGCTATATGTAGATCTAGTGGTGCTAGTGCTACTATCATGTCAAAAACTCCAACTTATGCGACAATCAAATTACCTAGTGGAACAATAAAGCAAATGAACCTTAATTGTCGTGCTACTATCGGTGTTGTTGCAGCAGGGGGAAGAACAGAAAAACCATTCCTAAAAGCAGGTAAAAAATTCCGATGGAAAAAAGTTAGAGGAAAATTAGGAGCTTATCCAAGAGTTCGTGGTGTAGCAATGAATCATCACGTTCATCCTTTTGGTGGAGGAGCTCACCAATCCCCTCATAAACCAACTACTGTTAGTAGACATGCTCCACCTGGAAGAAAGGTAGGATTAATCGCTGCAAGTCGTACAGGTCGTCGTAGAGGAAAAATAGTAAAGATTGAGAAGAAAAAGTAATTCTTTCTTGTTTTATTAATTCTCTTTTTCATGATTTTTCACTCTTTTTCTTATTTTCAAATTCTATATCCAAAGTAAATTTAAATCTTAATTTGGCTAGGAAATAAATTAGGAACAAAAGAGAAAAAAATATAATTTTAGAAAAGGAAAATTCCATCTCAATATTAAAGTTAATAGATTTTTAGTTTCTTTTTCAGTTTCTGAGGATGAATACCGGAATCATAAGAATCAAACCAGCAAAAAGCATTTCAAATGTGAAACTAGGAACAACTTGGAAATTTGTTGAAATAATTATGGATACTAATCAGAATCAGTTTGAAGATTTTTATAATAGCCATTTCAAAAACAAAAAGCAGTTTAGAAGACTTTTAACTTCTCTTGAAAATAATGATGAAAAAATTTCCAAAAATATCTGGAATTATCAATATAAAACTAAAGATCCATTAGTTATTGGAATAACTGGACCTTCTGGGAGTGGTAAGAGTAGTTTAATTAATGAATTAGTTAAACATCTTAGAGATAATGGATTCAAGGAAAGAATAGCATTAATTTTAGTTGATCCATCATCTCCTATATCAGGAGGAGCATTATTAGGAGATAGAATAAGAATGAAAGATTTATTTCTTGATGAAGACATTTTTATTAGATCTTTATCAACGCGAGGACATTTAGGAGGTTTAACTAGCTCTATTATGAATATTCTTAGAGCAATGATGCTTTGGGTTGGGGATTCAGGATTTATTTTTATCGAAACTACTGGTTCTGGTCAAACAGATGTGGAAATTTCTCAAATTGCTGATAGTATTATATTGAATTTAAATCCCGAGTCTGGAGATGATATTCAGGCAATTAAAGCTGGAATATTAGAGATAGCTGATCTTTATGTAATTAATAAATCTGATCTAGCAAATGCAAATGTACTTTACGAAAACCTGCTCCAATTACTAGAAATAAATACACAAAAGAAGCCTGATGATTGGGAACCGAACATTATCAAAGCCTCAGTAAAAACAGGTGAAAATATTCAAAAAATTATTGAAATTCTCTTTGACCACAAACAATGGTTAAAAGACCATAATTTGTTCTCAAATACTAAGAAAAAACGAATTACATTACATTTAAAATTATTTTTTGAAGAAAAAATATTGAGTAGATTGCAAGAAATCTTTAATAAACCAGAAATCGAAAAAATCGTAGAAAACATAACAAATGGAAACTATAATTTAGAAAAAGGAATATCTGAAATTAAGAATATCAATAAATTCCTTGAATAACAATTGATTATTAAAAAAAAACATATTTCTACAAGGAGTTTCGTTCAATGAATTTTTCTGAACTGAAAAAGAAATGGTTAGAAAAATACAAGGATAAACTAAATTTATCCAATAAAAGCATGAAGAATAATTCTGGAATAGATATCGATAATTTATATGGTCCAGATCATTCATTTTCATATGAACAGCAATTAAATTTCCCTGGAGAATTTCCTTTCACAAGAGGAGTTTATCCTTCCATGTATCGTGGAAGAATGTTTACAATGAGACAATATGCAGGATTTGCTACAGCAAAAGAAACCAATGAACGATATAAATTTCTTCTAAACCAAGGGCAAACTGGTATATCTGTGGCATTTGATTTACCTACTCAAATTGGATACGATTCAGATGATCCTCTTTCTCGAGGAGAAGTTGGAAAAACAGGAGTAGCGATATGTTCTCTTGCTGATATGGAAACCCTTTTCGAAGGGATCCCTTTGGATAAAGTTTCTACATCCATGACAATTAATGCACCAGCATCCATTTTAATATGCTTTTACATCGCTATGGCCGAAAAACAAGGCATCTCAATAGAGAAATTGCGAGGAACAATCCAAAATGACATTTTAAAAGAATATATTGCTCGTGGTACCTACATTTTTCCATTAAAAGAATCTATGCGCTTGATAGTTGATACTTTCGAGTTTTGTGAAAAAAATTTACCAAAATGGAATACAATATCAATTTCTGGTTATCACATACGCGAAGCGGGTTCTACAGCTGTCCAAGAGGTAGCTTTTACTCTAGCTAATGGAATTGCTTATGTTGAAGCAGCTATTACAGCAGGATTAGATCCAAATAAATTTGGTGAACGTTTGAGTTTCTTTTTTGGAAGTCATAATGACTTTTTTGAAGAAATAGCAAAATTCAGGTCAGCCCGTCGATTGTGGGCTAAGATTATGAAAGATAGATTCGGTGTTACTAATCCTAAAGCTCAAATGTTACGATTCCATACTCAAACTGCTGGTGTAACGCTAACTGCTCAACAACCTGAAAATAATGCCGTTCGTGTTGCCTATCAAGCACTTTCTGCTATTCTAGGAGGTACACAATCGTTACATACAAATTCAATGGATGAAGCTTTAGCATTACCAACACCCCAAGCGGCTCAACTTGCTTTACGCACTCAACAAATTGCTGCTTTTGAATCAGGTGTTACAAATATAGCAGATCCCTTAGCTGGTAGTTATTATATTGAATATTTAACAAATCAAATAGAATTAAAAGCTATGGAATACATAACTAAGATCGATAATATGGGTGGAATGATTACAGCTATTGAAACAGGTTTTGTTCAAAAAGAAATACACAATTCTGCATATAAATTTCAAAAAGAGGTTGAAAATAAATCACAAACTATAGTGGGTGTTAACGAATTTATATCATCGGAGAATACTGAAATACCTACCTTAGTTATAGATAAAGAAAAAGAAGATGAACAAAAAGAAAGAGTCAAAAAGGTACGAGCTTCTAGAGATAATAAAATGGTAGATAAAAGATTATTTGAGCTTAAAAATGCTTTAGGAACGAACCAAAATTTGATACCATTAATTTTAGATGCTGTAAAGAGTTATGCAACGATTGGAGAAATTGCTAATACATTAAGATCCGTTTGGGGGGAATACAAATCAGGAGATTTTCTCTAACATTACCTGATTATTAATATTAAATTTATCTAAGTTGTGTTTGAAGATGGTTGAGAATTCTGATTCGAAATTTAAAAAAATAGATCATATAGGTATAGCTGTTAAAGATATAGAGAGTCACATGGAATTTTATAAGGATATCTTAAAAATGCCATTCTTGGGATTTAAAACTGTTGAATCCCAAAAAGTAAAGATAGCTATGTTTAAAATTGGTGAAAGCATTATTGAGTTATTAGAACCAGTTAGTAGTGATTCTCCTATTTCTAAGTTCCTTGAAAAACGTGGTGAGGGTATTCATCACCTTTGTTATGATGTGGAAGATATTGAAGAAACACTTAAACATTTAAAGGACAATTCTGTAAAATTAATAAATGAAGAGCCAGTAATTGGAGCTAAAGGTGGAAAAATAGCCTTTTTACATCCAAAATCAAGTGGCGGTGTTCTTACTGAACTTTCGGAAGAATAAGATTATGTATTCAAACAAATTACGCAAAAATGTTTATTATTTAAGATTACATTAAGGTAGGATATAAAAAGGAGATTTGCAATAATATATGTCTTTCTTATTTCGTTTTTTGAAAAAATTAATCCCTGGTGGTAAAAATGATAATGCTAAATCTTTGGAAGAAGATAAAAATTCTGAAAATAATAACGTTTTAGAAAAAAATGTTGTCTCTAAACAAAAAACAGATGAACCTACAAAAAAAGCTTTTGAAGAGAAAAAAGTTCAACCAAAGGATATTGATTCGTCTCTAAAGGAGGAGAAAAAACCAAAAATCGAAAGTATTTTGAAAAAAGATTTAACTCTTATTAAAAAAGTATCTAAACTAGAAGTTGAAAAAAGCTCTGATGTTGAAGATAAACCGAAAAAAAAACCAAAGAAAAAAGTTGACAAAGGGAAAGATCCCTATGGACATGAATTTGTAAAAAAAATTTTTGATTGGCA
>MDVS01000131.1 GCA_001940645.1 Candidatus Heimdallarchaeota archaeon LC_3
ATATAAAAATCCGAAATTTATCATGGTTAACCCTAAACGTAAGCATACGCCCGATCCACGAACCATTTATCGTGATTATACTTTTAGATGGATGATTGAAGTATGCCACAGAGAAATCAAGCAACAATTCAATATTGGTAAATGTCAAAGCCGTGATTTATGGATTGTTAATGGTTTTCTCATGTTAATTGGATTTACATTTTCTGTTTGGAAAATAACACTCTTTTTTGACACACAAGAGGACGAAAGTCAAGTTGGATGTCCAACTTGGGCTAATTGGTTTCACGAACAATATATCAAGAGTCATTAAGAGCTGATTTTTGTAAATAAGGTGATGAGAAAAATGTAAAAAAAGGATAATTTCAAGAGTTCAAAAAAAGCAACTCGAGTTAGTTATCAAGAGAGTTTTTCAAAATAAGGAAGTGTGAAGTATGAAAACTATTGACTTTTTTGAAACTGTTGTTGAAAATATCAAAGGCCGAATAGAAGAGGGGAATATCATAACGAAAAATATTTGGTATATAGAAGACTACCAACAGATTATGACACAACTTCAGTAATTTCTCCAATAATGCGTATAGCTAATCCAGATTATTAACAGAAATAAAGAAATTTCAAACTTATAATAACCCAGATATTAATCTTTTTTGGTATGGAAATTGTAATCAGGAAAATGTCAATTGTACTGTTTCACAAAATTTACTGTTTCTGAGAAAACAATTTTAGTTCCTTGAAAATGATTTTCGGTATGATCTGTTATTTTAGAGATACATTGTTCTATGTCTTGACAAAATTCCTCAATAAATATCTTTTTTTGAACGAAGTAATCGCAAATATTAATGGAATAGTGTTTTTTTATTTCTGCATAGTCAAAAGAAGAAATAAGAATAAAAAGAGTTATTATAGACTTTGATTTGAGAAATTTATTAATTAACACTCCATCAATTGCGTCCATACGGTAATCAGATATTATTACATCATAATTATTAAGTTCTTCTTTGGCAATATCAATCATGACTTTCTGGGCTCTGTCTTTTAGAAAAGAAGATTATAGAGATTAATTTGCGATAATAAATGAAACATCAAATATAAATAAACCCATATTTCTCATTTGTAGTTTAATCACAACCTTTTTAAATGGGTTACGACCGTTAGAATGTAGAATCATAAGTCAAATTGAATAAAAAGTTATTACCTGAAATAAAGAGTTAAAATAATCTAGCAATATGATTTTCAAATTCTTCATCAAATGATGCGATATAATCGATATTTGATTCTTTTGCATGAACTAATAAACTTGTATCTACGAAACTCATAAAATTTCTCTTTGATTTAATGTTTTCATTTATTTTCTTAAACAATTTCCATGTTTTCTTCTCATACTCAGTATTTGTGAATAATTGAATTACAATTTTATCTTCTCCCCAAAGTAATTCTTCCAAATCGTTTAAAACTCCTTTGTTGCCATTGGTTCGAATATAAACTAAAGTAGTTACTTCAGAAAATACTAAATTAGTTGAATAAAGTAATCCATATTTCCCAGTACTAAGTTCCTTTAGAATTTCTCCTGCACGTAATGCATTCTCATCTGCAGGATGGACTAATCCTAAATAGAATCCAGTATCTAATAGTACAGCCATAAAAATTCCCAAATTTATCCATAAATATCCTTATCATCCTTATTAAGACCGATGTTAGTGTAAATATAGGGAATTTCTTTTCTTTGATCTCTTTTTTTTAATATTCGATTAATCTTCTCTTCATTTAGAATTGGAGCTTGATCCAGCAGTCTTATAAAATCATCGATGTTTTGACTACTATAATCGATACACAAATCCAGCAATTCTTGTTGAGTGGGTTTTCTACCCAGTCGAAGAGTAACTTTAGCCTGTAATTGATCAAGTTGACTTTTATTTTTAATTTTAACTACTGACATAACAAAATACCTTTATATCGCTGGTAGAAAAATATATTGTTAGTTTAAAAATATATTTATTATTTTTAAATTATTCATCAAATAACACCGTGATTAATAATACAGCAATAAATAACAGTCAATACAATTATAAAGTCGTTAATTCAGCTAACAATACTTTATACAATAATAACGGAAGTTATAACAGTCCTTATGGATTCTCATTCATGTTATCAGACAACAATACCGTACAAAGTAATATTGCAAATAATAATACTGTAGGAATTTCCCTAGTATCATCAAATAATAATTTGTTGAAAATAACACCGCTTTAATGAATTCTGAGAATAATTTTCTTGAAAAAACTTCCACTGGTAATGTATTAAGGGATAACATATTTACAGTCCCTCCACCAGAAACAAGCAATACTACTACAACAAATCCAGTAACATCAAGTTCAGAACCATTAATAATAATTTCTCTAATACAAAACAACAACTAATAAAAATTTGATATGACGATAAGAAAACCTTAAGGGGACATCCGTGTATTACCCAATTATGACCTATGGGAAAAAAATCGCTCTGGTTACTGGAGGCAATCGAGGACTGGGCCTTGGTATTTGTGGTGAGTTGGCTAAAAAGGGCATTAAAGTGATATTGACCGCGAGAGATGAGGCAAAGGGGAGACAAGCGGTTAATTCATTGCTTGAAATGAAAGGGGAAGTAATTTTTCATCAACTAGATGTGACAAATGAACAGAGCATTCTAACATTGACTGAATATATTGAAAAGAATCATGGATATATTGACATACTTGTAAACAATGCAGGAATGATAGTAGAAGAGGATTTCAGGCAACCTGGGAGTCAACTTTCGCTTGATGCAGTGAAACAAACCATGGAGTTGAACTTTTACGGCCCTTTGCGAGTGACCCAAGCTCTTATCCCACTGATTAAAAGAACCAAAGGCGGACGGATTATTAACATTTCAGCTCGAAATAGCTTTCTCAGTTTTGCATTTTCAGGTTGGTTGGCTTATAAAGCTTCAAAAGCTTGTTTAAATGCAATGACCGTTGATTTAGCTAAAGAACTAGAAAAAGATAACATAGCAGTGAATGCAGTGCATCCAGGATGGGTAGATACTGATACTGGCAGATATGTGGGTGGTGGAAAAAAACCTACATTAACTATACAGGAAGGTGCACAATCAACCATTTAGTTAGCTTTAGAGAGCCCCAAAGAGATAACAGGCAAGTTTATTATTGACAAAAAAATTGTAGACTGGTAAAAGGATCTCTGAAAGGAAAAATTAATTTTTCTACTCATTTAGAGTGAGTAAAACGCTAAAACGCTAAAGAAGATAAGGAAATAAAATTATTAAAAAGATAGAGAAAAAAGCAATGAGTCGGAGAAAAGTATAGTAGTAATGATTGGATTGAGTGTTATCGCTATTACAGGACAGTTTGTTAGGAAAAAGAGAAGATAAAGGATTTGTATTAAAGAAGTTTGTCTACAATTTACAAATATTCGATTATTTGATTATTTAGTAAGCATTGATTTCAGTTCTTCTATTGATAGATTTGCATCATAAAGCAATGATTTCAAGAGCCCCTGTTTCAATTCTTTATGAAGTGGTACGGTCAAGGGTCTCCGATTTTTATTTCTAGGATGTTTAAGTCTGACATGACTCCCGCGCTGCCTTGTTTGGACATATCCTATCTTTATGAATATTTTTATGACTTTTTTACCTGAAATTACTGGTAAATCACGCGTCATATTCTACTGCAACATTTTTAACGATTAATTCAACTGGTTCTGGTAATTTTTCTCCCTCATCTAAAATTTCTTCTATACAAAGTTCTATAGCTTCTTTGATATTCTTCAAGGCATCTTCAAAAGTATCACCTTGGGAATAACAGCCTTGAAAAGCAGGACAAGAAACACTATATCCACCAGAATCTTCGGGTCTTAAAAAAACAGGATAATCAAGAATTTTCATAGTTGATCAATTAGAAAAATATATCAGATTTAAATACATTAACATTTTTTATGGATATAATTCCACTTTTAATATCACTAATTATACTTAGAAATTAAAGCATAAAAATACATCAAGTGTATTTCAAAATTTCTTCAAAGGGGATATAAAACAATGAAGGATATAGATTTTTTTGAAACTGTTATTGAAAACATCAAAAATCGAATAGAAGAAGGAAATATCATAACAAAAGTTATGTTAATAGTCCCTCTGCCCATTTGGATGGTAACAAATTCACGAGAACCATTTAAAGTAAAATTATTTCTGGAACTAATAGCTTTCATAATATTACCAATCTATTTAGTCTTCTTAATATTGATATTTCCTCTGTTACTACTAGCTTCAATATTTCTTGAGCTACGTGATATTACATTAAGAAAAATGATAGGTTTTCTATTGAATATGCTAATAATGATAGCAGGATTGATATTAATTAAATTTATAGGAATGATATATGCTTTTTCAGACACTGTAAATCAATTTTCCGGAACAGCAGTCGTATTGGATTTATTTGCAAATGTAGATACATTTTCTGATCTCTATAGAGAAGTGACAGATCTTTATTTACCATTACAAGTAGTATTAACTATAATAACAATAATTGGATATGTGATTGCATTTTTTCCTTTGTTTTTAGAAAAAGAGAAGAAGAATATTTGAGTTATGGAAAACAGGAAGGAGTAAAGAGTTTCATAAAAAAATCGTTTTATTATTTGCCGATATTACATATCTATACTTTTATATAGTTAGTGTTGTATATATTTCCACTTTTGATGGAAAACCAAGATAAGAGGACAGAATTCTATTTCATGCACTTTTTCACGTATTATTTACTGGTATGGGTGACATTAGGATTAGTAATATTCATGGTGATATTAATAATAAGTGATAGATACGTGAAACGATGGTTTGAAGAAGAAGTGGTGGCGAAAGTGAAAAGGAAGGAAGAGAAGGTCGAACCAAGGGAGGTTGAAATAGAAGGAGAAGATGAGATTATTGAAGAAATAACGGATCCAAAAGAACAAGGATCCGTGTTATCAGATTCAGTGTTAACAGAACGGGCCGAAGAATAAGTTCAGGAAGAAATAGAAGAGAAAATTGGTGAGGAAGTAGAGAAAAAAGCTGAAGAGTTAGTTGAGGAGGAAATGCATAAGGAGAACGAAGATAATTGATAATAATCAATCCTTCACGTCTTAAAGAAAATTAATTATTTTCATGATCTTTTCAGGTAAAAAGAGTCTTAGACTTAGTAAACATTTTACTTAATCGACATTTTTTGCCCATTTTATAATTTCTTCACTAAGATAAAGATCCTTTCTTAGGTTATCCAACGAATCAAGATATTCCTGTTTATCAGAAAAGCATCCTTTGTGATAAGCTGTTTTACATAGGCCTAATGTCCCAATAAACTCAATATTATACTTATCACACAATTTCCTCATAGTGAGATCATCTGTAGCAATGGAATAACCTAGATCAATACTCCATAACAGACATTCCTGTTCTCCTTTACCTAAATATTGAAAAACTTTATCAGATATAATATTGGGAATTGAATTAGGAGTGTTTTGGAAAAGAGTAAAAGGATAGGTACTTAGAATATTTTTTCACTTAAAACTGAATTCATTTTGAACCGCTAAAGGAATAATTATCTTCTTGAAAAGACAGCTCAATAATTGTAGTTTGTTTATTTTATATAAAGCACTAAGGGAGCAATTATCTACAATAATCAGTCCAAAATCCTCTATTTAAAATGTTTTTTTATGTTCTGGATTTCTTTATCTATTTCAGTTGAGGAAACATAACCTTTTCTTTTAATATTTCTTTTAATTAATTCATCGTGGAATTCATCAAATGATAGACCACTGACTTCAGCAGCTTTACCAATTGATATTTTTTCATCTAAATAAAGCTCAATAGATAATACCAATTGATTAAGTTTTTCTAATTCCTCCTTAGATAGACCTGATAAAACCTGAATATCTTTCGGAAGTTTAATATCAACAGATTCTGACATACTAATTCCTTTTAGAAATGGTGATTAATTTAAGTTATTAAGTGATTTAAACTTTTCTAATACAAATCGATATATTTGTTAAATGAAAATATCCGTTTAATTAAACACACAAAGAGAAAATATTTTCCTTTTTATATTTACAATATAGTAATGTTTTTCTGATAACTAGAATCATAAATAATACTTATGACAATCCAAATAATGCTATTTATGATAGAGATAGTGATCTTGATCCAAATGATAACTCTGTATTTGAAATAGGTATAGCTACTATCATACTGGTATTAATAGGATCGAGTATTTATTTATTTACCAAAATTAGAAAGTTCTAAATTGTTTATGGCTATAGTAGCAATAACAGTCTATAAAAAGAAGAAAATTCAATAAATTCTATAATTCAAATGAATATGAAGGATAAATTTGTTAAAAAAGTAGATGAACATGCAGAAAATTTAGTAGAAGAAGAAATGGAAGATATAGATTGAGAATGAGAGGAAAAAGATGAATAATTTAAGAAGAAGTCAATTATTTCTATTTGATTTAAAGTTCAGAATTCTCAACTTTTTATTTCGTTTCTAATTATCATTTACGGAGTTAATGTGGTTCTAATACAAAACAACAACTAATAAAAATTTGATATAACGATAAGAAAACCTTAAGGGGACATCCATGCATTACTCAATTATGACCTATGGGAAAAAAATCGCTCTGGTTACTGGAGGCAATCGAGGACTGGGCCTTGGTATTTGTAGTGAGTTGGCTAAAAAGGGCATTAAAGTGATATTGACCGCGAGAGATGAGGCAAAGGGGAGACAAGCGGTTAATTCATTACTTGAAATGAAAGGGGAAGTAATTTTTCATCAACTAGATGTGACAAATGAACAGAGCATTCTAACATTGACTGAATATATTGAAAAGAATCATGGATATATTGACATACTTGTAAACAATGCAGGAATGATAGTAGAAGAGGATTTCAGGAAACCTGGGAGTCAACTTTCGCTTGATGCAGTGAAACAAACCATGGAGTTGAACTTTTACGGCCCTTTGCGAGTAACCCAAGCTCTTATCCCGCTGATTAAAAGAACCAGAGGCGGACGGATTATTAACATTTCAGCTCGAAATAGCTTTCCCAGTTTTGCATTTTCAGGTTGGTTGGCTTATAAAGCTTCAAAAGCTTGTTTAAATGTAATGACCGTTGATTTAGCTAAAGAACTAGAAAAAGATAACATAACAGTGAATGCAGTCCATCCAGGATCGGTAGATACTGATACTGGCAGATATGTGGGTGGTGGAAAAAAACCTACATTAACTATACAGAAAGGTGCACAATCAACCATTTGGTTAGCTTTAGAGAGCCCCAAAGAGATAACAGGTAAGTTTATTATTGACAAAAAAATTGTAGACTGGTAGATTCAAAAATTCTAAAAAGTGATTAGTTTTCTATGTCATAAAGTTAAGGTTTCTAAGGTTTCTCAGTAACATTTATATCACATCTTCTTAAGAATTAAATTTATTCTGATAGACGATTTTATTCCCATAAATGGTAAAAATCATAAAATTAAATGGAGATTAACAAAGAATGCCATTAGAATTATTTTTTCTTGATATAAGCAATTTAGAGACTCTAGTAGTCCGAACACTTGCTATTTCAACCTATATAATTTTGGTAATAGGAGCATTTTCATTTGAAAAATTAAAAAAAGATGGAAAAGAATTCCAATACGTTAATCTTCTGTTGGTTGTGAGTATTCTCATATTACTTTTGAATATCTTACACTTATTCCTTCCAATAAGCAGATGGGTGGATTCTGGAATGTTTAGCTATCCAGAAGATGTACAAATCGGCTTCTATTATGACCTTACACGCGGTAGAACAATAGAAATTGCTCTTCTAATATTCCTCGGGATCAGTTTTATTGTTTTTGGACGAGAAAACCGAAACCATTGGGAAAACTCTCATGGGAAATACATTATGGTCAGCGGAGGTATAATGGTTCTTACTTCTTTATTGGCATTGTTTAATAATCTTATTAGATATCTCCTTGTTTGGTTCAAAAATCCTAATCCTAATTCCTTCGATATTCATTATGGTTTATTAGAAGCTGACATATATCAAACTAGTTATTATTTCATCTTAGAATGGGTATTTTATTGGGGATTAGTGGTATTTGCACTAGTCTTTCTTTATTACAGCATCAAAACAAAAGAAAAATACTTTACTCTCTTTAGTACTTTATTTCTATTATTACAAGTCTATAGTATTGTAGTATTAAATGATACTCATGGTTTTCTCATACTCTAAGTCTCATAATGGTCAAAATGTAATTGTAGTGTGAAATTTAATGAATTCTGAAGAAACAGATGCGACAGAAAAAAAGCTCTTTGAAAGGCGATATGACCTCGATTGGTTCCGAACAATTGCAGTTTTATTAGTATTTCTCTTTCATAGTATGCTGATCTTTTCCCTAGCCGGAATAGGAAATATATCTATTCTGAATAACGAATTTCACGTGTTACTGGATATCATAGTTCTTTTACTTGTTTCAATTGGGATGCCTTTATTTTTTATCATTTCAGGCGCAGGAACTTATTATGCTTTAAAGATTATAAAAAACACGGATAATTTGGATAACAAACTGTTTATTAAAGCCCGTTTTGTTCGCTTGATGATTCCATTCTTCATAGCTATATTTACATATATTTCATTAATATCCTATGCCGGACGAATTCGTCCCTATTATAACAATCAACCTTTTGAAGGAAATTTCATAGACCATTACTTCAATGGTTATCTATTTGGGGGATTAAGAGGTCTACAAGAGGGAGCAACTTTTCTATGGACTGGAGATCATCTTTGGTATTTGATCATCCTGTTCAGCTTCTCTTTAATATTTTTACCACTTTTTCTCTTATTTGAAAAAGAAAAGAATCGAGAAAGACTTTCTAAAATTGCTAAAAGGCTTGAAAAAACGGGGTTAATATATTTATTAATTATTCCACCAATTTTTTTTGTTGGTTTCGATCTTGGGATGGCTAACTTAGGAGGAGATATAAGCAAAATTTGGCGTTTTCTCTTTCCAATTACAGGAGGTTGGTCTGTTTTAATGTATATACCTTATTTTATTTATGGTTACCTCTTTACCTCTCATGATAAACAATTCAAGAAATCTCTTGAAAAAAATTCTTTGCCTGCCTTGTATATTGCAATTCTAACAGCAATATTGGGATTACCTCTCTTATTTAGCTTCTTACTCACGAGTCAGGGAGATCTTTCCTTACTTGGACTTTTTACATCACGTGCACTACTTCTCACTTTTGGTTGGAGCATAATCATTATACTACTATCTCTCGTACGTAAATACTTATCATTTAACCATAAGTGGTTGAAATTTTTAAATGAGATTACATTACCATTCTATATTCTCCATATGGTTGTTTTAATAGTCGTAGCTTACTTCATAGTCCAGCTAAACCTAGGAGTTTTCATGAAATTATTCCTTCTCATCTTTATATCCTTAATAATAATTCTAAGCTTAGTATTAATCATCAGACAGGCGAACATCCTTCGATTCATATTTGGAATGAAACTAAAAAAGAAGACCTAAATTCAAAAAATTAGGAGAAATACGAATGAAAGCAATAATATGTGAAAAATACGGCCCGCCTGAAGTTCTCAAAATAAAAGAGATAGAGAAACCTACTCCCAAAGACAATGAAGTCCTCATAAAAATATTTGCAACAACTGTCCACAGAGGGGATTCAAGAATACGAGGTTTAAGCATTCCTGGACCTAAATGGCAAAAAATTTTAATGCGAGTATATTTGGGTATCAGGGGTCCAAGGAAAAAAATATTAGGAATGGAGCTTTCGGGAGAAATTGAAGAAATAGGTGAGAAAGTACAACATTTCAAGAAAGGTGATTTAATCTTTGCGGCTACAGGTATGGGTTTCGGAGCTTATGCTGAATATAAGTGTATGTCGGAAAATGGCTTGATATCAATAAAACCTGCCAATATGTCTTTTGAAGAGGCTGCCACTATTCCTAATGGAGCTTTTACAGCTTTATGCATTATTAAGCAAGCAAATATCCAGAATGGACAAAAAATTCTTATCTACGGAGCATCCGGAAGTGTAGGTACATTCGCAGTCCAATTTGCTAAGAATTTAGGTGCAGAGGTAACTGGAGTTTGTAGTACATCTAATTTAGAAATGATTAGTTCTCTAGGGGCAGATAAAGTAATTGATTACACAAAAGAAGATTTCATGCTATTGGGTGAAACTTATGATGTTATCTTTGATGCGGTAGGTAAGATTTCATCTTCCCAAGGTAAAAAATTTCTGACAGAAAACGGAATCTATCTTGACGTTCACAAATCATCGGACAAATGCAAATTCAAGGCTAAAGCGTTAAATGAGCTCAAAGAAATGATTGAGGAAGATAAGCTGAAAACAATTATTGATAGAACTTACTCATTTGAGGAAATAGTCGAAGCTCACCGATATGTAGATAAAGGGCACAAAAAAGGAAATATAGCAATAACAGTTAATAAAGGTTAGAATAATAAGTCTGCTTCTTCTTATTCAAAAAATCTTCATCACTACTATAAATGCAGGAGTAAAAGTTTTTGATGTCAGCAATAATTCAAATCCTTTTGAAGTAGGATCCTATACAGGGACCGATGATCCTTCAATCATATCTGGAGAGATGACAATAATGGGAGATTTGCTATTTCTAGTCAATTATGAATTTGAGGCCAGAATATTAAATATATCTGATTTAGAAAACATCGTTGTAGTAGCAAAGGACTTTTTCAAAAGTGATTCATTGGTGGGAGTAAATATCAGAAATGATTTGGCTTATTTCTCAGCAATAGAAGATGGATTAGCAATTTTCGAAATACAAGATCCTAAATCTCCAGTAAAAGTTGCTCATTAGAAAATAAATGAATCTCTTGTAACCAGAAAACCTTACAGAATATTTCTGGATGAAAAATATATCTATCTAACATTTCAGGACCTTGACTGGGGAATATTTGAAATAAAAGGAAATACTAACTCAGTTACTACCGATCAAGTAGAATCGTCTCTGAATTTTAGTCCATTATTGATTGTGATTCTATCATTAGTAGTCTTTAGTAAAAGGATTCGAAAAATTATTTAAAAAAATAATTTTATGAACTTTAAAACAAAATTATTGAATAATTATTCAATTCTTAAAAGATCAAGATAAAGAGGAATATTTTTGATCCAAGTTAAATTGGATCAAGAAAATTTAGAGAAAAAAAGTTAATTGGGTGTTATATTTAATATGATTTATGTTTTTGAAAGCAATCTCTACAATAAACAGGTTTTCCTTGAGTTGGAACAAAGGGGACTTCGGCTTCATTTCCACAATCAGAACAGGTAACTTTATGCATTTCTCTTGGAGCTCTGTTAAAGCCTCCTCCTTGATTACCACCTGATCTTCTGTTTCCTCCATATCCACCACGTTGATTACTATTATTTTTACGTTTAAATGACATTATTTAATTCACCTTAATACTGATAACTGTTCCTTCTTTGTGGTCGTTCATGAACCTCATCACTTCTGTTATTAGAATCATTTGTTTCAAATTCTTCTTCTATAGGAGTGAAGTTACCGAACTTTCCACGTGCTAATCGTAAAGAGTCTCTGTAAATGTTAACATAACCATTTTCTATTTTGAAAAATTTTCCTTCTTCCAATAATTCAATATCGTCATCCCAGGCTGATACTAAAATTGACCCGGTATCGTCAGATACGGTTATGTCACTAATACGATGGGTTTCATATTCATTATTTTTACTTGAAACTTCTCTTGTTTCTGATTTGTTCATTACTTTGAATAATAAACGAAATTTATTTTCCAAAGGTTTTAATTCACTAATTTTAGTGTCTTTTATTTCTGTTTCCATGTTTGATCTACTTCTTATATTAAATAGAATTAAGGCTATCACGAATTGTTAAACCAAAAATTTACCCAAAACTAAAAAGGAAAATTGAAAACGGTAAATTAATCGTTTTTCTTAATAATCGAAAGAGTAAAAAATAAAATTCTATTAATTTGAACTTTATTTTAGAGGTTATAACTGCGAGTGTTGTCGAGATTTCTTTCTCAAATTTGGAAATATATCGATATGTGGACAATTGTGGTTTTTGCAGGCCAAGATGCAAGGACAGATTTCTATTTAATGCACTTTTCGGATCTGTGGATAAAAAACTTGGAGGAATTAAAAGCAATGAATTATAAAAGTACCAATCATTAGAACAAAAATATAGGGGAAAAAATAATCTGATTCTGAATCTATTTTCTCCTTCTAGTAGAAACTATTATTAGAAAACCAAATAATAGAAGAATTTCTAACGAAAATCCAGGAATGGATACAGATGCCTGAGTTTCAGAACTAGTGGTCGATGGAATTGGTTTTGAGAGTGTTGGTTGTGAGAGTGTTGGTTGTGAGTTTGGATCAATAACTGGATTAACAGAACTACCTGAAATTTCATTTGAAAATAAACTTTCTCCATTTAAATTTTTAGCAGTAAGAACATAAAAGTATATTATTGTACTATCAAGACTTATTGATGTATCATTGTACTCAAAGATATCGACTGATAACGTGGCAATCAAATCAAAGGATTCTCCTGTAATCATCGATCTATATATTTTATAACCCGTAATTTGTGAACCACCATCGTCTATTGAGGAACCCCAATAAATCATAATCCATCCATAACCGTCTATATGAGATGTATTCGATGGTGCCGCTGGTATCGTAGATGGTGTGACGGAAATTTCTGATGTAAAAGCACTTGAACCTAATTGGTTAACAGCTAATACTTTATAGTAGTATTGTTGTCCATTTATTAATCCAATATTTACATAAGTCGTGCTAGTTATGTTTGCGAGGATGAAAAACCCTGAACCAGGAGTTTGGCTTCTGTATATCCGATATTCAATAATAGAATACCCACCATCATTTGGTTCAGTCCATTCTAAGGTAATATTGGAATTTCCAGAAATACCTTTGAAATTTGTCGGAATTTCAGGCTTGGAGCCTGGTTTTATAGTTTTTTCAGCAGACGGTGTGCTTGCTCCAATGAAATTCAGACTCTTAATAACATAATAATAAGTAACTCCATTAGTTAAGCCATAGTCAATATAAAAAGTAGTTATTTCATTTACTGTCGTAATTAATGAGTACCCAGAACCAGAGGTTATAGATCGATATATTTCAAAACCTGTTAATGGTGATCCACCATCATCAGCTGGAGCAATCCAATCTAATCTAGCTGAACTATTTCCTAATATTAAATCAAAAGATATTACTGGATTTGGATAGGTAGCAACGGTTGTTGAAACTTCTACTGAAGGAATACTTTCACCTTTAATATTTTTTGCAATAATGTAGTAATAATAAGTAGTTCCTACTAAAAGGTTCGAATCTACGTAACTCGTTGCATCTCCTATAACTGATTTTATTAGAATAAAACTTGTCCCTGAAGTTGTTGAGCGATAAATGAGATATTCAATTATTGGAAATCCATTATTATTAGATGCAATCCAATTTATTGAGATATTTTTATCTCCTATTGATAATAAAATATTTATCGGGCTAGTTGGAACTGTTCCTGGAGTTTCAAAAACTTCAAAGGATGCTGTACCGTTGCCAATTGTAGTTTCTGCTACTACATAATAATAATATGTCTGGCCATTAATTAGATTCGAATCGAGATATCCATTAGTTGAAGTATTAGATCCTATATACGTATAATTTGATCCACTGGTTATCGATCTATAGATATGATACCCATTTACAATATAGCCGCCATCATCTACGGGATACAACCAACTCAATGTAATGGTATTATTACTACCTATGGCTGATAGATTATCTACGGGTCTGGGTTTATTTGCTGGTATTCCAGTAATTTCCCCGGAATAAATAGATTCTCCTTTTACACTAACTGAGGATATAACATAGTAATAAATATTTCCGTTAACGACATTTGTATCAATATAAGATGTTCCAGAGGTTACATTAGCTATACTAGTGTACGAACCACCTTGAATATTTGATCTATAAACTCTATATTCATAAACGGAAAATCCCCCATTATCTATTGGTGAAGACCATGAGAGATCAACCTGGCCATTACTATTGGTTAAAATAATGTTTGAGGGAGGTTGAGGAATGGTAAATGGAATAGCTGTTTTTTCAACAGAGCTGAGTCCTTCACCAATAATATTGGTAGCTTTAACAATATAATAATAACTTACTCCATTAGTTAGAACTGAATCAGTATAAGTAGTGACAGCAAATCCCACACTATCAATTAAAGAATAGTTAGAACCAGAAGTGTTGGATCTATAAATATTATAATCAATGATATTTGACCCACCATTGCTTATTGGAACAGCCCAAATTATTGATATATTCTTGTCTCCTGCGACCACATTAAAAGTTTGTGGAGAGGAGGGAGTTGTGGCAGGGTTACTAATTATTTCATTTGAATTAAGTGATTCCCCTTTACTATTCACAGCTGTAACTACGTAATAGTAAGTATTACCATTAGTTACTGATGAATCTAAGTAGATTGAAGATAATGAAGTACCAATCTGGGAATATCCTGAACCAGAAATAGTGGATCTATAAATACGAAACTCTATAATAGCTAAACCACCATTATTACTTGGAGCAATCCAAGAAATATTTACCAAATTATTTCCATTAGTACTTGTAAGGCTTTGCGGAATTGAAGGCACAAATCCAGGATTTGAACTATCTACATTTGAAAATAATCCTTCACCACGAATATTGGAAGCTGATATTTTATAGTAATAGGTAACACCATTTGATACTGATGTATCATTATATTCTAATACAGAAACAGTGCTAATTTTTGTGTAAGGTCCATTACTTAACAAAGCTCTGTAAACATTATAACTATCAATTGAACTACCACCATCATCATTTGGAGCTGTCCAAGAAATGTTTAAGTATCCTATGCTTGGAGTTGGAGATAACAAAACAGGTGCTGACGGAATGGTCGAAGGTGTAGCACTAATTTCTGTAGAATTAGCACTTGTGCCTACACTATTAATTGCATTAATCATGTAATAATACATAACACCATTTGTTAATCCAGTGTCGTTATAGATATTGAAGGAGGATACTGATATTAAAGCATAATTTGAACCTGACGTAGTAGAACGAAGGATATTATAACTTGTTATAATATCTCCTCCATTTGACGGAATATCCCAGTTAAGGTTTATAGTCCTGTTTCCAGATGAAATAACTATATTGGTCGGAATAGAAGGAACTGTTGCAGGTTTTGCAGAAACCTCAGTAGAAAATTGACCTTCACCCTCGCTATTAGATGCTGTTAAAACATAATAGTATGTCACTCCATTTGTCACAGTTGAATCATTATAGAAGGTAATTTCCGTAGTAGTCTCTGCTATATTAAGATAACCGCTACCACTACTAATAGAACGATATATTATATAAATTGTAAGATCTGATGATCCGTTATTTGTTGGAGGAGTCCATGAAATGGAAACTAGACTATCGCCTTGAACGGCAATAAGATTAATTGGTGGGGATGGAACATTCGCTGTAGTGACCTGAATTTCATTTGAATTTACACTTTCTCCTTTGACATTCCATGCAGTCACTACATAGAAATATTGTGTTCCTGAAGAAACAGTATTATCTGTGTAATTTGTAATTCCTGTTATATTTACTATTCTTATATATGGTCCACCCCCAGTTATAGATCTATATATTGAATATTGAGTAATGGGAGAACCACCATTGTTAGAAGGAGTTATCCAAGTCAAATTTACATGATCAACTGCTGAAAGGCCGGACAATGATAAAGGCTGTGTCGGTGGTCCAAATGGCTGCATTTGTAATTCATTAGACGAGACGGATTCGCCTTTAACATTGAATGCCGTTATCACATAATGAAATGTTATACCATTTGTAACAGAATTATCTACATAACTTAGTATTGTTACCGTTGCAATATTAGTATACGGTCCCCCACTTACGGTTCCACGATATACATTATACCCCAAAATAGCAGAACCACCATCGTTTGTTGGAATATCCCAAGATAAAGAGACTGAACTATCATCAGCTGTTCCATTTAAATTTTGTGGAGCAGTTGGTTTTTGCGAAGGAATTGATGATATTTCATTTGAAAAACCCGATTGACCAATGCTATTATTTGCTGTAACTTTATAATAGTAAGTAATTCCATTTGAAACAGCTAAATCAACATAATTTAATGAAACTAAGGTTGCTGTATTTACAAATCCTGTACCGCTAGTAGTCGATCGATATATTGTGTAACCAATTAATGGAGAACCACCATCTGAATTAGGCGAATTCCAAGATAAGGATACATTATTATCTCCACTAATTGCAGTCAAAACAGAAGGAGGATCAGGAATAGTGGCAGGTGTTCCAACAGCTTCACTTGATAGTATTCCTTCACCTTTAATATTGAGCGCTGAAACTTTATAATAATATGTAATACCATTAATCACCGAAAAGTCAACTATTGAAAAAAATGAAGTTGATGTAAGAAGAGAGTAACCAGTGCCACTTGTAGTTGATTTATATACTTTTTATGCTGTAATATTTGATCCACCATCGTCACTTGGGGCAGTCCAGTTAACAATTACATATCCATCTCCTACAGCGATATTACTAATAAAAGGAGCTCCCGGTAATGTAGATGGTGTTGCAGATGCTTCGTTTGAAAATCCTCCTTCACCAATAGAATTATTTGCTGTGACTTTATAATAGTAAGCTTGACCATTTAAAGCAGTATTATCAACATAGGAGGTTGAAACCGATGTTGTTAGAAATGTAAAACCTGAGCCGCTAGTTGCTGATTTATAAATAGTATAATTAGTTATAGTTGATCCCCCATTTGAATTTGGTACATCCCATGAGAGTGATATACTATTATTTCCACTAATAGCGACTAATCCAGTCGTTATTCCGGGAGTGGTAGCTACTAAGGTTGAAATTTCTGCTGATTCTGTTCCTTCACCTTTAACATTAACTGCTGTTACGACCCAGAAATAAACATCGCCATTTTGAACATTAGTGTCAGTAAAATTGGTTAATGATGAAGTAGAGATTAAAGTATATGGTCCCCCACTTGCATCTCCCCTATAGATTTTATAAGAGGTTATGGCACTTCCACCATCTGAAGATGGTGTTGACCAACTTAGAATTGCACTGTTATCACCGGAAACAACGCTTAATGATTGGGGTGCTTCTGGGATTGTAGAGGGAACTGAACTTGCTTCATTAGAATATGTCCCCTCTCCTATTGTATTATTAGCTGTAACTTTATAGTAATATACGACTCCGTTTGTAAGTCCGTTTGAATCTGTATAAGAAAGTCCCATTGAAGTGCCAATTTTTGTAAAACCAGAACCAGAACTTAATGATCTGTAAATATTATATCCTGTGATAGCTGATCCACCGTTTAATAATGGTGTTGTCCATGTCAATCCTATTTGTTGATTACCTGAAGAAGCAGTTAATGATTGTGGGAACCCTGGAGTGGTAACGGGTATTGCTGAAATCTCAGAAGACTTTAATCCTTCCCCGTTAATATTTAACGCAGATATCACGTAGAAGTATTCATTTCCATTAATTAATCCGTTATCGACATATAATGTAATACTTGAGGTCCCAATTAGTGAATATGGTCCCCCAGTACTACTACTTCTATAAATTTTATATGAAGTTATACCACTTCCTCCATTATTAGGTGCTATCCATGTAAGATTTACTTGTGCATTTTCAACTGTTTTAAAGAGTCCTGTTGGTATGTCGGGAATTGTTGATGGTGTAGAACTCGCTTCGTTAGAAAATCCCCCTTCTCCTATAGAATTATTTGCAGAAACTTTATAAAAATAAGTTTGTCCGTTTGACAAGCTCAGATCTATATAATTAAGGGTTAAACTAGTATCTATCTTAGAAAATCCTGAACCTGAAGTAGTTGATCTATAAATATTGTATCCAGTAACATTGGCCCCATTATTTGATGCTGGAGCACTCCAAGAAAGAGTTATGTTTTGATTTCCGTATTTAGCAGACATAGATTGGGGTGCTGAAGGCGGTGCTGCGGGAGTGGCAGAAGCTTCACTACTCTGAGCTCCTTCTCCATTACTATTAATTGCAGATACTTTATAATAGTAAGTGTCGCCATTCGCTAATCCCGAATCGATATAAGAATTAGTTGTATTAGTGCCGATTGAAGAAAATCCTGAACCCGAAATTAAGCTTCTATATATTTTATACGATGAAATAGGATTACCACCATTATTTGGAATAGTCCATGATAAAGATATTTCTGAGTTGCCAGACGTGGCAATAAGGCCTGAAGGGGTTGAAGGAATGGTTGATGGTGTTTCACTCGTTTCTGAGGATTTGGCTCCTTCATCTATTGAGTTTGTTGCACTAACTGCAAAATAATACAGTTGACCATTGGTTAAACTCGTTGCAGTATAAGTTGTTCCAGTAGTTATTCCAATGTTTGTAGTCGCACCACCTGGAGTAATTCCTTGAAAAATTGTATAATTACTGATAGAACTACCTCCATTATTTGCTGGTGCCGTCCAACTAAGGAAAACTTGCTCATTTCCGCTAGACGATGTTAATCCAGTTGGTTCATCCGGTACTGTAGTAGCCTTAAATGTTAAAGAATAAAATCCTCTGGCTGAATTAGAATGCTTATTTGTAAAACTGTCTGAACTATGATGAGCCCAAATAATCGTTGTTGCTTGTTCAGCTGTAATGATATTATCAGAACTAGTATCTCCAGTGTCTAATTGTCTTTTGAATTCAATAGTCGTCCATCCACCAGTCTCTGACCCTGCAAATGCAGAAATATCGTTACTCCCACCATTACTTATATCAGCTAGATGACCCGTTCCACCATCCCCTATATCATCTCTAATATAAGTTGTACCACTACTCACGTACCCAATAACTATATCAGCACCATCCATTCTATTAGCTTCAATTGCACCAAAACCTATAGCCACCCAACCGGTGTTTAATGCTTTTACGCCTACTGTTATCGAACTTGTGACCAAATCAATGGTATAATGTAATTCAAAAGTACCAGAAACAATAATTTCCGTGAAGGAATATTCTCCAACATTGATTGTACCGTCTATAACATTTTGAATTTTTTGTGGTGTTTTAAAAGAGTTTTCCCCATCAGAAGAGTATCCGTATTTCCAAGGAATTTCAATTTCTTCAATAACAAGGTTTTGATCATAATTATTATTTTTTAGAATATTGAAATTACTCATCAAAATTAAAGGAATTAAAAAAGAAACAATAAGTAGAAAATTCACTTTTACCTTCATAATATCACTATTATGCAATATTATAATGAAATAGTAAAAACGGTTTCCAAGCAAAGCCATTAAGCTAGCATGAGTAAGACGATTGAATTTTTAATCTAATCTTGGTGCTAAATGAGCATAGCTTAATTCGCTAAAAAATTTTGAAAATATAACAAATTATTGATTACAAAATGGAATTGTTCACAATAAATTCTAGATTGTTTTAGAGGTTTACCTACTTTAAAAGATAAATTTTTTACATAGAATCATACCAAAAATTATTGCCTTGCATATTTTTCACAATTCCATAGCGTTTAATGACTAATTTCACAACGAGATAATGGTTTCAAATAGCTAAAATCATTGAATTATTTTCTATTGAAGAATTAAATTTTGATTATTTATTGTCTTTTCTATCCATTCAATCAAATATAATGTAATTATCATAAATTGAATTAAATGACGTTTATAATTAAAAAAAGTATCTGATTTCGATCTTTTGATACCTGCTCCAGAAAAAAAGGAATCAGTAGATAATTATATTAACTAGTTTTACCTACATTGGGCTTTATGAAAAAATATTATTTCTGTTTCAATCGACACAATATTTTGGTATTTCAATTTGATTAAGTTTAATTCGCTAACAATTGTTTTAATAATTTTCTTAACAGCTTTTAATCCATCTAGTTCAAATTCACAAGTTCCAGTATTATCTGATTTTGATGAAAAAGTCTATTTCGGATACGAATATGGAACATCAGGAATAATAAATACACTACTAGAATTACAGAACGCGAAACTTCCTGATTTTAATCTTGATCTTATTCCATTAATAGAATTTACATTAGAGCAAGTATGGAACGATCGAATAAATTCAAATAGGACAAAATACGCTAGTTGGCCAAAAATGAAAGATTTTTATTCGATAATTTATCCTGGCCAAAAATATGGTCCAGCTGGCATATTTTTAACATTTATTAACTTATACAATACAACTGAAGATATAAAATGGCTCCAACGTGCAGAAGAAGGATACTGGTTATTAGCATCACAAGCATTAAACTCGACCACTCAACCAAGATGGCCTTATTCATATAAATTTCCAAATGCAACGAGCGGAACTTCAACAACTGATCTTAAGTATGGAACATCGGGAATTTTATATTTCAATATGTTATTATATAAAATTACAAAAAATTCTTCTTATTTAGATCATGGTAGATTACTAATAAGTTCCTTGAAGGAAATGAGCACGAAAAAAATCATTGATGAACAAACATATTCAGTAATTCCCTGGTATTATCCTAATGGTGAAGAAACGATTATGACAGGATATAACTGGGGACTTACTGGAATAGCTCCCCTATTATATAGATACGCTAATATTTTAAATGATGAATCCTTAAAAACATGGTCATTAGAACTTACTGATTTTATTCTAGCAATCCAAGAAAAAGATGGAGGCTGGAAAAATGAATATTTAGGAAAAGACTCAATTACGGGATTCGATGATGGAGTATCTGGAATTTTATATGGATTATATGAAATGCAACAACTCTCTGGACTTAAAAAATATTCTGATTCAATTATAAACGGTATTTCTTGGCTATTTTCCCAGTTTATTAATAATCAAACTCATAAAGGTTTTTTTTATGATAATTATAGAACAAATGTCTATACAAGTTTATATCGAGGTAGTATTGGAATTTTACGAATATTAACAAGTATGAAGGAATATTTAAATGAAAATCAATATTCGAATGTTATTGATACCTATAAGTGGTTATTAACTAATGGTAGTATTGTAATTGAGGAAAACAAAAAAGAATTGTTTTTATTATTATATAATCCAATGAATTACGAGTATATTGACTTTTCTTTTGCTGAGGGATTAGCAGGTTTATTAAGTGAATTAATTCGGTTAAAACAAAATGAAAAGTTAGAAAACGATATTAATATTGATATAGACAAATTTTTGATATTAACCGTTGATACTTTATTGTATTTTCAAGATGATTTTGGGTATTGGAATCGTCAAATATTAATTGATCAAAATTGGGATTTTTATAGGTTTAAAATCACATCTCAAGCAACGACACCAGTAAATGGAGCAGGATTTGAGATATTAATGATAGGAATGGCGATTATTGGAATTTTCATTTATCGTAAAAGGAGATAAAGAAAATTTTACTTTTTATAATTTCTTTAGTAAATCGTTTAGTAAATCGACACATTTAATCCTGTCTGGACATGGATCAGATTTTCATGAAAAAATTCTTTTTCTTAATGGACCAGATTGGGATATGTGGATAGTAAAAACAGATGAAAAAGGAGTGCTAGAATGGAATGAAACTTATGGAGGAAGTGGAAACCAGATTATTCATTCAGCTATTCAAGTTTCAGATGGAGAAATAGTTGTTAGTTTAATAATGATTACTCATGAAACTCCTCAAAAAATATGTCTAATTTTTAAAAATAGTAGTAGACCTACGTTTTACGTTTTCTATTAAGCACCATTCCTGATGAATACCATCATATAACCATGATGCCAAGTTTAATATACTTCTTCCAATTACAGATCTCGGTGTTTCTATACCCACCCCTTTTATATCAGTGAATTGCGTATTTGGTATCGAAAATTGTATTTTAAAGAATTTAACTATTCTTTCTCCACCGGCTGTTTTTACTACGGTAGATCCTTCGGATTTAATATTCAATTCACTTAACTGGTTAGAAGTCAGTCCCACTACCCCATTAAATCCTGTATCAATTTTAGTTTCAATTGCTAAAAAATTTTTATTTTTGAAATTTCTGACGATAATATTTAAGGAAGGATAAGGGACTTCTTCATCCTTTATAAAATTCCAACAGTGATAATCACTCTTACTATTATTCGATTTCATGATCAATTGTTAAAACATCCCTTGTTGTTCCAATTGATAGATATACATAATCATCTGAAGGAGTTTTATCCCAATGACGTAAAATTAACTTATTTAAATTCGTGTCACTATCAATAACTTCAAATTTATTAAGTAACACATGTTTTCCAGTATAATCTGATAGATTTAGATTGTTTATAATATCATAAATATCTTCATCTGGATTTTTAATTTTATTTACGATAAATTTCCATTCAATAAAATAAAATTTCTTACGTTTATCATTAGAAAGGGTTTTACTTGAAATCATTCCAAGTTTCATAAGTTTAGAAAGTAGATTCCTTGCCGAAGTCGTTGATAAATTAGTTGTATCTACGAATTCGTCAAAAAAAAAACTCTTTAGATTTAAATTTTATCGAAATGTTTTTTGTCTGCGACATAAGTATAGCATTTATATCATATCTATAACATTATTAAAGTTATATATTTTCAAACTTGGGAAATCATTTTAAAAAAATTAAAATGGATTATGATCCAAATAATCCAATTAATGTAGGAGATTTAATACCAATAGGAATAGTTCTCGTAACGGTATTAGGAGGAGGGGGAACATTAGCAATTAATGCTTATAATAATAGAAAAAATAGACTGAAAAATAGTTTAGAAAAAGGATCAGATATTATTGACAAACGAAAACATTGTCCGAATTGTAGTTCAAGAATAGGAACAAGAGATGAATTCTGTCCAAAATGTGGATATAAAATTGGTGAAATATAATGTGTGAAGAATGAAAGATATCGATTTTTTTGAAATTGTTGTTGAAATGATTTCCCAACAATGTAATTGATAAAGTGGGATGGAGGGGTTAAAGGTAAAAAGAATACACCCGCAATGTAGGAAAGTATTTTTAATTTTAAGTAAGAAGAAATATAAATACAATTCATGAAAACCCATTTTTATAGGGGTTTTTGTCTTGAAATTAAAATCTAAAAAGAGTCTCAAATTTACTTTTGTTGTACCTATTGTTTTATTGATTTCAGTCATTTCAGTTGGATTATCATCTGGAGTTATGAATCAAACTCAGTATTCTGAAAAAGTTGTTCCTATTCAATTCTTCCATGAAGAAGATTTTTCCAAGGATATACCAACCAATAAAATTGAAGCACCAGAATTCAATGCCTCAGATTTTCTTGATGAATTAACATCATTTAACGAAACAGGAATAGAAGTGTATCTGGGAACAGACCAAATACCAGGATTTACTGATACATTAACCTATTTAGTTATTAACATAACTGATGGGTATATTTATGATGACAAAGATAGCATCGGTGCGGGAGATATTTATCTTAAAGTATGGGCTAATGGAAATTTTACACGTTATCCAGAGAATGGAGACATTCAGGTGAATAGTAATAATCCAATAACGTTTAATTTTGTAGCTTTTGAGGGCTGGACTTTCAATGATAGCGTCAAAGTTGAGGTCTGGGATGCCGATGTAACATTTGATCAGAGTTTAGGAAACGTCACTTACTCAACAGGTAGTCCTGCTTCTACAACACTTGAAATGAAGACTGGTAGCGGAGATGCTAATGTAACCATTCAATTTATAGCAACAGGGACAAAAAATACAATTACTGCTGAAGAATTAATATCAGGATATAGACCATTTCTTTATATAGACGATGAAACCAGTGGAACAGAAGAACCGGACAATATTTATGGAAGAGTGGCGATAGGATATGATGACAAATTTGCAAAAGATCTCTGGGCCTTACAGTATTTCTTTTTCTGGGAGAAAGAATCTTATGGGACTCCTTCAATACAATTGCATAAATATGATTACGAAGAATTTATTATATTTCTTGATCCAGCATCTGTGTCTTTACCTGTTAGGTATGTGTATGACCAAGCGAATAATCCATTATTACCAGACCACGAATTTGTAATATATGAGGATAGTCCAACGCAGACAGGACAATTAACCGCAGATATCGAGTTTCCTGAGGAATTTCAACCGTTTTTAGGAACGAATATAACAATTCCATATACTGTATATAATCGAGGAGATATTTATGCTAATGGTGCTTATACAGATGCGTTATTAGGAACAGGTGGGTTAAAATTAACAGTAGACACTTTTTACCATTCTTTTGATACCGGAGAAGGATCAAATGAAATAGGCTATAATTATACTGTTGAGGATTTTTCAGATCCAGTAATCAAAGATTGGTATAGCCACATGAATGAATCTCTTCACGATACAATACATAATATACCAATAATTTCTTATACTACTCCAAAAGTGTCTCCATTCACCTTTTACGTATCCAATCCATTTACCAAACCCTATATCATAAATGCATGGGATAACGTAATGGCTGATCTAAAAGCATTTGAGGAAGCCCAAAATCAGAAAGTAATCTATGAAGGAGGATTGAAAGTAAAAACAACTACTGGAATAGATTCAGTATTAACAGTGAAATATCCACAAACCGTCGATGCAGGACAAAGTTACACGGTAAATTACAGTATAGATATGGATACAGATACACTAGTGTTACAGATTGAGTACGATTTTAAACTAAACATAACAACAAATTTCTGGTTTTTGGGAGGATCATTAGTACTCGATCATAATGGATCCTATAGTTTTGACATACCGACACAAGTAATGCAAACTGGGTTAAAAGCAGTAGGAGTAGGATTAACAAAGGTAGCAGAAAATATTGCTGACAATGTAAACGATGTTATTGATGCTCTGTATCTGGAAATAGATCACGTAATTATATCGCCAACGTTTTTCGGAACAATAGTAAATGCTTCACTGAGTCTCCATTTATGGGACATGATGGTGGATTTAATACCTCCAATCGTAGGAATAGTAGCTCCACAATATGAAACGTTTGTAGATATACTTTTCATTATCATGGATTTAATAATCAACCATTTCGACCTACGATTAGAATTTCTAATTGATGCAGGAATAGTTGGAGCATTAGAAGTGGATAATACAATTGGAGGAGTAGATAAAACAGAAATCGCCTTTACAGAATCAGGAGTAGAGGTACCAGTTGAATTGACCATTGATACTGATCCCGCGAAAACACCATTAGAATTAGTACTGAAAGATATAGCAAACGCATTATTATTCTCAGTAGATTGGCACCTAAACGGAGGATTAGAATATCCATTTAGTAAATATATAAGTGATTGGGAGTTCGAATTAGGAACGTTTCCATCATTCAGTAAAGATCTACCAAGTGATTGGATAGGAGCAAATGTAACAGAAGTAAAAGCAGTAATGGATGTCGAAGGGGTAGTGGTACCAACAACATCGACAAGCTCTACAACACCAACGACAACAACCAGTGGACCAACAACACCAGTAAATGGAGCAGGATTCGAACTACTAATTGTAGGAATAGCGATAATTGGAATAGTAATTTACAGGAAAAAAAGGTAAAGTAAAATCTAAAATTATTTTCCTTACTCTTTTTCTTTTCGATTTCCTAAGCAAAAAAAAAAGGTCATGTGATATGAAATTTAATAAATTCTTTTCTTCACTATTGGTTATACAATTACTGTTATTAACTAACCATCAAGTGAGTGGACAAAAAGATTATAGTCGTATATTGGAAAGTGGGAATGACTCAAAAATGAAAATAACAATTACATCAAACGACACATATAATCTGTTAGAAGAGAGCGATTATAGGTACTTTGTTGAAGTTGAAGCAATTGAATTTGCGACAAATCAAGATCGATTCCATTCAATGACAGTACAAATTCAATTAAGATTGACAAATCAAACATTGCAAAGTGAAGAAAATTTAGCAGACTTAAACGGAATAAATGAAACATCAAATACCTTGGTATCAATAGAATATACACCAATAGATAATTTAATATCAGGAGAAAACAATTGGACAGTAGAATTTAGGCTAATCTACAAAGAAGGGTTAATACTGCAAACAGATCCAACGATAACAACAGACTGGATGGATTTGGCTAAAGGAGGACTGATTTATGATCCAAGTGATCCATTATTTGAGGGAGATTTTATACCAATAGGAATTGTTCTCGTAATGCTATTAGGCGGAGGGGGAACAATAATATTTAATAGATATAACAGTAGAAAAAATAGGTTGAAAGATAAATTTGAGGAAGTATCAGATTTTATTGACAAAAGAGGGCAATGTCCAAATTGCAATGAAAAAACAAAAATAAAAGATGAATTCTGTGCAACTTGTGGATATAAAATAAAATCAGGAGAATGATTCTAGCCATTTGAAAGATATTGACTTTTTAGAAACCGTGTTTCCAAAATTAAGAAATGAATTTGAGAAATCAAGTATTGAAAATAAGATACTACATATTGTATTGTTACCACTAATTGTAGTTAGTTATTCAGAAGAACCAAGAAAAGTAAAGTTTTTTCTATTTATTATTACATTAATTATATTTCCAGTTTATATTGGATTTTTAATAATCACCTTACCATTTCTCTTATTAGCATCTCTTGTTTTGGAATTACATTTTTTAAAATTGAGGACAGTTTTATCATATTTTCCAAAGTTATTACTAATAATATTCATAATGTTTGTAATAAGCGGATTTGGATTAGGATACAGTTTAGTTACTGTAAGCAGTGATTTTGATGAATTGCCATTGGATGTTGATAATGGAAGTTGGAATAGAACATCTGAATTATTCAAAAGTGTTCATGACAGATTTCTGGTTACCCAAGTTGTAACGTCGCTTGCAATGATTGGATTTTATATTCTAGCTTTTTATTTTGTATTTTTACACAAGAAGGAACATCCGTATCTGTTAGAAGAAGAAAAAGAAAATTTGATTATGTTTTTCAGGAAATCGTTCTTTTATATACCAATATATTTAACGTATTTGATAATACCAGCAACAGCAATACATATCGATTTAGGAGGAGAGAGAACAACATTATTCTATAATTATTACACTGAATTATTTGCTTGGATATGGTTGGAATTTGGGTTTGCAGTGTTTTATGGAATATTCTTGTTGATACGATTGAGGATATATTTAAGGAAAAGAGGAGAGAAAGAAGGGCTAGCATTAGAAGATGACCCAAAAGAAACAGATAATTATTCAGAAGAAGGAGAACAAGAGGTTGAAGAAAGAGCACAAGAAGAGGAAGAACTTGGATTTAGTGATGAAGTAGAGCAAAAAGCCGAAGAACTAGTTAAAGATGAGATGAATGAAAAATTTGAAGAAGAAGTAGAAAAAAAAGCTGAGGAGTTAGTGGAAGAACAGATGAAGAAAGAAGAAAACGACAGTAGCGTAACAAACGAAGACGAAAATTAGATTTAAGATGAATTTAAAAAAGACTAAAAAAGAAAGATCTAAAGAATTTGTTTTTTGTATTATGTAATAAAATATTATAAGAAATTTGAATAAAATAGAAAAACATTTATTGACAAGTTTTCATGGAATCCGTGTGTAAGAATTAGGTATCTTAAATAGCAAAGTATAATAAGAATCTTAGCAAAATAGAAAAGGAAAGGGAATCTATGGAAAAAAAAAAGAAAAATTTAAATTTTAACGACATCATAGAATTGGGAATTAATACAATTATTCTTGGACCCAAAAAAGCTGCTGATGAACTTTATAAAAAAATGGAAAATAAACCCAAGAAAGAAGTGAAAATGAAAACCAATCCGACTCCTATAAAAAAAGAAATATCTCGAAAAATTGAAACAACACCAAATGAACCAATTTTCGATGATTTCGATGATGATTATGACGATTTTAGTGACCAAGAGCGTTCTTCGAACGATCAACGGTCGGATGTAATGAATCCAAATAATGACGAAAATCAAATGGACAACGATAATCGATCAAACCAAATGAATCCAAATAACGATGCATATTGGTCATCGAGAGGGAGGAAATAAGAAAAATTTAAATATTTAGATTACAAATTTGACTTCTAATTAATTGCAATAACAAAATTTATATTTATCAATATCTTTAAATTTTATTGGAATAACAAGAATTATTTCAATTTTACATCTACAACTCTTAATTCTTTATAACAAAATCCAATTTGGAAATCTAGTGAATCTCCGGATTTGAATGTCTTCATTTGCTTAAAAGAATTGAAATTAACATCAGTAAAAAATCCCTTTTGAGTTATTCTAGCTTTTAGTAGGTTATTTTTAATAAAAACTTCACCATTGAATCTTCCCTGTGTAGTTTTGATTATTTTTCTTGAATCCTTATGTTTTAATGTTCTGTTTCTAAGTATTTCGTGAATTTTCCAATAATCATCAAACTCTTCTTTTTTAAAATGAAAAAAAGCAAGGTCAAGCAAATATTCATTGTTTAAATTGTCTTCTCTTGTTTTATTATACCATTGTACAAGTAAATCGTAACCAGATTTTTCGTACTCAAAGGGAAGATACTTTCTTAAAATAAAAATGTGTAAAACAATGCATTCATGATTTTTAGACACCGAATAAGATTTTTCTATTAGTGAAAGGATTTCTTTCTCCAATTTTTTTAGTAGGTTTATATTTTTCGCCTTTTTTTGATTCATTATTTCTATCTTTTTATGAATTAAATAATAAAAACCATTACTTGATTTTCTTTTCTGAGCTAAACGATAAGAAGCTCCTTCTATTTGTTTTAGTGAAAAATCATTCAATAAATAGAGAATTTCAGTTTTTTCATTTTCTAGGTCTTCAGAATCAAGCCAAGAAATTGAATGAATTCCTATATCCAATAATTTGATTGCTAATCCTAAATAAAATAGTTTATTGTCAATAAAAGTTTCTTTTTCGGCTTTTCTCTTCCAAAGCAAAGCAAAAACATTAAATGTGTGCTCCACAGATGGATTTATCAATTTCGCCTTTGATAATTTTTGCTCCGCCATATTAAAGTATAAATCTCTATTTTTCTCGCTTTCAGTTTCATTTTCGGCCATTCTGATATATAATAAACCCCATGATGTATATAAATTTTCCCGGTTTTCTTTTCTGGACTCATAATAGTCTGTATCAATTAACTTATCAGAATTTTGAAAAACTTCATCAGCATCTCTGAAATGCTTCATCCTTAGGTTTACTAGCCCTAAGTGGTGTAATGTTACACTATTTGGATTGTATTTATTAATTGCTTTAAAAATATTTAATATGTGTGGAAGCTTTAAATTTAAAAAGTTTCTTTTAGGTGTTAAATTATTTACAGCTACATTAACGACTAAATCATTTTCATAAACAGTTTGTTTATTCGATGCTTCTAATAAATCAATAATAAACTTAATTTTCTCATTTTCTGTATCGAACCCTTTTTCAAAGACTGTTTCAGATATTATCCTATGTTTTAGCGAATAAACAACTGATTCGTCTTTTGTTTCACCGTCTAGAATTAACCCACCTTCTCTTGTTAAAAAATCGTCCAAATCAATATGAGTCATTTGTGTAAACCTTAAAAGATATTCCATATTTATTTCTAGATTGAATTGATGAAAAAAAGAAATAACTTTGATAGCCAATTGGGATTTTGGTTCTAAATCTCTTACATAAGTATAAATTCTCTCTTTTAATCCTTCCTTTGCTCCTTCAATATATGAGTATAAAATTCCAAAAAAAGATTCTTCTTCAATATTTTCAAAATCGATTTCTTCTCCTTTTTCTAAAACATTCAATTTTATTAAATGATCTAAGAATTTTTCTTTTTCCTTCTCTGTTTCAAACTCGAAATTTAAAGAGGAAACTTCTTCAATTGTTTGTTCCAGAATTCTTTGTTTAATATCCTTTTTTATCGATTGCCATACATTTTCCCTTTCTATAGCAATAACCATGATCGGTATACTTTGTTGTCGGCTGGCAAGGATTAAAGATGTTAAATTATTTATTATTGTTCCTGCATTATCAATAATAAGCAAGGTTTTTGATTCTTTAATAACATTAGAGAATAAATTTTGGAGATTTTGAAAAAGTTTGTAAATAGTGTCTCTCGAAGGATAAGATATGTAAAAAACAGGGTATCCTTTTTTATAAAAATCTAGAGCAATTCTATGCGCAAGAACTGTTTTTCCTATCCCAGGAATACCCTTTATTAAAAATATTTTATTCTCATTTGGATCTAAAACATTAATGTTCGATATTAATTTATACAATAATCCTCCCTTTCCAGACTTAATTTGAATTTGATGATCAGTTAAGTAAATAGGAATTGATGTAGTACGGTAAAAAAATCTTATAAAATCTCTTTCTTCAGTATAATGATTCCAAGATTCAACATTACCTTTAAAGAATTCTTCTATTTGGTCTTTGTTTTCGGTTAAAATCTCTTCATGTAAAACTAATCCTTTAAATTCTAAAAATCTTTTTTGTTCATATGATAGTTTAACAGTTCTTGATCCTAATCTTAAAGTTTGAATAATATCATCTTTATTCCTTTTTTTAATCACGAAATTTCTAGCTCCCGATTCAAGACTTTTGCAAAAATCTTCAAAACTGCTTTGTACTGGATAAATGTTATCTTTTATTAAGGAATTAACGAATCCGGTTTTTAGTTTTGATAAATCTCTAAAAATAGCATAAGATCTTGGAATATTTTCTTCTTTCATTAGACGTTTTAAATTTCTGACAACTACATTTGCTATTAAATCATCAAAAGAATAACCTATGTAAACAATTGTACATGTTGAAATATAACTTTGAAGAGTTTTAAATAGTTGAGGATGATCTAAATAGCTTTCTTCAATTTCATCAGGGAGTAAAAGCATATGGCCCTCTTCAGACAGATCTCTTTCAGCACAACCATTTAATTTTATTATGTTAACAGTCTCTAAGTCGTTTTTTATATTATCTCTTTTATGTCTGATAACTCTTGGAGTAAAATTTGATTCTTTATTTTTTCTAAAGGCATTTTCTAATATATTGTCATAGTTGGTGGTATAAATTACTGGCCATTTATAGTATGTAAGAATTTTGTGATATTCTGTAGGATCACAAGATAAAAAGATTTTCTTTAAATATTCATAAATGTCTAATTTTGAACCTTTTTCTTGTAAAATTATTTCTTTACAAGCTGTGTTAAAGGTGGGAAATTGAATATTACCATCAATTGTATCATATTCAAAATTAAATTTATCTCTTAATAATTCGACGAGATCCCATCCTATGGGGACTCCAGAGCATTTTGATGCTCCAGCTCCAAGAAACAAAACAATTTTCCCAGATTCTACCAATTTTATGATATTCTCAATTCTCTGATTATTAACTTCTTCTTCAAGATCCAAATTGAATACCCCTATTTTATTGACCAGTTTCTACTAATTTTTTTATAAAATCTATATTATTTTTTTACTTTCATTTTGGGTAATCAGTAGCCCACTTTAAAAAAGTGATTAAGTAATATCAGATTAATTCATTTTTCATTTTGATAAAATTTAATTTGATGGAGTGGGTATTAATCTCTGATAAAGTCAGTTTTGACTTAATAACATCTGATCTCAAAGAAGAACTAGAATTAATAATTAAAAATCAGTCCATCAAAGAGTTACAAATAGTTTCTGCATTCGTTACTCGATCTGGGGCATTACAATTACTTAATTGGTTAAAGACATACTTAAATCCTATTAGTTCAATTAAGGTAATAACTGGGACGTATACTGACTTTACTTCTCCAGATGCAATCCAATTATTACATGATGAAGCCTCTGTTGCTATTAGGGTACTTGATAACCAAAATAAGAATTTACATGCTAAAGCATATCTTTTGGAAGATGAACAATCAAACGGTTATATTTTTATTGGATCATCAAACTTAACATCAACAGGTTTACAAGAAAATATTGAATGGAATGCAAAAATCTTCTCTTTTAATGATTATGATCAATATTTGATACAGAAACAGAAATATGAATCATTGTGGAACTTAGCTCAAGAAATTGATGATAAATGGATAGAACATTATCGATTACGTTATAAATATTCAAATGCATTTGATCGTGCACGAGAAGAACGAGATCTTCGTGGGGATGTCCCAACTCCACGATATGCGCAAATAGAAGCTTTACAAGAGCTGGAACGGACAAGAAGATTGGGATACGATAAGGCATTAGCTGTTTTAGCTACTGGATTAGGGAAAACACATCTTTCAGCTTTTGATTCCTTAAATTATAGAAAAGTATTGTTTATTGCACATAGACATGAAATATTAAAACAATCAGAACGAGTTTACAATGAAGTGAGAAGATTTGGAAAAACAGGACAATTTGAAGAAGGATGGCACACCAAATCGGATTCTGATGTGTTATTTGCTACAGTACAGAAACTGAGTCGGACAAAAACGTTAGAACAATTTAATTCTGATGCATTTGATTATATTATTATTGACGAATTCCACCATGCACAAGCAAAAAGCTATAAAAGGATCTTAGACTATTTTGATGCTCAATTTTTACTTGGATTAACAGCTACACCATTTAGAATGGATAGAAAAGATATTTCTGACTTATGTGATGGGAACGTTCCCTATAATTGCACGATGAGACAAGCAATCGACCAGGAATGGTTGAGTACGTTCGAATATTTCGGGATTTATGATGATACAATAGATTACTCAGTGATTCCATGGAAACGGACTCAAGGATATGATTCTAAGGAATTAACAACACAATTGATTAGAGAAGAACGTGCAAACAAAATATTAGAAGAATATTTAAGTCATCCAACTGATCCAACGGTAGGATTCTGTGTTTCAATAGAACACGCAGATTTTATGACAAAATTTTTTAATGAGAAAGGCATTCCATCAATTGCAGTGCATAGTGGAAAAGGAGCATTAACACCTGGATTAGCAAAAGGAAAAATAGAGAGCGAACAAGCAAAAATAATATTTGCAGTGGATACTTTTAATGAAGGAATAGATTTACCGAATATCCGAAAAATAATGTTACTAAGGCCAACCGAATCAATAACAATTTTTATTCAACAAATAGGAAGAGGACTAAGAAAAATGGAAGGGAAGAAGTTATTAATACTGGATTTTGTAGGAAATTATAAAAAGTCGTATGTGATACCTGCACTCTTAACAGGACGAATAAATCCACACTTAGGAAGAGAGTTGTATTACGACATTTTGCAAGACGCAAAAAAAGCTATTGAAGATCCAGAATATCAACGAGAATATGAATTACCAAAGGGTTGTGAAGTAAATTTTGATATAGAATTAATAGATAATATGCTGGAGACAATAGGAGTAATAGATCCAATAAAGAAAGGATATATTGATAGATACCAGAAAATAAAAGACAAATTAGAACGAAGACCATCACTAGCTGATATGATGGATGAAGGAGAAAAAGTAGCAAATTATTTAGTAGCGTTCGAGTCATGGTGGAAGTTTTATAGAGATATTGGAGAGTTGGAAGAAGTAGATCAAGGTTATCATAAGAAAGAAGTAGAAATGTTAACGTGGATAGAAAGAGTTTCAATATACTCTTCAGTAGAATATGAAATTATTAGATATGTGTTTTCTCAAGAGGTAACAAAAGTAGAGATTCAAGATGTTGAAGAGCATATAGAAAAATGGATAGGATATGCTTCTGAAAGGCAACAAGCATTGGAATTAGCATATAAGGAACATTTCAAAGATGAAACCCAAACAATAAAATTGTTGATAGAACGGATCTTTGAACAAAAATATAAACGATACAAATCCGGATGGGAGAAAAAAGAGGGATTAATAGTTCTAGATGAAGAAATTGCTTGGAAACACTTCAGAACGGAAATAAAAGATCGAATGAGACTACGAATACATGAATTCAATGAAATGCATAATAAATTAACACATGGAGCATTATATACAAGAAGGGATGTGCTAGTATACTACAAAGAGCAGGGAGCAACGAATAATTTGACTGCGGTGTATGGATCGTTTGCACAAGGGTATGCATTTCTACATAACATAAAAACGGTACCGATATTTGTAACAATAGACAAGGGAAAATCATTTCATGAAGAAAAAAGAGCATACAATGATGAACTAACAAGCAAGTTAACGATGGATTGGGAATCACAAAATAAGACGAAACAAGAATCAAGAGACGGAGAGATACTGACAGAAAAAGAACCAGGATACAAAAAAGAGATGTTCATGAGATTAAGATCAAAAGATAAGCAGTATGGACATGCATTCTTCTATTTAGGGGAAGTAAAGATGAAAAAGTATGAGGGAGAGAAACCAATAAAGATAAAGTGGGAATTTGAGAAAATGGTACCAGAACCGATCTATGAATATTTGACGAAACCAGAATATCGTATGTATGAAAAATTAAAAGGAGAATTTGTGGTAGAGGGAATTGAATAAGAAATAATTATTAAAATATATTATGTGGGAACCAATAACTTTTAGTTTTTTAAAATAAATTATCATAAAAAATATAATATACCGATATCCATTAAGGATTGTAAGATTAAATTCTTTTTTAATCAAAACTTATCATTTATTAGGTATTAAATACAAGTGTTACTTATTCACATCAGGATTTAAATTCTGTTTACCAGGTTTAATTGGGCAATTAAAGATTTGAAATTTCTTATTTCTGGGATTTTATAAACCACAAAAAATTATTTCTAAAGAAAAATAAAAATAATATAAATAATCCTAAAAATTTATACATGTTTTTTGAAAATATTAATATTAAATGGAACATTAGTCATGAAAAAAGAAAATTTCTCTTTAGACTTGCCAGTTGATGAAATTATTACATATCAAATGCCTTTAAATACCAAAACTAAGCCTTCTGATTCATTAATAGACTTAGAAAAAATAGAATCGATTTATCAAGAAATAATTGATCTTTACACCAAAATGCAGTGTCCATGGGTAATAGGATATAGCGGTGGTAAAGATTCAACAGCTACTTTGCAAATGATATGGCATTCTTTAAAGTTACTTGAAGAAAAAGAAAGAAAATATAATATTTATGTGTTTGCATCCGATACGATGGTTGAGAATCCAACCATTTCATTTCGGATAAATGAGGTAATTAAGAACATTAGGGAAGCTAGCAAAAAAGATAAATTACCTATTTTTTCCGAAATTGTTTATCCTGAAATAAATAACTCTTTTTGGGTAAATCTTATTGGAAAAGGATACCCCACTCCTTCTCAAAAATTTCGATGGTGTACGGATAGGTTAAAAATAAGACCTATAAATCGTGCCATAGAAAAAAAACTAATAGATTCAGGACGTGTTGTTATTGCTTTAGGAACGCGTCTTAATGAAAGTCAATCAAGAAACTTAATTATGAAGAACAACAAGGTTAAGTCTAGCTTCAACAATAAAATAACATCACATCCACATTTACATGAGGCTTATATTTACTCTCCAATTCAGGATTTTGATGTTGATGATGTTTGGGGTTATTTATTGAAAGTAAAAGCACCTTGGAAAGCGAGTAGAAGTGTTAACAGTAAAATAGATTACACTGATTCTACTAATGACAACGAAATTTTGTACGACTTATATAGAGATGCACATGGCGGGGAATGTCCTTTAGTTATTGATCAAAATACTGAACCCTGTGGAGGAAGTAGATTTGGATGTTGGACTTGTACATTAGTAACACATGATAAAACCGCGGAAACTTTAATTAAAAATGGTCAAACTTGGTTGAAACCCCTTGTAGAAATTAGGAGACTATTGAAAAGAACTCAAAATCCGGAGAATAAGGAAATATATAGGGATTATAAGAGAAGAAATGGACAAATTTCCTTTAATTCCAATGAAAAAAGGAAAAATGAAGTTGTACCGGGATCCTATAAATTAGAGTTCAGGAAAAAATTATTAAGAAAAATATTAAAGGCACAAGAAGAGATATTAGTTAATTCACCTTATAAAGACATAAAATTGATCAGAGAGGAAGAACTTTTAGAAATTCGACGTCTTTGGAGAGTTGAAAAAGGAGATTGGGAAGATTCTGTGCCAAAAATTGTAAAAGAGGTATCTTCTTTAGAAATAGATTGGCTAATTGATGATTTAGACATTTTTACCAAGGATGAAAAAACAATTCTAGAAAAATTTTGCAAAGAAGAAAACGTTCCAACCGAACTAGTTATTAAATTAATTGAAGCAGAGAGAGAAATGGATGGTATGCTTAAAAGAACAAATAAGTTAAAAAAAATCATTAAAATCTCTAAAGAAGAATGGAGATCTTTAAAAGAAGTCTTAGAAGAAAGAATTCATGAATAAAGTGAGAAATTTCAAATGTACTTAATTGAATTACAAATCGAGAATTTTAAAGTTTTTGAAGGATATCATAAAATTAATTTTCAGACTAAACCAGATAAACCTTTAATTATTATAGGTGGAGACAATAGTAGTGGAAAATCTTCGATTTTTGAAGCTATTGGTATCTGTTTACTTGGTAAAATTTTTTTTAAATCCCGAGGTTCGACTTCAAACTATTTTGTTGAGTTACGAAAAAGAACTACTAGAACTGATTCGAGAGAATATTCCTACACTAATTTAGAAATGAAATTTAAAGTAACTCAAATGGGAAAAGAAAATACTTATCTGATAAAAAGAAATTGGAAAATTGATAATTTTAATTTAAGAGAAACGGTTTCAGTATTCAAAAATGGGAATAACATCAATGAAAACAACGACAAATTATGGGAAATCCTCATTTCAGAAATGATTCCTCCAGAATTACCAGATTTATTCTTTTTTGATGGAGAAAAGTACGAAAAATTTCTCGACTTTTCTAATAATGGAAAAATCATTACAGAAAGTTTTCAAAAACTAATTGGATACAAAATACTTAAGAGACTTGAAACTGACATTGATGAAGTGAGTGATCAATTAATAACAAAAAATGGCTCGAGAGATAATAAAAACAAATATTCAAAACTTATCAATGAAATCAGTAAAAATAATAAAGATTTAACTCAAATCAAAAGAAAATCGAATAGTTTTTTGGCTTTAGTTGAAGAAAATGATCAAAAAATAAAGAAATTAAGAGAAATTCTCGAAAATAATAATACAGAATCAGGGAATAAAAAAAGAAAGCTAGAACAAGAAAAAATGGTAATTATAAATAATCAAGAATTAATTTTTAGTTCTATTTTAGAAAAGTTCAACAATTTGTTTCCTTTTCTTTTGGTTCAGGATTTAAATAAAAATTTAGTTCAGCAAATTAAGAAATCAAATGATGGACAATTTTTAGATGAACAAATTGAATTCATCAAGGATGTAAAGTCTAAATATCTCCTTATTGATGAAAATAATTTATTCTGGGATAATTATCACTTAAAAACAGATGAAAAAGAAAAAATATCTAATCATATCTTTAATCATATAATTTCCTTTCTAAAAGAAAAAAAATTGAGTCATTCTCTAAAATTGGACCTCACACCCAAAAAATCAGCCAATTTGATTAAAAAAATACAATCTGTAGACATAAATCTAGAAAAATCAGTTAAAAAACTGCTAAGTGATTACAAAACGAATGAAAAATCGAATGAAAAGATTAATTCGAAACTTGAGATTACAAATAGTTCTAAAGAAACAAAGAATGTTTTAGATAACCTTGAAAAATTAATAATTAAACAAAATAGATTAGAAGATGGAATGAAATTATTAAAAATCAAAGAAAATGAAATTACAATGAAACTTTCAAATTTATCAAAGAAAAAGGTAGAACTTAAAAAATTTGAAAGAATCAGTGGATATCTAAATTCAGTACAAAGAGTGATTGATAAATATTCTAAAGACCTATTTTATAGAAAAAAGAAAATATTCATTAACAATTTGATTGAAATTTATCAATTACTTTCAACAAATAGCAATATTATTCAAAGTGTCTTGTTAGATGAAGATTCTTTGGAATTCAAGTTATTTTCAAGAGAAAACTCTTTGAATAGCGAAAATACTTTCTCTAGTGGTGAATCTCAAATATTCGCACTGTCAGCAATTTGGGCATTATTCAAAATGATTCGATGGCCGATGCCTCTTATTATTGATACACCATTATCTAGACTAGATTCTCATCACAGGAAAAATTTAGTCAATTATTTTTTTCCAAATATTAGTAACCAACTAATATTGTTTTCAACAGACACGGAAATTGATAAACAACTATTTGAAATGGTTTTTTCTAAAACATCACAGTTTTATCATATTCAAAAGAGTCTTAGTTCTAATTCATCATCTATTAAAGAGGGATATTACTTTACAAAGGAGGAACTTTTCAATGAGCATTAACAGACTTTATTTAGACAGTAAAGCGACCCATCGTTTAGGGAGTTTGAAAGCTAGGACAAAACTTAATAGAAATGTTATTGCTAGAGTTGCTTTATTGATCTCCTTGAAAGAAGATGTAATACCAGATTTTGGAAAATTTGATTCATCCGGTATGGAAATGAACCGGACCACACTGACTGGTGATTTTGATGACTACATTATAAGCCTGATTAAAATTTGGTTATTAAATAATGATTTAGAAATATCTGATACTAATGTTAAAAATGTTCTAACATACCATGTTAATAATGGAGTTACAAAAATGATTTCAATAACCAAAAATGGTTTAATAGGTTTAGCAGAATATTTTTGCAATAATTAAAAACAAATCTAGTTTATTATGGACTTCAATTTAAACGGACTATCTAAAGTAGATATTAACCATTTTTCAATCTGTTCAATTGGAAAAAGTTCTACTAAGGATCTATGAGAATTTTTTTGAGGATAAATCCATCTTTCTGATAAAATTGAACTTAAAACCTTCTTGAAATTGCTATTACAAAGATTGTTGCTTAATATTTCTTGTGATGTCAATGATAAAGATTCACATGAGTCCAAATCACTTTCTGGGGGAATTATAGCGGGAATGGGAATATCGAATCTTACCAAAGCCGAATAACCTGAGGAAATATCAGGTAAAATTGCTAGAAGCGATGGACGTAACTGAAATATTGCACTAAGAATCACACTACCTAAATGCCGTGAGAAATCACTAGTTACATCATTTAAATTCCAAACAAATATATTTGAACATTCTCTTGTTGAATTAAGTAAATCTTGAGCTACTTTGTTTGGAAGACGAATAACAGTTTTAACCGATCCAATAATTGATTTTAGAAATTGAAATTTTAATCTATAAGAGTTTAAAATTTTTAAATACTTTTTACTAACCAATCTTTTATATGTTTCTAAATTCACCAAAGGGCCATCAATTATTAATTTCTTAGAGGGATTTTCTGTAACAAATTCCATTGCTAAACCAAGTTCTAGTATTGTTCTTAATACTCGGACACGACTAAGAGCATTTGACCTAATCAAGCCCATTTGACCTAAAACAGATGAATCAATTTTATTGTCATTCTGTGAAAATTTAAGGGAGGTATCACTTACAAAAAACGAATCTGGAGGTTGTTGAGTTATTTTAGTGTAAATATTACCACTGCTAGAAAAATTAAAGTCCTTATCAATTCTGAATCTTGTATTAGCTTTCTTTTCTAGAGTTCTAAATGGTCCAAGTAGTACACGGAAGCTCACTTTAGTTGTAGGTTCTAATAAGCCATTTTTGGGATTTCTAAACATAATTCCTGCTGCTATGTGGGCAAGATGCAAAGGAACTTTATATTCAGAAAATCTAATTAATTTAGTAATAACTGTTTGTTGAACACCATCAAGATAATAGTTATAATCGTATGAAGGGGGATAAGAAGGTGATACTGGACTAAACCATATATGATCTCTTGTTATTGGCTTATCAGAGGATCCAATACCAAGATCTGGAGATTTTTCTTCAATACTATCAGTAATTTGAATTTGCTCAATATCAAATTCTTCAACAAATTCAATTATATTTTCAAGACTCTGGTTCATTAGGAATCACGATAAGCAAAGGTATAGGAAAATATACTATCATTGGGCTAGGATAAGCTGGATGTCTCATTATCACTTGTCCTTTTTTCAAATATGGTACTAAAGCTCTCAATTCTCCAATTGGGTTATAAATTGAGTTTTTTATTTCGGAAATCTCTGAATAACCTATCAATTTGGTCACGCTATTTCCAAAAACCTCATCGTCAATCTGAGAAGCAAATTGCTCAGCACCAATTAAAGTAAAATTCATAGCTCTTCCTCTCGCTACTAAATCTATGATTTGTCGTTTTACTGGGGCACTAGTTCTTTTGGGTGCAAATTTATTCAGTTCATCAAAAAACACAACTACTCTCGAAAATATTGGATTTTGATCTTCCATGTTAGTAAAAATTTCTCTTATAACTGCATTACCAATTAAACGCATTTCCTCGTCTGTTAAACGGTTTAACTGAATTACATTTATACCTCTAACTAAATCCTCAGGCAAAATATTATTACCTAACGATTCGTTTCTTTATATTATGTGTCTTGACCTATTTAGAAATGTATTGATTCTATTAAGAACCACTCTTACTGTTCCAGGCTGGAAGGTTCCTGTTCCATTTTCTACCCGGACTCTATTACTTTGTTGATTTGCTGCTTGTTGTAAATCTTGAATGAAATCAGTAAATGATGCATTTTGGTGATTTATTATATAATCCTGTATTAATTGCTCTTGTGGGGGAGAGCTAGCCTCATCATTTGCAAATAAAGACGCAAATAAATCAAGAAATGTTAAATTACCTAAACCATACGAATAATAATCAGGTGACTCCATTAAGTTTGCATCTGGATCTAATTCGTAAGTGAAATATTTAATTTCACTTGGAAATTCCATTGGATTGAGGCCATTTTCTATCAGTGATTGCCAAATAGCATAATTTTGGTTTGCAATATCGCTAGTTGAATTGGTTTGTCCTCAATTTTTTAGCCCGTTTACCAATTCCTCCAAAGAATTTGGAATTAGATGTAAATTTAAGAAGTCTTGTGCTTTAACATTGAAAATAACAATAGAAAGATCTTCATTATTCCTATTTGCCCATTCATTCAGAGAATTTACAAGAAACATTGCGTAACTTGATTTTGTAGCCATCCCAGAAACACCGGTGATATTTAAATGACCCGATTCAGGTCCTATCAGCATATTTGAATCAAAGAAAATAGGAGACCAACTTAGAGGACTGGTAACTTTATCATCTATCTTTAGCAAACCATCCAATATTTTTCTATTAATGGGTATGGATCTATGAAGTAAATTCAAATCTTCGGTAGTAGGTCTTCGAATCGCGTAAGAATCTCCAGGGGGAACAACGCTACTTATTGTTCTTGATAAAAGTACCAAACTGGCAATGCGGATAATGGGTGGTTTTGATGCTGGTACCTCATTTGGATTTCCAAACGAATGTCCAAAAAATGCCTCGATATGACTTTTTGTTGAAGAAGTTGTCTTAATTGAATCAACCATAACCAAAATTCTGTCAGAGCGATCTTTATCTTCAGCAATTAAAAATTGAGTTACTTCAACATTTGAATCAGTAATCCAAGCTTGAAAATGAAACGGATCTGCTTGCTCTCTTTGAGTAATTAATAGACGGCCAATTATGGGATTCAACGACATGCTAAACTCCTCTATCTCTAATTAAATCTCTATTTCTGTAATTTTCTCTCTGATACTCAATAAACCTTGCTATTTCCGGATGAACATAAAAAAAATCATCTTTCACATCAGCCAAAATATAGCTAGTCTGATTTAAATTCAATCCTAGTAATCGGTTCAGAATTCTATTTCGTCTATTGCTGTCATGTCCAAAAAGAGCTGAAGAAATATCATTTTTACTAATTTTATCACTTTCATCATCTTCTTGTTTTGTATTTGCAATTATCGAAGAAATAATATTTAAGATTCCTATTGCTGATTTCGGAATTCTTGTAGAATAGTTATCTAGATAGTGATTTATGAGTTCTAATGTTAAAGAAGCAGTTATTATTCCCCAATATTCATTTAAAGTCTGGGTAAATATTGAATCATTAATTGCAGTGTTTATTTCTCTTAAATTAATTAATCTAACAAGAACTTTTCCTGGAATGATATGAAGGCCATTAAATGACAAAATTTGTGCTTTATTAAATGTTTTAAATGCTAAATCGAGTATTATATGAGAATTTTCTTTAAAAGTTAATTCCTCAAGAGGAAGTTGGTCAAGAAGGATGGAATTTTTTGGATTTGGATTCACAACAAATAAATTGATAATTTCTTGACCCAATTCTCTAATATTTGCAACCATCGGATCCACTAAAAATAAGCAGGAAAAATGTCTCATAACATCAGATATAATTGGAGTAACAATGCCATCAACAGATTTCTCGTATTCTCCAATTATATCATTTAAAAAATAAATTGTTATATCATCAATCTGACAAAAGTAGTCATTAACCAGATTTTTTTTGTTACAAATCACACAACGTTTTTCCTGTCCGAATCCATTTATTTCCATGTATTTATATCCAACCCCTTTACAGAAGGATCTAATAATGATAAAACTATTGAAATGTTTAGATTTTTTGCAATATCGCTAAGATAGCCAATGAATTTCTTTTGTTTAACTCCATCTAAATCATTGTAAACATCATCTATTAGAAAAATAGGAATTTCTTTAAGGTAAATATTTTTCGCAGAAAGCAACAATATTAATGCAATGGTGATTTTTTCTGAAAGAGCTAAAGATGAAATATTAGTGTCTTTAGGAATCTCAGGTAGTATTAAATCGAAACTGTTGCTCAATCTCATTCCTTTTAATCTAGAAAAACCAAGAAGTTCAGTAAATTCACTAGTATTCTTATTAAAATCTTCTATTATTTCTGTTTTCTGCTCTAATGATATTTTGTATAATTTAGAATCTAGCCAATTAAGTTCATTATTTATAATGGGCATTTTTGAGAGTAAAGTATCAATATAATGTTCTTTCCCTAAAAATTTATATTTATTTTTATCAGATTCTAATTTAGCTTTAACTTGACCTTTTTTGTCATTGATTTCATTATTTATTGATTTAAATTTCTTTAAAAGTTCTTCGCCTTTTTTGTTAGTAGAAAGAAGGTTGTTATACAGGTTTTCATTTTTTTCAATATTATTTTTCTTTTCTCTTATTATCTGTTTTAGAGAATTTGATGCAAGTTGAAAATCAGCCATCTTTCTATTATTATTACCGACTTCACTTGTTAAATTCCGGATTTCAGTAATCAATTCCTTTTTTTGAGCTTTAAGATCCCTTAGCAAATCGATTTTCTTTTTTAGGTCGGTAAGTTCACCTTCAAAAGCCTTTTTTTCCGATACAAGATCGTTGTTAAGGCTAGTTAATTCACTTTGATGATCTTTTAAATGGATGACTAGATTATCGAAATTAAAGGTTTCTGATTTACATAAAGGACAGGTGGGGGTTCCTTTTTTGAATGAATTTTGAGCTCTCTTAACTAATTCAATGTTAGCCTTTAATTCACCAATTCTTTCTGATTTCCTGATTCGAATATCTTGTAAACCAGTCCATTCTTCATTTTTTAAGTTTAATCGGGACTCAAGATTCTCCTTTTCAAATTTAATAATTGTTTCAGATATATTTTTTAGACGATCTTTATCGAGTTTGATTTGCTCTTCAATATTAGTCAAATTAGTTTGTAGCAAATCAATTTGTGAGTTAACATCATAAGAATCTTTTTCATTTGTTTTCAATGTTTCTTTGTCGCTTTTTATTCTCTTTACTAGATTTTTTAATTCTTTTTCTGTTGAAGGATCATAATTCAACTTATCGAGTTCTTTTTGATTTTCACTTTTTACCCTTTCTAAATTTTCAATTTTTTTCTTAATTTCGTTTATATTTTCAATATTTTTTGATATTTTCGCTTTTTCGGAATTTATTTTGATCATTTCTTCATCTATTATTGATAAATATTTAGATAAAGCTTTTCTTGATATTTCATAATATTTAGCCTTTGATAACTCCTCTATTAGCCAATTATAACTAATTTTACCATCATCTAATTGTTTCAATGCAGTAGAAGATCTAGATAGCAGTCCAGCTATTAAAAGTTTCTCAGCTTGTGGTGATGAAATTATAAAAGAATTGTTAGATTTTTCTAATTTAATTGACCATTTTTGCTTGCGATAATTTGTGGAAATTTCAGCAATTTCCGTTTTATTGTGAATTATTGTTTTTAGATCTATTTTACCCTCCTTAGACAGACCTATATTATCCGCAATATCTGAGTATTTAAAAACTCCATCTTCTGGAATAGCAAAAGCAAGTAAAATAGCTTTTATTATAGAGGATTTTCCAGAAGCGTTGTTACCTCTGATACACGTTACAGTTCCTGGATTTAAAGACAAATTATATTCATCTAATAATCCAGCAAAATTCCTAACTTTAATTACTAAATTTGAGTTCATTGTTGATTATCCTCCATACTCAATAAAATCCATTTCAAAATCAATTCTTGGTATATTTTTTCGTTTATTATGCCAGAATCAGCTAGCTTCTTTATTTCTTCAAAAATTTCTTCTTTTTTCATCAATATTCCTCTAAAATGGTTGTTAAAATTCCAAAATAGTCCAATTTAAAAGCTTTGTGTTGATTGAACTTATTAGAAAAGGCTTTATAGACATCAGAAATATTATCTTTGCTCAATTTTTCTTTTGTAACTTCATATAAATAGGAAGCACCTATAGATCGACCTTTTCTATTCTTAATACTTTTTAATTCTTGATATAACAATGAAAATTGAATAGGTTTTAATTCAATTATCGGTTTTAAATCCTTATTTATTTTTTTCTTGTCATCAAAAATAAAAATGTTTTGTTTAGCGTTTTTAGCTATACTCATAGTTCTTCCAACGTTTCCTGCATAATCCCCTCCTAATAAGAGTCTACTCCTTGCAGCTACTGTAGAAACTCTTCCAGATTCCTCTCTGTATTCAAATTTTATAATTACAAAAAATCCATCGCAAAACTCAAGCACTTCTTCATCAAAGGTTGAGTATAGTGAAGGAGACTCCAAACTATCATAATAAGGAATGATCCAATTGAATTGGAGATAATTTAATTCAATATGAGAAATTTCGTTCAATATTTCCTTTTTAAAGTCTTCTGGATCATTAAAATAAGTATTAAGACCCACTGTCAATCCAGTATTTATACCCACTCTTGAGAACCCAGAAGATCTTAATACACTTAGAAATCTTATGAAATACCCTCTGTTTGAAGTATTCAATATCTTCCAAAAATTCGAAGAATCAAAAAAGTCTAAAAACTTTTTGAAATCAGCAGGGACAATGCTAACAGATAAGGTACCTTTATCGAAATCCATTTAAAACACCTAAATTTTATTAATGACAGTATCAGTTATCAAATGTTCAACATTTCTGATCGAGGGTTTCAAATCCTTTTTAAGGAGGTTTGAAATATGTTCTAGATCCCTCGAATCAAGATTGTATGCAATAGCATATTTTTGGGCAATATTCATCAAATCTTCGTGGTTTGGGAGGTCTAAAAAAAATGGATAAAATCTACTTTTCAATGCATCATCTACTAGATCTAATCTATTTGTTGTACCCACAACGATATTTTTTGTGACATTTAGAGAGTCTAATTGGTGAAAAAATATGGAATTAAGAGAAAAATGCCATTCTTTAGCTAATCCTGCATTTCTACCTAAAATGAAAGTTTCTACATCATCAAATAGAATTAGGGTTTTTTCTTTATTTTGATTTGTGGAATTTACTTTAAAAATTTCTCTTAATTTTTGCTCCCCCTCACCCCATTTAGGAGCAGCTATATCCCCACCATCTACAAATTGTAATTTTACCCTACCAGAGTTTGTTCTCTCGAAATCAATGTCTAAATCATAAACTAATCTTTTAATTATTTCTGTTTTACCCGTACCTGGAGGACCATAAATTAGAAATCCACGAAAAGGCAAAAGAGCATCACCTTCATGTTTTGTAAAAAAATAATTACAGATTCTCGTAATTTTAGATTTTAAGGTTTTCTGATTATTTAGTAATTTATGAAAAGGAATATTGGAATAAATATCTTTACCGTATTTTATTGATCCTACCATTTTAATTTTCCCTCTCCAAAGTTCTAACTAGAGTATAATCTCTTATTTGATTTATACCGTTTATAAATTCTCCAGTAAATTCAAAGAGTAGTTCTCCATCAATCATTCCCGGACCCTTTCTAATGTTTGTATCTTTTATCATCTTGTGATAGTAAGATGGATGAACATTTTTTAAAAGATCCTTAAATAATTCTCTTGCAGTTGGACTAATTTTCCTTTTTTTAAGGAATAAATCAATATTAGATTCATTAAAAGATGTATTCTTGAAATATACAGTGATAAAAAGAAATAGATATTTTATCCATGTAGTTCGAATTACTTTTGATTTATCATCATTAAAATCGTTTATATAATCATAAAACAATTGTAGGGTTATTAAACCTAAAAGTGTCCGAGCAGTTTTTTCATGTTCTTGATTTTCTAAATTAGAACCAGTATTGACTTGTTTGTTAAAGACATCAGAAAATTTCTGAAATAAGGGATTAAGAATAATTTTTCGCTCCACCGGATCTGTTTGAATTACAATTTCAAGAAGGTCAACATTTTTAAAAGGTTCTAAAATACTTGAAATTTTTTTCTCAGTTCTGGTTAATTTTTGTAATTCTGAAAATGTAAATTCCTTTTTTGGATTTTTATATGTTTTACTCAATAATCCTTTAACTAAATTATTATAAGGAGCTAGTAAGGGATTATTTGTAGATCCAAGTAATCCTAGCTCCCTAATTAGAAAAAATATATCATTACTATCAACAGAGATTATCTCAACTTTATTACATTCTTCCATTGCCTTTTCATAAAACTTAGAAATAAAGTCTATCATATGCGTACATTCCTTACACCTCATTTCTTCATCTACTATCTTAACTTTGCAATATTTACACAATTTCACTTTGAATCACCTTTCCAAATTATACTCTCTAGAAATATCTCTTTTTAATTCTCTCAGTCGTAAATCGGTTCTAACGCGAGTTACTGAGTTGTTAAATTCTTCATTTAGATTTAGCTGTAGCTCACCTTCCATTTTACCAGGTCTTCTTTTTGGTTCTAGTTTTTCAATCATATTACTCCTGTTAAATGCATCTATCCCTTTTAAATTATTAAGAAAATATTTTATTTGTTGTTTAGGTAATTTTCTACTTTTTAAAAATGATACCAATTCTGATTCGGTAAAATTACTTGTTTTCAGATATGGATAGGAAAAAATTCCGATAAATTTTATCCAAGTGTTCTTTAAACTCATTTGTTTTGTTAGTTTTTGGCCTCTTGTGTATTGTTGAAATAAAATTAATGAAATGTACCCAAAAAGTGTCCTAACACTAGTTAAATCATCAGTCAGGTCAATGTGTGATGAATCGGGATTAACTGCATCAATCAATTCGTCAAAAAATAGAAGAAGTTTTTCTTGAAATATATAAGAGTTATCGTCACTTATCAGGAGTCCGGAAATTTCAAATGGAAAAGCCAAAACTTTACTTACTGACAAATCTGAACTACTTTTTATAAAAGAATTGAAATTTATCCGGTCTCTCTTGTATAAAATTTCGGATGCTATGGCATTACATGCCATTAGATAATATCTACAAGACCTTTCATTATAGTTTAAAGAAGCTAAAACACTTAGTAAATCAAAAAAAGAATTTGATTGTGGATCTACTGTGGAAACTGACATTAATTCTAGCTCAACCAAAAATATAAATTTCTCGATAAAATCTACACCTATTAAACATTCCTTGCATAATTTTAAATTATCGATTTTGTTAGCATCGTGAAAACTACATAAATCACAAATCATAGTTAAATAACCTCTTCTGTAAGTTTTGGGCATAAAGGACCAAATAATTTACAATTAAGACAATCCATGTCGAGATTGGGTATTAATTCATCGTAATATGAACACTCTATATGAATCATGGGTTGTAATGGCAATAATTCTTTTTTTTCAAATAAATCGGCTTCTAATTTTAGCGTTTTTCTTTTAAATCTTATTCTTGGGCGCTTCTCGGCTTCTATAAATTTGGTAAAACTTATATCTTCCTCATGCCTTATCTGATTTAGATCTATTACACGATCTTTAGTTACAGACCTAAATCTCAATTGTTTGTCATGGAATTTTTGCCAAAAACGCTGATAATTTGTCGTTGTTGATTGTGTTGATAAAAACTTAAACAGCGAATAAGGGGTTAAAAATGGGATTGAATGAGTCATTAAAACATTTAATATCCCAGAATCTGAAGTTATCATCCAATAATCATTGTTCAGTGCAAGGAAGAGAAGATCTATATCATAGTGATCTTTTGCTTTGTTACTATATTCATGTAAATATCGTTTCCACGAACTAGATGACCTATTAACGTCTATAACGTTCAAAATTCCTTTATCGATCCAATCTTGAACGGTTCTTTTATAATCCTTCCATTCTTTAGGTTGATCATACTTCCATTGGTTGCTGATAAACAAAACAAGCTTTTTTGAACAAAATTGAGAATATTTCTCCTTTAATTCTTCAAAAAAGGTTATAACAGCCTTTGACATGTCATGTTTCATGTCTAACACCATCATAATATCAAACAAAGCGTTTGTGTCTACTAATAATTTCACTGGGTTCATGACTGAAACCTCATTTTTCTATATCCACGAGTATTGAGTTTCGAGTTATGTTAAATAAGTTCGTACTTTAAAGTCATGAGTATATAATTTATAGTTTTTAGTCGCAATCCCTTCTGTCTAAAATTCTTAGTTTAAATATTTTAACGAGTTTTATTGTGGTATAGTTGAAAATTTATATTGACAAAATCTAATTAATTATTGGTTAATATTTCTTGGATTATTATTTGTTAAAATTAATTTGCTTATTATAGTAATTCAAAAAACATTTATTTATGTAATTTTAAAAATCTTTCCAGTCTGATTTTGTTCTTTTTTTAGGTATTGGGTTTCAAAATGGTCGTTATTGAATCTTCTACTATTATTGGATCTTTTTTAGCTAAACAAGCTTATGAGAGATTTATTAAAGAAAGAAATTTTAATAAAAAACGAGAAATTGTTGAAACAGAGTTTTCCAATGATGTGATTAAACAATTAGTCTAGAAATGGTTCAATGATCTCGATAGAACTAAATGTGAGCAACAACGTCTTGCATTAAAAGAATTCAATAATGCTATTAAAGATCTTAGGCTTTCCACTGACGATTTTTGGAAACTGAAACAAAAATTTTAAAATTTTAAATTGAATATCATGAAAGAAAAATTTGGTGTTATTTTCGGTAGATTTCAACCTTTCCATAATGGTCATTTAGAGCATGTATTAACACCATTACATGAATGTGACTTTTTATATATAGGTATTACTAATCCTGATAACAAATTGATGCAATACGATGAATCTGATTCAAATAGATCTTTAAAATCATCAAATCCCTATAGTTATTTCCATCGACATGAAATGATTAAAAATACATTACTAGATTTAAACATCTCATTATCTAGGTTTGATATTATACCATTCCCAATAAATTATCCAGGATTAATTTTAAATTATTCTCCAAAAGAAGCTATTTATTATATTACAGTATTGACAACTGATAGAAATAATAATTGGAATTACAAAAAAAAAGAAATATTAGCTTCTTTGAATTTAAAAACAAAAATTATAAAAAATAAACGTTTAACATCAAGTTCAGAGATAAGAAAAAGAATGAGAGAGGCTAAAAATTGGGCTGATTTAGTTCCTAACACAGTTTATAACTATATTTTGAAAAATAATCTTATATTAAGAGATGATGAAAATGAATAGGATTTTAACACTAAATGATGATGTTAATGCAAAAGAATATGGAAATAAAGCTCAATGGTTAAGGTGGTTGTTTAAAAATGGGTTTAATGTACCTAAATCATTTTTTCTTCCTCGGTCGCTTAATCTAAATAATGAACATGTAAAAACTGAATTATCTGATATCCTTAAACATTTCTTACATAATCAAAGTTTCGATATAGCTATTAGAAGTTCTTCTACAAGTGAAGACTCTGTTGAAGAAAGTAAAGCAGGACATTTTAATACTGAAATCGGATTATTTTCTTTTGAGGAAGTAATGAAGAAAATCGAATCAGTTAGGGATAGTACAAATGCTATTAGTGATTCTCCTCCTATTGGTGTTATTTTACAGGAAAAAATTCATTCACATTATTCTGGAATAGCATTTTCTTCTTCTCCTTTAACTGGAAGTAAATTAACTGGATTAATTACCTATACACAAGGATTAGGTGATAAATTAACTTCCGGAGAAATTGAGGGGAACCAAATTGAACTACAATTTAATGAAAGTGAAGTAAATTTTGTTAAGACAATCATATTTGATGAAAAAATTAATGAGATTGGGGTAATATTGAAAAAATTAGAAAATTTACTTAATTTGCCTGTAGATATAGAATGGGCCTTAACTGAAAAAATGGATCTTTTTCTTTTACAATGCAGACCAATGACAGGAATTTTATATTCAGATAAACAAATATTTCAAATTAAGTTAGAAAATGAAAAATATATTCCTAATTTCGTTAAAAATAACGATAAGATTAAAATTAGGTTGCTTGCTGATAAGTATAAGGTACGATCCTCTCTTGCTCACCTTTTTTTGTTCAATAATGTAACAAAATTTCCTAACATTCCTAAAAATATTGAGATATTTAGAACTGAATATTGTATGGGTTATAGTACTGTTATTCTCTATCCATCTACACATCAAGGAAATATTCAACGTTTATTTGCTAGCAATGAATTAAATGATGAAAGTTTTCTACGATATTGCCATAGATATGGAATTAGAGCTATAGATAATAAAAATTCTGTGAATGCTAGTCTCTATAAATTACTTGATTTGGTTAGAAATGATTATTGGACTACTATTATTATTGTTCAAGAATTTTATGAATCAGATTATTCTGGTATCATAAAAAAAATTAACGATTCTTATATTATAGAAATTGTTAAAGGACAATTTATTGCTAAAGGAGTACTATCCCCCTCATTTTATGTTCTAGATTTTGATACAAATATAATTTCAAAAAATGAAATATACCAGGATCAGGAAGTGAATATTTCAAATGGAAAAATTGTCGAGAATAAATATAAAGAAAAATTTTTTGTTTCATTCGATAAAAGTGCTCTAAAAATTATTATAAACGAATTTAGAGATTTGCTTGATAATCTTAATGCTGTAATTGAATTTGCTCTTTTACAAAATAAAGAAAATAAAATTATTCCTTATCTTTTCGATTTAATTGATGACGAATCCATAAGTAATTTAACATTCGATGATATCAGCTCAGGTATTTTATCTCGGGGTGAGATCACAGGTAAATTAACTTATATCAAAGAATTAAATAGCATTAAAGAAAATGTGAACTTTCATTTTCACAATATTAGCACCAATGAGAAAAAAGAGCAAGAAAATTATATTTTTTATTGCCAAATGCCTAATATCAGTTTATTAAACTTGTTAAACAGAAATGACTCAGAAAAAATAGGCTTTATTTTTGAAAAAGGTTCAATTTTATCTCATTTCGCAATTATACTAAGAGAAAAGGGAATACCAGCAATTATTCTCAATTCAGCTTTAAATATTGATGATAACAGTATTATAAGAATTGATGCAAATTCATCAAATCTCGAGCCAATACAAAGGGTTATAGCAACAAAAGATTGAAAAATAATAATATTTAATATTTTCTATTGTAAAGAAACTTAAACAATAATTGCCTTAGAGCTGTATATTCTAAAAAAGTATTTTTTATCAATCCCATTTATAATTACCCTCTCTCCCTAAAAAAGTCGAATAAGAAAATGTAGAAAATTCAAATGCTTTTTCGACACCAACATCTAAGATAGAAGGCCCATGGGTAAGAATTCCGGTATCATTATTGAAAAATCGACCTTCAGGATCTATCATGACATATCCACCTTTCATATTTTCATTTCTTTCAATAACTGGATTATTTTTCTTATGAACTTCTGTAAAATGGGTATATTGTTTAGGAGTGACAATCATATCCGCAGCATCGTCATTTTCTCCTAATATTGGAAGTATTTGGAAAACTTTCCACCTTTTTGGGTTTACTTTGTCAACTAACCAATTCATGTCTTCATTCCATGTTAAAGAAGTTACAACAGTATTTAATTTTATTATTATATCATTTTTCTCTAATAAATCAGCAACACGTAGACTTCTCTCAACGTGGCCTCCTGTACCTCTTCCAAGACGTATATTAATTTCTTCAATACCAGAATCTATACTTAAACCGACCCAATCTAATTTATTATCCATTAAATCTAAATAGGATTGAGTTATTTTGTATCCATTAGTAATCAAAACAGTTGTCATCCCTAAATTAGAAGCGTAGATTATTAATTTTGGTAAATAATTAATAAGAGTAGGTTCTCCACCAGCAAAGGTAATTTTACGGGTGCCACTCTTATATAATAGATTTATTATTTTTTTCGCTTCTTTTTCGCTTAAGTGATTTTTTTCGACTTTATTAAAATGTGCATAACAAAATCTGCACTTAAAATTGCATACTTTTGTTAAATGATAACTAAGGCTAAGAATCTTATCCTGAAGTGTAATATTATTAGTAATACTCAACCACTCCGCTATATTTTAAATTTCGCACATAAAAAATAAAATTTAATATCAAAATAATTAACTATTTTGTGAAATTACAAATTAGTTTAATTAATTGATTCTTTAGTACAAATCAATACAAATGAAAAATCAATCAAGAATAACAAAATCATAGCAATATCAGGGAATTTAATTTCATTATAATCAAAATGAATTTCCTCTCTCCCCAAAACCCGGTAATCTAGAGATTGTTTGTCATATCAAGAGTATGTGTGTTTTTACCAAAATTATTTATTCTCATCCTTATAACGCATCATTTCTAAAAATCCTTATTGTAAAATCATTTCTACTGAACCTTTGAAACCATTAAATGCTTTTTCTTTACTTTTTAATAAAGAAATTCAAATTGAGGAATTTTTTTTCCTCAGTCACTTTATTGGTGTTTTTTTAATTTTATTTGCTAAAAAATATTAGAATGTTCAACATTTATACTGAATTATTCTTTAAATCGCTTTCATCTCTAATATCAAGTTTTAAAGCAAGATCATTTCATTTTCTCAATTTTATTTAGTAATAATGCTTCATGTTTCTCGTGTAACCACCGTGTTTTGAACATCTCTGGTTTCGTGTATCCTCCTCCTATCATCATGAACTCTTCTGGTTTTACTGTCATCACTTTTTTTACCATTCGTTGTGTTTCATGCCCATTAGGTTCCAGAAATGCTTTTACTTTTTCTATGCGTTGTTTTGTTGTTATTTTCCGGTTATCTCCTTCTTCCTTCCAATCTTGGATTATATGAATAGGATTCGATTTCTTCAACATAAACCACTCGAATTTTGAGATATCCTTTTGTTGCTTTGATTGACTCTTCAAAATGTTTGATTGCTTCATCTTTAGATTGATATTTTTTTCTGTCGTGATATTGCTCACAATCACCTCGACTACTTTGTTGAATGACAAAATATTTTTCGTTTTTTTCTTCTATCATTACCTTCTTTTCATTTTCAATAATAATTTCTCTTACCATTTAATTTTCACCATTGTTTTCTTAAATATTTTTTTTCCTCAATTAATATCACTTAATAGATCATTTTCTAATTTTTTTCTTTAATTATCGTTTTTGGTTTCCATCCTGCAACAATTTTTCTTACTACTTCTATTCCTCCGTCGAAATATACTGCTCCTAATATTGCTTCAATTATTGTTGCCTTCCAATGGTGATCAAAAGGAATTTTTTCTTTTTCAGTGATAACATGTTCGCTTATTCTTAGTTTATCAAATATTTTGCTCATATAATCATTGGTTTCAAGTTTCGATCTTGATTCTGTTAATTCTCTTAACGTTACTTCCTCATAGCTTTGTTCAATCAACATGGAGCTTTATTAAGTGTCATTTAAGCTCAATAAGTCTAGTACGGTATAATTCTAAATAAAGTCTAACAAATCAAATATGATGAACTAAATATGTTACAAAACACTAAATTTGAGGAGGTACAGGTGGTTTGGTTCCTACATCGCCTGCAATTTGGGGATGATTTCGTAATTCGACGCAAAAAGTTTTAAAATCGCATAAAGTACAGTTTCGTTGGACGGGGAGAGCTGGCCAAACTTCTAAGGGGTGTTGCCCTTGGATTTCATCGATAATACAATCTTCAATTTGTCGAACTGTATTATCAAAGGCGAGCAGAGCATTTTGTTCGATATTCGGAGTGATCGGGATGATTTTAAGCGCACGCTTTCCCTTGAACCGATTGGTTATTGGGGGAATTTCATCGTGTCGTTGATAGTTGCTAATCGCATTAAAATCAGGACTTCCTTCAACAGGTGCAATATCTGTCAAATTGTTTGCAATTTCCTGTTTGAGAGTCCATAAATCCCGTTTAGATGGTACCAACTCATTCACATAAATTACAATCCCGGCTAACACCGGGATATTTCCTTGTTGTTGACGGCGTAACCACGCATAGTCAGCAATTTGCCATTCATGATGTTGGGCAGTCGAATCGTCAAGGTCATTGGCCGGAGGACGACGCATACCCTTATAGTCAATAATGATTTCAAAATTTTGGATGGTGTCAGGACCTCCTAGGATTTCTACTTCTTCTAAGGCTATCAATAATTGGCTATATGGATGAGCTTCAACTAAATTTACGGATGAAATAACATCCACCACTCCTGTCAACCCATAAATAGGAGAACGATCAGTTTGCCTAGGAACAGGCATCGATCGGACTCCTTTTAATCGGCGTTCAACTTCGCTGATAAAAGGATAAATCATTTCGCCAATAATTTTAATAGACATTTCTGCCCGTTGACTGGCTAAAAGTTTATGAGGATGATGAGGATCATTCTCTTCACCACAACCACTGGTAGTTTCATTGTTTTCATTATACCAGCAGAATAAATCCGGGGTAGGCCGAATTCCTCGATTACTTAATTGGCGATAAATATCCATTTCCATAGGTCTGAGATCAGTTTGCCAAACCAATGCATTTAAGTTGAGATTCTTTATCTGTTGATAATGGTGGTATCCTGCAGCCATCATTTTGTGTAAAAATTCGCCAAACCAAATTTGGGTAGGATTTGGACTCGTCCAATCAGCTTTGCGATGGTATCGATATTGTAGACCACAACGTAAAAAAGATAAAAAATCTCCAGTTAGTGAATATTCTGGAATTATTATATCTGAATGTCTTCCTTGTAAAAGGGGCATTTAACGATACCTCCAATACGAATTAGGAGGAAATAAAATTGGTCGATTATCTGTGTGTTGATTAGGGGAGCCTACTTGCACCGCTTGAATGCGGGAGTTAGGTTCAGAATCAACCAAATGTCCAAGTACTCGACTCGTGCAAGCTAATACTAGCAAAGACTCTGCACGACTATAGGCCACAAAAAACTTGCGGATCACATCCGCAAAGGAAGAATCTATCGGATCTTCTACAATCGGATCCATTGGTGAATACGGCCGGAGCCGTCTGGTAAGCCAAATGTTGGCTATACCATGGATAGGAAAGTAACGAGGACGCCAAGACTTATGATTCATCGTGATTTCAGAACCAATGTCAATAATAGTAATAGGAAATTCCAAACCCTTGGCGGTCCAAATTGTGCGAGCTACCATGCGATCTCGAGGAGCTGTTTCTAATAAGGTCTCATCCACATTAATACTACCTGATGCTAAGGGGATAAAAAAGCTCACAATGGCTGATCGAACAGATACTTGCCATTTGGTAGGATCTGCAGTATCGTTTACTAATTTTTCTCCCCACCCCCCGATAATGGATAATTGATTGAGAAGGTTAACCATAGAGGAAAAGTAAACAATTCCTTCTTTATCATTAGTGAAATAAGGAAACCAACGAAGTAAGTCATAGAGAATTCGGGAAATAGACATGGTTGACCGACCCTCCCTCCAATTCTCGACTAGTTGATTATGAGTCCAATTAACTTTTCGTTTCTGATGCCATGCCTCAACATACAGACGTAAATCCGCTATATTCTCATGTAAATGTGCATCTTCTTCATGAGTATCTTGTAGAATTGCACGAGCTTCATTTCTCCATTGTTGAAGTCGATCTAATGAATCTTGGTCTACTCGTAATCTATCTTGAATTGTACTATCAGGATCTATCATTAAAAGCGTTAAGCCTAAAAGATTACGTGCAGAAGGAATATCATTGTAGGAACGGCCTTGTGGATTGAAAATCGAATAATTATACTCACTCATCGCTTGACGTAAATGCCCTAAAAATTTAATGTTTTGACCCATGCTTTCTTGGATTGAATTGGCAATTATGGCGATATCACCACGATTAGGACATAAATAGGGGTCGTTTGGATCATCGATAACTAAACCCGGCTCTGCTGAAACTTGATGCACAAATCGGGCTATTTCTCTAGCTAATTGCTGCGAATTTTCTGCCGTAATGAAAATAAGAGGGGGATTATAGGGTCGTCCTTCTAGATTAGCAAAAATTGTTGCAGGTTTATCTTCTACACGGAATTGTTCAAATTGGGGAAAAAGTGTTAAAAATCTGTTATAAAAGTCAATAATTCCTGCGGTAGACCGATAATTATTGGTTAAAAATCGAATTTGAATTTCTTCAGGAAAGACTCCGTCTATTTGATGAACAAGGCGATCAGGAAATTGAGTAAATAATTCGACCGTGGATCCACGAAACCGATATAACGATTGATCATCATCTCCCACTACTGAGATTGATGCTGAAGCATCAGTTTGTCGGATTATCCGAAAAATTTGGAAATATATCTGTTCCTGTAAAAAGTTAGTGTCTTGGTATTCATCAATAAGTAAATGGGCTAAGTTTTCTAATAACAACTGGACATTGACGTCAACGCCTAACTGCTCAGAAGAATACACGGAATCTAAAATCGATTGAGGAATTGAATCCACATGAATTAAGTACGCGAAATATAATGCGAGAGTTGAAAAAGAGTATAAATTCCGTTGATGCATTTGATTCCAAAATTGTTGTATTACAGCAATGGTAAGATTGTGAGCTTCTTGTAACTCGGGGAGTTCAGGTTGCCAAGCTGTTATATCGACAAAATCTGCAATTAGACGATCCGAAAGCGTAAGTAAACGATTTATTTGCTGAGCGAAGGAGTTTGCAAATCGATAATTTCGACTTTGACTTTCGGCTTCTTCCCAAGTGTCATTTTCAAGAGTTAAAAGATAAAAACCTATTTGTTGTCTGTCTTGTTGTGGTAGACTTGAGTAAATTCTAGTGAGTAACACGCGTACACCTTGACTATCCAATAAAGTCCCTAATAATCCTTGACTAGCTTGGGCTTGGGTTAACATTTCTTGGAGAATACTATCCAATGTACCAACGATAATGGATGGATAATCAATGTCTATTTCAAATCCATTTTGATTTAAATGCTCAACAAGTTGAAGACCCCATCCTTGAATGCGGGATCGTAGTTCTTCTGCAGTTTTTTTTGTAAATGTAGTAATTAATATCGAATTCGGAGAATTTCCACACACAAATATTAAATAGAGAACTCTCAAGACTAAAACAGTTGTTTTACCACTTCCTGGACCAGCTACAATAAATTGAATTTGTTGCAATGGGTCAATTAATGTTTCACGTTGTGATACATTAATATTGGGATTATCATCATGAATTCTAAAATCTTTATCTAAAACAATTGCTAATATATCTAAAAATTCTTGTTCATCAATTATTTGAGCTGGAGGAATCTGATTATGAGCCAATTACCTACCCCATTAACTTATGAATAGAAACAGATTTGTTTCACTTGCTTTTATTTTTGTTTTTAATTCTTTTGATATTTTGAGCTGATTTAATTAATAAGTAATAAATATTAGGTAAATTCTTCTAACTAAAAAGATCGATTTTTGGTATTAAATTCAAATTAATTTAATATGAATTGTTAAAACATAGTCATCCTTGGTTGAAAGAGTTATTTAAAAGTTCATTAAGACCACTATTAATCCATGATATGGGATATTTGAAGAAAAAACGGTTTATATCACGAACAGAAAAAGAAATTTGTCTTATTTTTCCAGGGAGGTGTATTTATATTGTGATGCCAAAGTATTATTTAATGACTCCAATAAAAACAAATAAATGTCTGATCGAATTTTTATTTTTTAAGCAAAAATTTAATTGCACAAACTCAGAATAAATATATATCAGTTTATATTTCTTTATTATATTCATTGATTTGATTAAGGGGAATCATTTGGCATATGACGAAAAAACTGTAAAAGAAAGACTTTCAGATTTTGAATTACCCTCAGAAGATTCAAATGCTCCAGTAGAGTTAATTAAAGATGCCATTGAAGGGGGTATGAAATATCAACAGAAAATTTTAGACAATATTAAGCAAATCCAATTATTAATAACAGCAGAGTCAAAAAATTGGCTAAGTTCCCCCAATTTAGATACACCTACCTATCAAATTGTGGGCGGAGTGGATGGGAGTTTTTTTCCTATTCCAAGTTTAGCCGGATATTGGTATACGCCATTTTCAATAGCCATGATCAGCTTTGAATCTTTACAAGACGCAACACATATTGGATTAAATGTGAAATCCGAATCTGATTTTTTTCACCCTCCACCCAAAGCGACTCAAGTAGTTGAAGGATTTAGTTCCTATTTCGAAAGCATTCCAATGCTAATTAGACGAAGAGCAGCCCAGTTGATGTTATACGGTGAAACAAGAGCCATCGAATTAATAACAGACAAATTACCGGCAAATAGTATGATTTTTATTGATGGTCCAGTTGTGGATCCTCCTGCAGGAGCGCCTTTGGATCTAATTAGTAAAAGAGTGGAAGCCATCAAGACAGCATGGGAAAAAAACATAATTATTGTCGGAATTGTCAAACGAATCCATGATTCCTACCTAAGTAAACGGTTATTTGAGGAAAGATGGGCCATCACTAATTGGTATTCATTTAATATGGGTGATCGCGTTCTTATGTCTCCATTATTTGACCAGTACCGTGAAGAATTTGATGGATTTGATCATAAACTATTTACTCCATGGATGGATACAAGTACGGAGACACAAGATGCTGTTTTATATAATTTAAGAGGTCTCAAACGAATTTCTGGGTTATATCAAAGTGCACGAAACACAGGGCTCACCAGAATTGAAGTATTTGTCCGATCTTCTGTTAACGATGATTTTATCAATACGATTTGGGATAAAGTTAAGATCGCAACTGGTAAATGGACCTATCCTGGACATTCTTGGCCGGTTCCGGTCATCGCAGCCCATGAAAATTGCAAAATTTCAAAAGAAATGGCCATCACATTGCATCAAGAATTTATTTCCAAATTAGTGGGTGGGGATCAACATGCATTTTCATCAATTTATTCACTTATGTTAAATGAGGTTTAATCATTGAATAATAATTCGCTAGCTTTAATATTATCGGCACCAGATACGTCCTTAGTCCAAGCCCAAGTAATAAATGTTTCAAACTCATCCAATAATGGCTACAGACGTATTTTTGAAGGAAAATATGTTCAAATTAATAGGAGGACAAAAAATGATGAGATTTTAGGAAGAATTTCCAAGATAATTCCGTACAATTCTTTCTATAATGTGGGAGATGCTTGGACGGAAGCCAGAAAAAGAGGACTAACTCTACCGACTGGTATCTCACGCACATATACAGTTATCGAAATTGATCTACTTAGAATTTTAAAAGGGGCATATTCTATTGATATTCCTCCCCTACCAGGTGATTTGGTTTACGAATTATCTGAAGACTCACTACGAAGCATGTTCGGAGATTTCAATAATCAACCTTGGATCCCATTTGGACATATTATTGGTTATCCTAATGTCCAAATACCACTCTTAGTGAATAACATAACGCAACATCTAGCAATTTTTGGTACCACGGGAAGTGGAAAATCTTTCAATGCCGGGATATTATTTCAAGAATTATCCAGAATACGATTTAAAAATCATTTTGTCCCATTTCCAATATTATTAATTGATGCCCATGGTGATTATACAGCTTTTAAGGACCATTGTAAAATTCAGGCTACAGAAAATTTTGACGAAAATAAGTCATTGCTTTTCGATGATGTCATCCGATTTAGTTTCCCTTTAGCTTTCGAAGGCAGTAACGAAGATCATTATGATAAAAAAATTGGATTAAATTTAGGTGAACTTGGTATTCGTAATGTCGCTGAAATCATTCTTATCTTTCATAGGGGAACCTTAGAGGGATCCGAACAACAAGTGGCAAGTTTAGAAATTGCATTAACAGGAATACTAGATAAAGAAGACATATCAGAAGAAAATATGAATAAATTCTTCACAAGTGACCAAAGATTTGATGATTTAGTAAATTTTATTGAAGATTATGATTCTACAGTCATGCATTCCTCTTCAAAATCGGCAATTATTAGAGCATTAAGAAATTTTAGGCAAGAAATTGAAAGAACTCATAAGCTTTTGTCCGTTAACTCCGAATTAACTAAACAGGGATGGATCGACAAATTAGTAAACAAAGAAAATCCAAAGTTTTATATAATTGATTTTTCTTCTCAAGGAGCTCCTGGTGCCTCTCAACAAGTTAAACAATTAGTTGTTGCATATTTAGCTACGCGATTGTTTCGACAGTTTATGAATTATAGTGTTAAAAAGAAAAGAAAGTATATCTTATTTGCAATCGAAGAGGCTCAAATATTTTGTCCGTCACAACAGTTTTCGAGCTCAGCTAAACTGACTCATAAGATTTTATTTGATATTGCAACGCAAGGAAGAAAATTTGGTTTATCTTTATGTTTAATTTCACAAAGGCCCTCTTTTTTGGACTCTAATATTGTTTCAATGTGTAACTCATTTGTAATTCAAAGAATAGCCCAAGATGATATACCGTTTGTATTAAAAGTAACTGGAGGATTACCGACTTCTGTGAAAAACAGATTGACTAATTTACCAACCGGTCAAGCTATTTTAACTGGTCAATTAATTCCTACACCATACAGTTTAATCTGTAAAATACCAAAAAGCCAGCGCATAGTTTCTCATCAAACAGGAACTGTCAACATTATGGAGGAATAATAATGGTCACAACAACCGTATTTAAAATGTTACCAGACCGTTCTAGTACTACTCTTGGAGAATTTCCTCACATAAAATTACCTTCTCGTAAAAATTTAGAAAATGAAATTGCTAATTATCTTAAAAAAACAATTCACCAAGGAACAAAACCCAGTGGTTTAATTGTTATTGGAGAATGGGGAGAAGGAAAAACTGAAATTTATGATTCTTATATAACAACGCACACTTCTCAAAGTAATGATATAAATTTAGTATTAAGTGGGCGGTCGTTTATTAATTCGTTAGTGTCAAATGATGTTAAATCATTAATAGAAAATACTACTTTAGAAGCTGAAATATTTCTATTTACCATCATTTTCGCAATGCGAGACTATTCCCGAATTAAGAATTTACCATTTCCAGAATTGCCTGATATTCAACGAATCCAAAAACCACATGAATTTATTAACTCATGGTTGGAAAGATTATTTAACAACAATACTGACCAAAATCTAATTATATTTTTTGATGAATTTGAAGATTTACTACAAGAAGAAGAAGCACTTAAACGCGCAACAAAAGGCCTAAAAAGTGTTTTAAATAATGCAATCGAATTAGGAGAAAATCAAAAATATCAGAAAAATGTTCATTTTATTTTAGCTTGTTCTCCTAGTGCATATTATAGAATAACTAAATCAAAAACTGAAAAAGAAAAATACGGTGATTTTTCGAGTCGTTTAATTGAGAAACGATTTCCACAAGTACCGGAAGTAGAATCGTTAGATTTTCTTAATGAAACGTTAAAAGCTTGTTGGAAAGATGAAGTACCGGTTCCTCATCCTTTGATATCAGTTGGATGTTTAAATACTATTGCAAGGGTATCACAAGGAAATCCAAGAAAAATGAAGGATTTACTAAGTAATGTGTTAAGTCAATCTGCAGAGGATGGTGTGTTTCATCAAATTACTGGCGAAAAAATCTTAAATTCGCTAAAAAATGAAAGTGTTTCCGTTTATGGTGCAGATGTTGATGCTTTAAATAAAGAGTTCTGGGATCGCTTGACTATTATTATTGAAAGGAAGAAAGATGATTTAACATTAGTTAAAAATTTATTCAAACTAATTTCGGCCCTATTTGGCGAATTAAATGCATATCCCGTTGAGGATTTAAGGGAAAGGTTAAATCTATCATCGATTGATGAATTCATTAAAGTAATAACTAGTTTAAAGTATTTATTGATTGATAATTTTGGTAAAGAGTTTGAAATTTATAATTATTATAAATCTGATTTTGAATCAGTTGAAGACTTGATAACCAATGTTTTCTTAGAAGGAATGAGTGGAAAACTAGAAAAAACTGAATCTTATGAAAATGCAATCATATTTGGGAAAATTTCTATTCCTAAAACTCAGATACTAGCAATCTTTAGTTATTATACATTTGATGAAAATCAAAACGTAAAATCAAATTGCATCATTCCAGATCTAGATTTGTTACCAAAGCTCTTGTCAGATTTAAAAACTTTTGAATTAAACAATCTCAAAAGATTACTTGAAAATCACATAATTAAAGAACAGGAGTTCTATAAAATTTCGGATACTATAGCGTTAAGATTATATCCATCTCCTATTCCTATTGGCCTTGATTTTATAGAAGATAAAGAATTAAGACTAAGCGTATCAAGGCAAATAATGTCTAAGCTTGATGAACTTTCAAGAGAATATCTTCCAGAATATTTTGCTAAATATTTTGGTGAAATTGATGAGTACCAATGGATAATAAAAGATATCCTCAATGTTGATGGTATCTGGGAGGCAACAATGATATTAAATGATAAATCAGAACCATTTGATATTAGATTTATTTTCAAGTCTGGAGAAATTGATGAAGATGATTTTTCTCAGATATACCATAGGGAAAAACCGAGTTTTTTACTTCATGCTTCCCACTTATCGGAAGAAACTGTAAATACAATTGATAAATTTAATCAAAAACTTGAAATTGGGTCAATCATCCCAATTTATATGAATCCAGGAGATGTAAGACGATTAATTAGCTTTGCTTTCTGTGATGATAAATATTTTAGTTCAGAGGATCATAGGGAAAAAATCAATATTGAAATTTTTACAGCGGAAAAACGAATTTTTTTCCGAGATGAATTAGAAATTCAACAATACTTGGCGGATTGGATTATTCAGTGTAAAGATGTAGGGAAAATCATACCTGAAATTAGTTTTAAATCATCATCAAAAAATCTCTATTTAGCGCTAAACTATTTATTCACTGGAACCACTTTATTGGAAAATAAAAGACAATACACAATTGCTGAATGTTTTAATGCAGTCAGGGATGATTGGCAGGATGGTTTTACAAATTGGGGAGATTCAGGTATCAGTGGTGCAGACTGGACTGTCACTCCGATTAGTGACCAGTTAAATTCATTAGTACAAGCTAATTTAATTGAACTATCTGAAGATGAGGATCCTCAAAACAAGCAAGTTTCTTTTTTCTTACACCCCGTATTTAAAAGAACAGTGAATCTGATTTCCAATAAACCTAACATAGATCTAACCGAACTTCAAAAAGAATTTATTAGTGAGTCAAAAACAAAAAATTTGTTCGAAGATGTATTTATGGACCTGTTGTTATCTTCTGGGCTGTTAGAAACTAATAAAGTGAAAGAAAAGATTGGAAGGAAGACAATAACAACAAATAAGTATAGTATTGTAGATCTTGAAAAAGCAAATAATAAAATAAATTCGGAATTAAATTCCTTTGTTACTCGTATAAATAACATAAGTGGATCCGATTCGATCTTTCAATGGAAGTTAACAGTCAAAAAATATGAATATCGTTTGTTAAACATTAATTCAATGCTGACTAAAGTGAAAAAATTCATGGATACTGTAGATACTTCAGTACTTAAGGCTAAAACTCTTTCGAGTTTTTTAGATGATGTAAGCTATTCTAAATTTCCTCAACCGTTCTTTGAATATACTAAATGTCGTGTAATAAAGGATTTATTACCAAATTTAGAATTTTGGATAACAAATCTCGAATCGTCAACTAAAGAACATAACAAGATATTGAATACATTAGATAAGACAGTTAATTGGTGTGATCAAATCGCAAGTGAAATTACGCAAGAAGCTTCAAAATTCAAAATAAAATTTACATCAATACGGGAAATAAGAGTTTTACAGGAGTCAATTTCAAAAATAGCTAATTATACTCTAATTGATGAAAATTCAATATCCAATCAAGCAAAAAATTATTATTTTAAGAGTAAAAACAAAAAAAGTGGCAATTTTGAAACGTATTTATTTT
>MDVS01000132.1 GCA_001940645.1 Candidatus Heimdallarchaeota archaeon LC_3
TCAGGAGAAAGAGATTAATACACTAATATATGGCCGTTGTAAGGTTTTTGCTATTCGTCAAGGTGATAGTTCTACTATCAAATATTATTTAACAAATCTGGTGAAGATGACTATTCAGACGTTTTCTAAACGTTGGAGTGATCATTGGGAGGTAGAAAACCTTCATGCGAAAGTAAAAAAGTTCTTTGGGTTTGAAGATTGCTATTCTGGGAAGGAGGACTTTAATTTATGTTATTGGGAATTAAGTTATTTTTTATATTATTTATTCCGGTTATATCAAGAACAATTACGAAAAAAAGGAATAGATTATACCCTTTTGAAACTTTGGGAATGTTATTGTACTGATTATGATATTTCTAAGGCTAAAAAACATTTTTATTCAAAATCAAAAATGAAATCGTTTAAAAAGAGGATATTAGCAGGATGATGTAAAATCTATGTTAATTTAAATTATGCTTACAGTATTGAAAATCCAACATCAGGATTTCTTATTAAAACTACTAAAAAGAATAGATCAAACTTGTCATATTGTGAAATAAAAAAAAAGAGAAGAAAGAAAAATTTGGTTATTAAATTATTAATATTAACCTGATCCAAATAGATCTCCTATACCAAGATTATTTACTATATCTAGTATAGCATCTATTTGGTTAGTGAGTAATGTGGAATTTAGCAATTCAATCATAACTTTAGAAACAACCCATAAGCCATTATAAGTTGCAGGAATAGCACCAAAACCTATGTTTGTTGAATTTAAATTGGTTGGATTATTTGACGGACTGCTAGGCCATATGAAACTTTCCATCCAGCTTATCCTTGCTCCATTGTCTAATAAAGAGCCAGATGTAGTATTCATATTATTCAGTATTTCCCATGCAAGTGCTGAATTATCCTTAGTATCTTGATAAAACCCTAATACTTCAGCTTTTGTGGCATTATCAGTTAAAGCAAGATGAACTTTAGCACTTGCTTTCCCGAACGCTTTGTATGCTTCAAATGAATATGTCAAAGCAGTGAACATTTCACTCAACAGTTCTAAATTAGAATCAAACTCGTCAACCATTTGTTTCACAGTTCTGAAAACCGTAACTGATCCTTCTTCACCAACAAAAACAGGATTTAAGGATCCATAACGAGGATTTGCTATTGCCATATCCAATAAATTATTTGCTATTGAGATATTTGAAGATGCTAGGCTTAATTGAGATGATGCCATGGCTAAATTACCACTAATGCCATCCCAAGTACCATCGAGACCACTAGTAGAATTATCAGACATATCTATAGCACTCATACCCGTCATTAAATTTTGCATTGAAAGAAAGAAGTCAATTCCATTTGCTGCTGAATAAGAGAACGGTATTAATAATGAATTAAGATCTTTCGCTAAATTAATTATTCCATCAATAGGTATAGGGATTACTTGTTCTCCAGAAGTAATATTAATTGGAGCAACATCAGTAACAGTGCTTAATATGCTGTCTGATTGAATAAAATCACCAGTGGCATCTATTATTAAGGAACTTGCTTTAGAAAGATCATTTTCTCCTAATGCAGTTGTTGCTAATATAGTCTTATATGTCCCATTTAAAAACGGATTGATAGCACCCCAACTTTTGTCTAAAGCACTGAGTCCACTATCTAATGCTGAAATGAATTGTTCAATATTTATTACATTATTTAATTCACCGACGTCTGTTATTGAGCTGGCTCGTTCAATACCATAAACTAAACCGCAATTTTCAATTCCTTCAGGATGATCCACGTCTTTACAATTCCAAGCTTTAGTGAAATTAGAAAATCCTAGATCAATGAAATCTAATCCTATCTTGAAATTAGGATCATAATTACTACTACTGGTGGATGAAATTGCTTGTGTTGTTCTACTCATTCCTTCTTGAGCGTTAAAAAGAATGAAATATATTTCAGGCATAACACCAGAAATTTCCGCCATTGTTGCTACAAGATCTAGAACAGCATCAATGTTTTGGAGATCCTCTGGTAACTGGTTGATAGCAAAAGAGAAGAATAAATTACCTCTTAATTGATTGAATCTCTCATCTGCTTTCAGAAAATTAATTTTAGCTTTTGCAGTATGTTCACGAAGATTTTCTACATCAATATTTGTAAAATCTATGCCTGTGTCTTGACCAGCTACGACTACAGCTCCGTTACTAGGTGCAAAACCTGCATATAACTCTCCTAATCCTCCAACAATGAAACCTGCAGCACCCGTTGTCGAAGAAACTGCGTGGATTGTTATTGGCATTATTAACAAAAAGACAATTGCAAATAAGATTGCAAAAGGCTTTAAAATTACCGCAAAGATTTTGATATTACCTTCAGTATCCCAAAACAGGGTAGCAACACTTGAAGCAAAAAATGACCCCAAAAAGAAAACTACAGCAATAATTACTAAATCTAAGATTATTAACATACTAAGCAAATCATTTACAGTTGTGCTACCAAAAACTATTGTGTTAGCATCAAAACCTAAAGTACCCGCATTTGTTTCGATAATTCCTAAAATTGGCTCTCTAAGAACACCAAACACAGAATAGGGATTATATGATGATGATCCTAATAATCCACCAATAATAAACTCATAAACGATTATAACGACCCAAATCATTGGTACAGAAAATAACACTCCTCTTAATTTCGACCTAGTCAAAATACCTGGTAAACAGAAAAATATCGCTAATAGAACAACTTCTATTTGCGCAAGTATTGCGTTAGAACCTGCACCAATTACACTGAAAATTATCAGAGTTAATAAAGACACTAAAAATGCAATTGGTAAAGCAAATTTCAACGGAATATATCGCTTTTGACCATTTGCGTAAATTAACCCGCTATTCGATTCACTGATCATATTATTTCACCAATTAAAAATCAAATTTAAAACAAAAATATTAATCAAGACTTTTTTTTATTTCAATACTTAATTACTAATGAAAATTTTGTCGAAAAAAAATATTAAGTAATTATTATTACGTAAAATATCCTTATTTATAAAAATATACAAATTGCCTATTTTATTATGCTAAAAACTAAATTTTCTTCAACTACAAAATTCAAGTAAGAAATTTCTAATTAAACAAAACAGGTGTATTAATTAAAAAGGCTAAATAGAGCTAGATAATACTTTCATGTTAATTATACCTTTAGCAAATAATTTTGAATTTGAAGCAAACATCTTTAATCCATATGATTCCATTGCATACTTTATTTCTCGTACAGTATTTTGCATAATTTTAGAAGGCCTAAGGTAAAAACGTTTATAACATTCTTTGACTTCCTCTTTCAATTCTTCTCTTGTAATTCCATTTAGTTCAACAATAGGATTAAATAAGTTATACTTCGAATAATCAAGTTCCTTAATTTTTTCTTGTTCTCTCATTTGATTAAAAAACGGAGTTCCAGGATATGGTGTGCTTATTGTAAATATCGCCAAACTTGGATCAAGTCTATTAATTGTCCAATCAATAGTTTTTCTAATAGTTTTCTTAGTCTCGGTTGGAAAACCAAAAGAAATTGAAGCCAAAGTATCTAAGTGCGCTTTTTTGCTATTATCAAAAAATGTTTCAATCATGCCGATATTCGTTTCTTTCTTAACAGAATCCAATATTTCTTGGTCACCTGATTCAACTCCCACAAAAATTAGTCGACATCCAGCTTTTCGCATGGTAGCCAACATTTTTAATCCACCTCGATCAGCACGAACAGTAGCACCCCAATAAATGTCATGGGTTTTCCTAACATCACTAATTGCTTTACAAATTCTCATCACACGTTTTTCTGAGGTAAAAAATAAATCATCGACAAATGCAACTGCTTTAACTTTAAATTTTTCTCTAATCTCCAACATTTCTGCTGCAATGCTTTCAGGAGTTCTTGTTCTCCATTTTCTTCCATAAAAAGATGTAACAGCACAAAATTCACAATCATAAGGACAGCCTCGGGAGGTTATCATAGTTGTAGCTGGTAAAGCGGACCCAAAAATGCGGTAATGTTCCATAGGTAACAAATGTCTAGCAGGAAATGGTAATTCATTAATATCTTTAATTAAAGGAGCATTAGGTGTGTGTTTTACAAAACCGTTTTCATTAAATGAAATTCCACGAATATTTGTCCAATCTTTTCCATCATCAACTGCTAAAACAAATTCTCTGAAAGTGTATTCCGCTTCTCCACGAAAAATGATATCAACAGATTTATTAGCCATTAAAACTTCTTCTGCCATAGGTGAGGCATGATGTCCACCCCAAACTACATAAGGAACATCCTCTTCTTTTGCTATTCTTGATGATTCAACAGCGTCATAATAGTTTGGAGTTTTCACCTGTAATCCAAGTATATCAGGTTTAAATCTCTTAATAATTTGACGTAAATCTTCACTTGTTATGCCTATTGTTCTAGAATCAATTATCCTGACTTTTCCTTGGTAACCTGCTTCTTCCAAAACAGAAGCCATATAAGCAAGCCCGAGTGGAGGTGCTGAGAAATTCAAAAAGTTCGATATCTGATATTTACTCTCACCTATACCTGGTGGTATAGCAAGTAGAACCTTCATAAAATTTTAACCAAATGTTTTTAGAAGGATGAGTTTAATAAAGGTAATTTCTTATCAAAATACGTATACTTTGAATACAAACCTTTTTTTGAAAAATTATTTTATATATGCGTAAAGACAAAGATTTGATCCACTTGTTGCACATAGTGGTTTATCTGCTTTAAATTCTAAATCCATAAACACAGAAACATATTCCTGAAAAATTATTGCAATAAAATTACAAAATTCTTCTGATGTCTGATGTTTGCCATAAAACAAAAATTCATCAAAAGAATCGGGTTTCAATGCTCCCATTCCTTCAATTGCACCATTAGGTTCAGTATTTGGATAAAATTCTCTCATTTTTCCAGCAAAACGTTTACCTAGATCACTTGCACTTTCTTTCCATTTTTCCTCTTTTGCAGATCTTTGAAATAAAAAGAGTAAAAGATTTAAGTTACCTAAATTATATGATTCTAGATCAGCAGGATATTTTTCTTTTAATAAGTCTAAAGTTTCTTCCATTAATGTTTTAGCTGCAAGAGCTTCATCAATATCTGGACCAATAAATGGTTCTATAAGAGATTTATATCTAGTGGAAGTAATTTTAGTAGTTGTCGGTTTAGAGCCAGATTCTGATTCTGAATTTTTTGTAGGTTGAATTACATCAACTTGAGGAGTATCAGCTATATCAATTGGAGATATATCACCATATCGTTCACGAATTTCATACCCAACTATGATTCTAGGTGGCAATTGTCCAGTAATTTGAGAAACATCAGGTTTTTCTCCTAAAAGCTTTTTTCCTAATGATCCAATTAAAGAATGCATAATGACTTTAGTAACATTGTCCGTTTTTGGATCTTGCCACATTCGCGAAGTTCCGATCATAAATCTTCCTATTTTTTGCTCTGGATACCATTTTACATCTACAGGAGAAAAACCCAACCATTGTAGGAATTTAGCAGTATTTTCCTCTAATTTTCTCTCATCTGGATCAAAAGATTGTTCAACTGTTTGTTCTATTATCTCTGATACTTGTTCTACCCAGTTACTTACTATTTTCGAATACTTAGAAGCAAAAAGGTAAATCGATTGCATTAAAAACTTTTTAGCTTTTACACCGATAACTTGATCAGCTAAACCCATTAATTTTTTTCTCCAATTTATGATAGGAACATGAAAATTAAGCTTTACTACTGATTCTTTAGTTTAAATGTCGTTTTAAAATCTCTTTTATGAGACACCAATAATATTGATAATGAAGTAAATTAAATAATTAGAGCAAATTTCAGTCCTTAAAAATCACTTCCAGATTCAAAATTTGTATTATAATCAATACCTTGTTTTTAATTTGAAATTTTTATATACCTATAATAGACAATAAATTGGCAATATGAGTATTAGGTAATTTATCCTCTTGAAAATAATAATGTAAACACATTTATAAGTAAAAAGCAAACCCCCTTTTGAAATACTTCACATTGATAAGGCTGATCCTGTGTTTTTACTGAATGTAGGTAATTTTTGGTTTACCTAAGATTTTAAAGGTAATTCGTAAACATCCAGTTATTATTAATTATAATGTAAATAATGATGAAAAATTGTTTGGTTGATATGAATGTCTCAAAAAATAACTGAAATTTCTCAAGAAATAATGATTAAAGTTGAAGCTGGTGAAATAAGTCAAGCAAAATTAACTGAATATAGTCAATTTTTACAAGAAGTTGAAGAAAAATTTCTTAATCACCGCATTGTAGTTGATAATAAATATTGCAAATGGTTTGAGACTGAAGGACCAAATAAAGAGCAGACAAAACATTTTATTATCCAATTTAGTGTTTTTTCTCATCTATTTTTAATAGCTCAACTAAAAAAAATGATTAACTCTGGATCGCTTGAAAGTTATAGAGCAAGCAAAGAAATATTAGTAAATGAGGTTGGAGTTATCTTTAGAAAGCAATCACAACCTATTGGAATATCGGGTTCTACTTCGAAAGCTTCGGATGAAGAAAAAGATTTATCAGGAGATCCTGCTCTAGTTTCTACGGAAGGAACAGTAGATGGTGGAGTTTTCAAATTTGCAGCAGGTCACTTTGAATGGTTGTTACGCATAGGAAAAGATATTGATTTAGAGTTTAACGATATGGGAAAAAGGAGACATGGAACAAAATCAACACTTTTTTTCTGTGATGAACTAGAAAGAGTTTATGGAAATGATGATCCGAATATTGGAGAAGGAGCGAGCTTTGCTGTAGAAAATTGGGCGGCCGCGGGATTTTGGAAACAATTAATTAGAGGTTTAAAGAAATTTAAAGAAAATCCGGAAAATAACGTTCCGAAATTAAAATTGGCATTTTTTACGTGGCATGATAAAGTTGAGGATCAACATGCTGAACACACTCAAGAAGAACTTGCGGAAGTTTTCTTCGAAGATGGTTTTAATAAAGAAAAATTCCTTCATGGTGGATTAGAAATGCTTGATGGAGTAGCTACCTTTTGGGATGGATTGTATGAAGATTTACATTTAACAACTACTGTTTTAACCTAATAAATTTGAATTTATATTCCATTTTTTTTTATAGATTTATTAATCCCGTAATTTTTTCCAAGTTTATGTGTTTCTTATTTTCTAAATCTGTTTAGAAAAGTTTTTACATCATTTTTAGTGGCGAATGAATTTTCACTATAATTTCCGAAAGTTCTTGTTTCTGTTAAATTCTTGTTTCCTCTAACTTCTAGATAGTGTAAATTCACCAGAAAAATATATTCTTTAGAAAATGACGAGTCACTGAAGTTATTCTTCCATAAATCCAATTTTAACAAATTCCGTAATGTTGTTATTGATTCGGGAAGTTCTTGAATATTATTATTACTTAAAAAAAGTTCCGTTAATTCAGAAAGAATCCCTATAGATTGAGGTAAGGAATTTAATTTTTTATTAGAAAGGCCAAGTGATAATACATGCTTTTTTTTAGCTACAAAACCAAATTTAAGATTGTCTGAACTTTTTCTATTAGGAATAGGTTCTCCCAAAATTTTTTCTAATTCTTCTAATATTGCTACTTCTTCTGGAACTAATTTTGCGTCCTGATATGTATCAGCCATTAAATTGTCACCAAATAATAAATTACTTGTATCAAATAAAAATAAATAATAATTTTATATTAAAAAACGCTATTAAACAATTTTTCTAATATAGAAGGGGAGAAAAAATATATTTTTAAAAATTTTTTATATTAAACTTATCAAAATATAGAATAACGTTTAATGATTTCAATATAATGATTATTATTGTAAAATTAGAATAGGTGATATTTATTAAGAAAATATTAAAAAAAGCAATTAATTTGCTTTATGTTCAATGTTATCTTGAACTGTCACCATTCTGTTAAAATTTAGAATTATATATTCAAAAATGGATAAAAAGTAACTTCAAAACCGTCTTTGCTGTTAAAGTTGTCATGCTCTGTGAGCTTGTTTCATAGAAAAAAATTGTTTAATACTTTCTTACCATCGATACAGAACTTATAAAGGTCGTAAGTGTTTTATTTGCAACTCTAAGAATACCAAATAAAGAACAGCCATTTTTGTGATATAGAAATTCTTTCCTAAGAAATTAAAAAATGTTTTGAAAATATAAATAATAAATTTAGAATTATTAATTTTATTATCGATGATTTATTATCTTACAGGATTTTTATTATGCGATTTCTAAAAGTTTTCAATAAATAAGTTTTTAGAATAGTCTTTCCAATATATCATATAAGCGACATTACTACTAAAAGAAAAGAACAACAAATATTTATTAAATACTAGGGCAATTAAAATTCAGAGGAATAATCAAAGTGTCTGACGACATCACTGATAAGTTAACTCAGATTGAAACTATTCTTAATGATTGCAAAACCCGTATCAGTGATATTCAGGGATTGTTACTAGTTTCAAGAGAAGGTCTTCCTATCGCAGCTAGTCTAAGCGCATCTGGAGATACCGATGAGGATAGATTATCAGCTATGACTGCGGCGGCTTTGAATCTCGCAGAACGTGTAGTAGTCGAATTGAATAAGGGAAATTTAAAAGAAATGACTGTCAAAGGGGATGCAGGGTTAGTTATCATAATTCAAGTTGGAGAACAGGCAGTATTAACTGGTACAACCCTATCAGAAGCTAGACTTGGATTGATTCTGTTAGAAATGAAACGAACTGCAAAATCGATAAATCTAATAATGGAAGATTAATTATTAATTATTTTTTGTATAATACTTAGTAATCTTACTGTTTTAGTGCTTGAATTAATAAAAGAATCTTTTTTATTCTGTGTTAAATAAGTTAAAATGTGTGTAGTCTATTTTCATTTTTTTCTTTTCATTTTTTGGTGATATATGTAGTAGAGTAATAGGAATCCATTTAAATTATTTTTTACTATAAAATGAAAAAGAAAGCAAGAAATTAGAAAAGAAATTAGATCAATATTAATTGTTAATTTCTCTTAGTATTAATTATATATGTAAATAAAATTATCCCGTTCTTTAATTGCGGAATACTTTGAGAAACATTATCTAATTCCTCCGTAAACATTATAAAGGAGATTATTCAAAAATGAAATTAAAAATTCAATATATAGATATAGATTTAGATGTCTTAATTATTAGCAGTAAAGACGCTAGTAAATTGGAAATATTAGCTTCCTCAATTATTAAATTAACCTCGGGAGAGAAGAATTTATCAGGGAGAGTTATAAAAACATCACAAGTGGTAATTCCAGGAGTAATAGGAATACCATCTTCAATGACTGGAATTTTTGCACCAGATGAAATAGTAGACGTAGTATCAATTCATTCACCAGAAAACAAAAGAATAATAGATAAATTTTTGAAAAGTAATATGTCTTTATCCGAAGAGGAAATAAAATCTTTAGTTACAGGAATTTCTAATGACAGTCTTACACCAATACAGACAACAGCATTTATGCTTTACCATCACTTTAAACAAGTCGATATTAAAGAAGTTGAAATGCTTGCGAAATCATTTGCAGATTCTGGTAATAGAATAACTTGGAAATCTCCTGCATATGACAAACATAGTATAGGGGGAGTACCAGGGAACAAAGTAAGTTTGTTAATTGTACCGATACTGGCAGCTGCTGGATTATTAACACCAAAAACATCCACAAAAGCAATTACTAGTGCTTCAGGTACTGTTGATACAATGGGGGTATTAGCTGAAGTCGATTTTACACCAGATGAAGTAATGGAAATTGCTAATAAAACCAAAGGAATAATAATAAGTGGAGAAAAATTAGGAATTGCTCCTACAATTGATAAAGTTATAACAAATGCAGGATATCCTTTAGGACTCGATCCACCATCGTTAATACTTGCAGGAGTAATATCAAAAAAGATAGCAATGGGAATAGACTTCATGGTGTTAGATATTCCGGTCGGAAAAGGTACGAAATTCGTTGAGTCTGATGGAAGAGTGTTTGGAAGAACTTTTGTAGATTTAGCACATGCCGTAGGAATTAGTGCCAAATGTGGAATCACTTACGGCGATGTTCCGGTTGGTCATACAATTGGTCCAGCATTAGAAGCTCGTGAAGGTTTATCAACATTGATTGATCCTTCTTCTGGTCCAAATTCACTTATTGAAAAATCTACTTCTTTAGCGGGGCTAGTAATAGAATTAGCGGGCATTGCAAACCGTGGTCAGGGCCAATCAGTGGCTGATGACATTCTAAGATCTGGAAAAGCATATAAAAAGATGAAAGAAATAATTGAAGCACAAGGTGGTGATCCTAATATTAAACCTGATGACATCGAACTTGGTAGCTATACAATGGATATCGTGGCTCCAGCAAACGGTTGGGTAATTGAAATAAAAAACAGAGCATTAACTCAAATTGCCAGAGCATCTGGTGCACCAGAACATCCAGGTGCAGGAATTCACTTACTAACAAAGAAAGAATCTGTTAAAAAAGGAGAGCTAGTAGCAAGAATATATGCACATTCAGAGCACGCTTTAGAAGAAGTACGTGCTCAAGTAGCTAAACTCCAACCAATTGTTATTGAAGGATTACTATTAGGAACAATAAGCTAAAAACTCTGCTAAGATAAATATCTTTTTTCAAAATTTTTTATTTCTGTAGGTAATTGAATAAATACCAACATTTTAATAAATAAATAACTTATTGTTATATATAAGTGATTTTTTTAAAAGAAATTATTTAACCTAATATATCCAAATCACATTCGAGATGACTTATAGATGCAAATTATTGAAATGAAAGATATCGACGACTGGAAACAGACAATTGAGAAAAACAAAATTGTTATAACGGATTTTTGGGCAGGATGGTGTAGACCTTGTTTAATGCTTGGTGATACAATGAAAAAAATGGCTAAAGAAGACGAAGGGAAATTGGAAAAGATTGTTATTGCAAAAATTGATACAGAAGCAAATGAGTTTAAACAATTATCTCAAGAATTACAAATCACTTCGATTCCAAGCATGTTTGTTTATTTAAATGGAAAACAATTAATATTTCAAACAGGTGATGGAAAAATAGACAGGATTATGGGAGCTCTTCCGAGAACAAATTTAGAAAAATTATTTGAAACTTTAATTACTGAATCTGAAAAAACAGTTGAAGCTACCAACTGATATAGATTTTAAAATCGCATATATATTACAAGTCCTTTAAAGAGGACTCTCTTTTAATAATGTATGGTGATTTCTTGCTAAAAAATTCGATTGAAAAACAAAGTAAAATAAAATTACTTTTTGAAAAACAACATTATCATATTCTTGCTCTTTTCATTTTACTCGTCTTTATTTATATCCTTAGTACCTTGAAAGGAAGCTTAAGTGGAACTTTTATGGGTATTTCAACATCAAGCTGGTTTATATTATCAATTTTATCACAAATTATACATCAGTTTTATGTTTGGTTGTTTTGGAGGATACAACTTTACTACAATAAGTTTGAAGAAATCGGATTCAAAATTTATGTAATAGGCTTCTTCATATTATTTATCGCACGTTTTTTCACGATATTGTTTTTAGCTACTTCAAATTCAAACTCATTAGTAGAATTCCAACTGATACTTTGGATTATTGCAATTATTATTACATTCCCATCAATATATACATTCTACTCCGTCAAACATTATTTCGGAGCACTTAGAGCTAGTGGAGCTGACCATTTTGATTCTTCTTATTGGAATAAACCAATGGTAAAAGAAGGAATCTTCAAATATACAAATAACGGAATGTATTGGTTTGGTTTGTTAGTACTTTGGATACCCGGATTGGTTTTTACATCCCTAGCTGCCTTAGAAGTAGCCTTATTTACTCACTTGTACATTTGGGTGCATTACTTTACTGTTGAAAAACCTGATATGAATCGAATTTATAAAAAATGAAAATAATCATTGTCTAAAGATCGTTTAAAGAATTATTTTCTTCTTTTTCAAGTTCTTTGAGCTCTAATAGTAAGTTATAGTCATCTAGTGTGTTGACAAGTAATTTTTTGGCTTCTAAGAATATATTATAATCATCAAAATTTCCTTCATTCATCAATATTGCAGTCGGATAATCAGGAGCATTAACTTTGGTGATCAGATTATTTCTTTTTTTTATTTCTAATTTAATATAAATAAATGAACTTATTGAAAATATAGCAGAAATTACTGAAATCAATAAAAAATGGAAAATACTTAGAGATATCAGTGGAACATCCCAAAAAATATTTGATTTAGTATTTGCTAAAAATTCTTCGTAGTTTGAGACCCAATCTCCATCAAGATCTTGATTAGAATCATATAAAAGAATATTTAATCCATTCTCGAATTCATAAAGATCATTTATTCCATCTCCGTCTGTATCAGCATTTGAGGGTGAAGATCCTATTTCCCTTTCTTCAATATTCGTCAAACCATCATTATCATCATCATATAAAGCATCATCTACAAAGGGATTAAGTCCATTTTCTATTTCATATTCATCTGATAACCCATCATTATCCATATCACTAATAGAAGAGTTATTTGTTGTTATTTTTACAGGAGAATGGTCAAAATTTCCATTAGTTACTTCATAGGATCCAATTTCATCCCAATCATCCCAATAATTATGTTTAAATAAGTTGAATTTCCCAAAATCAATTACTTGCCTTCCATTTCCAATAAATGAATTATTTGAAAAATAATTATTGTCAGAAATTCCATTAATTTCAACTCCCGCTATAAAGTTGTTCTCAATAGTGTTATTAAGAATTAAATTGTTTGAATTTTTTGTACCTTGAACTAGCCCATCATCATTTGTCAAACTAATCCCAAATGAATTTTGATATATTCGGTTATTAAGAATCGTGTTATTATTCGAAGAATTTCCTATCCAAATACCAACATCACTGCTAGTTACAATATTAGTCGTTATAATGTTAAAATCAGTGTTTAATTCTAGACGAATACCAACAGGATTATTATTTAAAACGTTGTTTGTTACAATAATATTTTCAGAGGTATAAAGAGAAATCCCATTACCTGTATCTACGATATAATTATCATTAATTATTCCAAATTTAGAGTTCCAAATAGAAATCCCCCATCCTGCTAAATTTCCTCCATTTAGATAATTATTTGCAACTTGGAAGTAAACTTTGACATCAGCAACTCTAATCAGATCAATCAATATCTCGGTTTGGGTTATATTAACTCCTTCTATCCTATAAGGATCATCCGACCTCTCTGAACCGGGAAAACCAAAATTACTAAAATCTTCGTTGGAATTAATATTAATTGGTTCAGAGATTTGGTACAAACCTGATTGTAAAATCTTAGTTTCAATTTGATATTTCGGTAATTCAGTTTGATTTTCATTAATTTGGAAGTAATTTGGAGTATAAATTGAGTTAATCGCTATGAAAAAGATCAGAATAGAAAAATATTTATTTTTTATTAGAAAAACCCCTAAAAAATTCTGAATTTCGTTAATGAGAGATTTCTATTTTTTCTCTTTTATAAATTATGACAGGTCAAAATTAAGGTCTTAAAGTAAAAAAAGGAAGAGATTATTTCGATAAACTAAATTCGTCCTAGTAACATTCCTTCTATGGTTACTGGTTGACTTTTTGCAACAACTGCCTCTACATCTCTCAATCTTTGTTCAGTTTCTGCGTGAACTCGAAAAACTGCCTCACCTGCTTTAACTGCTTGTTTTTTCCTTAAAAATTCTATTCCTGCTCCTTTTACTGTAGGTGCTCCAGCAGATTTAGCAATTCTAGTAATGATTGTATTATCTATTTCAACAATCCATCCATTAGTCGGAGCAATATATTCGAAAGTATATTCGCCAACCGGTATTTCTTCAGGTTTTATATTAGGATCTGCTTCTTGAGCTTCCATTATTTCTTTCATTTTTGAATAGGCATCTCCTTTATATAAAATATCTCTTGCTTTCGCTTGACCTTGGCCACGTAAAGCTTTGCCCATCATTTCAAGTAAAATTCCTGCTAAAGTAGTTGATTTTTCTATTAAAGAATTGGAAGCTTCTTTAGGATTTATTAATGCATCTAAAGCTTCTCTCGCTTCTAGTGCTGGTCCAATATTGTGACCTACTGGACTTGAACCGTAGGTGATCCCACATTCTACTCTAATATCTAATCTCCTGCCAAGTTCGCCAAAAGATCTAGATAATACTTGTGCTTCAGCCAGAGTTTCAACTTTACAACCTTTTCCGGTAGGCATATCTAAAACAAGAGTTTCTATACCAAAAGCTTTCTTTTTTGCCATAATAGAGGCCATCATCATGCTTCTCGGATTGATTCCTAAAGGAAATTCAACATCATTAATTAAAATATCATCAGCTGGTGCCAAATTTAGAGCACCCCCCCAGCAAATCATTCCATTGGTTTTAGAAGTTATATCAATTATTTCATCAGGTTGAAAAGATACTCGGCATCCTAAGGCCTCCATTGTATCTCCAGTTCCAGACGCAGAGGTGATAGCTCTACTGGAAGTTTTGGGGATTAATAATCCAGCGGCCGCTACTATAGGCACAAGAAGCAAACTAACTTTATTGCCTGGTACTCCTCCTAAACTATGTTTATCACATGCTATGCCTTGAAAATCTACGGTATCACCTGTATCAGCAATAGCACGACATAAAAATTCAATTTCATCCATAGAATAATCTTGAAAGTACTGAGACAAAATTAGAGCGCTTTTTTCTAATTCATTCAATCGGCCACTCGTAATATCCGAAACAATGGTATCTAATTCCGGTTTTATAAATGGTGAATTACTTTTCATTCGTTTTTTAATAAAATTATATGAATCAGGTGGAAATCGAATCTCCAGTCTAGCAGAAAGTTTTTTTCCATTTGCTGTTTTTAATTTCTTTTTCATTGCTTTTGTTAGTCCAATTTCACCTTTTTTATAGCTCGGTATCACTACCAACTCAGAAACATAAATTTCTTGATTAATTGATTTAGTTTTTGTTTTCGGAGACAAAACTAAGTGCTTTCTTGAAAGTGATCCTATTTTATTATAATCTTCTTGAGATACAGCTGCAATTCTATCTGGAAATGCATCTATTTCGTTAACAGTTAAGGTTAATTCAGTCAATTTATTTTCCTCCATAGCTAATAAACGTATTTGGAATTAATTATAATTATTTGTCTAACTTACGGAGTTATAAGTAATTTTTTAAGAGTTTAATAGTAAACGCATAAAATGATAAAACTCTTTTGGTGCAAACACCCTAGATTACAAGAAAAAGTGATAAAAATTGCTGAAAAAAAAATGTAAAAATATTATCAACCTAATACTTTAGCTCTTTTTGATTTTTTGGTTTTTGTAGAATAGATCACACTTTTATTATAATTTTTTCCTTTATCGAGAACCTTACTAAGATATTGACCAGTATATGTGTTAGATTTAATGATATCACGAGGTGTACCGGTTGCAATAACTTTACCACCTTTGTCACCACCTTCAGGCCCTAAATCAATAATCCAATCTGCATTTTTAATGATTTCCATATTATGTTCTATTAATAAAATACTGTTACCCCTATCTCTAAGCTTTATTAGCACATCAAGCAAATATTGAACATCAGCTGAATGTAGACCAGTTGTAGGTTCGTCTAAAATATAAAGTACTTGTTTTCCAGTTCTACCCATTGATCGGCTGAGTTCACGAGCAAGTTTAACTCGCTGAGCTTCTCCACCAGAAAGAGTTGTAGCTGGTTGTCCAACCTTGATATAACCTAATCCCACATCTTTAATAGTTTTTAGAATTCTTTCAGCCTTAGGATAGTTTTCAAAGAATTTGTAAGCTTCTTCAACTGTCATATCGAGGATGTCAGCAATATTTTTGTCTTTATAATGAACTTCAAGTGTTTCTTTATTGTAACGTGCACCGTTACATTTATCACAGGGAATATAAACATCAGGAAGGAAAAACATTTCTATTTTTACTTCCCCATCTCCAGAACAAGTCTCACATCTACCTCCACGGACATTAAATGAAAATCGTCCTTTCTTATACCCACGTAGCTTTGCTTCTTTAGTACTGGCAAAAATATCTCTTATATCATCAAATAATTTCGTGTATGTTGCAGGATTTGATCTTGGCGTACGTCCTATAGGTGATTGATCTACATTGATACATTTTGATATGTATTCGATTCCTTCAATCCCATCGGATTTTCCTGGTCTATTGGTTGTTTTGTAAAAATATTGTTCTAAATTTTTATATAGGACTTCATTAACGAGACTAGATTTTCCTGATCCGGAAACCCCGGTAACAACTGTCAAGCAATATAAAGGAATATCCACTGTAATATTTTTTAGGTTGTTTTCTTTTGCTCCCTTAATAGTTAGAATTTTATCTAAATTTGGTGTTAGATTATCTCCTTTTTTTACAACTTTTATTAAACCAGCAATGTACTTTCCTGTTAAACTTTTTGGATTTGATTTTATTTCAGGTAAAGTTCCTGTTGCAATTACTTCCCCTCCATGTTCACCTGCTCCAGGTCCTAAATCAACTATATAATCAGCAGCTATAATTGTTGCCATATCATGTTCCACAACAAGAACAGAATTACCAATATCTCTCAAAGATTCAAGAGTTTGGACTAATCTGAATTTATCCCTTTCATGTAACCCTATAGTAGGTTCATCTAAAACATACAAAACTCCTACTAAAGCAGAACCTACTTGTGTTGCTAAACGAATACGTTGAGATTCTCCTCCAGATAAGGTATTAGATTTTCTATTTAAATGAAGATAAGATAGTCCTACGGAATCTAAAAACCCTAATCTACTAATAATTTCTTTAGTTATTTCTGCTGAAATAGATACTTCTCTTTCTGTTAATTGTAATGAATTTATAAATGCTATCGCTTCTCCGACAGAAAAATTGGTGATTTCTGTTATTCCTTTTCCTCCAACATAAACTGCTTGATATTTCGGATGAAGACGAAATCCTTTGCAAAACGTACACAACGTCTCTCTCATGAATTTTTCATAATGTTTTCGCGCGTCTTCACTAGTTGTTTCTTTCCAGCGTCTTTTGACTGAATTTACGACACCTTCTGGACTCCATTCTCCTTCATAAGTAGAAGATGAGTTATTGTTCATTCGTTCCCATTTAAATGGTATTTTAGCATCTGTGCCATATAGGATTGCATTAACTTGTTTTTCTGTTAATTTATTTATTGGAGTATCTAATGAAAATCCAAGAAATTGACTGAAATTACCCCAAAAGGTATCCCTCCATGATCCTTCTGTTATTGCCCTATTCATTAAAGCACCTTCACGTAATGACATTTTTTTATCTTGTAAAACTAATTGAGGATCAACTTCTAATTTTGAACCTAATCCTGAACATTCAGGACATGCACCATAAGGATTATTAAAGGAAAACATCTTAGGTTCTAATTCTTGGAAATCTACTTGATCCTCTACACAGGCGAAATTTAAACTGAAGATATGATCTTTAGGGAATTCATCCCGTTCTTCTTGGACGGAAACAATTATAATTCCTTCACCAATTTTTAAAGCCTGTTCAACTGAATCAGTTAATCGTCTATTTGCTAAACTTCCAACAATTAATCTATCTACGACTACTTCAATATCATGTTTAAGGTTTTTATTTAATGGAGGGGGATTTTCAAGTTCATAAATGTGCCCATCAATTCTTATCCGTGCAAAACCGTCTTTTTTTAATGTTTCAAAGATATCCTTGAATTCTCCTTTTCTCCCAGATACGATTGATCCCATTATTGCAATCTTTGTGCTCTTTGGAAACCGTTGAATACGTTCAACAATATCTGAAACACTTTGCTTAGTTATTTCTTTTCCGCAAATATAGCAAAATATTCTGCCAATTCTTGCATAAAGCAACCTTAGATAATCATAAATTTCTGATACGGTAGCTACTGTAGATCTTGGATTTTTAGAAGTAGTTTTTTGCTCAATTGAGATAGCAGGTGATAGCCCTTCAATGGAATCAACCTTAGGTTTTTGCATTTGACCTAAAAATTGACGTGCATAACTTGATAGAGATTCCATATATCTACGCTGTCCTTCAGCGAAAATCGTATCAAAAACAAGGCTAGATTTTCCACTCCCACTAACACCTGAGATAACAACAAGCTTATTTCGTGGAATTATTAATTCTGGGATTTTTAAATTGTGTTGTTGAGCTCCTTTTATTCGGATTTGACGTTCAAATGACATGAAATTATACCTAATTGCGTGAAATGTAAAATGAAGTTGGAAGTGATTTTAACTAAAAAATGAAAATACTATATCATAACTGAAAATAGCATAATCATAGAATTAGATAATTTGTCGATGCTCAAATAAATTAGCATTATTTCAATTTAAATTTATTGTACACTAAGAGAAAAGGGCTTTAAATTAAATTTCAATAAAGATAACTTCAATTTAAGAAATTAGATTTCGACAAAATCTTTTATTTCAATTTAATAGAATAGAAAAATTGCTTTCAAAACTTATTATTCATTTTTGAGCTAGAAAGATTAAATGATGATAAAATTATTATTCTTTTTAAATAGGAGGGAAGTTTTTAACCATTTCAACCATTTCTTCATCAGCTGAGATTTTGAGATAGCCTTCTCCTTCAAGGCTTTTAACAAGTCTTTTAACAATAGCCGTAGGTCTACGAGTAGTTCGTTCAAGCTCTTTTGTTGTTGCTTTCCTTACTTCATTTAAGATTAACAATATCATGTATTTAGGATCATCTTCCAAAGATCTTTTATAGAATTCTGATAGCTCTTTTTCTCTAGAAAACTTCTTTTGTAACACTTCAATTTCTTTTGAAGACGATTCTTGTAATGTATCTAATTCAGATTTCAACAATCGATCCTTTTCACTTATTTCATTTTTCATTATAATATTCTGTTCAGATGATTCATTGAGCTTATTTTTTGTTTCTGATAGTGATTTTTCTAAATTATTTATATCCTTCTCAAGTTTATTTACCTGTCTTTGAAGTGTTTCAATTTCTACTTCTTTTGTAGTAGTTATAGCTTCTGTTTCATATTTGAATTGAGCCAAATCATCCGCCTCAGATCGTAATTTGATAAGTACATCATTTAACTCTTTTTGGCGTCCTAAATGAACTTCTATTTGTTTTTCCTTAAGATTAATTTCTTGTTTAAGGTTGTCTGTCTCTACTTGTGCTTCTTTTGATATTGTTTTGAGTTGAATTATTTGCTTGTTTAAATCAGCTTCTCTGGATCGATACCCAGACACAGTCTCGAGAAGAGTATTTCTTTCAACCTCTTCTGCTGTAGAAGTTTTCATTTGTAGATCAAATTTGAATTTCACATCATCCAAATCTTTACTTAGAGATTCTAATTGATGGATTAATTCGGATTTTTCTTTTTTTTCCTTTTGAATTTCTTTCTTTAATTGGTTATTAAGATTATCTTTTTCATTTATTTCTAGTTCTAAATCTTCTATTTTAGTATTTAATTCTCTAATATCTTTTTGGTACTTTTTATTCTTATTATTAAGAGTTTTGATATCTGATTCAAGTGTATCTCTTTCTTCTCTTAAGCCTTTTATTCTATTATCAAGATCGTCTGTTGTTTTTAATTTTCTTTCATAATCTCTTTTTATACCTTCAATCGAAGCTTTTAGAGAGTCAAATTCGCTAGAAAGTTCAAGATGTTTTTGTTCAATTTCTGTTTTCTCTAGACGATACTTATTGCTGCTTTCCTGCATTCTTCTTCTTTGTTCGAGTTCAATATCTAGTTCTTGTTTCACTGTATCTAAATCTTGAGACAAACCTACTTTATCAGCTTCTAATCTTTTAACTGTCCTATTTAATTCAGTTATCTCACTCGTTAAGTGTCCTAATTCTGCAGTATATCGTCTAATCTCATCTTGAGATTTGTTTCTTTCCTCTGTAATAGTAACTAATTGTTTTTGAATTTCTTCAAACTGTTCATCTTGTGCATCTATTTGTGATATTGAATCAAGCATGCTTAATGGATCAGGTGAACTAGAAGGTTGAGATGAAGTACTAACAGCTCCAGACATAAGCATATTTAGTTGTACTTCCATTGCTTCCATTTCAGATTGATTAGACTGTAATTCCTTTTGAGTTTTCTCAAATTCAGTCCGATAATAACCAACTGCTTTTGAAACTTCTTGGGAATCAATTAGAAGTAATTCTTTTTCTTCTTGTAATGTCTCTAATTTAACTGAAATTAATCTTATCTCATTTTCTTTACTTGATATCTCAGAACGTGCTTGTTCTTGTATATCTTTAATATCGGTAGCTGATTTTTTTATTCGGTCAGCAGCATCAACAACAGCTTGACGCAGTTTTTCATTTTCATTTTCAAGATCTTGGAATTCATCAACCTTCTCTCTCAAATCTCTAATTTCTCTCTCTTTTCTTGAAGCAGAGATTTGAATTTCATCGATTTGCTCTCTATAAGAAGAAATTTCTTTTGAAGAATTATCCAATTGGTTAATAAATATTGATTTTTGTCTTGTTATATTATCTAATTCATTTTGTAAAGATGTTATGTTAGCGGAATATTCATTAAGTTTAGATTCATTTTGCCCAATTTTATATTGATAATTTTGAATGGTTTCTTGTGAATTTTGATTTTCTAAGGTGATTCTTTGAATTTCAAAATCCTTCTTCTGTAATTGGATTTCTTTGTCGTTTAATTCCGTTTGTAAAGTCATGAATTCCTCTTTACTAATACCAGAAGTTGTTGTTATTGGAGAGCCAACTTTAACAGAAACAACTTCTCTCTTTAGTCTTTCATTTTCAGTTTTTAGCTTGTTGAACTCTGCAAGTTTTTTTTCTTCTTCTAAAAAGAAATCTTCATCACCAGTAGTTTCTGGAGCTCCACCACGTAAAATAGGTAACATTGTCCTTGAAAAACCTTCAAAGATTTTGTTAACCATATCACTCATTAACCGTTTCGAGTCTTCAAGATATGAAATAATATCAGTTTGAGAGTAATTTGGTTTAGGTGAATTTTTGATTCCTTTTGTTATAGAATCTATTCTTATTCCGACATCAGTTAATTTTCCAGCCTTGGTTTTATTTAATTGGCTCAAAAATTGAAGCATTGGTTTTGCGTTAGCCATATTTATTTTCGTCCAAACAATAATAAGAGTAGAAATAAATAATTTATATTAAATGAAAATTTCCAATTAATTGATGAATATAATACTTGTTTAATTATAGATATATTTCCTTTTCAACTATCCATTTTTATTTCTTTTTTTATGATATCATTAGTCAATAAAAAAATCAAAATGATTGATATTTTTCTTACTAAGCATTGAAATTTAATATGAATCTTAAATAATATCCAAAGTACTATAGATTTATCATTTATAAACGAATTCGGGTATGGATACAATAAGAAAGCAATTAGGAATGTAAGAATTTAAAAAAAAAATTATAATTTAAAAAAGAAAAAATGAATAATTAGTAACAATAACTAATAACTTCATTTATTTGCGAATTTTTCTTATAAACACCGGAACAGCGATTAAAGTGAAGAGCATAATTGGTAATTCAAAGCCAGGTGATGTTTGAATTGGATTAGCTTCAGCTAAAACTTCATCAACATTTTCTTCAGCTTCAATTGCTTGATTAACTAATTCATCTTCAACACTTTGAGAGCTAAGTAGGGAAAGATCGGATAATGTGATTTTCAGACTTAATTCAATTTTCAGACTTCCGACTATTTCAGTTGGTATCGGAGGAGCTACTTGATTGGTTCCAGCGGTTCCAGCGGTTCCAAGTGATGAAAGATCAATATCAAAGTCAATTTGTTGAACAGATTTTAATCCAAGTGATAAGAAATAACCTTCTTCTGTATGAGCGATTGCAAATGAATTATCAGACGTGGTTGATAACTTCATGGGTGGAATATCTTCAGGATTTGTGATTTCTAAGGCAGTTGCATCAAGTTTAGTTGAATCCCATTTAACATCAGAATGTGAAACAACGGTATGATATTTAATACCATTTTCTAAACTGGATGACACTTCTACATCAATATTTGGTCCACTTGTTACTCCTAAATCGGTATAAGCTTGTTTAAGTGTTGATCCAACTGTATCAACATCATATAAACCTACAGCAAAATCAGCAATAGCACCTGCTCCAATAAAAACACCGTCCCAAAGTTCCCAATCTGGAGTCACTGCTGGACTTAATCCACCAGGTCCAGTAAGCATAAAGCCATTAAATTCATCTGTGTAAGGGAAAGGACTATCAGAAAACTCACCAGTAATTTCCGCTTCATACAAAACTCCATCTATTGATTTAATTTCATACTGGAATGCTGTTGTTTCTTTGATGTTAGTTACTAATGATTCAACTAAAGATATAGCAGACTCTATATTGTTTATACCTCCTTCACTACTTTGAAGCAAATAGTTTATGTAATCTTCTGCTTTTTTATTAAGGTTGTAATCAATGGATAAATCAGCTTCACTGAATTTATACACATAAATATCACCTACAGCAAAATCAGTGGGAAGAGGGTTACTAAGTGTTTCAACATAGGACAAGACGACATTAAATGGATGAGTAGTATTAAAACTATCAGTTAAAGTTCCCGAAAAAGCAAGTTCAGTAAAAACAGCGTCTGTAGCTGATTTTGTGTATGTAAGTGCTATCGCTATATCATTTTCAGTAATTTCTATTGTAACTGTATCTCCTTCTTCAGAATAAGAAACACCAGGTTCACTTGCAAGAAAATTTTCAACTTCAACCCAATCAACATTTTTAATCCAAAATGGTGGTCCATCTATTTCACTAAGGTTAAAAGAATTCCAACTGTCTGTTACTATTGGAAATGCGGTATTTGCTGGAAGAGCAACCACGAGATCACCACTTTCAGTTAAGAAACTTGATAGAACATCAATTGCCTCAGGGTCCAATTCAGTAGAATTAACAGTTATAGAAATTGGTCCTGCTCCAGCCTTTACATAAAGAGCGAATTCATATCCTTCTTCATCAGCGCTTAATATTTTAAGTCCGAGTTCGGATCCAACCATATTCAGATCTGATGTAACTGCTCCTTCAGATTCAATATTGAGAATATCAGGAACATTCCAGGTCGTGATTGCATAAATAAGTGTATCACCAGGTTGAGGAGTACCTGGAGTAGCAGAAGTTGAAGCCGAGGTTGGAATCGTCATAAAACTTAATATGAATAGAGAAACTAACCCTAAAACTAATAATTTATTTTGTTTCAATTTTTAAATCTCCATAATTTATTTCTTTTATTGAACATAATTATAAAAGGCCATTTTCAACTTTTATCTTCAAAAGAAAAATGGACAAAATAATTAAATCAATAAATAGGATAATATCCGACTTCTTAAGACATTGCAAATATGTATTTAAACTTCTTGATAATAGCCTTTAAAATAGAATAACTTATAATATAATCTTCTGAGGAAAAAATAATTAATTAGAATGAAATACAGTCGAAGAAACAATAAAAAAATACTTAACTATCAGCAAAAAACAAGCATTATTGAAAACACTTCTTCAGACATTGAGGAAACAGAACGGTTGAGAGATTCTGTTCTTATAATGAGTCAATTTATAGCAGATAAAATGGGTTTTACTCAAGGCCAAGTTTTAGAGAAATTTGGTATGGTTGATGCTTAAAAAATTGATTTTTTATTAACAGATTTTTATTATTCTCAAAAAATATTTAATTTTTAATATTTGATTTTAATTTCCAAATAGCATTATATTAATTTTTTTATTGTTTCTTCGACTGTATTTCATTCTAATTAATTATTTTTTCCTCAGAAGATTATATTATAAGTTATTCTATTTTAAAGGCTATTATCAAGAAGTTTAAATACATATTTGCAATGTCTTAAGAAGTCGGATAACATCCAACTTATTGATTTAATTATTTTAGCCATTTCTTTAAGAAAGATAAAAGTTGAAAGTGGCTTTATAATTATGTTC
>MDVS01000133.1 GCA_001940645.1 Candidatus Heimdallarchaeota archaeon LC_3
ATAAACATTCTTTCTTAACAAATTCATTTTCAGAAAAAAAGGACATCTTTAAATAATTAATTTATGACCTTTTGTTGGATGAATAATTATTTTTTCAACAAATTTACTAAATTATGACCTATTCTTCATCCAACGAAGCAGAAAAGATAGAAAGACTGAAAAAGGGTGAACCCATTAGAGCAGAGATTAATTCCCAAAGAATATCTTGCTCACGTTTAGTCAAACAAGAAGAATTTTCAAGCAACGAGAAGAATTTTTCCTAAAAAGAACTCGTTATTATCTTTATTTTTCGTCGATATACACATCGAGTAAAGTTATTTAATTATTTAATTATTCCTTTGAATTTTCTTAAAATATTAAGTAAACTCATCTTTAAATTCGTCTTTTTATAACACAAAGTTATTAATAACAAAAAACAACATTTAATTAGACTTAATTATCAGAGTGGTTGATATGAAATTAGCAAAAATAACAAGAACTTACTTAATATCTATTTTAATAGCTACATTCTTTGTAAATATTACTTATGTTTTAGCAGATGGAACACACGATCAAAATACAGAAGATCATATGAATGGAATGATGGGATTTGATATCTTACCTTCTTATTTCTTTATAATTTTTCTTATAATTCTTGGAGTCATTATTTTATATTTAATAAAACAGAAAAATCAAGGGATTAATAGCGTTTTGGATATAAAAAGACAGAATCAAGATAATCATGAAAATAATAGCAATTTAATTACATATAAAAAAGGCTTTAATGAAATAAACACCTCATTTTGTCAAAATTGCGGAAATCACGTTGATTTTGATGCCAAATTTTGCGATAATTGTGGAACGAAAATATAAAACTCAATATTTCCTAAAAATAACCACTTTTTCTGTTCCTCTTGATGAATAAAATTAAAAATCCCTCTAAATTTATATTATAAATTTTACATTTTTAGAAGCATGAAAAATTTCTTCTTCTAGGAGATTTCATAATTTCTTACTGTTTTACTCTGCAAGAAATATGAGTTTCACAGTTTTCATGAAGAATCAGATAACTATCTACTAATTCAAAAAGTTTTTTTATTAGCTCAGGTTCATGAAGAAAATAAATTATTTTTCTTCCATCATTTTCTGATTTGGTACTATTTAATAATCCACAATCTTTTAAACAATGAAGATGATAGGAAATCAATGTTTGTGGTTTATCTAATGTTTTAATAAGATTATTTACTGAGGATTCTTTGTGTTCAAGTAAATAATTTAGAATAGAATGCCGAACAGGATCAGAAATCATCGTAAAAAATGCTATCCGGGCTGAATCAGAAACAATTTCAGTTTTTATCATATCTCTCAAATTTCCATAGAAAATCAACAATTGTGATTTATATAAATAACAGATTTTGAAAATAATAAAAATGCATTGATAATAAGGATATTACTAAGAACAAACATAGGAAAGTCTTGGATTTATCAATGATAAAACATTTTTAGTCTTAGATGACTCATTTTCTACTTTTATTGATTCCAACCGATAGGTCAGATGTTTTATTTTTACTAATTAAAATTTATATAAGTATAAATTTATATTAATTCATAATGAAATTTTTGGGATTATTAAGCTTATTGATTATTTTAATATGTTCAATAGCGTTTGTAAGCATTTCAGAAATATCAGAATTAACAACTGTATTAATAGGATTGGTATTAGCTGGTTGTTGTTATGTTTTACCTTTTTTTTTAGCGTTAAGTATTTACTCAAAGAAAAGGGATACTGAATACAATTGAGTTGCTAATCCAAGAATCATATATCAACCACCTTTTAAACGAATTTTTTAATTTAGTCGATATCCTTCTTAGAAAGTGTAAGGTGAAATTTCTGCTAAATTAGTTAATTGGAATTTATAAAAAAGTTTTAAAGAAATACATTTATATAAAAATAAATTTATATAAAATAAACCGTAATTAGAAAATGTATAAAAAATTTGAAAACAAAGGAAAGGTAAGAATCATTGGTAGAGCTTGAAATTAATAAGCGTCCTGGACAAAACAGAGATGAAAAAACCAATGTTTCGATCGATAAAGCAAGAATTGATTTAAAAGATAAAAATCATATCCATAGAAGTTCTTACAATAATTATAGTAATATCACTTTTGCAGTAGAGTTAAATACTTGCCCTTGTCATCTTCCTATAACATTACCAATTCTTTCTTTAGTTTTCAGTAGATTTTCAATTACATTTTTTAAAATTGATAACTTTGGTGAAATTCTTTTGTTTCTCACTACCGTATTTGTGATTTCTATTCTAATTGGATATTTTTTAAAAGGTAGAACAAAGAATTTATCATATAATGATTGTAAAAGTTGTCAACTAACGCAATAAGGAGTTATTATCATGGAAGTAATATTAAATAAAGAATTTGAATCGTCAATGGATGAATATGACTATGATCTCGTAATCATTGGTGGGGGAGCTGCAGGATTTGCTGCTGCTACTTTTGCTTCAGAGTTAGGAGCAAAAACTGCCTTGATTAATGGTGGTTTACCTCTTGGAGGAACTTGTATCAATGTTGGCTGTGTTCCAAGCAAAATACTTATTGAAATGTCTAATTTGTATTATTATAGCCAATTTCCGCAATATGATTCAATAAAAGGAAGGTGTGCATGTATTTCAGAAGCAGATTTTGCTAAATCTGTTGAAGAAAAAAATAAAATGGTCGAAATGCTCAGAGAACAGAATTATTTTAAACCTGCTGAAAGTATGCTTAATGTAGAATACTTAATTGGTTTTGCAACTTTTAAATCTGCCAATAAAATTTCTGTCGGTGAAAAGGCTTATTCAAGCAAATATTTTCTGATTTCTACTGGTTCAAGACCTAACATACCTCTAATAGACGGATTAAATGCAGTTAAAGTTCTAACTACAAAAGAAGCTCTTAATCTTTCCTATATTCCAAAAAAGCTAGTAGTTATTGGAGCTGGCTTTTCCGGCCTAGAAATAGCTCAAATGTTTCATCATTTCGGATCTGAAGTAGTCATGATTGAAAGATTACCTCAAATTGCTGCAAATTTTGAACCAGAGCTTGCCAATGAACTGATACAAGCTTTAATAGAGGAAGGATTAGATATTAAATTGGAAGCAGAAATTCAGGAGATAACTCAAAAAGACAAGCAAATAAAAATTAGTATGAAAATTAATGGAGAAATACAAGAGATAATAGCTAGTGATTTACTAGTTACAACTGGAGTAAAACCTAATATAGAAAAACTAGGATTATTGAATACCAAAATAAAAACAGATAAAAGAGGGTTTATTATTGTCAATGACTATTTCCAGACTGCGGAGGAAAACATTTATGCAGCTGGAGATGTGGTTGGAAAAATGCCTTTAGAAACTGTAGCAGCAAAAGAGGGAAATAAAGCAGTAAAAAATATGTTGATTGGTGAAAAAAATATCATTGATTATGATTCTATTCCGTCCGCAATCTTCACAACTCCCCAAGCAGCGCTAGTGGGCATTGATGAAGAAGAAGTTATGAATCGCTATCAAGCTTGTAGTTGCCGGACAATCACTTATAACAACATCCCCAAAGCCCAAGCTCTGAAAGAGACTAAAGGTATGATCAAAATGGTTATTCACCCCGAAACAAGACAAATTTTAGGGATTCAAATTGTTGGAAGAAATGCTACAGAAATAATAACCGAAGCGAGCATTGCAATACATCAAAAAATGACTATTGATGATATTATTGATGTTGTGCATGTATTTCCTACAATGAGTGAAGGAATTAAGCGAGTTGCTCAAGCTTTTAATCGAGACGTATCAGTTATGGCTTGTTGTGTTGAGTAAAATATAAAACATTGGGAAGGTCATAAATTAATTAGATGTTAAACTCCTCCAAAGAACATCTAATCTGGGAATTGCTAATGAGTAGAAATTTCAAAAAAGTTCTGATGTGAATCTAAAATATCATTTCTGTTATTTCATGACCGTTTTTTTGCACAGTCTCAAGAATTTGTCCAATCGTAACTTCTTCTTTATGATAGTTGATGACTATTATTTTTGAAAATAAATCCCCCTCAGCTTGTTCAATGCCTGAGACTTGCAGTAAAGCCTTTTCAAGTATCCCAATACTAGTTTGATTGTCAATAGTTGAGATGGAAAGGGTCATAGAAGTCATTTCAATTTTTTTTAATTCAATTTGATTATCCATGTGATTAGGTTTAGAAAAAATTTCCCCAACAAACGAGTTTACAAGAACTGCTGTAACACTCGCAGCCATAGCAATCATAGCAAACACTGGATGAAGAAGTCCTGTAATTGCTAACGGAATACCGATTCCATTGAACGAAAATGCTAAGACCACGTTTTGTTTAGTTTTAATATAGCTGGTTTTGCCAATTTCGTATGCGTCAACTACTTTAGAAATTTCATTGTTAACCAGAATAATATCTGCTGATTCAATCGCTATGTCTGTACCTGTTCCTATAGCAATTCCAACATCAGCCTGCATTAAAGCAGGAGCATCATTGATACCATCACCCACCATAGCGACTCGGTTTCCATTTTGTTGAAATTTACGAATTCGGTCGGCTTTTTCATCTGGTAAAACTTCAGAGATCACTCTCTCAATACCAACCTGTTTAGCAATTACTTTTGCAGTCCTCTCGTTATCTCCAGTAATGATTACAAGTTCAAATCCCACATTTTTAATCCGTTTAATTCCGTCAATCACACCCGGCCTAATTGTATCAGCAATTCCAATAAATCCAATAAGATCCGAATTTTTTGTTACACCAACAACAGTTTGTCCTTCCTCTTCAAGTCGATTGATGAATTCCTTTTTCTCATGAAAAGTAATTCCTTCTTGTTCTAGATATCGCGGACTCCCCACTAAAACAATGGTATCACTTAGTGTTCCTTTGACTCCAAGTCCTGGTGTGGCTTCAAAGTCAGTGATTTTTTGATTATTAAACGAATAAAATTTGTTTTGAGCGTCCTCTACAATAGCATTAGCTAATGGATGTTCGGAGTTATTTTCAATCGCGGCAGCTAAAGAAATTAATGTCTTATCATCATATCCGTCCACAGGAGATATTGTAACTACTTTAGGTCTTCCTTCGGTAATAGTCCCAGTTTTATCCAACGCAATAATACGGACATCTTTAAAAACTTGAAATGCTTCTCCTGATCGCATTAAGATTCCTTGTTGAGCAGCAATCCCTCCACCACGTATCATTGCTAATGGCGTTGCCATACCTAAGGCGCATGGATATCCCATTACCAGAACTGCTAATGTTGCAAAAATTGCAGTTTGAAATTGTATCTCTCCGAGTATAATCCAGGCTCCCACAGTCCAGATGAGAAAAGCCAGTAGTGCAGAAAATAAAACTCCTGGAATAAATATTTTTAATGCTTTTTCAACAACTTGTAGAATACCTGGTTTCAATGCTCGTGCTTCTTGAATGGAACGAGATATTTGCTGTAGAAAACTGTCTTGGCCTATCTTGGTTGTTTGTATTATTAAACTACCATATTGATTGATTGAACCTCCAATTACCTCATTATTTTCTGCCTTTATTACAGGCATAGATTCCCCAGTAACTAGACTTTGATCAACTGTGGATTGTCCTTCAAGAATTAGTCCATCCACAGGTATGGATTCTCCAGGTTTTACTCGTACAAGATCCCCCAATTGTACTTCTTCCACTGGGATTTCTATTTCATTTCCATTTTTTAAAACTCTTGCAGTGTCAGGTTGTAAATTCATCAATTTTTGGATAGCCTGAGAGCTACTGGTTCTTACAACTAATGATACATACCCAGAAAGGATGTGATAGGTGGTGATAAAAATAGCTGCCCCCATAAAATCAGCCATTGGCCAAGGTTGTACAAAAAAACCAATTAATCCACCAAACAATCCTCCAAATGCTCCAAATTCCATTAAAACATGTTGATTATATATTCCCCGTCTGAAAGAGGCATAAGCCATTTGAAGAATTGATCTTCCCACAATAAAAATCATGACTAGAGTGAAAAATACCATTGCGATTGGAATCCAATCTTGTTTAAAATTGAACCATGATAATCCCATTAATACAAGTGCAAACACACTAATGAAAGCTGCAAAGAATAATTGACGTTGTTGTTCGCGTAACTCCTTTCGGTCATCTTCAAACGATTTCAGCTTATCAGGATCACGTATTTTATACCCTATACTTTCAATAGTCTCTCTAAGTTTGGAAGGTGTGATTTTTTCTGGATTATACTGAATTAATGTTTCTTCATGAGACAGGCTTACTCCAATATGTGATACTCCATCAAGCCGATGAAAAGCTTTCTGAATGCTTTCAACACAGAAGGAACATTGCATTCCACTGATCTTAAGAAGAAGATTTTCTTTATTTACCTCAGAATCATAGATCACAATTATTTCACATTTATATTCTAAACACTTTTCTCATCAGGGTATTAAAGCACCTTAATCACACTATTCTTATAGATTTTAGTTGATGCCCATTCTTAGTAACAGTTTTTTCAATTTGTCCAGTAGTAACTTGATGTTCATCAAAATTAATAGTAATTATTTTTAACTTTGGATTACCTTCTGCCCTCTCAATTCCTTTAATTTCTAAAAGCGAATTTTTGATATTATCCACACACCCTTGACAATGAATTGTTGGAATACTAAGAATAATTGTTCCTTTAGCAGAATTCTGTTTATTTATATTTTCTTTTTGTTCTGAAATATGATTCATTATGCTACAAATCCGAAATAAAGTTGTATTTATTGAGTTCGACAATCAATGTAAATTGAATATTTAGTATTATAATGTGTTAATTTAAATATAATAGGTAATCCATAAAACAGTTGTTACTTTCCGGACACGGGCAATTAAGTTTTATTTCAACATTAGTTGAATTTCGTATGTATTTTGAATCAAAGTATAAATGTAAGTTTTTTTTCCATTAGAAAAAATAAAGTATTATTTGAATTAAAAAATGAAAAAAAAAATTTTTTTAACATTCTAAGAAATGGATAGAAAAGCTATTAAGATGAAAATTAATATTTATCTTTGAATTAAGGGAGAAATTATGCTCTAATTACAAGTTTATTTTTTAAACTAACCAAGATTTGAAAAAACATATCCATCCAATCAGCAAATGTATCTATTATTGGAACACCCGCTTTTTCTATAACCCAGACAAATACTAAAGTACCAACAAAACCTATTGGTTTAGCTAGATCATCATGAGCAAAACTAAACGGTAGTTCTAATGCTCCTACTAGATATAAATGAAACCAGATCCTCAATACATTAGCTATAAACAATGTTAAAAAGAATATTATTATAATTTTAAATTTAAATAACAGCTGGGAACGTCCTAGGATTGATTCCATAAATGTACCGGATTTTTTGATTTTTTGGGGAATAGGGGTAACTAAAATAAGTGAAATTAATATTGCTCCAGCTTGCATACCTGTACATGCTTTTACTATCCAATAATCTATATATTCAGAATTTGGAATAGAGACTCCCGGAGTGTTTAATGAAGCTTCTCCCCATTGAGTCCAAGTTGGACTAATAGGAAAATTTCGAGGAGTAGATTCTGAAAAAACTCCTGTTAAATTTAATAAGAACACTACTCCATCGCGAGTAATTTGTTCCAATAATAAATATAAAGAATCGAAATAGGGAGCCCAATAGATTAATACTGATAGGATAATTGTAATTACCAGACTCGAAATTAAAAATTTGTAAGAAATTTTATTTGTCATTTGTTTATTTTCTGGAACTGGATTCGTTGTTGACATAGCAGATCAAGTTTAGAATTATTTTACTTCTTAATAATAAATTTCTTAAAAAATGATATTCAAAATGGAGAATTTATTTAAATTATTAAAAATAAAATCAAGAAATTTAATAAATTTAAAATCTGAATTTTTGGAGTTAATTCTTTAATTTAGGAACATTTGCTAGTTACACTTATTAAAGGACCAGATTTTTTTAATAAATCACTAATTAAGATAGAATCTTACCTTTCTATTTAAATCGATAATCAAAACCCGGATTAATGATAATTGAATTCGATTCTTTTCTTCAATAAAAAAAATCAGCTAATTTCTTCTTGTTCTTAGATTTGAAAATTTTTTGTTAAATTTGTTTATTTTTTTAAATTAAATCAAATTCAATTTGCACTTTATAAAGGCAAAACATCAAAAATAAACTTGAAACTACCATAATCACAGTATTTTAAGGAGCGTTTATTATGGAACAAATAAGAAATACAAAATTTTTAGTTTCAGGCATGACTTGTGCGAGTTGTGTGAGAACTATTGAAAAATCCTTATCAGCAATGAAGGGAGTAGAAAAAGTATCCGTGAATTTAATGACAGAAGAAGCAAATGTGCTATACGACGAACAACAAATACAAATAGACTCAATAATTAAGAAACTTGACCAAATCGGTTATCCAGGACAAATTAAAGAGGAAACAGTCGTTATCGCAGATTTAGTTATTTCAGGCATGACATGTGCAAGTTGTGTGAAAAAAATCGAAAATTCGATCAAAAAACTTGATGGAGTGAACAATGTTACCGTTAATTTAACGACTGATAAAGCACATGTGGAGTTTAGATCAGATATTACCAGTTTACGATCAGTTGTGAATGCAGTTGAAAAAGTTGGGTATAAAGAATCGATATCCACAGAAAATATTGATTCTGAACGTCTTGAAAGAAAAAAAGAAATTAGTTATTGGCAGAGAAAACTAATTTTTAGCAGATTAATATTATTAATAATTAAGCAAAACCGTTCAATAACAACTACACAAACTATCAAAGACTAATTTGTCCTGTAGTGAATTAATGAAAATCGATCAAATTTTAAAGGTAACTGAATTTTGCTAGAAAATGTATTAATAAAAAACAGTGTTTTTCTTATTGTTTTGATTTCAGGGATACTATATCTCATGGGACTTATATTAACTTTAATTTATCCAAAAATTCATATTTGGCCTCCTCCAGGGGAAAATACCTGGCAATTTTGGTTCGTAAACCTTCTTGGTTCGATATCAGTTGGTGGAATTCCGATTTTAGGAATAATAGTCTGGGATTCTAATTGGATTAATTATTCTCTTAGATTTTTATTGGGAGGTTCGATGGTAATTTTAGCATTTTTCTTTGGTCTGTGGTCAATAAAAACATTAAGTATCAATCAAAGTTTAGGCCTCAAAGTTAAACTTATTATCAGTGGTCCATACCAATATACACGTAATCCGCAATATATAAGTTATATATCCTTGATTATAGGTCTTATTATTATAATAAACTCAACAATGGTATTAATAACAGGTCTTCTTGCTATGTTTTGGTTTATGATTGCCCCCTTAGCTGAGGAACCATGGTTATTGCAACAATTTGGTGATGAATATCAAGAATATAGGAAATCTGTCCCTAGATTTGTAGGAATTCAATCATTTGAGGAAATAAAAAATAAACAAGTTTTTTTTAAAATTCAAAAGCAAGTCGGAAATTTCAAGAAAAAAAAATATTCTCAAAAGTAAAATCTGTAGAGAAAGAGAAGAAAATCTCAGTTGAATGGTAAGTGCCATTGAAAAAAATAATAAATTAAATTGTTAACAATCTTTTCGTAAACAAATTTTAGACATTTTAGAATACAAACCTAATTGAGTTCTTCCATCTGAATTACCTAAAATTACGAATATATTGTGATAGTTTCATAATGTATAAACGAATTATACCAGGAAAATTTTATGTCAAGACAACTCAGATGGTTTTTTTTCTAATTTTGTCAAAAGTTTAATATCTGCTTAATTTATTAATGTAGTGATAGATTTTGTATCTTTTTGGAAGTTCTAGATATTATTAGATTTTTATTTTACAAATAAGGGCTTAAACGTCCCTATGAAACAGTTAGATCCTTAAATTCATTACATGAAATATATTTCAAAATTTATAACTTTTTATTATTAATTAATTAAAATAAATTAGCTTAGGTGATACTTATGCAAATGATGGATTTTAGTTTTTTGTTCAATCCCATGTTCTTAATGGTTTTCATGGGTGGAATGGGCTTGTTTAACATTTTATTCGCGTTTTGGATTTACAATGATGCAATAAGTAAAAATAACGTAAATTCAACCCTTTGGGCAGTTATTGTTCTAATTTCAGGATTTATGGGATTAATTTTCTACTTTATTATGAATTCAGGGAATAATACAGTTTATAGTAAAACGACCTCCCCGGGAATGAATCGTAATAACAATTATGACCTACAGTCCGGACGAAATAGAGAAACAAATTATGAATCCCCACATCACAAACAAAATGATTTTAAATTTTGTTCTGTATGTGGGACTAAAAATGAACATGATTCTAAGTTTTGTGTTAGCTGTGGATCCTCCTTCTAATAAAACATTTATTTTTAATTATTTTTCTTTTTTGTTTTGAAACTATTCATTTTTTTTGTAAATGGGTAAAAAATATCCGTGATTCAGACTGATTATAATTTAAACAATTTCTAAAAATGTAGTTTCAAGAATTTATCCTTATCTCTCTCAATATATATAAAACAAATTCCCCAAATAAATTATTCATCCCATTTTGTAAAGTTTCTATTTTCCATTGTCGTTTTAATTAAGTTATTGACTTTTCTTGTCGTTTTAATATTTAAATAGACGTAATAAATAAATACTGGACTCATTAATAAAAGAAAAAGGACTCCAGTTTCCAACACTGGGATGTCAATTGACAAGGAATAAATGATTATGGTGATAGTTAAAAAACAGTAAAATGCAAACATAAAAAAATTAATTACCATGTTCTTTTAGTCGATTTGCATCATTATACTTTCACTCCACAATTCGCACAAAAAGTGTCTGAAATAAGGATTTTATTTCCACAAATGTAACAAAAGTGTTTTTGTGTTTTTGACAAATCTTCTCCCAAAGACATTTCTCTTAACTGTCTTTTTTCAGTCTGTGCAGAAATAATACCTACAGGATAAGAGTTTGAATAAGGATCGTCAATAGGATCAGAATATATTTCCTGGCTTCTTTTCTTAGATCTTTTAGATGAACCACAGCCCATATTATTACCTCTTTTATGTTTAATTTATTCTCCATCTGATAATTTTTTTTCTTAATATGTGATTTAGTTTATTTCTAACATCAATAAAACTGTGAGTTTTAATCTCTCAAATTGATGCTAAAACCATTGGCTTTTTATGGTGCTGTGGAATGTGGTTTTTCCCGCATTCAGGACCCATATGACATATCAAAAAGTCTCCATCTAATTGCATTGGAGCGTTGCAATGCTTTGGAATGTCCATTGAATAGTTACAGTCTTGACATATCAAATTTGGGGAATTAGAATCAGATTCATTCATCAAATTATGGTGCATTTAATCATCTCTATTATTTGTTCTATATTAAATTTAATATTAGTAGATAAATCCTAAATAACAGGAATTATTTCGTTCTTTAAAGATTCTGATTAAAAAATGCAATATTTTTGGTTTCTGTTTTTATAAATTAAAGAAAATATGTAAAAAAATTTAAAAATTAAAAAATCTTTAAACGATTCTGAAAATGTTTTTTGGTCTATAATTATTCTATAAACAACTAAATGCAAGTGGTAGGCAATTTTTTAAGGAAGAAAATCATACTTCTTTTTTTCATTAATTTTAAAAGTTGCTGAAACATCGAGTCGTGTAACGCGCATATTTATACTATGTAGAATATTTGCATTGTTATTAACTTTTTTGATGTGTTTTTTTTCAAATAATCCTAATTTAGATAATACTTTCTTTCCAATCCTTTTATAATTTATTGTTGCTATTTTAGTGTCATTAAATAATTAAAAGCATTTGTACTAATAATGGAATTATACAGAATAATTTTAAAGCCCTTATCTACATTATCAAAAAAATTTTAAAGTTCTTCATAAAATTATTCAACCTTCTATCCATATTTACTGATTTAATTCAAAAGTGGCTATTTCCTGTCCCTTATAACCAAGAGAATTAATTACTTCTGTAATGGTACTAATTTGTATAAATTTTGGGTCAAATATTATCTCTGCTTCTTTTTTGAAGAAATTAATAGATACTCTATCTATTCCTTTGATTTTAGTAAGAGAATTTCTAATATTTCTTACACAATTACCACAATTCATACCAAAAATTGAAAATTTACTAATCTTTTTATTTAACATACCAATCCTTTCATCAGATTTGATAATTAAATAGTAAATCGGTCCTTTAAGATGTTTTCAATTTATAAACTAAATTTTATCACTCCTCAATTATCAAAAAATAAAGTTAAAGATATTGTTTTTTAAAAAAGAAAAAAAATCCTTAATAATTATGATTTTTATCTTTAAACTAGATTTTTCTTTTGCAGATCACAGAGATTTTCAAATTCTCAAAATATTTTTAACCCAGGATAAAGATCCTTTTACTCCATAGAAGAATGCGTCTAACCAATCTGCAAAAGTATCAATTATTGGTACTCCACTTTTCTCAATAACCCATGCAAAAAGTAGTGTTCCAAAAAATCCAATTGGTTTTGCTAATTCATCATGGGCAATTGCAAATGGATATGGCCCAAATGTAAAACCAAACAGTTCAAATCCAGACACCAGCCATAAGTGGAATGCTATCCTGATTGTATTTGTTACGAATAATACAAACCAGAAAATACCAATAACTGTAAATTTTTTCCCCATATTGTACAAAGTTTGATGATTAGCTTGAAATCTTCTGTAGGAAGAAACTAATGCAGGATCAACATCAGCAGGTAATGACTTACTTTTAAGGGGAGTAACAATTATTAGGGCTATTAATATTGCTCCTGCTTGAAATCCGGTGCATGCTTTCACAATCCAATAAGCTGGATATTCGGATCCGTCAATACTAACACCTGGTGTGTTCGGAAAGGCCTCACCAAAAGCTCCCCATTGTGGAGACCATGGAAAGGTGGCAAATCCATCGGCAGCTCCAGTATAGTGTGCTGGATAACCCATAAATTGTAATATTCCTACTACGAGATCACGGGTCCAATAAGCTAGAAATAACCAATCAGGTAGAACATACAATGCAATACTGATTGTTGTTACGACTAATATACTAGTTACGATCCACCAAGGATTATAAGGACGAGGTTTTTTCTCACGAAGATAAGTAATTGATTCTTCCGGACTTGTTGTTGATTTTTTTGATACAGAAACAGTGGCCATATTTAAAATTCCTCAGAACTTGAATACATTTATCAATTGGAAAGTCCTCTTATAAATGTAGATTCAGGAGCATTAATATTCATATTTAACATTTATTTATTTACCTATACATAGTAGAGTTCACTGAAAAAGTGTGAAAATGCCATGAAAGAACATTAATTAAGACTCGAATTAGCTAAAGAAGAAGTAAAAATTTAGTTTTTCAGTAACCTCTAGTAATAATAAGGAATTTTTTAGCGATTATTTAATTATATTTAGAAAAATGTTAAATTTCGAAGAAATTCAATAAGATTTGTCATTTAAGGACTCAAAATTCTATTGATGTTGATATCAGACTTTAACATATAATAGAAACTTCTCAGATCGGATAAATCCGGTCTTGAACTGATTATATTAGATTTAATTAAGTTTGAAAGACCATGTCTTGTTGACCGAATACTTATTCCAATATAATTAGATAAATCCTTTTGTTTAACAGGTTTAGACAATTCTACAATAGCTTCAAGTATTAGTCGTTCTAATTGAGTAAGATTTTTTTTCTCGTCCAAGGTTTTCAAAATTCAATTTAAATTCATCTTTTTTCCTCTTCTTTTCAGAAAAGGAATAATCATTGGGGTCGAATAGATATAATTCTCATATAACTCTCCAAACATATTTATAGCTTCTTTTTCTTCTTTTTTTGCTAGTAAATAATAAGATCCTATTAACAAGGGCGCAGTAAGTAAGGAAAAAAAAGTTGGCCATTGGATCAAAAAACCCGTTATAATTAGGATGAATCCAAAGTATTGGGGATGTCGGACATTCCTATAAATTCCTATAGTAACCAACTTATTAGGTGAGGCATGAATAAGTTTCCAACCCCAATATATGATTATTATCCCAACAAAAATTAAAACCGAGCTTAAAATCATTACAAATGACCAAGCAAGCTCAAGATCGACCAAATTCATCTCTGATAGAAGTACAGCAAGAAGATGACCTTGGACATGACCGAACCCCATATCAAATCCAAAGAAAGATGACAATAAAAAAATGGTAAGAGGAAATCCATACATTTCTGTAAATAAGGCTACAATAAAGGCTTGATATAATCCTAAAGTTCGCCATTCACTTTTTTTCAAAGGTAAAAAAAAGCCGATTCCAATCAAAGAAAATAAAATGACATTTAATAACACAACGAACCAGTCACCATAAGCATATTCTCCGTTTGTCTCAAAATTGGTAGTCTGGATAAGAAAAGCAAATATCAAATAAAGAATAAAGACTATTAAGATAGTAAAGCTTAGAATAAAGATTTTTTTGTTAGAAGAATTAAATTCGATCATTTAAATCAAATTGTATTTATTTATATATTTTTTTAATAATAATATTCAATAATTAAAAAGATCTTTATTTAAAAGTTTAAAAAATACTGATTATATTCTTTAAAATCTTAAAAAAAATTAGTATTTTTTTAAAATTGTAATTTCAGTCTAAACGTTGATTAATGTTACATATAAATCCCTCCTTTTAGAATAAAGATAGACGATTTTTGTCTAAAATCCTCAGATACTGGTCAATTAATTCACGAATTGGGATATGATTATAGATCCATTTTTTATATACTAATTCAAGCTCATTTGTAATCAATTCTTCCGGTATGATCGATTCTGGATCTTTAGGAAGGTGACGATAGATCCACGAGGAGTATAATAGGCAGGCAACAGCAAAGAGCCATATTCTGTGTGATGGGTCAATAACTCTTGTCTTGGCTTGTAATGACTTTATCTGTCTGAAAGCTGTTTCAATACGCCAACGTTTTCCATAATAGTCATAAACTGTTTTAGAACAGACATCTGGGCTGGTTATATACAAATAATATTCATAATTTAGATTGGAATCTCCTTTTGATTTACCTTTTTTCCTTTTAAGTTTCCAAATAACTAGATTCACCTTGACTGAAGGATTTCCATACTCAAAATCTTTTATTACCCAACAGTTAGTATTTTTTCGGTATATCGTTTTATTCAAGCTTGGAATGAAGAATTGACTTTTATTCATAGTTTTGGGATTTTCCAGCAATCTACAGGCTTTTGTAATTTTTTTACTTCTTCTGAATGCTATTATAAAAGAATAATTAAATAAATAGAGTGTTTGGACTATTTTAGATGAAATAAAACCTCTATCAAGTATAATCAAACTAATTTTAAGCTCGCTTTTAATTTGAGATAATGTTTCATGTAATATATGATACAGCACTTTTAAATCACCTTACTTTCATCTAATATTAAGAGGATTTCAGCTAATCTTTTTTTATTCTTTATGGATAATTAATCCAAAAACTAGTAGAATTAATAATTGGCAAGCCTACTTTTTGAATATCAAGTTAAAATGAAAGTCACTCTTCAATTACCATGTTGATAATAAAGTAAATATAAGAAAATATTACTAGCTAAAAAGAAAAAGAGAAAAAGTAGCTAAAAAGTATTTACTAGCTAAAAAGAATAAAAATTTGGTGAAGATTTGTCAGTACTACAAAGATATCCATTTAAATCAATGATTTCAATCGTCACATCCTTAGCATCATCAAACGAATCATTAAACATATATGATATACAAAAATCCTCACTTTCTTGCATCCCAGATACCAATGAAGTTTTAACAATGCTTTCTTATCTCACTTCTTTTGGAAAAATCTCTGAAACTACAAAAGGTTGGATTAGAATTTATGAGAACGATGAAAAACCTCTCAGACCTAAAAGATTCTTCTATTTAAAAGATATATATAATGTATTATCTGAATTGACTGAAGAAAAGCCATTAAACAGTGTAAGAATTGCGGAAAATATTGATATAGATGTTAGTCAGGTCCGCGAATATTTAGAATTTTTGGTTACAATTACCAGTACGGGAAATATAAAATTGGAAAATAATGGTTATCCTCCATCCTATTATATTGAACAATTCAATTAAGGGGAGTTAAAAAAATAATTTTCGCATAATTTTTTTTTTAAGATATTTTTAGGTTAATTATCAGATCTTCAGTATCACATAAAAATGGCCTCCTTTTAAGAAACGAAAAAACGCACCTTACACCTCATTTGCAGAGCTAATTTACTTTTTAAATTGAGATGAGATGTAAGATTTAGACCTTTTTTGAAAGGAGCTTTAAAATTTCTATTAATAATCTTCCAAAATTTCTAACAGATTTTTCATTAATTCATCAAAATTTTCATCGATTGAGGAATAATCTTGTATTTTTTCAGAATCGTTAAATAAAAACCCATTTCTTAATGAGAAAGGATCAGAAATAGTGTTTAATCGGGTATAACTGGTAAATCCTTCTAATTTCGCTCATTTTACTATGACCTTATGTAATTTAATTTCATTCGATGTTTATATTTATAAAATTATTAATTCAATATTGGATTATTATCTATAAATACTTTCGTTAATTAATAATTATAAATTTAATATGGACATGACCTTTAAAATAACCCAAATTTCTTTCTTAAAAACAACTCTCGAAACATAGATGTTGAAAATTAAAAAATATCAAGATAATCAACTTTCTTGACATAAGATAGCAAGGATATAATAACTCCTCGAATAAACAGGCTATTTGTAATCTTTTTAAAAAGTAGCCAACTAAAAAATCACGGAATTTAATTGTTATTTCTCTCCCGTTGAATCGTGATATTTACGTTTGATACCATAATCGTTGACTAATTCTAAATCTGGATAAAGATCGGTGGCAGGGGTATAGAATCGTTTCTCAGGTCTTGATCCTTTATTAATATTAGATTGACGAATAGAAATAGAATTTTGATGAATTTGGTAAATAAAAATAATTCATCTTGAAAGATCTTTTTTATTTTGACCTCCAATTGCTAAATCATTCCCTAATAATAAAATAGTTTCAAATAGTCAAGAAGGTTGATAAGAATAAATAGTTCCATGAAACAACTGAGAAATTCCCTGTAATTCTTTTCACCATATGGATTATTAAACATTCTAATATCCTTTACAAAATTGTTTTAAGCAAATTATCTACAAATTTCCTGAATCAAAATCCAAATCAAGTCGTTCACCTAATAAAACAATTCTGAAATGTTTTTTAATATAAAAAGCACTCTTGTCAATGGCCCAACTTTAAATAACAGGTACTAAAATAGGCATTATTGGTAATCTCCAATCGGATCAGATTCTCGATTTTCAATAACAGGATGAAATTTGAGAATAAGCTCAAAGCTTTTACATTTGTAAAAGTGTCGTAGGTCGTTATATTAAAAAAAGCGATTAATCATTTTATGTTAAGTGCAATTTAAATAGTTCATTTTCTTTGTTTTTCAACCTTTTTTTATTTATTTTTCGCCTTTTTTGAACAAGAATATCCTAAATTCATCGAATTAATCAAAGAAATAATTTCATGTAACGAAATCTTTAATGCGTTCAATATCCATAAATTTAATAAATCAAATAGTAAAACTTTTGATAAATGTCCATCACTGAAGAAAGTAAAAAGCTGAAAAAGTTACCAATCGCGTTGGGAATTCAACTTTCCTTCTCTTACCTAATTTAACCAATTATTTAGGGTTTTCACCTGGAAGGTAAGCTTCAAGCTATCTTTTTTGATAAGGATGAAATTTTTTACAGTCTTTTATCCAAATGAAATATCATGGAGTGACTCAATTAATCAAGAAAAATATCAGGGATCATTTGCTAAATGGCTTACAGACTACTATAATACTCCTATTTTCTATAAATATGATATGGGTGGAGGATTAATTCTAATCTATGAATCAGACGATAACTATTATGTAGTTTTATCTCCAAATGACAATTAAGACTCTTTTTTTAATTTAATCTTGTCGTTGTCTTATGCTTTTTTCTAAGTCAAAAGGCTGCAATAAACTGTTAAAAAATCATATCGTATGATTTAGTACGCCTACACGACAGGAACCTAAATCCTGCTCCTTTGACCTGGTTCGGATACCCCCGCAAAATAAAGAAATTAATATAAAATAAACACATTTAGAGTTCAAATTCTATACCAAGTGCTGATGAAATGAGATCCTGTAAACCAGAACTTGTTTCACCAATTGGTAATTCTAGCATGATAGGAAAAACATCTTTTTTAGCAAGATTTGCTTGTACTATTCTTGAATTCGCTTTAGCTATCTCTGGTGTTATTAAAACAATTGCACGGTCTATATCTTTTGCTAATTTTTTTAGAACATCTCCAGCTTCTAAAGGGTCATTTATGGGATAAACCTGTCCAATACCACTCATTTTCAACCATGTACATGTTTGTTCGTCAGCTACTGCAGTGATTCTCATTGAAATCGACCTTTACCAAATAATCCTTTTAGAATATAAATTTAAAGTCTATTTGTTACTTTTAATGCAATTTCATTAATGTTTTTTTTAAATGATAATATGAATTTTAATTTCGGTATTCATTATTAAATCATCTTTTAGAATAAGGAGAAATTAATTATCAATTTTTCTCCAACGAGAACCTTCTTGAATATCTTTTAGTTCAATACCATTTTCTTTCATCAAATCGCGAATCTGATCAGAAATTTTCCATTGTTTTTCTTTTCGAAACTCATTCCTCAAATCAATTATGTCCTGAATTAGTTTTTCCACAAATTCTTGTTCATATCCTCCACCACTTGTTTCTGGAAATAAACCAAATAGATCCAATATCTCACGAAGCATTGAATGAGCAAAATGAATAAAATGAATAAAAAACTTTAATAGATCCCATTAAATATGTTAGGTCTAAATCTTAAAATAACATTAAATGCGAATATGTTTATTGCGATATTTATTAATTCAATAAAAATAACAGTCATCAAATTTTGATGTTCGAGTATAAATATGAAATGAAGCTATATGAAAAATGAAGTCGTCAAGTAATCTCTAAATATGATTTCTTTCTTCTTCTAATTGAAAAAAATTGAGAAAAAAAACGAATCCTCCTATAAGCAAATACTACAAAATCAAGAAAATATAAATAAGATATTAATAACATTATTATTATAAAAATATTATTAGCAACTATATTCAAAGATGTAGAAAGTAATGAAAAGAATAGCTTACCAAAGTAATTAATTTGAAGGATAATTAATACACCAACAAACATGAAAGAAAAAATCATAAATAATCTTACAGTTATTAATACCCGTCGGTTGTAAAGTGTATCTTTCAAGGGAATATTAGCTAATTTTCTAGCAAGATATTCATTTAATGCTTCTCCCAATGTGGGAAATCCTATTATATCAGTTATTAGTCTGTGTCCATCAGAACCAGTAGATAATAAGTTCATATTCCAGATAAGACTAAAAAACACTCTTAAACTAATTACAAGAACAAAAAATGATAGTTGAATGTCTGGGAACATAACTAAAATCATGGTCAAAGAAATTAATTCTGCCCATAATCCTCCAAGAGATACTACCATTCGCTGATATAATTTGGGTAAAAATAGTAAGTCAGGAAGATCAGTGATTCCTTGAAAACGAATCAGTCCACGAATGTTAATAAAAAATATTCCAGATTGCTTCCTATACATATAATACCAGAAATTATGACCAAATTCATGAATGGGGGTAAAGAAAAACCTTGAAAAATAGAATATTGGGAGGATCAATATTATATCAGTATATAGAACACTCCTATTGGTCAATAACACAGTGATTATTGATTGCCCAGAACTAGTCCAGAAACCGATAAGAAAAACTAAAGATCCTATTAAAATCAAATGACGGAAAGGAACAAATAATTTTAAGACTTTATCAAATCTTGAAAAATCCATGATTTTCATGATTCGTCCAGGAGTATCTTCCCAGATTGGAGTAACTTTTTCTTGTTCAACATCTAAATATAATCTTGTAATCCATGATTTATACGAATAATCATCCTCTGGACTATCCCAAGATGAATCTAAGGATTTTAGTGTAATGATTGTCTCATCAATATCATTATGAATATGATAAGTATAAAGAGAAGTTGTGAGAAAGGGATTTAATTCAATTGATAAAATATTATCTAATTTAACCAAATAAGTCTCAGAAAATTTATTATAGCGTGATTGAATTGAGTGGAAAGGAAAAGAATCGGTGAGAGACAAATTCAATTCAATCACGATAAAGAAAGATTTTTTTTTCCAAATTAGTACTCTTCTAATCCACTTTCTTCTTCAAAGTAATCCTCAAATGTAGCAGAACACGATAATTTGTCTGCATCAATACCTTCAAGATCAGTGATACGACCTTCAACAGAGATAGTTGGGCCAGCATATTCTTTACCTTCCCAATTACTCCAATCAATGGTCACACGATCACCAGTGATAATGCCACCCCAATAACTTAGAGCAGTAGTATCAAAGAAAGCGTATTGACCAGTATATTTCTTATCACTTGTGGGATCCATTTCGATAAATTCTCCTGTATCTTCATCTAGAAGAATAGGTATTTCCCAAGGAGATAAAATCCATTTACCTTTGTGATTGACAGGCATAGGATTTTTCTCAGTCATACCATAACCATCAAGAAGATTTTCCAGTCTCACACCAAAGAACTGACAGATGGCTTCCTTATGATTAGGGGGAAGTTGAGCACCTTTTAATCCACCACCGATGGAAATAATAGAGTCGGGAGCAAATATGTTGTTATATCCCTTAGGGAGATAGGTCAAAGCAAGCTTGGCAGC
>MDVS01000134.1 GCA_001940645.1 Candidatus Heimdallarchaeota archaeon LC_3
CAGTTTGGAAAGAATATTACATTTTCAAAAGAAGAAAGAAAAAAAGCCGAAAAATTACTCTTGAAACAAATAGAATAGTCTGTGATACGAATATGGTTATTGTGAATACAGAGTTCTTATTTGGATTAAGACAAGAGGACAAAAATTATCGACAATGCAGAGGAATTGTAGAAAAAAAATCACAAAGTCTAGAAATACCTGGAATTGCTCTATTAGAAGTTATTTTAGTGATGATGAGCCAACAAAAAACATTTACACAAATTTTGGGCTTTCTTGAAGCTTTATTAGAATTAAACACTTTGTATAGTATTAAAGAGAAAAAAATGGGCTTAGAAGAACTAATTGAAGGTGTAAAAACTCTTGAATCTGATCCCAGTATTTCATTTTTTGATGGATTGATAATAGGAGCAGCAAGAAAGGATGGGAAGGATATTCTAGGAAATAATCCGGTCTATCAAGAACTTCAAGATATTAAAGGATGGCGATTTACTGATTATTTAAAAAAGTTCTAATAAGTGTTAATCTATTGTTATTTGGGATTTTTTGCTTTTTATTTAACCTTTGAATTTGATTGGGTAGGATTACCTCAAATTTCTGTTAAAAATTACTCAGTTATTGGTTCTATAATAATTTTGTTGCCTATTTTTGTAATTGTCACCTCATTATCGGGTTTTAGATTCAATTGGCGCTCTATATCTGAAGGAATTCGAAGTGTAAGAGAATTGCCACTTTTAGATAATTTTCTATATAATTTTAAGGGTTCTGGCCAAATTCCTAATTTCCTAGCAATTTCAATAGTTTTTTGAGTATCTGCCTCCGAAATAAATTCTTCACCGCAATGAGTGCATACTTCACCTTTTTCGATGAAAACATACCCATTTATTTCTGATATTATCTTATCAGACCTAATTAATGTTCCTATTTCACAAACTGGACAATTTTTTTTATTTTCATTTATTTTATTCATATTAATGACCTTCTGCTCCACTGATAATAAAAATTTCATCAACATATTTACAACTAATGATTATTTTTACTTTTTTGTTTTTAATACGAAAAAATATTTCATATTTTCCACTTTTACCTATTTTTTGGATTTTATTAGCTTCCAAACATCCGATTCTAATGTCAGAGAGATCACAATTCCATTTCCTCATCCAAGTGTTACGAAAATGTTTAGAGGGCTTAAATTCTTTTGTGAAATCGATATTTTCCAATTTATAGTCCAATTCTATGTAAAAACTAGTTAATCATTATTCTTGTAATTGTTAAATGACGTTAAAGTTTATAAATATTTTCATCACAAAAAATGATGAATTTATTTTACTATCAATATAAGAAGAAACCCATTAAAATATAGATATTATATTAACTTTGTCTTTGCTGCTGTTCATTTTAGGGAGATAGGGATCACTGCTCAAGGATTATTCATCTAAAAAATAGAACCAAAAAAACTCGCTTTGTCTACATCATTTTTCCTTAGAACTGGGATAATTAGCTTTTTTAACTTCAATAAATCATATTCAGATATTGCCATATTAGAAACATCATTCTGTAAATTTATTTAAATAATTCAGGGAAGAATGTAGACAAAAAAGGATGGAAAATATTTTAGCAAAAGTTAGTTCAGTCAATATAGGCGTAAAACTATAAATATGTGGAGTAGTATCAATTGTTACACTCATTTCAGTTTTGAAGAATTAGATTTTTAGTCTCTATAGAGAATCAAAGGATATCTGATCTAAAAAGAAAAGAACCTATTATAGCACAATCCTAAAGTTTATCAGATCGTTTATCTGACTGATAGTTATTCAGAAATCATAATTTTTTTTTAAAAATAAATACTAGATGATGAACAACGATAAAAATCAAGTCCAAAATTGGAAAAAGAGGAGAAATTTATACGACTAAAGAATTACGTGAAGCATTAGGGATTAACGAAGGAGATGAAATCATAATGAGAGTTGAAAACGATAATTTAATTATAGAAAAAGGCCCGTCTTTAATTGATATGCTGGATTTACCACCGTTAGCAGAAGAAACTGTTGAAGAAATAGAAGAAAGTCTAGATAAGATTCGAGTAAAAATGGAGAATCAATCGGTGGAAGATTATGAAAATAATACTTGATACAACTCATTTTTTACCTTTTTTTGGGGTCTATACAAATATTAAGAATCATAAGGCCCAGTTACGAGAACTTTGGGACAAAAAACAATCAATTGAATTATTCATTTGTGACTTAACAATTCTTGAAATTCGATGGAAATTGTTATCATTAAAGAGAAAAGAAATTAATGAAACGAAAAAGAAGAACATCGATCTTCGATTTAAACAAGGGATTAAAAACGTCATTTCTGATAAACAACTCCTAATAAAAGAGTGGTATGCAGAAGAAAAATCGAGAAATATTGCTGAGGAATTACTAAGGTTAGGACACAAAGATTACGTGGATTGCGGAATAGCAGGAACAAGTGTGGGGATCAATGCCACTTTGATTACAGAAGATAAACCTCTTAGTGAAATAATTGATTTATATAACAAATTTCGTGGAAAAGAAGAAATAAAATACCTAAATTGGGATAGTTTATTATCTAAGTTGGAACTGTAAATATGAATCTCAGCTTATTTTTTTTAATCTAATAGTCTCCTTTTTTAATCTAACATCACTCCCTTTTTGCTTAATAACCTCATAACATAATCCAATCAAAACTTTAATCAACTTATCTCCACTAATAACAGGGAGTTTAGGCACTTGCTTTTACCTCAAGTTTCTCCTCAAAATGCAGAGCTACTGCTCTTAAGTATTTGAAATCTTTCTTAACTCACTTTTTTTCTTTGATATTCGTGAAGAATAATCAAACTAAAAATAATAGAATAACTTTCTTAATTATGTTCAGAATCTAAGAATAATTGATCTTGGCAATCCCTAATTTTCTAAAAGATCCAAGAACTAAAACTGCTAAATTTTTACGAATAATAGAAATTTTGATTGTGATCAGTCTACCTACATTAATTAATTACAAAAACAAAAGAAAAAGATCAAAATGAAATAAAAAATTGGAAAATTAATTATATATTTAGAAATGCTATTTATATTGGAACTTCTATTGCGTATAAAACTTATTTTGATATATCTTCTCCTTTTTCAAATTATTTTGTGGTAATAATTGGTAAAATATTCATTAATGGCATATTCTGGAGCAAATGTCTTAAATCAAAATATCCAAAAATTAACACGTAGATATATTGTTCTCTTTAGTATTCAAAATTTTCTCTTTTTGTTTAGTTCTACGTTCTTGATCCTTTTTCTAGGTGATTCGGTAGGATTAGCTACCGCTGGTTTCCTTATTTCTGTTTCATTACTAGCTCAAGGTTTACTAGATTTTCCAATGGGTGTTTTAAGTGACACAATTGGACAAAAATATGTTCTATTTGCAAGTTGGGTCTTCGGATCGTTAGCTTATGTCTATATTTATTTTGATAACTCTTTTGAGACCCTAATCCTGTTCATGATTTTTCTGGGAGTACAGAGAGCGTTGTTTTCAGGTACCTTTGAAACTTGGTATGATAATAACTATAAAGAGCTAATATTAGAACAAGATAATCAAAGAATACAGTACAGTTATATTTTTACAAGAGTTCAAACCTTTAGTAGGACATTCTCTGCATTTGGATTTTTAATAGGAGGGTATATAGCATTTTATTATTCAAGACAATTATCTTTTCTCATTCAAGGTATTTTAGGGCTCATATTTGCAATTGTTGTTCTGTTTACCATGAATGATTATGTGAAAATGAGAATTGAGGAGTCTGAAACTAGTTTTCTTGACATGTTTTTTACCAAAATCAAGGAAGGAGTAAAATTTTTTATTAGTTCTAAGAAAATCTTTTTCTTCATCCTAACTTTGGTGTTTGTACAAGTAATGTGGACAGTTTGGTCGAGTTTATTACTGTTTATCATGTATTTTGGATATACAGGATCTGATGATTTAGCTGGGACATTCAGAACAGTAATATTTTTCACTGGAATACCTATGGGTTTATTAGCATCTTCATTAAGCAAAAAAGTTAAAAATTTGATTTGGCTACCCGTGTTATTTTTACTACAACCACTCTTCTTTTTTGGGTTATTTACTATTATCACATTTGTAATTCCCATGACGAATACTTTAAATTTTGATGGATTACTGGCAGTATGGCTAGTCTTTACCTTAATTACTGCGTTATTTCAAATTGGGCAAATAATGTTTCAAAGATTGCTAATTGAATTTATACCAAATGAAATCCGTAATTCAATTTATTCTTTAGTCCCAACGATAGTTTCAATTGTTAGTTTTCCTTTCTTAGTAGTCGCAGGATATTTGATAGAAAATGTTCATTTCAGTGCAGGAATACTATTCAACGGGTCTATTGGAATAATCAGTGCTTTATGCATTTTAATTGTCTATCTTTTGGGAAGGGAAGAATTAAGAAAAGTTAAATTGTGATGAATACTTTTTTTTCGGTAAATGAAAAATTTGTATGATCATTTTTTGTGGTCTTACCCTAGGAAAACTATTAAGTAAGAGCAAGTCACTGTAGATAGAAGTTGATAACTAAATTATAAACGAGGATTAGGGAAATTTAATGTTATTTTAGAAAAAATGACATTTTTTGGCCTTAATGAATATGGATAGGGTAAAATAATGAGGAAAATAGTTTTAATTTTATTGCTTGTTTTCATCTTCTCAATTAATACAGTAAACATTTTAGGAGATACGATACCATTCCATAATGGAATAATTATTGGGTTAGAGTCAGGATCATTTGAGAAAGAATCAGCGAAAACTATAAATGAATTTAATCAATCAAGTGATTGGAAAATTTATATCCAAAAAAGTATCTTCTTTTTAGGATTTGATAGAGCAAATTTCACCACATTAATATCTCAAACACCTTGGGAGTCAATAACCAAGGAAGAGATGGAAGAACAAGATCTATTTATTCAACTAGAAGTCCTGAAAGATCCTTGGAATGCAACTGAAAATATTGTCTGGATTCGACTACTAGACAACGGCACACAAGAAGTTGATATGAATGACATTGACATTGATACAGAAAAGATTCAGGTGCTGCGAGCTAATGATTGGTACAGAGTTTTATTTCAATATAACTTTGAGTGGGATGCTCAATCTCAACCAGATGAATTCATACTAGCTTACGATCAGCTATTATTAACTCCCCAAGATGATGAAGTATTCTACGAAGAAATTTATACGAAATACGAAATTCTTAATACTAAAAGAGCTTTATCACAAAATCAGATACCAGATGAGGTCTTGTTCTTCTATTCAGAGATTAATAATATCAATTATTGGAAAAATATTGTCTGTCCGGATCAGGATACCGATATTTTGTCTATTGAATGTGAACCGTTAATAAAAACAATGGTCAATCTTCCTTATATTCATGGAAATTGGATGAATAACTACAATATAATCAATAGGGAATCGGATATAGAAAAAGTGTTTAAAAACTCAGGTTCAGTTGAAATAGAACTGGGATTAGAATATCGAATAAACAGAACGGAGAACGCTGGAATCATAGATATTTTTCTTGATAATTTTATTATGGTGTATAATCAAGAAGGAAAATCAATAGATCCAACGATTATAGATGACATAAAAACTGAATTCGTTTTTAATACAAAGTTAACAGAGACTTTAGTTGTAACAACAAATGGATTAGGTTCAATATTGGTAGGCATAGGATGCTTAACGGTAGTTTATACGAAAAAAATGAGAGAAAAATTTAATTGAATTTAATTGGTTAATAATTATAATTCAATTTTACCTATCTATTTTACTTTTTCCTTGATTTCTTATTCTTTTTCTTAATAACGTTCATAGGGACAGCTAAACAACCGATTCATTCTTATTTATCAAAATTGGACACAACTTGAATCAATCCATATTCTTTCGAAAATGATGATCAACAAATGTAAGATTTTAATATTACAAATTTGATAACTTTAAAAATCAGAATCTTTATAAAACTGACTGTCAATTAATAAATCGGATTGGTAATAAATTTGGTAGTAAATAAAGAAAATGGTAAAACTACATATAAAGAACGTTCATTTATTCGAAAACGGTTTGTGCTAATAATACCTAAACGTATAAGAGAAAAAATAAACTTAAAAGAAAACGAACCAGTTGAAATTTCATTAGACAATGATAAAATTATTATTCAGAGAATTTCCGCGGATCCTTTTAAGAAACTATCCCAGTTTGGAAAGAATATTACATTTTCAAAAGAAGAAAGAAAAAAAGCGGAAAAAATGCTTATGAAACAAATAGAATAGTCTGTGATACGAATATGGTTATTGTGGATACAGAATTCTTATTTGGATTAAGACAAGAGGACAAAAATTATCGACAATGCAGAGGAATTGTAGAAAAAAAATCACAAAGTCTAGAAATACCTGGAATTGCTCTATTAGAAGTTATTTTAGTGATGATGAGTCAACAAAAAACATTTGCACAAATTTTAGGCTTTCTTGAAGCATTATTAGAATTAAATACTTTGTATAGTATTAAAGAGAAAAAAATGGGGTTAAAAGAACTAATTGAAGGTATAAAAACTCTTGAATCTGATCCCAGTATTTCACTTTTTGATGGATTGATAATAGGAGCAGCAAGAATGGATGGGAAGGATATTCTTGGAAATGATCCTATCTATCAAGAACTTCAAGATATTAAAGGATGGCGATTTACTGATTATTTAAAAAAGTTCTAACAAATAATCTTTAGATTAAGGTAGAAGAATAAAATTTTTTTTGTTTAAAGGCAATAAGTCATCTCAATATAGCTACTGATTTATTTTTGATATCAATTTTCAGTAATTTAATGAGTAAGAGAATCATAATTACAACATTAATTATTAACAATCCAAAAATGGTGCCTTCTAATGAAAATATCGGTTCAATAGTTAATCCAATAATATTAATTGTATTAAAATTAGCATACTGTTGAATAACAAAACTACCAATTATAATTCCTAAAATAGATCCTAATAATGAATACTGCGAAAATTTGATTAATAAATTAATAATGATTTGTCTTCTAGTAGCTCCAAGCATGTTCATTATAAAAATCTCTTTTTCTGATTCAGTGATAAGATAATCGATACTGGATTTGATCAGAAAACTAAGAATAACGGCGACAATAGTAATTAAAATTAAGGAAATCTGGAAAAGAAAACCCACAGATTGTCCAAGAAACTGGTCTTTTGCTTGAACACCAGAAAAAACTCTGAGATTCCAGTTAGAAACTTTCCCTTGTAAATTATCTTTAAGGATTGGTAAAGAAATTTCAGTTGTTTCAGAATCAAGAAGTCTAATATTAGTAGAAAATTCGTATCCATTAACAATTATACTAACATTGTAAGTATCAGGATAATAAGTAGTAATAGAAGCTAAACCATTGTTATCAGTTGTTCGAAAAGTTCTAGAAAAATCAATCTGATCATCATTTTGAAAAAAAATAATAGCATCGCTAATAGATTGGCCAAAATAATCAGTAATAAGGATATCAGATTCAATATACTGAGGAATAAACAATTTGAGATCATAACTATTGGACAAATAGGTCTTAGGAACAAAAAAGGACTTTTCCCAATTCTCCAAAGATAATGAAATTTCATAGAAAAAATTGAAGAAATCTTCGGTATTTCCTCCAAATTGAGAAGCACCAGCAACATTATAGAGTGGAGTTTGATAAATTTGATTCTCATCATAAATTTGAATTGGATATTGCTGGAAAAAATCAGAATAGTGATCTGAAGTTGATAAACCGATTTTCAAACAACCACACGGCTCAGTAGTCAACATTATTGGAGGTTCTGATCCTATAACTGAAACCTCAATATCAGAAAGCGGATGATTGGAAAAAGTCACCGTGTGAAGATCAAGAGTAATATTACCAAGATGAAAATCGATTTCTTTGCTATCATAAGAACTAACCAACAAAGTTTTTGCCTGATTATTAGATTTAACGGTGATATTAAGAATCTGTTCACCTGTAATGGTTGTTTCAAGAAAACCCTGTTCATTAGGAGGTGATTGGATCGATTGATTATTAGTCAATATGGTTATATTTGTATTGTTAAGCCATTCAGTATTTTCTAAGCCATCATTGAATATATTGACTCTTATAGTATTCTCACTGGCAATAATAACAGTTTTTTCTTGATCAAATAGTGGAGTATAATAAAATTCAGAAGAAAAAGAATTATTGAACAACCTAATTTGTAAAATTTTATTAACAACAGTGTTAAGCTGAATCTGTCCATTAGAGTCGGTTTTACTAACATATTGACTTGTAGAATTCGATAGGGTCTGGTATTCAACACTAAAATCGCTATAAGATTGATTGTTTTCATCGATAAAAGTAAAATTTGATTGAGTGAAACCAAGAACAACATCTATGAAAGTTGTCTCAAAATTTGTTTCAGCTAAGAACTCTTTTGAGATAGAACCCAGTTCAATATTACTGACATTTAGATTATAGTAACCTCGGGGAAGATAAAGAGTATTATTACAAGGAATGAATTGTTCACTATCTGTCAAAGCTAAATTAGATATAGTACAGTTGAAATCATGAATAGTTACGCCTTGTGGAGACTGAACATTGATCTTAATTGGAGAGGAAAAGGAAATTTTTAATGACTGATCCTTGTTTAAATTAATTGCTTGAAAAATGGAGTTATCTTTGTATTGGCCGTAAAGATAGTAAGTACCAGAAGGTAAGTTGTTTAAATTAAAATATTGAGAAGAGTTGGAAGCAATTACTTCACCAGAATAAGAAATCAATTGAAATGAAGCATTATCAATTATAGACCCTTCATGAAATGCTTCAAGATCCAAATTATAAGTGGAATAATCGATTTTGATTTTAGAAGTCATATTAGAAGTAACTGAGACATTTTTTTCGCCAATACCACTATTATATTGAGTATAAAAACGATAATCACCAATATGAAGATTAAAATGAGCAACACCATTAACATCAGTAGCAGATTGACCGACTAAATAATCGTCGTAAGAGTAAGCATAAACAGTTAAACCTTCAAGAGGAAAATCAGGAGCATTTTTCAAGAATGGAGCAATCTCTACATTATACTCACTGAAAACATACTTCTCAATGGTTTGTTTAGCAATTTTCTCTTCATCAAATTGGATACGGATCAAAGAATAATCATTTTGACGATTATCAACACGGAAAAATGATAAAGAGGAAATACTGGAGAATAATTCATCATCCAAATAGGAGTCAAACTGGACAATACCAAGTAATTTAAAGGAGGAATAACTCTCAGTAACCGTAGAGTAGAGGAAATATTTCTCACCAACCACTAAATTGTTTGAAGAAGCAATATTTTTACCCGCATAGATTCCGACTTCATTAGATGAAAATAATGATTCCAGACCTGATCCAGAAATTGTTTGATAATCAAAAAAATTTAAAAAATCTTCAGTAATGCCGTGGAGTGTCATAGGAATGTTATCGACCATCACTAAAGCCATGGTTTCAGGACTTATACTGCTAATACCATCAAAAGATTGGATTGCGTTAACAATAGAAGAAGGAACATAGGAAACGATAGGAGTCTTAACACCAGGTTGAATAATGGCTAAAGAATCAGTAGAATCACCAAAAAAATAATCTTGTTGAGTAATACCAGCACCAAAAGAAAGAAAAATTCCAGAGATAATGGAGATAATAAGGATGCCACTGAAAAAAACAACAAACCTATTTTTAGGAATGTATCGTTTAAAGGAAAATGAAAAGAAAGTTTTTAGTAGAGAACTGCTTGTTCTAGTAAAGTTAAGCATTTTTTTATAAGTAGACCTAATTTTTTGATATAATACTTCTAAATTGATTAGAAAAAAACCTTTTAAGAAGTACTGAAAATTGGAACTCGTACTCCTTAAATCACACGCATTGATTAGTAAAAATAATATTTCTAATAAAATTATGAAGAGGAAACTGTCAAAATTATTGCTATTATTTACATTGGGATCTAATAAATGTTT